>KQ959448.1:17486-91022 GCA_001552765.1 Bacteroidales bacterium KA00344
TAGGTTATAAAATCATTGTTATGCACAACCTCATGGCAAAGTTCCAAAAAATACTTGAAAACAGCAAGCAATATGCTGGAAATCAAGTCAACGGGAAGAGAAAAGTTCTCGGTTTGGAGGACTCCCCACTGTTTTAGATTATTACCCCTAATTGTAGCATTACATTATTCTATATAAACAATCCTAAAAGACAATGTATCCAATTTAAAAATATTTAGAGAATTAACATAAGTCATTGGAAAAGCAATAAATGTTGAAGTGACAATAAATGGTCGGGGAGTATCATAAGAGAATGAGTAGGAAACCTGATTTATGGAATCTGTTAGGACCTGTTTGTGTTGCCAAGGCCCTATAGTTGTACTTCTATAATGAAATTTATTTGTAAAATCTATTAAATCAGGGTAGCATCCATATTTATCTACAGGTAGTTTCCTCAATGTATCTTGCACAAAGTTCGGTAGTTCTCGAAGAGATAACACTGCCATCTTTCTGTTATTAACATTGTTACAACCAGTATACAGGAAAATAACGATTATTGTTGCAGAAAAAATATTCCTATTCATTTTACTGACTTTTATTTCAAAATGGTTATTAAAATGTGTGATCTTGATTGAATTTACGAATGGCTTATCGATTAATTTTTCGTTTTCTTTTTTCCTGCCAAAACATCTATTGCCTATTCATACATTTTTATTCAAGTGTTCGTTTAATATGTCACATATCTTTTTCCCGTTCATAGTCAGATTATCAGCAAGAAGGCTTTCAATTGCTCCGGTCACATCGAAATTGAATGTCATCATACGCTGCTTAAAAGCCGACGATTTCTCTATCTTATGTATCAATGACGTTACCTTATAATCAACGGCAATCAGTTTGGTAGATTGGATTTTTATTAATCGGAAACGCTTTACATCCGTAAAATAGATGGTATGATAGGTTCCCTTGACCTGTATGTATAATTCCAGTCTATCTTCATGGATTATTATAAGCGGAATTTGACGAATTCGGTTATAGACGGTTGATAGAATGAGAAACAATCCGCCACCGCCGAAGAATATAATTCCCAATCCGCCGCCAAATACTTTTGTTGGCCAGCTTGTACTGGCATCCGTGAGAATAAAATATCCGCCTGAGGCACAAACAAAGCATAGGATAGCCCAAAGCATGTTTTTTCGCAGGCTTTGATATATTCGTATTTCTGTCATTTTCTTTTTATTGGACGGTTTCGTCGGCATGCTGTTATTTATGTAACCGGACTTGTTCCAAGACGACTGTAACGCATCGTCAGTTTATCGATAGATTTATCTGTCATTTGGTATTCAGCGAATTGGATATCAATCACAAAGTTACAGCTTTCTCGCAAGAAAACCTTTCGTATTCATCAAAAATTATGCTCAATCTTTTTATGAACAGCGAATAACTCGATTACGGTTTATGTCCTTATCTATTGTCTGTTGCTGTATTGGTTCCCGGCAATAATCGGCTTAGTTTTTTCAGTCGCTTTTTCCCCACTTGAATGCCATTTCAGGATAAGAAAGCGCTTGAAAAATTGGCTGTTTCACTTATGTTTTGTACTTTTGTGTATGAAAATCAAAAGGTTATACGGGAGAAAAACAAGGATTACCAAAGACAAAGAAAGCGAGAGTATGACTGTTATATATTTCCTAAGCTGTACTTTCCTTACCTCACGTATTATTTATGGTGTATGATGGATCTCAACTACGACGACATTATCAATCTTCCCCATCACGTTTCCAAGCGTCATCCGCAGATGCCTATGTATAAGCGTGCGGCCCAGTTTGCACCGTTTGCCGCGCTCACGGGACACGCGGCAGCTATCCGTGAGGCCGCAAGGACAACGCAGGAGTTTAGGGAGCCGGCTGCCGACCGACTGGAAATTCTCAACCGCAGGATGGCGGAGCTTCGGTCAAGGCTTGCAGAGCAGCCACAGATCGTCGTGACCTATTTTCAGCCTGACAGTCGTAAGGCAGGCGGTCGGTATGTCAAGGTGACGGGACGGTTGCTGAAAATTCTTGAATACGAACGGTTGTTGGAGGTGGGCACATCGGAGGACAAACTGCGCATCCCTTTTCGATATGTGGTGGATTTGGAAGAGTAGCCATGCGAGACATCTGATTTGGCAACGGCGGGAACTGTTGCAGGGTGATGGTATGCGGGCAGGAAGAACATCATGATGTGTCAAGAAAACTTCACTATAAAACGGTGTGCATTTTTGTTTGTTCCAGCACATCAATTCCGGTTTTTTGTAAACAATTCTTTATTGGGAGGATGAGAAAATCAATGGGGAGTTGCGGTTGGGCTTCAACGGTGCTGTGATAAAGCCCTAATGACCGTGCGACTAAGCCCTCACCGCGCAGCGATGAAGGCTCAACCGCACGGCCGTTACATAGTCAATCGCATGGGTTTGGGTAGCGGAGAAATGTGAAAAAAGACGCGTTTGTTTGTATTTCGTTGATAGTCAGGGGATTGATAAAACGCGCCAAATTTCGCGTATATTGCGCATTCCTATTTTCGTTTTCAAATACGCGAAATTTAAGCACCCTTTTGTCAAACTGTTTCAAAACTTTATGGGCGTTGCCCACAGGCGTCCGACAGTGGGGAGGGCGCACTGCGACCGAGCGCATAGGATGTGCTCACGAACACGGAATATACAGTCGCGATGGTCAGGGAATGGCTTTGCTCGACAGGAGTTTGAGGTATTCGCTTTCAAAGTTTGGGGTAAACACGCCCTTCCCCATGTTGCGCAGGAGTTCGGCTTGGGACCAAAAACGTCCGCCGTCCAACTCGTGGCTGTTGGGCGTCACGGGCCCGTTGTAGACGGTGGAGAAAACCCACACCAGTTCGCGCTCGCGCTTGCTGTCGAACACATAATGCATGAGGAATTGCGGCGTGTAGTCGGTCACGCCGAGTTCTTCGTTCACCTCGCGTCGCAGGGCCTGTTCAACGGTTTCGCCGTAGTCCATGTGTCCTCCGCAGGCCGTGTCCCATTTGCCCGGCTGAATGTCTTTCCATTGGGGTCGGCGCTGCAGGTAGAGTTCCCCTTTGCTGTTGAACAGATGGAGATGCACGACGGGATGCAGCACGCGGCTGCCGTCGTGGGCTTTGCCGCGTGTGGTTTGTCCTAACACGTTGCCGTCTGCATCGACTATCGGAAAGAGCTCTTCGGAATCGTCGGTCATTGGAGCTTTCCGCAAAAAGTGTAACAATCGCTGAACGCTTCTGCCAACTGTTGAGGCGCGCTTCTGAAAATGCCGAAGACGGCGCTGCCGCTTCCACTCATCTGTGCATATACGGCACCGAGCCCATAGAGGCGTTGCTTGATGTCGGCCAGCTGCGGATGGGCTTCGAAAACAGGAAGCTCAAAGTCGTTTTTCAGTTCGTTTTTCCATGTTTCTATGGGCTGCCTCACGATGTCGCGACAGTTTTTTTCAGGCTTGCGGCACGCGATGCGGGCATAGGCTTCGCGGGTGGAGACGGCGATGTCGGGCTTCACCACGCCTATATGATAACCGCAAAGATTTCCCTGTGGGCCATCAGCCGGCTCTAAAATTTCGCCCCGTCCCGTTGCATACGCCGGCTCAGCGGTGATGAAGAACGGACAGTCGGAGCCGAGACGGGCAGCATATCGCTCCATCTCGGCAATGCCGATGTTGAGACGGAAACGCTCATCGAGCAGACGAATCATGAAGGCACCGTCGGCCGATCCGCCTCCCAATCCCGCCTGTGAGGGAATCCGTTTCACCAGATGGGTGTGGATGCGGGGTAGGGCAAAATCGCGGGCCAGCAGATGATAGGCCTTGACCACGAGATTGTCTTGCTCGTCACAGTCTACGGCATTACCCGTTACTTTGAGGTCGCATGGCGTTTCGGAAGGAAAGTCAGCGTCCATGAGTTTGATTTCAAGCGTATCGGTCAGCGGTATGGGATAGAACACGGTTTCGAGATTGTGATACCCGTCTTCGCGCTTGGAAATGATGTTGAGACCCAAGTTTATTTTAGCACAGGGAAATATGAGCATAGCATAGATGTATTAGTTATTGCAAATGTAATGAAAAATTAGGTACTTTGGCGCGATAATCAGTTTTTTTTGATGATTAAAGCCTACATTGAAGTATTTTTAGTAAATTTGCGGTTACAACCATAACGATTATGTCGGAAACAAAAAAAACAACCTACAAGGGCAGAGCGCGTAGCAAGACCTCTGCTCCTATAGACCCAACATACGCCCACATGCAGCCCCAGGCGGTGGATGTGGAAAAAGTGGTGCTGGGTGCCTTGATGATAGACAGGGACGCTTTCTCGGTGATTGGTGAGATTGTCCGTCCCGAAACGTTCTATGAGCCGAGTCATCAGAAGATATATACTGCCATTCAGACGCTGAACATCAACGAGAGTCCGGTGGACATCATGACGGTGACCAACGAACTGCAGAAGGAGGGAACGCTCGACGATGTGGGCGGTGCCCCTTATGTGGTAGACCTTGCTTCGCAGGTGGCTTCGTCGGCACACATTGAATATCATGCTAAGATATTGCAGCAAAAGTATCTTGCCCGCCAGCTCATCTCGTTTGCCAGCGTTATTGAGACTAAGGCCTTTGATGCCACGGTGGACGTTGATGAACTGATGCAGGAAGCCGAAGGCAACCTTTTCGAACTGTCGCAGAAGAATATGCGGCAGGAGTACACGCAGATCGACCCGGTGATTCGGCAGGCTGTGGACATTCTCCAGAAAGCGTCGGCTAATTCTGATGGGCTCACGGGCATTCCTTCCGGCTTCACCAAGTTGGACGACATTACCTCCGGATGGCAGAAGAGTGATTTGATAATCATTGCCGGACGCCCTGCGATGGGTAAGACTTCGTTTGCCCTTTCCATCGCCAAGAACATTGCAGTGGACTATCATGAGCCCATCGCGTTTTTCTCGTTGGAGATGAACAACGTGCAGCTGGTCAATCGGTTGATTTCGAATGTGTGCGAGATAGAGGGCAAGAAGATTATGAACGGACAACTCGCACGCGATGAATGGGAACGGCTGGACAAGAACTTAGCTAAACTGACCGGAGCACCTATTTATATAGACGACACACCGGGAATGTCTATCTTCGAGCTTCGCACCAAGGCCCGGCGCCTCGTCAGGGAAAAGGGTGTGAAGGCAATCATGATTGACTACCTGCAGCTGATGAACGCCAACGGTATGCGTTTTGGCAACCGTCAGGAGGAGGTTTCGACCATATCGCGCTCGCTGAAGGGGTTGGCGAAAGAGTTGGATATCCCTATTCTGGCCCTGTCACAGCTGAATCGTACGGTGGAAAACCGTGAGGGACTGGAGGGAAAGCGCCCGCAACTGAGCGACCTCCGCGAGTCGGGAGCCATCGAACAGGATGCCGACATGGTGATGTTTGTTCACCGTCCGGAATACTATCATTTGTTGGAGGATGAGAAGGGCAACGACCTCAGAGGCAAGGCACAGATTATCATTGCCAAGCATCGTAAGGGTGCGACGGGTGATGTGTTGCTGTCTTTCCAAGGACAATACACGCGTTTTGCCAATCCGGAGGATGCCATGCTCTCTCCGTTGCCTTCTGCCCTTGGGGGAGGAGAGATTGTCGGCTCGCGCATGAATCAGGATGATGATGATCCGTTCGGCGGTGTGCCATTCTAAAGCACATTTTAAACAAATATGAGTCAAATACTGTTGTTTTAAAAGAAAAGCAGATATAAAAGTAATAAATTGTTTGCCGGTATTGTGTAAAAGTATTATCTTTGCACTCAAATTGATAAACAGAACAAGATGTTTGCACTAAACAGCCTTATCATTTCCATTATTATTCGACTGCATCCGGTGGTCGGGAGTGAGAAGGTATGTGCGCATAGCTAACATAAAAATATAAAATAGAGCCTTTCCACTTCCGTCAGTGGGAAGGCTTTTTTGTTTTGGTAGGATAAAATATTAATTATGAGTGAGAGAATCTACATTTTTGACACAACGCTCCGCGATGGCGAACAGGTGCCCGGTTGCCAGCTGAACACGGTAGAAAAAATCGAAGTTGCTAAACAGTTGGAGCTGCTTGGGGTAGACGTTATAGAGGCCGGCTTCCCCATTTCCTCGCCCGGCGATTTCAATTCAGTGGTTGAAATTTCTAAGGCTGTGACCTGGCCCAGCATCTGCGCCTTGACGCGCGCAGTCGAAAAAGATATTGACGTGGCTGCGGAATCCCTACAATACGCCAAGCACAAGCGCATACACACCGGTATCGGAACGAGCGATTGGCATATCAAATACAAGTTTGGCTCTACACGTGAGGAGATTATCGAGCGTGCCGTCAGAGCCGTGAAATACGCCAAGAAATATGTGGAGGATGTGGAGTTCTACGCTGAGGATGCCGGCCGTACGGACAATGAATACCTGGCTCAGGTTGTAGAGGCGGTGATTAAGGCCGGTGCTACGGTAGTCAATATACCCGACACTACGGGCTATTGCCTGCCTCATGAATACGCCGAAAAGATTAAATATCTGATGGAGCACGTGGACAACGTGGATAATGCCATCCTTTCGACCCATTGCCACAACGATCTCGGCATGGCCACTGCCAACACGCTGAGCGGTGTGTTGGCAGGTGCCCGACAGGTGGAAGTAACCATTAACGGTATTGGCGAGCGTGCCGGCAACACTTCTTTGGAAGAGATTGCCATGACGTTGAAGTGTCACAAGCATCTCAACATAGACACTAATATCAACACCAACAAGATTTATCCGCTGTCGCGCATGGTGTCGTCGCTGATGAATATGCCCGTGCAGCCCAACAAGGCCATAGTGGGACGAAATGCGTTTGCACATTCCAGTGGTATCCATCAAGACGGTGTGTTGAAGAATGTACAGACTTACGAAATCATCAATCCGAAAGACATCGGGCTGGACAACAACGAAATTGTATTGACGGCACGATCGGGACGCGCCGCACTGAAATACCGCTTGCAGGTAAATGGCGTGGATGTGGAGGATGAGAAGAAGCTCGATAACATTTATCAGGCATTCTTGAAGTTGGCCGACAAGAAAAAGGAAATCACCGATGACGACGTGTTGATGCTTGCCGGTGCAGACACCGCATCCAACCGTAGCGTTAAGCTCGACTATCTGCAAGTGACAACGGGAAAGGGCGTGCGCAGTGTGGCGAGCATTGGACTTGACATTGCCGGACAGAAGTTTGAAGAGTCATCGACGGGTAATGGTCCTGTAGACGCGGCCATAACTGCCCTGAAACGCATTGTGCGCAAGCAGATGACGCTGAAAGAATTTACCATTCAGGCCATTTCGAAAGGCTCCGACGACGTGGGCAAGGTGCACATGCAGGTAGAGTATGACGGCAATATGTATTATGGTTTCGGCGCAAACACCGACATCGTGACGGCTTCGGTGGAGGCATATATCGATTGTATCAATAAATTCAGAACTAAATAAGCAGGCAAAAACAAATTATGAACACACTATTCGACAAGATTTGGGACAGTCATGTGGTGCAGACCATTCAGGACGGCCCGACCCAATTGTATATAGACAGACTGTACGGTCATGAGGTAACGACACCGCAGGCATTCGACGGAATGAGGCAGAGGGGGCTGAAAGTGTTCCGCCCCAAGCAGATGTTTTTCATGCCCGACCACAACATTCAGACCCACGACCATCATGAGCCGGTGGCGGATCCCATTGGACGCAAGCAGATAGACGTGCTCGACAAGAACTGCGAGGAGTTTGGAGTGACTGAATTCAAGATGAACACTAAGGAGAACGGCATCATCCATGTGGTGGGTCCCGAAACGGCATTGTCGCTGCCGGGTATGACTATTGTGTGTGGTGACTCGCACACTTCCACGCACGGCGCGGTGGGTGCGGTGGCATTCGGCATCGGCACTTCGGAGGTGGAGATGGTGCTTGCGTCACAATGCATTCTCCAACAGAAGCCCAAATCAATGCGGATCAGCATCAACGGGAAGTTGCAGTCGGGTGTGACGGCTAAGGATGTTGCGCTTTATCTGATGGCGAAACTCACCACTTCCGGGGCAACGGGATATTTTGTTGAATATGCCGGCGATGTTGTTCGGGACATGAGCATGGAAGGACGTCTCACGCTCTGCAACCTCTCGATAGAGATGGGAGCACGTGGCGGCTTCGTGGCACCTGACGAAACAACGTTCGAATACATCAAGGGGCGCAAGTATGCACCTAAGGGAGCAGACTGGGATAAGGCCTTGGCCTATTGGAAAACACTGTATTCCGGCGAAGACGCCGTGTTTGATAAGGAGCTTGTTTATGATGCGGCCGACATTGAGCCACGTGTTACTTACGGCACCAATCCGGGCATGGGCATTGGTATTCATGGTCATGTGCCGACTTTGGCAGAGGTAGACGAGAATGAGCAGGCCTCGTTCTTGAAGAGCCTGAAATATATGGGCTTTGAGCCGGGTCAGCAGTTGCTGGGACACAAAATTGACTATGTTTTCCTCGGAGCCTGCACCAACGGACGCATCGAAGATTTCCGGGCGTTTGCTTCATTGGTCAAGGGACATCGTAAGGCGGACCATGTGGTGGCTTGGCTGGTGCCCGGCTCATGGGCTGTGGCAAAGCAGATAACCGACGAAGGCATTGACAAGGTTTTGAAAGAAGCGGGCTTTGCCATTCGCCAGCCGGGCTGTTCGGCTTGCCTGGCCATGAACGACGACAAGGTTCCGGCGGGACTTTACTGCGTCTCGACATCCAACCGTAACTTTGAGGGACGTCAGGGACCGGGCTCACGCACTATTCTTGCGAGTCCGTTGGTAGCCGCAGCTGCAGCCATTACGGGAAAAATTACCGATCCGAGAGAGTTCTTATAATACAGGCAGAACGAGCAATCTTTCAAGATTTAAAAATCAAAGAGATGAAACAAAAATTCGATATTATCACTTCAAGCTGTATTCCACTTCCTTTGGAGAATGTGGATACTGACCAGATTATACCCGCCCGCTTTCTCAAAGCCACCGACAAGAGTGGCTTTGGCGATAACCTTTTCCGTGATTGGCGATATGAGAAGGACGGCACACCGAAGCCCGACTTTGTGCTCAACGATCCAAGCTACTCAGGCGTTATTCTCGTGGCAGGCAAGAACTTCGGCTCCGGCTCAAGTCGTGAGCACGCTGCATGGGCCATCGCGGGCTATGGATTCCGCGTGGTTATCAGTTCGTTCTTCGCCGATATTCACAAGAACAACGAGCTCAATAACTTTGTGTTGCCGGTTGTGGTGACCGAAGATTTCCTGCAGGAACTGTTCAAGACCATTGAGAAAGACCACAAATCGGAAGTAAGGGTAGACCTTCCCAATCAGACCGTAACCAATCTTGCTACAGGTCGCAGCGAACATTTTGAAATCAACGGTTACAAGAAGCATTGTCTGATGCATGGACTTGACGATGTGGACTTCCTCGTACAGAATCGTGACAAGGTGGAGGAATACGAAAAAAAACGTGCTCATGGAATTTAAACGACCGGTAACACCGATGCCTTTCGTGGAAATTATGGATAGCACGCTACGTGATGGTGAGCAGACCAGTGGAGTGAGTTTTCTGCCCCACGAGAAACTGATGATAGCGCGGTTACTCCTCGACAAGGTGAATGTAGACCGTTTGGAAGTAGCTTCTGCGCGTGTTTCGGAGGGAGAAAAGGATGCTGTAGCCAAGATCTGCAACTTCGCAGAGCGTGAGGGTTATCTTGACCGGATAGAGGTGTTGGGGTTTGTAGACCATCATCAATCTATCGATTGGATACGTGATTGTGGCGGAAAAGTCATCAATTTGTTGGCCAAAGGCTCGCAGAAGCATTGTCAGCAGCAGTTGCACAGAACTCCGCAACAGCATATAGAGGATATTTTAGAAGAAGTTGACTATGCCGAAAAGATGGGGCTCAGCGTCAATTTATATCTGGAAGACTGGAGTTCAGGCATGAGAGACTCAGAGGAATATGTGTACCGGATGATGGAGGGACTGAAAGAAACGCCGATTAAGCGTTTCATGTTGCCAGACACCTTGGGACACATGAACCCCATGCAGTGTTCGGAATATATACGCAAGATGGTTGGGTATTACCCTGACAAGCATTTCGATTTTCATGCGCACAACGACTACGATTTGGCTGTTTCCAACACGTTGGCGGCTGTGATGAGTGGTTGCAAGGCTGTACACGTCACGGTGAACGGGCTTGGAGAACGCTGCGGCAATGCGCCGTTGGCCAGCGTGCAGGCCATACTTCACGACCAATTACACGTCAAGACCAATCTCAAAGAAGGCCAACTGAACATGATAAGTCGGGTGGTGGAAGACCATAGCGGTATCGCAGTGGCCCCCAATCAGCCTATTGTGGGTGAAAATGTGTTTACCCAAGTGGCCGGAGTTCACGCTGATGGCGACAACAAGGACAATCTGTATTGCAACGAGTTGATGCCGGAACGCTTTGGCCGCAAACGTGCCTATGCACTCGGTAAGAATTCGGGCAAGGCCAATATTGAGAAAAATCTGGAGGAGTTGGGGATGGAACTCACCCCCGAACAGACTCGGAAGGTGACGCAACGAATCACGGAACTTGGCGATCGCAAGGAGTTTGTGACTCAGGCCGACCTGCCTTTCATCGTGTCGGACGTGCTGAAACATAACACGCAGGAAGACCGTGTGAAGATGCTGAGCTATATGGTTTCCACATCTTATGGTTTAAAACCGATTGCGAGTATCAAGGTGGAAATAAACGGACAGGACTATATGGCGGAGTCGACGGGAGACGGACAATATGACGCTTTTGTAAAAGCGTTGCGCAAAATTTACAAGGAAAATCTCAATCGCACATTCCCCCGACTGGCCAACTACACCGTTTCGATTCCTCCCGGCGGCCATACGGATGCCCTTGTCCAAACCGTTATTATATGGCATGAAGAGTCGGGACGCACCATCCGCACTCAAGGCCTGGACGCCGACCAGACGGAATCGGCCATCAAGGCTACGTTCAAGATGCTGAACATCGTGGAGAGAGAGGTGTCGGGAAGCGCCGGATAGTCTGCACAAATAGGTGCGTGTACACAGGAGTCGGCCTCATACGCCGTTTTGTTCGGACGATATGGGGCGGGCTGACTATAATAAATCAATAACCAATAATAAACTATAGATTATGAAACTGAACATTGCGGTTCTTGCCGGCGATGGCATCGGCCCGGAGATTATGCCTCAGGCCATCAATGTGCTCAACTCCGTAGCCAAGAAATTCAATCATGAGTTTGAATACCATGAGGCACTTTGTGGTGCTCATGCCATTGACGTGGTGGGTGATCCATTCCCTGACGACACGTTCAAGGTATGTATGGATGCCGATGCCGTGCTCTTTGCCGCAGTAGGCGACCCGCGCTTTGACAATGACCCGACGTTGAAAGTTCGTCCTGAGACGGGGCTGTTGGCTATGCGCAAGAAGCTCGGACTGTTTGCCAATGTACGCCCCGTAGCTACGTTCGACTGCCTGCTCCACAAGTCTCCGCTAAAGGAAGAACTCATCAAGGGGGCCGACTTTGTGGTTATTCGTGAGCTGACCGGTGGTATGTACTTTGGTGAGAAGTATCAGGATAACGACAAGGCTTTTGACACCAATATTTATCATAGACCGGAGGTTGAACGAATTCTGAAGGTGGCTTTTGAGTTTGCGATGAATCGCAACAAGCATTTGACGGTCGTAGACAAGGCGAATGTATTGGCCAGCTCACGCCTGTGGCGCAAAATTGCACAGGAAATGGAGCCGCAATATCCTGAGGTGAAAGTAGACTATATGTTCATCGACAATGCCTCCATGCGTGTGCTCACTGAGCCTCGCTTCTTCGACGTCATTGTCACAGAGAACACTTTTGGCGATATTCTGACCGATGAGACCAGTGCTATCACCGGCTCTATGGGCTTGCAGCCATCGGCTTCATTGGGTGAACATACGCCGTTGTTCGAGCCTGTACATGGCTCATGGCCACAGGCAGCGGGTAAGAATATTGCCAACCCAATGGCGATGATTCTTTCTGCTGCGATGATGCTCGAACATTTCGGACTGAAAGAGGAGGGCGCAGCGATTCGCAGGGCGTGTGATGCCGCTCTCGAAAACAATATCCGAACACCTGAAATTCAAGTAGAGGGAGCCAAGAGCTATGGCACCAAGGAGATAGGCGAATGGATAGCAAGCCAGATATAAGTAAGTGTAATTTTACTTTCCGTCTGTATAAACAACTGTTCTGACGAGTGAAAACAGAGGATTTATCGGACGGAAATATAGGCTTTTGACCATCAGCATACAGCAAAGGCCCCGGCGGGAGTATTTATTCCTTTCGGGTCCTTTGCTTATAAAAGACTCTGAAAGCACAATCAGTAAATTCTGCCAACGGCTTACACTACATTCAAATCACGTCTTTCCATCTTTGTCTTAAAGCACTGTAAAAATCCTGACAAGTCCCTTCAAAATACGGGCGTATTTCAAATCATAAGCCGACTGTTTTGAAATACGCGAAAAATAGAGGTTTTTTGCAACTGCCTGACAGCCTTAGTCTTACGTCCGTCAAGGCGCAGTGACTCCTTTCTTTTCATGCTCATCCCTCAGCCATTAAGCCCTAACGGCATGCCGGAAAAGCCTTAACTGTCATCCCTAAAGAGCCTAACGCCGTTGCCATTAAGCTTTCAACGCCACATCGTTAGGGCCTCATCGCAAAATCGAAGATGTAAAGATGGGATTTTTTTGAGGAATGATCTGCAAAAAGTGAGCTTTTCTTTTCTGGAACGAGAAAATCTACAGCCCTTGTTTTAGTGAAGTTTCCTTGACAAAGTTTGCTCTTCGTAAGTGTTCAGCCAACTATCCACACCTTTTTCCGGCAGGCCGTTTATCGTGTCGATAATAGCCTGTTATTATGCGAACTGTCATTGTTGGAAGCAGCGTTCCATTATGAGTGACGGTGGGTGAGGAAACAAAAAAACCGCTCAAGACTGTGTCTTGAGCGGTGTCTCTCTTTTTTTCTGTTCGGTTGAATTGTCTGAATTACTCAGCAACAGTAGCGGTATCAGTAGCAGTAGCAGCTGTGTCAACCTGAGCAGTATCAACCTGAGCGGTATCAACAGCAGTTGTATCAATGTTAGCAGCCTCGTTAGTCTTGTTACCTGTGCAAGATGCGAAAGAGATAGCTGCCATAGCTACGAACATAAAAACTAATTTCTTCATTTTCTTTGCTTTTTTAATCTGTAAAACAATTATATGTTTATTAAAACGTTGCAAAGTTACGCATTTTTTCAATACCTCCAATTGTTTTTTACAGATTTTTTTGAGGTTTTGTTGTAACTTTTTACAAGTCGCTATAAATCAACAATTTACGGAATGTAAACAAAAGTTAAATTATTTATGAGGTTTAATAAAATTCAATTTAGAATGCAAATTGGCAGTGGTTATCATAAGAAAATACTACCTTTGTACCTTATAATAATAAAAAAAATGATTGATACAAGTGCTTTTCAGGGCAAAAAAGCAGCATATTATACATTGGGATGCAAGCTCAATTTTGCAGAAACTTCTACATTTGGGAAGATGCTGGAGCAGATGGGCGTGTCGCCTGCAGCCAAGAATGAGAAGGCAGATATATGCCTTATTAATACTTGCTCGGTTACAGAGGTGGCAGATACCAAGTGCCGGCAGGCTATTCGTCGCATGGTGAGAGAAAATCCCGGAGCCTTTGTAGTGGTGACGGGGTGTTATGCTCAGTTGGAAACGGAGACGGTAAGCAAGATAGACGGCGTAGACCTTGTGTTGGGTGCAAACGAAAAAGCCGACTTGGTGCAGCATCTTTCGGAGGCCTGGTCTATGCCGCGCGAGGGACACTTACATCAGTTCCAAAGCGTGAAGACGCACGATATCAGGAGTTTCCAGCCCTCCTGCGCTTGTGGAAACCGAACGCGCTACTTTCTCAAAGTGCAGGATGGTTGCAGTTATTTCTGCACCTATTGTACGATTCCCTTTGCACGAGGCCTCTCGCGCAACCCGACTATAGCATCTCTGGTGGCTCAGGCGGAAGAAGCGGCAAGCGAGGGCGGCAAGGAGATTGTACTGACGGGGGTAAACATTGGCGATTTTGGCAGAACGACGGGCGAAAGTTTTCTCGACTTGGTTAAGGCGCTTGACAAGGTGGAGGGCATCCATCGTTTCCGTATCAGCAGCTTAGAGCCGGACCTTCTTGACGACGAACTTATAGAATATTGTGCACATTCGCGAGCTTTCATGCCGCATTTCCATGTTCCCTTGCAAAGCGGGAGCGACGAAGTGTTGAAGTTGATGCGTCGTCGTTACGACACTGCTCTTTTTGCTCACAAGATTAACCTCATCAAGGAAAAGATGCCAAATGCGTTTATAGGAGTGGATGTAATGGTAGGCTCACGGGGTGAAACACCGGAGTATTTTGAGGATTGCTATCATTTCATAGAGAGCCTTCCCATAACCCAACTCCACGTGTTCCCCTACTCGGAACGACCGGGAACGGCAGCGCTGCGTATTCCTTACGTGGTGAGCGACGAGGATAAGAAACATCGTTCAAAGCGATTGTTGGAGCTTTCAGACCGCAAGACAGCGGATTTTTATGCTCAGTTTATAGGACAGGAAGCCGATGTGCTTTTTGAAAAGGCTTCACGAGGGAAGGTCATGCATGGCTTTACGCCTAACTATATTCGTGTGGAGTTGGCTCCCCGCGAGGCAAAAGAGGAGTTTGATAACCAGATTATGCGCGTGCAGCTTGGCAATTTCAATCACGACAAAACGGCACTTCGAGCTACCCTTATATAAATATAGGTGAGTCGGGCAAGTCTTAGGCAGAGCCATTGACAAGAGCAATCTATAGTAAAATGTTTTTATGCAAGTAGCCATTGTTATTTTAAACTGGAACGGGGCGGATATGATGAAACGTTATTTGCCCATCGTGTTGAAGTATTCGCAGGGTGAAGGAGAAGTCTGGGTTGCCGATAATGCATCTACAGACAACTCCATGCAGATGCTTCGGGAGCAGTTTCCGCAGGTCAGGACCATTCAGCTTGACAGGAACTATGGCTTTGCTGAGGGCTACAACAGGGCGTTGGCGCAGATAGAATCGGATTATTATATCTTGCTCAACTCCGACGTGGAAGTGACGAAGGGATGGCTTACCGATTTGCTCAGCTATATGGATGGCCACCCCGATGTTGCCGCCTGCCAGCCGAAACTCCTCTCTGTTTCCGACAGACATAAGTTCGAATATGCCGGAGCTTCCGGTGGAATGATCGACCAATACGGCTATCCGTTCTGTCGCGGGCGCATTTTTGACACGATAGAAACGGACGAAGGACAATATAATGATGTGGCGGAGATACATTGGGCTACGGGTGCCTGTCTCATGGTGCGTTCGGCAGACTATTGGCGCGTGAAAGGACTCGACGGCCGTTTTTTTGCTCACAACGAGGAGATAGACTTTTGTTGGCGCCTCCGGTTGTTGGGGCGCGGTATCGTCTGTATACCTTCGAGCGTGGTGTATCATGTGGGTGGGGGAACGTTGCCCAAGAGTAATCCTATGAAAACATACCTGAACTTTCGCAACAATCTTACCATGCTGTATAAGAATCTGGCGGATGGCGAACTGCACCGGGTGATGCGCATACGTTACTTCTTAGATTATCTTGCCGCCTTCCAAACGCTTATCATCAATCGCAATGTCGGCGATTTCAAAGCTATTTTCAAAGCTCGAAAGGCGTTTAAACGGTGGCGCCATGAGTTTGCAGACGACCGTGCGACAATTCAGCGCAGCCGTGTCAAGACTCGTATCAACGAATTGGCCCCCTTTTCCATCCTTTGGCAGTATTATGCCAAAGGCAAGCGAGACTTCAGAGCATTACCCGGAATCTTTCTGAAACGCAAATAATCGATATCATATCATGACATTGCTACGGTTTAGCAATGTCGAATTTGGGCTTTTAACGTTAAACTTCTATGAAAACATCAAACTTTTATTGATGGAAGTAGATGAGTTTAAGAAATATTCCCTATATTTGCCACCTATAACTATCAAATCTATTCACGTAACAAATAACCTATTATGGAAAACTTTCCTCTTGTTTTTTGGCTGATCCCAATAGCCTCTATTTGCGCGTTGGGCATGGCTTGGTACTTCTTCCGCAGTATGATGAAAGAAGACGAGGGCACGCCCCGCATGATTGAAATAGCCGAATATGTACGCAGTGGCGCTATGGCCTATTTGAAGCAACAGTATAAGGTGGTGCTTATTGTTTTCATTGTTTTGGCAAGTATTTTTGCTGTTATGGCCTATGGCTTTAACGTCCAGAATCCGTGGGTGCCTTTCGCTTTCCTCACCGGCGGTTTCTTTAGTGGTCTTGCGGGATTTTTCGGCATGAAAACGGCAACCTATGCCAGTGCCCGAACGGCAAATGCCGCCCGCCAGAGTTTGGACCGAGGACTTAGGATAGCTTTCCGTTCCGGCGCTGTGATGGGACTTGTAGTTGTCGGGCTTGGCTTGCTTGATATCGCGATATGGTTTTATGTCCTCACACGTTTCTATCACGGCGACAACACGGCACTCATCACCATCACCACGACCATGCTTACCTTTGGTATGGGCGCTTCCACTCAGGCACTGTTTGCCCGTGTGGGTGGTGGCATCTACACCAAGGCGGCCGATGTAGGAGCCGACCTTGTGGGGAAAGTGGAGGCCAACATTCCTGAGGATGATCCTCGAAACCCTGCAACCATTGCCGATAATGTTGGTGACAATGTGGGCGACGTGGCAGGTATGGGAGCCGATCTGTACGAGAGTTATTGTGGCTCTATTCTGAGTACGGCAGCACTTGGAGCGACAGCGTTTGCAACGTCTGCCGGCGATATGCAGATGCGTGCCGTCATAGCCCCCATGCTCATTGCGGCGGTGGGCGTATTCCTCAGTCTGCTGGGCATCTATATGGTACGCACTAAGGAAGGCGCCACCATGAAAGACCTTTTACGTTCGTTGGGTGTGGGCACCAACACATCGGCTGCGCTTATTGCCGTAGCCACATTCGCCATCCTCTATCTGTTGAAGATGGAAAACTGGGTTGGCGTCAGCTTCTCTGTTATCAGTGGTCTTGCGGCAGGAGTGATTATCGGACAGGCCACCGAATATTATACTTCGCAGAGTTACAAGCCCACCCAAGCCATTTCAGAGGCGTCCAGAACAGGTGCTGCCACTGTTATCATCAAAGGAATCGGTACGGGCATGATTTCCACATGTGTGCCGGTGCTTACCATTTCGGTTGCCATCATGCTGAGCTTTCTATGTGCCAATGGTTTTGATATGAGCATGAGTGCGCAGAGCATACAGACCGGCTTGTATGGAATTGGTATCGCTGCAGTGGGAATGCTTTCTACTTTGGGCATCACGCTAGCTACCGATGCTTACGGACCTATCGCTGATAATGCAGGTGGCAACGCCGAAATGTGTGAACTTGGGGAAGAAGTGCGTCATCGCACTGATGCCCTCGATGCTCTCGGCAACACCACAGCAGCTACCGGCAAGGGCTTTGCCATCGGCTCTGCTGCGCTCACGGCCTTGGCCCTTTTGGCATCTTATATTGAAGAAGTGAAAATTGCGATGCATCGCGTAGGTGACACGATGTACAATGTTGGCGGTGAAACGATAGATGCCGCTAATGCCACCATCCCCGATTTCATGAACTATTTCCAGGTTAATCTCATGAATCCGAAGGTGCTCGTAGGAGCATTTATCGGCGCGATGGCTGCTTTCTTGTTCTGCGGACTCACCATGGGAGCCGTTGGACGTGCAGCAGAAAAAATGGTGGATGAGGTGCGTCGGCAGTTCCGCGAAATCAAGGGAATACTCGAAGGAACCGGTACACCGGATTACGGCCGTTGTGTGGAAATATCAACATTGAGTGCTCAGCACGAGATGATACTTCCTTCACTGCTTGCTATTGCCATCCCCATCATAGTGGGTGTGGTGTTGGGTGTAGCCGGAGTGCTTGGTTTACTGGTTGGCGGATTGGCCGCCGGCTTTACGCTTGCGGTGTTCATGGCCAATTCCGGTGGAGCATGGGACAATGCCAAGAAATATGTTGAAGAAGGAAACTTCGGTGGCAAGAGCTCTGATAGTCATAAGGCTACGATTGTCGGCGATACGGTCGGCGACCCCTTTAAGGATACATCCGGCCCATCACTCAACATTCTCATCAAGCTCATGTCTATGGTGAGCATTGTGATGGCAGGCCTCACGGTTGCCCTCGGATAGTTTTCGGAAATATTCAGACAACAAAGCGTTGGAGAAGTGTAGACTTTCTGTTTGTGCCTCAAACGGTCAGCAAATAGAAATCCAGACTTCTCCAACGCTTTGTTTTTTACGACTTTCTCAATTCCCAAAACGCTACTGCTGCCGCTGCTGCCACATTGAGTGAGTCCACGCCGTGAGCCATCGGTATGCGCACTACAGTGTCGGTTGCCGCTATCGCTTCTTGGGACAGCCCATCACCTTCGGTCCCCATTACGATGGCAAGTTTGGGTTTGGTCTTCAACATTGGGTCGTCGAGCGCTATAGAATTGTCGTTGAGTGCCATCGCCACCGTATGGAAATCCCACTGATGCAGCGTTTCTACCGTTCCGTCGAGCCAGGTCCAAGGCACTAAAAACACCGACCCCATCGACACCCTCACCGATCTGCGGTTGAAAGGGTCGCACGACGTTCGAGTGAGCAACACCCCGTCGATGCCAAGGGCTGCGGCCGAACGAAAGATTGCACCGATATTGGTTGTGTCTACCACTCCGTCAATCACCACCACTCTTGACGCTTCCCTGCACACATCTTCCATCGATGGACATTCTTTGCGATGCATGGCGCAGAGCACGCCTCGTGTGAGCGTGTAGCCCGTCAGCTTTGCCAGAAGGTCACGGCTGCCTGTATAGACGGGAATGTCTCCACATTGCATAATAATGTCGGCGGCGTCTCCGTTGATGTGCCGTTCTTCACACAATAGGGATATCGGCTCATAGCCGGCCTTCAGGGCAACGCGTATCACTTTGGGGCTTTCTGCGATGATGGTTCCTTCCTGCGGATGGAGTTTGTTGCGCAACTGATGGTCGGTGAGTTTGCAGAACACTTCGACGCCGGGAAGGTCCAATGCAGTTATCTTGATAATAGGCATGTGTTGTTTTTACTTTGTCTTCTGTTCTCCCACCACAAAATAGGTTGAATGTGGGGATGCAAGATAGAGACCGCAGGTAGAGGCTTGGGGATACATGGCACCGTTTTCTGTCAGTTTGATGCCAATTCTGCTTAGATTCAGCAGTTGATCAATTTTGAAAATCTGTAGTTGATCGGGTAGCGAGGGATAGCCTACGGCCGGTCGAATGCCCCGATAGGCTGCCGAAAACATCTGTTTTATGCTTAGATGTTCGTCGGGAGCATATCCCCAAAGTTCTTTTCTCACTTTAGCGTGCAACCATTCGCTTGCCGCTTCGACCAGCCGGTCGCAGATGCCTTGTAGGAGCAAGGCCTCGTATGAGTTGTCATCCCTCTTAAGGGTTTCCAATAGCTTGGTAAGTTTTTCCGACAGAGTGATGGCAAAACAACCGACATGGTCATCATATCCTTTGGGGGCAATAAAGTCACACAAGGCGAGGTTATAGCCCGTCTTTCCTGCCTTCTTCTGACGAGGAGTAGGAATGACAATGTGATGATGGCAGGAGTTGCAGCATTGTTCCGGCTCGTCAATCACGATGGAAACGTTATCGGAATACGCTTGAAAGAAGCCGACAAGAGCCGTCATGGCCATACCCTCACGTGTCAGTGTGTTCAACAATGCTTCTGCCTCTGCCTGAATATCTTTAGCCTCTTGTGATTGTTTTTGGACCTGCCAAAGATTTCTAAAGGATATCCAGTTGATGTATGGACGTACTTCTGCAATGGGGATGCGCTCTATGAGTTTCACTCCGGAGAAAGGAGGACAGATTATGGTCTCTTGGCTCCAGTCTATGTTGATCCTCCTGATATTTTCCGAAGCTGGATTGCTCTCACGGGCTTTCTTGCTCTCATAATTTTTTCTCATGCGTTCCTGTTCTCCCTTTAGTTTTTCGAGATATTCTTCACGTTCGTCGGTTAACAGTTTATGGGCGATGATGGCGTCTTGAGAGGCATCTTTTACGTAGATGACAGGTCCCCGATACAGCGGTGCAATCTTTGTTGCCGTATGTAGGGCAGAGGTGGTTGCTCCTCCTATGAATAAAGGTTTCGTAATTCCTGCCTTGTTCAGTTCTGTAGCAATATTACACATCTCGTTGAGCGACGGCGTGATCAGTCCGCTTAGGGCTATAAAGTCTGCTCCTTCAGATTTTGCAGCTTTCACGATACGTTCCGCTTCTACCATCACCCCTAAATCCGTTACGTCAAAGTTGTTACATCTCAACACGATGGCTGTGATATTCTTGCCAATATCGTGCACATCGCCCTTGACCGTTGCGACGAGAAATTTGCCCAGACTCCGTCCTGCATTTTTCTTTTGTTCGGTGATATACGGGTTAAGTATTTCTACTGCGGCCTTCATGGTGCGTGCGGATTTCACCACCTGTGGAAGGAACATTTTGCCTTCCCCAAAGAGGTCTCCAACAAGGGTCATGCCTTCCATCAGCGGTCCGTCAATAATGGCTTGTGGCGAATCGTAGACCGAAAGAGCTTCCAGCAAATCATTTTTCAAGTGTTTGGTTTCTCCAAATTGCAGTGCATATACCAATCGCTCTTGCAAGGACATGGAGGCTAATTGGGTATCTGAAGTGGGTTCCGTAACCTTTCTGTCAGCGTATTTGCCTGCAACTTCGACAAGTTGCTCCTCTGCATCCTCCGTTCGGCAAAGAATGGTATCCTCCAACACTTTCAACAGCTCTTGGGGAATGTTATCATACATCACCCTTGTGGCAGGATTGAGAATGGCCATGTCAAGTCCCGCCTCGATGGCATGATAGAGGAACACTGCGTGCATGGCTTCGCGAAGGTAGTTGTTTCCCCGGAAAGCAAAGGAAAGGTTGCTCACGCCGCCACTTACCTTTACACCCGGCAAATGTCGGTGTATCCATCGGGTGGCTTCAATGAAGTCTATGGCATAGCGCCGGTGCTCTTTGATTCCCGTTGCAATGGTCAGAACATTCGGGTCGAATATGATGTCTTCGGGTCGGATGCCCACCTTTTGAGTAAGCAAGTTGAAGGCGCGTTGGCAGATGGCTGTTTTTCGTTCGAAGGTGACAGCTTGTCCCTGTTCGTCAAAGGCCATCACCACCATAGCAACACCATATTGTTTCAGGATAGCAGCTTTGCGCAGAAACTCTTGCTCGCCCTCTTTCAGAGAAATGGAGTTTACGATGGCCTTGCCCTGAATGCACTTCAAAGCTTCTTCTACAACATGAAACTGCGACGAGTCTATCATCCAGGGAATACGGGAAATTTCCGGATCAGAAGCCATGAGGTTGACGAAATGTTTCATCTCCTGAGCAGAATCCAACATACCATCGTCCATATTGATGTCAAGAATCATTGCGCCGTCTTCCACTTGTTTGCGAGCAATGCTCAAAGCTTCTTCGTATTGCTTTTCACTGATGAGGCGGAGGAATTTCCTGCTGCCTGCCACGTTGCATCGCTCACCCACATTGATAAAAATGCCCGGACTGGCATGGAAAGCATCTAATCCGGCAAGCCATGCCGTTTTAGTTTTCTTCAGCACTCTGGGATTGTCGGCGGCTTTCACTTCTTCGGCTATGCGTGCAATATGTTGAGGAGTGCTGCCGCAACATCCACCTACGATATTCAGCAATCCGTCGTCCAGAAACCCCCGCATATAAGATGCCATGCTGTCGGGACTCTCGCTGTATTCTCCCATCTCGTCCGGCAAGCCTGCATTTGGATATGTGCAGACGTAAAAAGGACAGGATTCTGACAGCTGCTTGAGAAAGGGCCGGAGTTGAGCCGGTCCGAACGAACAGTTTATGCCTATGGCCAGTGGTTTGGCATAGGACACGGTGGCTACGAACGCTTCTAAATTTTGCCCAGCCAGCATACGGCCGGCAGCGTCGGCAATGGTTACAGACACGATAATGGGAACACGGCGGGAAGTTCGAGAGAAGGCGTCTTCTGCCGCCCGAAGTGCAGCTTTCACGTTAAGGGTGTCAAATACGGTTTCTATAAGGAGCAGGTCTACCCCGGCTTCGACCAATGCAGTCATCTGTTCGTTATAGGCTTCTATGAGTTGGTCGTAGCTGATTGATCGCGACGCCGGGTCGTCCATATTCTGAGACATGGAAGCAGTCTTTCCTGTTGGACCTATGGATCCTGCAACGAAACGTGGCTTGTCCGGAGTAAGCGCCGTCATTCTGTCGGCTTCCTCACGAGCGAGCTTTGTTGCCGCTTGGTTTATTTCCGATACATATTCCTGTATGCCGTATTCCTCTTGGGAAATGGCTTGTGCGTTGAAGGTGTTGGTTTCTATGATGTCGGCTCCTGCCTCCAAGTAATGGCGGTGAATCTCCCTAATGGCATCGGGCTTGGTTAGGCATAGCAAGTCATTATTGTCCTTCAATCGTACGGACCAATCTTTAAAGCGCTTGCCTCTAAAAGTGTCCTCGTCGAGCGAAAGGTGCTGAATCATTACTCCCATTGAGCCATCGAGTACCATAACCCGATGGTTTAATATATTCGCAATGTCATCTCCCATTAAAATACTCTTTTTGCTATTTGCTGAACGCTTGCCGTTGCATTTACGGTGTAAAAGTGAATACTCGGAACATGATGCTCCTTGAGTTCCCTGGCCTGACTAATTCCCCATTCTATACCTAATGCCTTAACCTCATCGTTATTTCGACACTTGATAAGTTCTTCTGATAGGTCGTTGGGAAAATCGATGTGGAACACTTTGGGCAACAATGATAACTGTGAGAAGCTAGTCAAGGGTTTGATGCCTGGAATGATGGGCACGGTGATGCCGATATTGCGACAACGCCTTACGAAGTCAAAATATTTTTGGTTGTCAAAAAACATTTGTGTAATGATATACGATGCCCCTTGCGCGACTTTCTCCTTGAGATAGGTTAAGTCGGTCTCTAAATTCATGGCTTCTTCATGTTTTTCCGGATAGCCGGCCACACCATAGCAGAATTTATTGGATAGTGGGTCGGTCTCTGTGCCGTCAGTCATTTTTCCCTCATTGAAGTCATTTACTTGTTTGCATAAATCTATGGCATGTAGATGACCTTTGTTTACAGCCCTGAACTGATTGAAGCCTCTTTCCCTGTCGCCACGAAGCACAAGTATATCTTCTATACCCAAATAGTTAAGGTCTATCAACTGGTTTTCTATTTCCTGTTTCGTAAAGCCGGAACAGATAATATGAGGAACGGTGGGGACTTTGTAACGCCCTTTCAATGCAGAGGCAACTGCTACGGAGCCGGGCCGCTTCTGTATTGTGTCGCTGGTAAATATTCCATCTTCTATCTCTCGAAACACCTGCTCCGTTCGGTGTGTGGTGATATTGATATAGGCTGGTGAAAATTCCATCAGTTTGTCTATATTCCGAAAAATGCCCTGAATACCTTTTCCTCGTAATGGTGGAAGTATTTCTATGGAAAATGCCGTATCTTTATTATCTTTCAAAAAACTCCTTAAACTCATATCTGAATACAATCTGCTTGCAAAAATAATTTAAAAGGATGATATTATTTATGAAATGAGCATAATTTAACATTATTATGATCCAATGAAGTATAAATATGTGCAAACTATGCGTAAAATGGATATAATCTGTATGATTATAAATATTATTGTAATGAAATTGTTTGATTGTGTTTTTCTTTTTCTTGATTATCCAGCCCTGGTAGACATCAGCCTCGTTAGGGCAATTTTTTTGGCAAATATTGGTAGTGAGATATTATAGAATTGGCTGATAGGAGAAAGTTACCATGTGTTGAATTTTGTGATGTTGCGTACCATCACTTTTGAAGTTCGGTCTTCTTTGGGCGTAAAGGGCATGAAACCTTCCGAAAGTCTGAGAATATTATGCAGCACGGTCATAAGGCGGGCGGAGAAATCCTTGATGTCAAGGAGTTTTACCAGTTCGTTGAGTCTGTCTTCATCCATATTGTTGAAGCGCATGGATGTATAGATGTTGGCTAAATGACGAAGTGGTGTCTGGTGGCGTTCCAGTTCGAATTTAAAATTCAGAAGCTCGATGCACAATATCCGCTCATTAATTTCTGTTTCCTTAATAGATGCTGAAAGTTTGGCTTTCAGCGTTGAACTTTTAAAGCATAGTGCATCAGATTGAAGGTCTCCTTGAAGATAATTTTGGTTGCGAGGGAACCTGTCTATTTCTTCTATGGCAATTTCCGGAACTTGACACTGCAACCTCTCTAATCCTTTGATAATGTATTCGGTAATGAGTTCCTCGTCGGCATAGAGCATGATTCTGCGCCATTCGAGTGCTGAAAGTTGCTCCAATCGTTCTTTAACAGAGGCACAATGTTTATGGTCGAACAACACTTCTTCATCTATGCCAAGTTGGAGGAGATTGCAGATAACCTCAGTAGATGTAGGGGAAAGCAGTAAACGAGCATTGGTGTCGATTACTTTCTGATATAGCTTGAGCATCAAGTCGCACATCTGTTCAAACGACACTTGATTGGTCAGTACCGGATTTTTGATGAGAACATAGTGCTTGTTCCAATCCAATTGTTTGAAAGTGCCAAATTCTAATTTGCTGCACAGATGTATGGCAGAAGCTTTTTGTATGGCGGATTTCTGAAGTTTGTAGTTGTAAGTCGTCTTGTACTTCTTGGCAATCCAGGGTTGTAGTCCCCCAAAAAGGGTGTAAACGGTTGGGACGTGAAGCTTGTATGCCTTGTGCAGGAGCTTGATGGATGCCATGTTCCAACAACCGAATACGTGGATAATGTCGTATTTGGAAAGAGTGGCGGCGTCTATGCTGTGTGCCGACGCGTGCAAGTCTGCATCTGCAAATCCTTCCAAGCTATGTGCTAAACGTGTGGATAGTTCGTGATTGATGGCGACGGCATCAACTTTTGGAGGGATGAATATCAGAATTTTAAGCCGGTCCATAGTGTTTACAACTTATGTGTCGTGAAGTCATATTTATTGGCAAAACGATAGCGAATCTTATAGTTTAGGTTGTGCCAAACCTGTGTAACCTCGAAGAACAGGGCTTGTAATACCGAAATGTCTTCCCCGAAATCCTTCAATGCCCTGTGACAGAGCACTCCTCTGAAGACGAGAGCCGTGAGCAAGGCGGCGATGGATGCGCCAAGCAAAATCCAGTTTGGTGTTATTGCGGCATAGGCTATGGTAGCAATACAGACCAGATAATTAATGTGTAGTGTCAGTTGGTCTATATTGTAAAGCCAACGGTGTGGGGTACTACGTTGTAGAAATTTTCTGGATTCTAAATAGAATAAATGCCTATTGAGCCAAGTCTTGTCGGAAGGAGTGTCTTCTATGAGCCACGATTCATCAGAGATCTCCAATGCTGTGGAGTCTGCTTTTGCATATTTATTAACGAGAAAGTCGTATTCTCCACGTGTTAGGTGAAGATTGCCGAGGAAGCCTGCGTTTTCGAGAAATTCGCTTTTTCGTAGTAACAGGTTATAGCTGGTATTGCGATAGGCATGTCCTTTGCTGACTTCGCGCATGAGATAAAAAGCGTTGTGAAGTCGTTCGAAGCGACGGAAAGAAGAGGTGGAGTTTTCATAATTACCATAACCTATGACAAGATTATTGCCGTTGTTGCAATGGCGGGCCATCATGCTGAGCCATTGGTCGGAAGAGGGATGACAAGATGCTTCAGTGACCATTACCCAATCGTATTTGGCCGCTTTGATGCCTAAGGTTATGGCAAGTTTCTTTCTGCTGACATATCTCGAAGATTTTGGAATATGGGTAACATATACCTCAGCATGGGATTCCGCCATGTTAATGCGGCTAAGAGTGCGGCTGATGATTTCTTCTGCATCATGATCTTTCTGTTCGGTTACGATAATAACCTGATAACCTGATGGATAGTCTTGCCGTAGATAAAGAGGAAGATTTTTCTCCAATTTATTGGCATTGTCGTAGGGGGTGAGAATCAACGAGATGGGGGGCAAGACGGTGGAGTTTTCGAGATCAGCATCGTCGTGTTGTTGTTTTTTTCTAAATCTGAAAAAGGGATTGAGCATTGGTGAGAGGATGCCCAACAGGATAAGCACTAAGCTTACGATGAGGGTTGTATTGTCGAATGAAAGTGCATTCATATTTGATGTCATTCACATTTTTGCAGTTCCTCCGAAGTGTAACCTATGGGAAGTTTTCTGCAATTATATTGGCTGGCCATTACTTCTCCATAAGCTCCGGCAGAGCGTATGGCCACCAAATCGCCCCTATGGAGTTTATTGATATGAATTTCTTTACCAAAAACGTCACTGGATTCACAAATCGGACCTACCACATCGTAAACCTCCTCCGGTGCGTTGTTGCAGATGTTTTCAATTTTGTGGCGGGCTTGATAAAGCGCCGGCCTTATCAAATCGGTCATACCTGCGTCAAGGATAGCAAACTGTTTATACATTCCTTGCTTAATGTAGAGCGTTCGGGAGATGAGTGTTCCCATTTGCGCTACGACCGCTCTGCCCAATTCAAAATGTACGCGTTGTCCTTTGCAAAGTTTGAGATTTCTGTTGTAGGTCGCAAAATATGCTTTAAAATCGGGTAGGGGATTTTCGTTTGGAGATTCATAATCAACGCCCAATCCACCTCCTACATTTAGCTCTTGTATCTTGATGCCCCGACTTTCAAGCGTGTCTTGCAAATCGTTTATACGATAGCATAACTGCTCGTAGTCGTTCATGTTAAGTATTTGACTGCCAATGTGAAAGTGCAATCCAATGAAGTTGATGTTGCTCATGGTGTTTGCCTTTGCAATAGCATCTTCCATCTCCGACATGGCTATGCCGAATTTGTTTTCGGCCAGGCCTGTGGTGATATTGGCATGGGTATGAGCGTTAATATCCGGATTGATTCGGAAGCATACGTTAGCCGTAACATTTCGGGCTTGGGCCAACGTGTTGATCACCTCCAATTCCGCAACACTTTCGACATTAAAACAGAATATTCCTGCCGTGAGAGCAAGGTTTATTTCCCAATCGCTTTTGCCAACGCCGGCGTAAACAATTTTGTTTGGCGAGAAGCCCGCGTCAAGACAAGCCTGAATTTCGCCCCCGCTGACACAGTCGGCGCCAAGGCCTGATTTACAAACAATACGTAGAATTTTCGGATTTGCATTTGCTTTTACTGCATAATGCACTACGAAATTTTCATACCTTTGACTCTCCTGCTTGATGATGTTGATTGTTTTTTTCAACAAATCAACATCATAGTAGTAGAACGGCGTTTGTATATCCTGAAACCTGTCGACAGGGAACATTCCTTTCATGTCGTTTTACGATGTGTTTATGATTCTTTCAACTAATGAAACAACGTGTCGCTGAGACTCTGCAATGCACGTTTCTTGTCTACTTCCTTGATGAGGAAAGAGATATTGTAGTTGCTTCCTCCGTAGCTGATCATGCGCACAGGAATGTCTTTCAGAGCATCTGTTGCTAATGTTTCGAAACCGAGATTACTCCAATCAAGGTCGCCAACAACACACACAATGCACATGTTGCTGTCTACGGTAACAGTCCCGTATTTCTTGAGTTCATCAACAATCTGAGTCAAATGAGTGTCTTTATCGATACTCATGGAGACTCCAACCTCTGAGGTCGTAATCATGTCAATTGGTGTTTGATAGGTTTCGAATATCTCGAATATCTTTCTCAGGAATCCCGTTGCAAGAAGCATTCTGGAAGATTTAATCTTGATGGCAGTAATGTTGTCTTTGGCAGCGATGGCTTTAATCTTGCCACGAACGAGAACATTGTCGATGATTGTTCCGGGAGCACTGGGGTCTAAGGTGCTTTTCAGGCGTACAGGAATTCCTGCATATTTGGCAGGCTGCACGCAGGTAGGGTGCAAAATCTTTGCTCCGAAATAGGCAAGCTCTGCAGCCTCTTCAAAATTGAGCTGGGGAATGGTGTCGGTGTGTTCTACGATACGGGGGTCATTGTTGTGCATACCGTCTATATCCGTCCAGATCTGAATTTCTTCGGCTGGCAGAGACGCACCGATGAGTGAGGCTGTATAGTCTGATCCACCGCGTAATAGATTGTCAATTTCGCCATAAGCGTTGCGGCAAATGAAGCCCTGGGTGATATAAATCTGATACCCTTCGTTGGCCTTCATAATGCCTTGCAGTTTCTCTTTGATGTATTGCATGTCCGGCTCTGCGTTCTTATCGGTGCGCATGAATTCAAGTGCATCCAGCAAAACGGCCTTGATACCGGTTTCCTTGAGATAGTTTACCACCATGTTTGTAGACATAATCTCACCTTGTGCCACAATAGTTTTTTCCTCAAAACTGGTGAAGATGTCTTTGGTGAAACTACGAAGATAATCGAATTTCTCTGTTAGGAACTCACCAGTCTGTTTTTTATACTCGTCAGTGGAGTAGAGTTCCTCCACGTGTTGCTTGTATTTTTTCTCTAGATTATTGATAACCTCGTTAGCTCCCTCCGGGTTTTTCTTATAGAGGTAGTCGCAAATTTCAACAAGTGAGTTGGTTGTGCCGCTCATGGCCGAGAGCACAATAAATGTAGGTTCTCCAGATTCTGTAATCAGTGAGGCAACACTCTTCATGCGTTCTGGACAACCAACAGAGGTTCCTCCAAATTTTAGTACCTTCATTTTATAATGTTTTAAATTTTCTAATTCCTAACTTCAATATCTCGTTTTGCATTACTTAGCTTTCCTCTTCGTCTTCCGAAAGGTCGAGCTTGTTATATTTTTGGGTCACATCATCTATCTCTCCATCCTTGCATCGATATACAATTCCGGGGAAACGATTGAGCATGGGAATATTGTGTGTAGACATCACGACGGCGGTGCCTTGTTTTGTTATGTTTCTTAACAGATTGACGATGCTGTTTGCTGTTTCCGGGTCCAGATTTCCGGTGGGCTCGTCGGCAATCACTATTTTAGGATGATTCAGTAGGGCCCGTGCAATGGCAATACGTTGCTGTTCGCCGCCCGACAATTCAT
Source organism: Bacteroidales bacterium KA00344 (assembly GCA_001552765.1). GTDB lineage: Bacteria > Bacteroidota > Bacteroidia > Bacteroidales > Bacteroidaceae > Prevotella. The sequence goes on from KQ959448.1 coordinate 46,765, forward strand.
GGGGCATGCTATCTCGCTTTTCGATCATGCCTACCGCATTCAGCACGTCGTCAATTCTCTGGTTTATTTCGCTTTTATTCTTCCATCCGGTGGCACGCAATACAAACTTCAGATTTTTATAAACGCTACGGTCATGGAGCAATTGGAAGTCTTGAAAGATAATACCCATCTCTTTTCTGAGAGCCGGAACTTCTTTCCTCCGCATATTTTTCAAATCCCGCCCAAGTACTTCAGCCTTGTCAGTTTCATCTTCTTCAATGTCGAGTTCGCTATAAAAAGTCTTCAACAGAGAGCTTTTGCCCGACCCAACTTTGCCGATAATGTAGATAAACTCCCCTTCTTCTGCATGGAAATCCACATCCTTAAGCACTAATTTGTCTTGTTGGTATATGTTTACTTTTTGAAAATCAATGAGCATTTGTTATATCGTTTATCTATCCGGAGATAGTGTTAGTTTATGTTTATTTATTTTTGGCGTTTGCCTTGGCAGCACGTCGCGCCTTGTCCCAGTTCGGGTTGTGGCGTTTGACCAATTCCAATGCGAGGTCTTCGATGCGCAATCCTTTATCGGTGAGCAAAACAATCAGATGATAAATCAAGTCTGAAGCTTCATAAACGAGATTGTCTGCATTGCCATTGGTAGCTTCGATGACGGTTTCTACAGCTTCTTCGCCCAACTTCTGTGCTATTTTGTTTATGCCTTTCTTGAATAGGGAGGAGGTGTAGCTGTCTTCCGGCATTTCCTCATGGCGTTTGTTGATGAAATCTTGAAGTTCCGTAAGAAACAGTATTGGGTTCAATTTATTAACTTCTCCCCAACAGGTGTCAGTACCTTTATGGCAGGTTGGGCCTTGCGGGTGCACCCTTACGAGCAGTGTGTCGTTGTCGCAGTCGTTTTTGATGCTGACCAGTTTCAAATAGTTCCCGGAGGTTTCTCCTTTGGTCCACAGACAATTGCGGCTGCGGCTCCAGAAGGTCACCTTTTTGGTCTCTATTGTTTTTCGGTAAGCTTCTTCGTTCATGAATCCTAACATCAGCACGTTCTTGGTGACATCGTCTTGAATGATTGCCGGAACAAGTCCATTCTGTTTCTTAAAGTCTATGTTCATGCTTCTTCTTCCTTTTTATATATTCCCCAACCAATTTTGCCATTAGCAAACTGCTTTATGGAAAAGGCTATGGATATTATAACCTAACGTTGATGCCTTCATTTCTCAGGTATGCTTTGAGTTCGGGTATCTTGATTTCACCAAAATGAAACACACTTGCAGCCAAAGCCGCATCTGCCTTTCCTTTCAAAAAGGCATCTTTGAAATGCTCTTTTTTTCCGGCCCCGCCACTGGCGATGATGGGCACAGGCACAGTCTCGGCGAGTTCGGCCAATGCTTCGTTGGCAAATCCTTGTTTAACGCCATCGTGATCCATGCTGGTGAAGAGTATTTCTCCTGCCCCGCGATCAGCCACTTCTTTTGCCCAGTCGAACAATGAAAGTTCCACGCGTTCGCGTCCCCCTTTGATATAACAGTACCATCCATCCTCATCAAGGCGCGCATCAATGGCGCAGACGCATACTTGGGAGCCGTATTTCTTAGAAATTTGGTTAATTAATCCCGGGTTTTTGATAGCAGCGGAGTTGATGCTTACCTTATCAGCACCGGCATATAACAACCGCTCCACATCTTCCATTGTGCTGATGCCTCCGCCAACAGTAAATGGAATGTTGATCTCGCGTGCCACACGCGACACCATATTCGTAAAGGTTTTCCGTTCTTCGTAGCTGGCGGCAATGTCCAAAAACACGAGTTCATCGGCCCCGGCTTCACTATAGGCCTTGCCCAATGCTATGGGATCGCCGGCCTTTCGTAGATGTACAAAGTTCGTACCTTTCACGGTCTCATCGTTTTTCACGTCGAGACACGGAATGATTCGCTTGGCTAATCCATTGAAACTCATATTCCCAATCCCCTTAAATTAATCTTTCCTTCGTACCATGCTTTGCCAAACACGGTAGCAGGAATACCTGCACGGTCGAGGGCGATGATGTCACTGTTGCTGCCTATGCCGCCACTGGCGATGAGGTGCAACTGTGGATAGCGAGCCATTACCTGTTTGTACATGTCGATGGCAGGACCTTGCATCGTGCCGTCTTTGGATATTTCCGTACACAACACGTTCGTTACGCCGGCATCCGTGTATTTTGCGAGGAAAGAAAGCAGGTCTTCCGACGAATCTTCTTTCCATCCATTGATGCTTATCTTTCCATTTCTGACATCTGCTCCCAGTATCATTCGCTCGGCACCAAAACGCTCCAGCCACGATAAGAACAGTTCCGGGTCGGTCACGGCGATGCTTCCTGCCGTGACCATTGCGGCTCCGGCATCGAATGCGATTTCTATGTCTTCATCACTTTTGATACCCCCTCCAAAGTCTACGATGAGGTTTGTGTTTGCGGTTATTGCTTTCAACACCGTGTCATTGACGATATGTTTTGATTTTGCACCGTCAAGATCAACCACATGCAGACGTTTGAATCCCAATTGCTCAAATTCCTTTGCTTGAGCAACAGGGTCTTCGTTGTACACCGTCTTCCGGTCATAGTCGCCTTTGGTCAGGCGTACGCATTTACCGTCGATGATATCTATGGCTGGTATCAGTTCTATATTCATGGATACTTCTTATTCCATTTCAAGGAAATTAGCTAATATTCGCTCACCCACATCCCCGCTTTTCTCCGGGTGGAATTGTGTGGCCCAGAAATTGTCTTTGTGCAGGGCAGCTGAGTAGGGCAGTATGTAATTTGCCTCGGCGATTGTGAAATCACACGTCGGTACATAAAAGCTGTGTACAAAATACACGTAGCTTTCCTTCCCAATGCCATCAAACAAGGTGGTTTCTGCATTACGCAGAACATTCCATCCCATTGCCGGCACTTTTTCTTCATGACTTTTCGGTCGAAACTGCTTCACGTTTACGGGAAATATCCCGATGCAATCCACATCACCTTCTTCAGAGTGCCGGCACAGGAGTTGCTGTCCAACGCAAATGCCTAATACCGGTTGTCGCAGGTCACGAATCAGTTTGTCAAGATGACGTTCGTGGAGATATGCCATTGTAGTTTTGGCATTTCCCTGTCCGGGAAACAACACATGATCGGCTTTTTGCAGCTTTTCGGCATCGTCGGTAACCTCCGGTTCCACCCCCAACCGTCTTAAGGCGTTGATCACTGAGAAGATGTTGCCGGCGTTATATTTGACGATTGCTACATCCATATTTCCTAACTAAAGATGATAGTCTTGTTGTTGTATGTCAGAATCTTGCGCTGAATGTGCTTTGTGACAGCACGCGACAAGACGATCTTTTCCAGGTCTTTCCCCTTGAGCATCAAGGATTCCGGAGTGTCTTTGTGCGACACCCGCATCACATCTTGTTCTATGATGGGGCCGGCATCAAGTTCCGCCGTCACATAATGACTGGTTGCCCCTATAATCTTTACACCCCGTTCCCACGCCTGATGATAAGGCCTGGCCCCCACGAAGGCGGGTAGGAATGAGTGGTGTATGTTGATGATGTGGTGCGGATACTTTTCAATCATGTTGTCGCTGATAATTTGCATATATCGCGCCAGCACGATGAAAGTCACCTTTTCCTTTTCCAGCAATTCCATTTCAGCGGCTTCTACTTCCGCTTTGTTGCTGTGGTCTTTCTTTATGGACCATACATAATAAGGTATGTCAAATTGATCGGCAACGTATCTGAGATTTTCATGATTGCTAATGATACACGGTATTTCCACATCCCACTCTCCTGCTTTGTAACGGGCCAGCAAATCGTAGAGACAATGGCTCATCTTGCTTACGAAGATGGCCATTCGTGGCTTTTCCTCATTAAAAAAAAGACTGAACGTCATTTTGTAACGTTGCGCGTATAGAGTCTTGATATAGTCTTCTATCTTGTCTTTGGGTATCATGAATTTCTCGAACTCCCATTCCAATCTCATAAAGAACATGCCATCTTCCCGGTCAACATATTGATCGAGATATACGATGTTACCCTTGTTGTCGGTAATGAATTTGGTGATTTCGGAAATAATTCCCGGCTTATCTTGACAGTGTAAAAGCAATACAGCTGTTGGCTTCATTTGAAAACATTTTATTAATAGTGCAAATTTACATAATTTCTTTTAGAATCAATAGATAATGAAAGAAAAATGCACTGTTTTTCTCCAATTTGTAAAGGGCATCGGTGTTTTACTGTGCCAAAGTATATGATCAAGTCAATCCCCTCAAGCCTCCTGTACGCTCAATGTGATGTGCAGATATCTGCCAAAAGGCGCGGTTAAGTATATTTACTCCTCTTTCTGGATATTGAAAATAATAGAAGTAGCACCAATGGTAAACAGAGTTCCGTCATAGATTACCCTTCGTTCACGGTCTTCGAGAATTTCAGTGTTTACGAATGTTCCGGTATTGCTCGGTCCGTCTCGCAGAATGTATTTGGTATTCCCTTTTTTATCCCGGCTGGCATTGATGACACAGTGTGTGGGGTCGATGCTTGGGTCATCGGTCATGATGGGGCAGTCGATGTTCGAACCATTCATAAACCTGCCTATCACATTGTCGCCTATAAAGATGGGAATAACCTGTTTATAATGAAATACATTCTCTATAACATGAAGATAGCCACATATTTCCCGTTCCGATTCCTCACTTTCCTGCTTGGGCTGCTTATTTTTTGAGTTTCCTGCCAGCCGTATCGAAAATTTCTTGTTACAGTTCGGACATGTGAAAGCCAAAATCTGACCCGGCGAATAACTCGTTTCGTCAAATGTAATATAATTGCTGCATTTGGGACAACGTAGTCTTTTCATTTATATCATTAGTATTTCATTACCCATGCATCTTCAAACTCCCGATGTTTTCTGAGTTTGTTAAGGGTGTTGTAAGCTTCTTCTTGTGTGGCATACGTTCCGTATACCACCCTGGTGCTTGTTTTCGTTGTATATACCTCTGAGTCGTTCAAGCTGGCTTTGTGAAGCTTATCGACGTATGCACTTGCATTTTTCTTGGTCACTTTACTTGCCAATACAATTGTGAAGCCGCTCCTTTCTTCAGTCTTGCCTACAGCATTCTGTTCTTTCAATTCAACTTGGCGAATATCATTTTGGCTTGCCTTTATAGCCTCTTCTGTTTGTTTTTCTCCCATAGTTATATCCTTGAGCATAATATAATCCAACAGGCCCGTGTTCACTTTGCTTTGTATAAGTTGGGCATTGTTGTTGGCCAAGGGAGCCGGAATCAATAGGAATATGATAAACGCAACGCAGGCCACAGCGATATTGCGCCATAGGGTGGTAAAGGCACTATTTGTTTCCTCCTGCACCTCCTCCGTGTCATTTTCCTCCGCAGTCATACTGTCCACAGTGCCATGTTTGGCAACCTGTGCTTCAGTGGGATTGAGCTGCACAATCTTTGCGGTCTCGCTGGCCTCTATTTGTGTCAAAGTTTTGAACTCATAATAGCTGAGGCCGTAGAGCGATGGCGTGAGAATACCTGCACTGCATGGCTCAAACTCGTAATCTCCGTTCTTGTTGAGCTTCAGGGTCCCGATACTGTTCATCTCATATTGCTCATCGTGGGCAAGATGTTGTTTCAGTTCACGCACTTCATCTTCGATGCGTGCAATGGCATCGGGATAACTGATGTCATACACTTCGACATACGATTGGGCCAAAAGCGAATCGTTCAATGTGAGTTTGGGGTTGAATCCGATAGTACGCATAGGCGGGAGAAACGCGCAGTCTCTCTCGTCTTTTCTTGCTTCAACATAATGTGCCATGAATCCTCCAAAATGGGGAATGATGACGCAGTCGTTGTCAAGAAGCAATAGCTCTATGTGTCTATCAAGTTCTATCATTGATTGTAAAGATAATGCAAACGAGTGCAATGAAAGTTTATTTTCAAATTGCCGAGTGCAGTTTTATCTTTGTGCAAAGATAGTAAATTAATATTAATGGAACAAGGCTTGACAACGAAAAAATAAAAAAAGAAAAATAATTATTTTCGGTTGTTTGTTTTCTGAAAATATTGTGTATAGTTGGGCCTTAATATTATAAATGATGTGTGGTTCTTGCATAGGGATTGACGTGGGTGGGATGAAGATATTCGATTAGTTTTACCATGATATAATGTTTCGGTATGACGGTCATTTTTCTGTTGTGCGTATCATACTGAAAGACAAGCCATATCGGGATATCTGATGAGTGGTGCGTTTTCAAAAAATCCCCGAATATTTCAGATTAAACGTGTAAATTCCTTTTTTCTCATAAAATATCGTATCTTTGCATGGTCATTTTGACAAGAATATAAACAATGAATTATAAGATTTTTTTGTCGTTGATATGCGGGCTGTTATTGTCCTCGTGTAAGGACAGCCGCTCTAAGCCATTTGTTTCTCAGGAAAACGTCAAAGCTAAGAAGATGTTGCAGGGCATATGGATTAATGAGGAAAACCAGAGTGTGGCTTTCCGTGTGGAGGGTGACTCCATTTTCTATCCCGACAGCACTATCCAACCGGTTTCTTTTCAAATGATTGAAGACACGTTTGTGTTACATGGCGCCAGCGATGTCAAATATCCTATATTGAAGCAGACCCCCCACTTGTTCGTTTTCCGCAATCAGAATGGTGATGAGGTAAAATTAACGTTGAGCAACGACGTTGAAGATGAGGCTCTTTTTTCAAACAAGCACCCTAAACCGCTTAACCAAAACCGTGTGATTAAGCGCGATACCATAGTTTCATACGGAGATGCACGCTATCATTGTTATGTGCAGGTGAATCCAACGTCTTACAAGGTTGCCAAAAGCACCTATAATGATGAGGGAGTGGAGGTCTATAATATTTATTACGACAACATTGTAAACCTACATATTTTTAACGGCAGCCGAAAGCTGTTTTCAAGCGATTTCCATAAGAGTGATTTCGAGTCAATAGTTCCTCCGAAATTCTTGGAGCAGGCCGTTTTTAGTGATTTGACGTTTAGAGCCATAGATGCCCAAGGCGTGCATTATGTGGCTTCGCTTGTCATTCCTGACTCCATGAGCAGTTTCGAAGTAAGAGTCACCGTGTCTTTCGATGGAAAACGGCATATCGCTGTGCTTTAAAAGAGAATAGCTTATGAGAATTTCCTGTTGTGTGGAAAGTCTCATAAGCTACAGAGTCTCCGCTTAATATTCCGACTGTTTACTCCAATATCTTAGTCATGGTCATGGCCGAAATCAATCCGTCCGGATTGATGGTTGCCTTGATGCGGTAGCGAGCCTCCGTTTCCTTACTCGCATCCGTGCGTTCAATCTTTTGGATGGCGGCGACATCAACGGTATATTCATATTGTTCATCGCCAATTTCCTTTTTGCTTATTTGACAGTCGTTGTCGAGATACCAGTTCATGTTAGTGATATCTTCCTTATATATCTTGTTCATGAACGTCACCACATCGGCCTTGCTTGCGCCCTTCTTGCCAAGGAAATTAACCATAATGGGAGTTACCGACGACTCCAGCTTCTCTTCGTCCCGGACATTCACGCTTAGGAAAAAACGACGTAGCGATGCTGTCACCAACTCCTTGTCTTCTCTTTGCACTGTTTTGGCTTTAATGTCCTTCAGCGCCGCGTTGGCCTCGTCTACGTGCTCGCCGTTGGCGTGGCGTGCAAGGTACAGCTGCATGGCTTCTATCGAATTTTCGTTGGATGCTTCGGCCCAATCAATGGAGTCTATTTTGTGCTTAGCCTCAACGGCATGCTCTGAGTCGGGATTCTTGACCAGATAATATTCCAGTGCAGTCCTGGAATCGCTCATAAGGGCGTTGATCCAGTCGGCATCCTGTTTTTTCAAGTCGTTGAGCCGTGCCATGATGGAGGCGCGGTGATCTTCCGGTGCGTCCAAGTTGTTGTCGAGATAGGTCTGCAATACTTGTATGTCGTCGCTCTTCAACGCGAACGCATAGGCCTCATTCTCTTTCTTTACTTTGGCATTGTTGGAACAGTAAAAAACAATACCACTTATCAGTAAAGCGATGCAAAGAGCTACAATATAAACAATCGTTTTTCTCTTTTTAGGCTTTTGCTCCATTTGTCGGTCGTTTATTTCAGTCGTTTTAGAGACCGAAGGAATGGGGGATGTGGTTGTTGATGGAGACGTTTGTTGCGAGGTCGGGTTATGTTCCTGTTTTTGTTTGGTTTCATCCGATGCTACGGCTTGCTTCGCAACATACGTAGCATGATGACAATTGGGGCAGTAGTTCAGATTGCTGAAATATACTTCACCACATTGTGTGCATCGTGTAATCTTCCCCGCGATTTCCACTCCGCAGTGAGGGCATACGGGAGCTTTGTCGCTGATTTGTTGTCCACATTCGGGACATTTGATGATAGCCATAACGTCTTAATTCTGTGTATAGTTGTTGCTCTGTAAATCTATTTGTGTCGAAATCTTATTTCGCGTAGCTTATGGTCTCCCATGAATCGGCTCTTATCCACGTAGCCGTTGATTCCGTTGAGATGTCCTTTGCCGGTGTATTGCCAGAGAATGAATTCGAGGTCGTCTTTCAGAACAGGAACGCGTTCAGTGTATTGTGCAATCATTACCTTGTAACCACCGAGCGTCCCCAGTAGATATCTGTCATAGAAATTGGCTCCCGTGTATATGAGGGGCTTCTGTTTGTAGGCTTTGTCCACAAGGTCCAGGAACTTAAAGAGAGAGTCGCGAAACGCGTCGATCGACAGTCCGCTGGTAGTCTCTACGTCTATCATGGGCAGGAGATCCTGATCTTCGGGTCTGCATTGTGTTATAAAGTTTTCCAACTGGGTTTGTTGGGGCGTCTTGGGTCGGTAGAAATGATACGATCCTACTTTCAGCCCATACTGGTGGGCCAAATCTATGTTTTGTTTATATCTGGCATCTATATGGTCTCCTCCTTCGGTTGCTTTCAGGTAAACGTAGGCCATTTTGCTCTTGCCTACGGTTTCCCAGAACACCGTGCCTTGATAATGACTCAGGTCTATGCCATGAATATGGCTGCAGGTGTCCTCACATTCCACATATGGACTCTGCGCTAAAGCATTGGTAAACAGGAGTGTGCCAATAATGAGTGTGAAAATGCGCTTCATATTGCAAAGTTAAGGAAAAGAATCAATAAATGAGCAACGACAATCGAAGTTTTATATTTATTTCAAAGTTGCTGATTGCGACAGCGGTGCAATGGTGTGCATCGATATTATATTTTGTCTTGATGAAATTGATAATTTTGAGTAGTCTTGCGGTTGCAGCCTTATCGCGATACCGTTACAGCCTTATCGTATGGTCGATAGGGCTTAAACATCTTGCCATTAGGGCTTAGTCGCAACGCGATTAGATAGTAACCGAGAGGCCGGAAAATATTGCTTGGGGTTGTTAAACAGCGCTTCTATGTAATATATTGATATACAGTATATTATTAATATGAGTAATGCTGCGCGTATTTGGTATGAAAGAGTTTCAATTTCCAAATACGCGCAGCATGAGAGAACTTTGTTCTTGATATAGGATGTGTATCTATGGGAGATGCTATTGCAAAGCAGAAGCTTTCATCATCTTTTTCCACTTGATATAACCAAAGATGGCAATGATGGTGTATAGACCGTAGAGCGAGGCTTTAAAGGGTATGCCTTTGTAGAAATAGAGCACGCAGGTGACCACGTCTACCACAATCCAGATGAGCCATTGCTCCAAATACTTTCGCGCTAACGCCCAGATGCCCACGAAACTTAGAGCGGTGGTAAAGGAGTCGGCTATGGGGACGGTGGACCCAATTTGGACGAGCCAATACCACAGCACAGACCAAATGGCTAATGTGCCCAACATCCAGGGGAGAATAAGACTGCGCTTGAAGTGCGTCACGGGAAGATTTTCGCCGCTTTTCTGATTGTGTTTCTTGCCGAATTTCCACACCCCAAATCCGTAAATGGTCATGCCAATATAGTAGAACTCCATGGCGCAGTCGGCATAAAGTCCCTTGCTATAGTATAGGACTATATCGAGCAATTGCATCACAAATCCTACCAGCCACAGCCAGATAGATGCTCTATACTCTAAAATAATATAGGCCAGTCCGAGCAGGGTGGTGATGATATCAAGAGGGTTTATTTCAAATGCCATAATCCATTGTTAATTCATAACGCATAATGCATAATTCAAAATTGGCTGCGCGTTGATAATTTTGAATTATGCATTATGCATTATGAATTATTAAAACTTAAGAGTGATATTCCCCATTGCGGTAAAGCCGGCCATGGGAATGTAACCTAACTGATAATACCGGTTCTTTTCGGGGTATTTGTCGCCTACAATGGCCGAGTAAACCCAGGCGCTTGAGGCGTAGTGCCGGTCGAAGATGTTGTTCAGATTAACTCCGAAAACAACTTCCTTGAGTCCCGCAAACTTCTTGGCAACGTTCCATGTATAGTCCAGTTTCACGTTCGTTTGAGAATAGCTGGGGAGTGAACGGTCCTTTTTTTCGGTGTTATCGATATACTGACGGCTCACGAAATTGGTGTGCCATACAGCGCGGAATCCGGCATAATGGAAATTAAGGAATCCGTTGAGAATGGCCGACGGAGAGAAGGCGAGGGTCGAACGGTCGTAGTGCACGGTAGTAGGATCCTTTTTTTTCCAATTGCCGTCACGGGTTTCCACCACTTCGTCGAAGTCCTTGATCTTGTTTTCGGAGAGAGCAGCGTTGCCGGCAAGAGTAAGCCAGTGCAAGGGGCTCCAGTCTGCCGACAGTTCAACACCCATACGATAACTCTTATCGATGTTTACGGTGAGGTTTTCGCCAATGTCGCTTTGAGCTCCGGTCTGCACAAATTGGTTTTTGTAGTCCATGTAGTAGAAGTTGGCTCCTGCATGCCAGTTGCTTCCGCTGTAGTTGTATCCCAGTTCAAAGTCGAGCAGATGCTCTGCCTTTGGGGCAGGATAGGAGCCGTTGTCAGTGAAATTGTTGCGTTCAGGCTCGCGACCGGCATAGGCAACAGAGAAGTAGGTGCGATGTCCATTCTGATGGAAGCTCACGCCGGCCTTGGGATTGAAGAAGTTGTAGTTCTTATTGATGGTCAGTCCCTGATTGCTGTAAGAGCCGTCTTTGTGTTTGTGGAACTTATCGTTAATACCTTCGGTTTTATATTTCACGTGACGATATTGCAGGTCGGCGAAGGCGTCCCAACTGCCGGTGATGTGGTAGGTGCCTTTCACATAGGCGGAATAGTCGTATTTGTCGGCATCGGAGTCGTAGTACTTGCCGTTCTTCCATGGTGCGAGAATACCGATCTTTCCCTCGTTCTGCCCCACGTTGGAGATGTAGTCGAGGTAACCAAAGTGGTTGCCGCGGAACTGTTGCAGGTTCACGCCGGCAATGGCATCCCAGTGGTTGTCGGTGTAGTTGGCATTGTAGACGATGCCGTAAGTGTGCTGTGTCAAACCCTTGCGGCGCACGAAGTCGGCTTTCTCGACTACTGGCTCGTATGGAGGGTCGATGATGGTGTTGGTGGGAATGAAGACTATGCCGAACTTTTTAGCCTTGTTGTTCGGGCGGAATTCCTTGTAGTAGCCGTGGCCATAGGTGTAGTGCAGGGCGGCACGGTGACTCCAGTGGGCCGAAGGTTTCCAGGTGGCCGAAAGGATGTTGTGGCTCTGTACAAAGTTGTCAGTAGTCTTTTCCCACAGCGTGCCGTCGTCCATTTTGTAACGGTTGATAGTCCATCCGCCCTTCCAGTCGGGGTCAAAACCTTCATACAAGATATTGTATTTGCCCAATCCGGCATTATACATATCCTTGTAGGTCCTGATGCCGTCATAGCTGTTCATGCTGTAGTCGTTGTTTCCTGCGGTCACTCCACTCCATGCTTGGCCAGTGTGTTCATAGTTGCCAACAGACTTGAAGCTCAGCGTCAAGTTGTCATCAAGCCATGTCAGGCCGCCGTAGTAGGATCCCGAGTTCCCGCTAGTGCCATGGAGATAACCATCTGTGCCCGTGTGGTGGTAGGCTGCGTCGATAATCCAGTGGTCGCCCAATAGACCGGTGGAGAACTTGGCACCTGCATGATATGTATTGTACGATCCGTACGAGCCGGTTACTTCCAGACTCGGAGTCTCGCTGGGCGCTGCCATGGCGAGCGATATGGAACCGCCGAACGCACCGTCGCCGTTGGTCGACGTACCGATGCCTCGCTGTACCTGAACCGAACCTAAGAGTGCGGCGTATGAGTTCATATTGGCCCAGAACACCGTCTGGTCTTCGGGCGAATTGAGCGCCACACCGTCGAGCGTCACGTTGATACGGCTTCCTGCCGCACCGCGGATGCGCATATAGGTGGTTCCTGTACCCAGACCATTCTCGCTCCAAGCCAGAATGCCCGGCGTCTGTGCCAAGAGGAAGGGCAGTTCCTGCCCGGTCTTCGAAAAGTCACTGAGTTGTTTCTTGTTGATGTTTGCCACGGCAAACGGGGCGTTTCGCTGAGCGCGGACACCCTTGACGGTTACCTCTTGCAGTTCGGCCAATTTGATTGAGTCGTTGTCCTGAAGTGCTGCATGAGTAGGCACGGCACCAATCACGGCGAGTGCCAGTGAAGAAGTCCATAGTAATTTCTTCATGGATACGTTATGTTTAAAAATAAAAATATGAGGGGGAGTTATCCTACCTACGCCGGCATTATCCGGATCAGGTTCATGGGTATGTTCTCAGCCGCCCAACTGGGCTAGCACCCCTTAGACAGCATTCTGCCATCCGGGTGCAAAGTTACACAATAAAGGTGATAACGTCAAAGGAAAGTCAAAGAATGTTTGTGCGGTGAATGAAGTTTGGCTGTGCTTGTAACCGCCGGCGAGTGTAAATTCATGCCGCCTTCTTATGAAGATCTTCTTTGCAAACAGAATGGGAACCTATACAAAACGAACATCCCGATGCCTTGAAGCATCGGGATGCAAGTAACTTTGATATCCCAATTCAGTAGTGTCTACTTGTTGAGATTGCAGGAGGTACAGGGCTTGAGTTCCTTGAAGAAGTCGTGCCCCTTGTCATCCACGAGGATGAAGGCCGGGAAGTCTTCTACCCGAATCTTCCAGATGGCCTCCATGCCGAGTTCGGGATATTCCACGCACTCGATGCTCTTGATGCTGTCTTGGGAAAGCACGGCTGCCACACCGCCGATAGTTCCCAGATAGAAACCTCCGTGCTTCTGACAGGCATCGGTCACCACCTGCGTACGGTTGCCCTTGGCTATCATGACTAGTGAGCCGCCATGGTCCTGAAATTCATCTACATAGGGGTCCATTCGGTTGGCCGTTGTGGGACCCATTGAGCCGCAGGGAAACCCTTCCGGAGTCTTTGCCGGACCGGCATAGAGTACGGGGTAATCCTTGAAATATTGAGGAAGATCCTCGCCTGCATCAAGGCGTGCCTTGAGCTTGGCGTGGGCAATGTCTCGTGCCACAATGATTGTTCCGTTGAGATTTACGCGTGTAGACACGGGGTATTTGGACAGTTCGGCACGCACATGGTCGATACCCTTATCAAGATCAATCACAATGCCCTTGCTGCCTTCGCCCGGCTGGCGATATTCTTCGGGAATGAGTTCTGAAGGATTAGTATCCATCTTTTCCAACCAGATACCATCCTTGTTGATTTTGGCCTTAATGTTGCGGTCGGCTGAACAGCTCACACCCATACCGATGGGGCAGCTTGCTCCATGGCGGGGCAGGCGGATGACGCGGATGTCGTGAGCCAAATATTTGCCGCCAAACTGAGCCCCAAGTCCAATTTTGTGTGCTTCGACCAAGAGTTTCTGTTCCAAATCGACGTCGCGGAAAGCTCGTCCCGTCTCATCTCCTGTAGTGGGCAGATTGTCATAGTATTTGATGGAGCCCAGCTTCACGGTGAGTAGGTTCTTTTCTGCGGACGTACCTCCGATGACAAAGCAGATGTGGTAGGGTGGACAAGCTGCCGTTCCGAGGCTCTTCATCTTTTCTACGAGGAAAGGCATCAGGGTCCCCTCATTCTGAATGGTGGCTTTGGTCATAGGGTAGAAGTAGGTCTTGTTGGCCGATCCTCCGCCTTTGGCCACCATCACGAATCTGTATTCCGCACCCTCTGTGGCTTCAATATCAATCTGTGCAGGCAGGTTGCAGCGTGTGTTCACCTCGTCATACATTGTAAGGGGAGCATTCTGGGAGTAGCGCAGGTTGTCCTTCGTGAATGTGTTGAAGACGCCACGGCTCAGTGCTTCCTCGTCTTCGAAATCGGTCCACACACGTTGTCCTTTCTCGCCGTGAATGATAGCGGTGCCGGTATCTTGGCAGAAGGGCAGCACACCTTTGACAGCAGTCTCAGCGTTGCGGAGGAACTGGAGAGCCACATACTTATCGTTTGCTGTAGCTTCGGGGTCTTTGAGAATTTGTGCTACCTGTTCGTTGTGTTCGCGACGAAGCATGAATTCCACATCGTGGAAAGCCTGCTGGGCCAACAAGGTGAGTGCTTCGGGAGTGACCTTCAGGATTTCCTTTCCTTCAAATTCGGCTGTACTTACACCCTCTTTGCTGAGCAAGCGGTACTCCGTTTTGTCTTCGCCCAACTGAAACATGGGCGCATACTTGAATTCTACTGGTTTTGCCATAATAATGTTTCTGTATTTATATGAGTTCTGTTGTTTTTTAGTAACCGAATATTTCCGCTGTCGTCAGACGACGGATAGGCGCAATCTTTTCCAAAGCCTTGAGGTCGAGACTCTTCTCGTTGCCGAGAATGAGGTATTTGTAAGGCTTGTTTGCGATACGGTCGGTGGCGAATTTTACGAGGTCGTCCAGTTTGAGTTGAGGCAGTTGTTCGTATATTGTCCGATTGATGTCGTAGTTCAGACCTCGATCTTGGGCTTTCATGTATGCTTCGAGTATTCCAAATCGAGTGGTGCGTTTGGTGGCCAGGCTCTTCAGCAGGCTTTGTTTGGCCAGATCGAATGCAGCCTGTCGTTGAGGCATTTGGTTGAGAAGTTTGTTGAATTCACCGATGCAATCCATCATCTTGTCGCTTTGTGTGATGATGTAGGTATAGAAATCTTCGTTGTCTTTCTGCTGTTTAGGCTCATTGTAGCGAGCTGCCGCAGAATAGGCAAGGCCACGAGCCTCTCGCAATTCCTGAAAGACCACAGCATTCATTCCACCACCGAAATACTCATTGAACAACGCGTTGATAGCTGCATTGGAGGGAGTCCATGCGCGGTTTTCGTTGTGATACTGCATCATGTAGATGTTCTTGGCATCATAGGGAGCCAATAATATCTCTGTCTTGGGAGTGGCTTGTGCCTTGTATTCTCCACGAGTGATCGGTTGAGTTGCCGTAACGTTCTTTTTAGGATAGGTGTGCTGAACGAGCGAGGTGAGGTCGGCTATTGACGTGGGACCGTAATACATGACCGTCATCGCGTTGAGATGGCGCACGTTGCTCAGGGTTTGAAGCAGTAGCTTGCCATCGGCGCGCCTCAGCTGTTCGGCGGTCATGGTGTTGAGTATAGGGCTCGAAGCTCCATAGATACCATAGTTTTGCAGGGCAGAAAAGTTTGCTTTCTGATTCTGTTTGCGGTCTTCGCGTTCTTTTAATATAAGGTCTACCACCTTGTTATACTCCTCTTTTCCCAGCTCTGCATTCTCGATGAGGTCTGTGAACAGCTTGAAAGCCGCAGGCATATTCTCATTGAGCCCGCTGAGGGAGAACCGTGTGTGGTTGCCGGAGACACGCACGTTAAAGTCGCACGCGAGATTGTAGAAAGCCTTTTTCACATCGTTGGCGGTCATCTTCGGCGTACCGGCATAGTCGAATAAAGATTGAGCGACGTCAAGACGGTTGTCAGTTTCGTTGCCAACGGGGAAGTCGAATTCCAGATTGAAAAGGTCGTCATCATTGTTTTGCTTGTACAGCAACTTTGTGTTGTCGTCGATGGTATTCTTCGTCAAGTCCTTGTCGAAGTCCGCAAAGCGAGGTGCTATAGGTGTGGCATGGGTATTAACAATTTCCTTCAGGAATTGGCTCTGCTTGTCGTTGTTGGTGGGAATCGGCGTGATGGCAGGCTTGTCAATCTTCTTGATGCTTGTATCAACTCCTTGTTTCTTATAGACAATCACATGGTTGTCGCCCAGATGGCGGTTGGCAAACGCAACGATTTGAGCTTTGGTCATTCCCGAAATGCGGTCTAACGCGCGCACTTGGTCATCCCATTTCTGCTCATTGATAAAGGCATCTACGAATCTGTCTGCCCGCGACTTGTTGCTTTGCAGCGACCTATAATAGTCCAGCTTCATGTTGTTGATCACGGCTTTCAGCAGGGTCTCATCAAAATCTCCTTTCTTCAGCTTGTCGATTTCTGCAATCAGCAGGTCTTTTACGGTTTCGAGCGATTGTCCTTGTTTGGGCATGCCCTCCAAGATCAGTTGACCATAGTCGTGTAGTCCTTCATAAGAAGCACCCGCCCCTTGCACCTTCATGGGCAGATTCAGGTTTACATCGAACAGTCCGGCCTTGTCGTTTTGCAACATGTTAGCCACTACACGAAGTGTGTCTGCCTGATAGCTGGCCGCACCTTCCGTTCTCCATCCCATCAGCACATACTCGGCTTCCTGCCCGACGACCGTTGTGTCTACAGGAGCCGTGAGGTCGGGCATGGGTGCATACTCCGGTCGGGAAAGGGTGGAACTTCGTTTCCAGTCACCAAAATATTTGTCTATGATAGCCACTACCTCATCGGGATCGAAGTCTCCGGCCATACAGATGGCCACGTTGTTGGGGACATAATAGCGGTTGAAATAGTTTTTGATATTGACAATAGAGGGATTCTTGAGGTGCTCCTGCGTCCCGATTGTGGTTTGCGTGCCATAGGGATGTGTAGGAAAGAGTTTCTTGTTGAGAGCCACCCACGACTTGCGTCCGTCGTTGCTCAAGCCAATGTTGTATTCCTCGTACACAGCTTCCAATTCGGTGTGAAATCCACGAATGACCATATTCTTGAAACGGTCGGCTTGAATCTTGGCCCAAGTCTCGATTTCGTTTGCCGGAATATTCTCAATATAGCAGGTCACGTCGTTTGATGTGTAGGCATTGCTTCCCTCCGATCCGATGAACGACATGAGCTTGTCATACTCGTTGGGAATGTTGTATTGTGCTGCCAGTTGGGAGAGAGAGTCTATCTCATGATAGGCTTTCTTTCTGGCGTTAGGCTCCGTGAGCAACCGGTAGGCTTCATATCGGTTTTGGATAGAGTCGAGCAGGGGAGCTTCGGCTTCTGTATTGCTCGATCCAAAATGGGTTGTACCCTTAAACATGAGGTGCTCCAGATAGTGTGCCAGACCGGTGGTTTCGGCGGGGTCGTTGCGCGACCCGGTGCGCACTGCAATGTATGTCTGTAAGCGTGGCTTTTCCTTATTGACCGACAAGTATATCCTGAGTCCGTTGTCGAGCGTGTATATCCGCGCATGCATGGGGTCTCCCTGCACGCTCTCATAATGGTAGGTCTGTGCTGAAACAGTTGTACATACAGTGGCTGCCAATGCTGCCAGATGGTATTTGAAGTTCATGATTTCTATGTTGAATATTGGTATGTTCGTGAGTTTATGTCTGCGATCAATCCTCGTAATCCGCTTCGTGGTCGAGACTGTTTACGAAATTATTGAAAACATGCTCCTCCACGTCTCCCATTTGATATTCTTTTTCGGCATCTTTGCGTATCTCAGCAATCCAAACTCGACGTGCCTCGATGTAATCGTGCCTTATTTTTTCGGCACTTTCTTCAGTCAGTTCGGTCAGCCCGTAGTAATCGAGTATAAGCCGATAAGTCCATGCCCACTGGTATGCACGATAGTTGTCGTTGATGTCTTCAAATCGCTTCAGGATTTTCTCTACGGTATCGAGTGTGCCGTTTTTAATGTCCTGCACCATGCGTTGTTCTTCCGAGTCGGGCAACAGCAGTCCTGCCAGGTCATTCCAATCGCCCAATCCGATTTCCGTCGTGGGAGGCACAATGCCTTGATAGCGTTTGCGCACGCGTTTCAAGACCGCTCCCATATAAATACGGAGGGCAATATCGTAGTATTTGATACCTTTTTTCAGCGATGACGCATTGATGACATATTCATGGAAATTATAGCTTGACACGTCCTCACCCGATGCGCTTTGCAGTTTTTCGAGGATTTCCTTGCCCCTGATAATCTCACCAACCGAGAATGGCGAGAGCCAATCTTGATTGACGATGCTCTTTTGGGCTCCTTCCGGCCGAAGGTCTCTTTTAGGCCATTTCCGTATATCCCGATACAGGCCAACGGTGGTGATGTTGCGTCCCGGCGACAGATACATCGTGCTTCCATAGGCTGTGAGATAGGAGAAAGGCAGGTTACGGGTGTCGGGGTGGTGCATCAGTTTGCCAAAGCATACGCTGAATGTTCCGATCGTAGCAGGCATAAGCACATAGGCGCCGCTCGCCGTTTTCGTGCCGCGTTCCAAAATTCCCCAGTGCATGGGCCCCATTTTGTAGGCATGATTGGAGAAGTTTGTGGCTGAACCGGCATTGTAGAAACTAAACATACTGCCGATAAGCAAGGAGCTTTTGTGGTGGCTCGCGCTGAAAGGACCGCAGAAAGCGGCACAGGCCTCACCATTGCTCATATAGCTGTTGGCAAAGAATACGCTGGTAGAGGCAGTGAAGCCGTTGCTGATGTGGCAGGCTTCACCCACGAAGCAATCTTGCATCTTCACCGAATTGATGATGGAGGATCCATCGCATACAATGGAGTTTTCGCATATAACGCCCGTTCCTATATATACATTGGCGTTGGGCGAACTCATGATGGTAGTGTCGCTCAGCCGGGATGCGCCGTTTATTTCACAGTCGTCGTGAATCACCGTGTTGCTTATTTCTTTGGTGTTCACAATCTTTACCCGATTGCCGATAGTGCCTCGTTCCGGACTTGTCATCGCGATTTCTTCGCGGATAATCCGGCGGATTTTATCTTTCAGCTCTTTATCTTGACAGTGTTTCACCATGAAAGCCGCAAACTGGCTGTTGAGCTCTTTGAAGAAGACAAGATTTCCATCGCCCACTTCATTGAGCACGGAAATCAGGTTTCCCTCGCCGAATGTAGCGCCATCAGTGGTTTCTATGGTCGATATGTTAGAAAGGTGGCAGTCGTCACCAATGGTATAGTTGTTGATGTAGCTTCCGATGTTTTCGATAAGACAGTTGTCTCCTACGGTTACATTCCGCAACGTGGCATTGTTGATGCCCGAATGTTTCAGAAACCCTTTGGTCACTTCTATGTTTTTCTCGAATGCACCGATGTAAACTTCGCCATAGAGCATGACGCGATGCATATAATTAGGCTTGAAATCGTCGGAAACATAAATGCTGCTCCAATCTTCGGCCCAGCAGTTGCGGTCTTCGAGGGTGATAATCTCCTCTTCTGTAAGTTTTCTGTATTCCATAAATTATAATTTACAATGACCATCCCCTAACCCTCTATGCGAGGAAGACTCCCAGCCGGAAACATTGCCGGAGCGTTGAGCCTTTCAATGGAGTGTGGGAGTATGGGTGTTTGAATAGTTGCTTAATTTGGAGTGAATGAAACGATATATATCAATCCATTATTGGATATAAGAAGTCGTTGTATGGATATTTCTGCACATGCAGCTCGCGCACTTTTCGATAGAGCACGTCCCGGAATTCGTCGATGTTATCTTTTTGTTTGGCCGATATGAAGAGACAGTTTTCGTCGAGCTTGGCCATCCATGTATGCTTGAGTTCTTCGAGCGTGATGTTTTCTTTAGTTTCGGGCGTAAGGTCGTCCGGCTCTTTCTCTACCCAACGGTAATTGTCTATCTTGTTGAAAATAATCATTTGCGGTTTGTCGGCACATTCGAGGTCTTTCAGGGTTGCGTTCACAACACGAATCTGCTCCTCGAAATCAGGATGAGAGATGTCTACCACGTGCAGCAGCATATCGGCTTCGCGCACCTCGTCGAGCGTAGATTTAAAGGATTCTACCAAGTCGGTGGGCAGTTTTCGGATAAACCCCACCGTGTCGGCCAGCAGGAATGGCAGATTTTGCACCACCACCTTGCGCACGGTAGTGTCGAGGGTGGCAAACAGTTTGTTCTCTGCAAACACGTCGCTTTTGGCCAGAAGATTCATGATTGTAGACTTGCCCACGTTGGTATACCCCACCAAGGCCACACGAATGAGGCGTCCTCGATTCTTGCGTTGTGTTTTCTTCTGCTTGTCAATATCTTCGAGCCGTTTCTTCAACAGTGTAACTCGCTGTAGAATGATGCGACGATCCATTTCGAGCTGGGTTTCTCCCGGTCCACGCAGGCCAACAGAACCCTTGCCACCGGCTCCGGAGCCACCTGCCTGGCGTTCGAGGTGGGTCCACAGACGTTGCAGTCGGGGCAGCATGTATCTGTATTGTGCCAACTCCACTTGGGTTTTGGCACTGGCGGTCTGTGCGCGCATGGCAAAAATATCGAGAATGAGCGATGTGCGGTCCAGTATTTTTACTTTCAGCTCTTTCTCGATGTTGTGTATTTGTTTGGCCGACAACTCGTCGTCGAAGATGACCATCCCAACTTCGCGTTCGTTGTCTTCTTCGTCTTTAATATATTGTTTTATTTCTGCGAGTTTTCCTTTTCCCACATAGGTTGTTTGGTTAATTCCACCAACCTTCTGCGTGAATCGTTTCACAGTTACGGCTCCTGCTGTGTCTGCTAAAAACTCGAGTTCGTCAAGATACTCCTCAGTTTTAGCTTCGTTCTGTTGTGGGGTGATAAGCCCCACGAGCACAGCCGTTTCTGCCTTGACTTCGGAAATCACAAATTCTTTCATCTAAACCTCATTATGATATAGGTGCAAAGATACAGAAAAGATTGGAAACTACCATTTCGCGCCCTATTTTTTTAACAAAAGCATGGATGTTGCCGCTTCTTCTTTAATAAATGTTTGAATCATCTTTTAATAAATGTTTCAACCACCAGACCGTCAAAAAACGCTTTGAGTCGTTCACAGCACGGTTTCCCCTCAAATTTGAAAAAGCTTTCTGCAAGTTTGGTCGTTGTTCTCTCATCATTTGGTAGGGGCTGCCTAAATGCGTCACGAAATATGCGATCGTCAAATTTTGATATGTATTTCGAGCTGCAGTCTACCCGCTTAGTCACTCCTCTTAATGTAAAATTAGATTACCGTTTTTTAACAATTGTTTTTAGACCATCCAGCGCAAAAAGGGCTATGTTTTTGCCATTACGGCCACTCTGCGCAGCATCAAAACAGCCTCTCCTGTGACGTTTAGGCTCCGTCATTTTGCGACGGAGGCCTAATCTCGGTGCGCTTAGGCCTTATCCGCTACGCGAAAGAGCCTTATCCATAAGACAGTTAAGGCCTAACCGCCCTGCCGTTTGATACTCAACCACATGAGGATAAATAGTTGTCATAATGGCGCTTTTGTGAAAAGCGCTGACTATCAGCAAGCTATAAATCTTCGTATTTTTGGCGTATTTTGGACGGAAACAAGTTTGTTTCAGAATAATCGAAATATAAAGGCATTGTTGTAAAGAAAAATACTACTACAGAATGTCCCTTTTTCATGATGTAACAATAGGTCCAAGACAGATGCTTGGCAGTCAAGCATTGATAAACACGCAACGATTTTCGTAAACGTTTACGTTGATTTTTGACTAAAAGGGGAGCCCTTATTTGATGTAAGTCAATTTTCTGCCTATCTTTGCATCAGCAATAAACAGGAACACAAAGGTGATTTCTAAGATCATAACTACATAAAGACAAATTGCTAGAACATTCGAGAAGAAGAAAAAATCGTCTGGACGTGATGTCCGGGCGATTTTTTCATTTATTCTGCTTAGTGCAGAGATAGGAGGGAGACAGGGAAATAAACTTTCTGCCTGACTGTCGGTTTAGACGCAACCTCTCGCTTTGATGATTTTTCCACCTTATAATATTATACGGCCCTGAGCGCTGCGTCGTTTCCTATGAGAAAGGATGCGTCCGCCAAGGTCAAAATCTTGTTAAAAGAGTCTAAATATTGGTCTTGGGAGCCATTTGACGTCTGCCAAATATTGTATCGGCATTGTTTTTGCAATACTATCAATAGAATTTTGAATAGTACGATTAAGGTATTCAACAGTATTAACATTTAAAATTAGAAGATTATGATACACGGACATGAAGTAATCCAAATGATGAGAGGTAACAGTTATGCAACGCGTGAAAGTCTCGTACAGGCCATTATAGATAAATTCGGAGCCGACGCACGGTTTCAAACTTGCTCGGCAGAGGGTTTAAATGCCAAGCAACTTGTGGAGTTCTTGGAAGAACGTGGCAAGTTCATGCCTGCCGGCAGCGATGGATTTACAGTAGACGAAAGCAAAGTTTGTAACCATTAAAACAACAGGAGGATAGACGATGATTAAAATTTATGGTATGAAAACCTGTCCGCATTGTCAGACAGTGTACCAACAGGTAAAAGATAACAGCCGATATGAAGTCATAGAAATCGGCGAACACGTGAGGTTACTCAAGGAGTTTCTGCGCCTGCGCGACAATAGTCCTGTGTTTGATGAAGCCAAGCAGAAAGGTTATGCCGGCATTCCATGTTTTGTGTTGGAAGACGGCACAGTCACATTGACGCCTGAAGATGCGGGTCTGCGTTCGGATATTGCAGAAGGTGCGTCGTGCAACATCGACGGCACGGGATGTTAAGAGCGTTTGCCGTTCATTCCCGCTAAAACACAGTCTCCGTATCTTTATACGATAAACTTTACAGCCCATCCGTGCGACAATGGTCGTACCGGATGGGCTTTTGGGTTGATGCCGGGGCAGGACTGTTTTTGTATTCTATCCATCCGCAGCCCGATGCCGAGTAGGCATCTAATATGGATGATGCTTGCGTAATACCCCATAATTCTTTATAATCACCCCTTCAGGCTTGGCGAATTTGAAATTTTTTCTATCCTCGCTCGAAATTCGCCAAAAAATCGCAATTTCATAGTTTGTTGAATATCAGAGAGTTTTGAAATCATGCCTCGTTGTTCTCTATTTTCCCGTCTGCGGTTGCATATCGAATGGCAGCGCGGTTAGAGTTTTTTCGCGGGGCGGTTGAGCCTTCGTCGCACCCCCGTTAGGCTCTAACCGCATGACGAAAAGACTGTTGTCGCAACGGACGTGGCATTTTCCCGTCAGACGGACGGGCAATAGGGCTGAAAACATAGCCCTTTTTGCGCTGGATGGTCCCAAAATGAGGGGCGAGAAAATGTTTTTTTTTTGAACACCACGATACAAATATTCCTAAATTTCGGACCAAATCGGAGCAAGGCGGAGGCGGCTTGATTATTTTTTGAATAAATTTCAAAAAAAATCTGTCAAATCGTTTGATGATATCTTATTTTTTCATACTTTTACAACTGGAAACTACAAGGGCAGACCGTTTGTGTCACCTATTTAAAATATATCCGATGAATAGCATTTCCTATTTGAAACTATGGCTCGTCCTGCTGCTGGCACAGGCCGCTTTTATTTCCCGTGGCGCAAAGCCGGAGAAAGACGTAGTGATTGATGCCTGCACCGACACTTACGTGTTCATGCCCGGCAGTGACGGCAAGCCAATTGTGAAAAACACGGTGACGACACACTACCGGTCGCTCTCACTGCGCAATATCAACATACAGCCATACACCCTGTACGGCGAGTTCATCTCTCTGGACAAGGCTTCGGGAAAGGGTCGCGCGCAATACCGCAACGCTACGCCCGAAAATGTGTTTTATGACGACACCAAGGTATGTTTCTTTAATATCGAGTTCGACCGGAAGCGCCGAGAGAGTAAGACTTCGTTTGAACGCACGTTCAAGGACGTGCGATTTTTCACGCGCATTTATCTGCCGGAGGATTTCAAGGTGGAACACAAGACTGTCGTGATTCGTATTCCCAAGCAGTTCAGCCAGTTCAAACCGATACACCAGAACTTCACCCCCAACATCAAGTTTGAACAGAGCGAGGATGCCAACGACAGAATCTATACCTACACCATCACCAACATGGAAGGCATGGTGTCGGAGAATGCCATGCCGCCCATGGCTGCCATCTACCCATATATCAGCATCGTGGGAGCGTTTGCCGATTATCAGGACATGTACAAATGGTCTAACGAACTCGCCCGGATAGACACCGCCATACCCAACCTCAATGCGATATTGGAGGAGATTGGGCGCGGCGCGAAGAGCGACGAAGACCGCATTCGCAACACGTATGCATGGGTGCAGAAGAATATCAGGTATGTGGCGTTCGAGGCCGGCATCACCGGGCATCAGCCCGACCGACCGGCAGAGGTGGTGCGCAAATGCTACGGCGACTGTAAGGGCATGGCTATGCTGCTCTGCACCTTGCTCAAGGCACAGAAAATGGATGCACGACTGGTGGACATCGGCACGGAGGACATACCGTTTAAGGCCAGCGACGTGCCCACTCTGGGAGCCGTAGACCACATGATCTGCATGCTGAGCCATGGCGGCAAGACCTATTGGCTCGACGCCACCAACCGGTTTATTCCCGCCACCCACGTTCCCGGCAACATACAGGGGCGGGAGGCTATGGTGGAGAACGGTGCCAACTGCACGCTCATGACGCTGCCTGCGCCGGGCTGCGACAGCTCGGTGGACAGTCTGGCCTATCATTACACCTTAGAACTGGGCGACCAACCGCGACTCGTGGGGCGCGTGAGCAATGCCTGGTGTGGCGACATGAAGGAGTTTTTCATGCGAACGCACGATGAGACACAGCAGGGCGACAAACTTCTCTTGCTGGGCAACGCCATGAACTCGGACGACCACGTTCATGAGATAACCGACGTGAAGTGGGTCGCCAACGACCGCAGGGAGGTGTGGGCCGTGCTCGAAGGCAAAATCATCAACCGCACTGGTGTGCAGCAGGTGGACAACGAGATGTATGTGGAACTGAATCCACACAACGACTTGTTCTCGCAACGCATAGACACCACCGACCGCACCCACGACGTGATGCTGCCCCTCAGATGCCGCGTGGTACGCGAGGTGAGCGTGCAGCTGCCGGCCGGATGCAAGGTCATGGTGCCCCCTTCGAAGAAGTTCGACATGCCGCAGGGCACGATGGAGTGCGCTTTCACGCAGGAGGGCAACCGCGTGGTGTTGCGCCGCGTGCTTACCATCCGCGAGCGTCGCCTGCCCAAGGCCGACATCATGAAATGGAACGACATGCTGAGCAAGTGGAACGACGCATGCAACGAGCAACTGGTGATCACGAATCTTAACTCAAAAAACTGATATAATGAACAGAGTAAGCAAAATGATGTTGTGCCTGTGCACGTTGCTGCTGATGGGCGCTACGGGCGTGTATGCCGACAAGCTGGAGGAGTACAAGGCCTTTGCCGATACGATAAGGCAAAATGTATGGGCCATGGACCTCCCGCAATTCAAGAACACCGACATTCCGGCCAAGTACAAGAATGAGAGTGCCGTTATCGTGGCAGCCTACCGCGATGTGAGTGTCACCCAGAAGACGCGCTTGGATCTCTTCTCGTTGATCAATCTTAGCATCACGATGAAGCGGAACATTATCTCCAGCGACCTCAACCGCCTGTGCATACACATCAACGACCAGGCAGCGCTTAAGAAGTATTCCGAGTTCGACTTCATTTCCTACTATCGCCGAAACCGGTTTGGCTGGAGCGAGAAAGTGAAGCAAGTGCTTGGCGTGAGGGTCATCAAGCCTGATGGCACCATAAGGGAAGTCAGCACCGACGACTACGTGAACACCGCCGAGGGGAAAAACGACAAGGAGAAAGGTCAGAAGCTGGCCGTGCCGGGACTGGCCATCGGCGACAACATCGATATCTTCACCTACGAGGAGAAAAAGTTGGAGGAGCATACCATGGACCCCTTCTTCATCTCTTATCAGGACGAATACCCCATGTTGTGGAAGAAGGTGCACTGCGTGATAGACAAAGATCTCACCACGCAATACCGCACGCTCAACGGTGCGCCCGACTTTAAGCAAAGCACCGATGAAGAGAAGAACATCATTCTCGATGCCGAGGTGACCAACGTGGAAAACACGGACCCCGACCTGTGGTATAATCCGATGGATCACTCGCCCATCACGGTACTCAACATTCAGGGCAAGCGACTCAAGGGTGAGTTTATTCCGCCCAGTTCCAGACATAAGGGGTTGCAGGCTAATCCCACTGCCAAGGCCATACAGGACGATGCGATAGAGTTTTTTCGTGTTGTGACATTCGAATATGAGGGCCACAAAGATCTCAAGAAACAGTGCAAGGCTGCTATCAAGCAGTTTCCAAACATCACCGACCGTGCCGACTATGTCTACGACCTGCTGTGCTTTGCATACGCCAGGGATCGTATCACGGATGCTTCGCTGCGCCGGTTTGCCCGCAACCTGCAATTGCGGCTCGCGCAGGCCGGCATCAAAGACACGAAAATCGGATACACCACGATGGACGGCGCCGAGCCTATAGACCAACTGTCGGTCTATGCCACCGGCATACCGTTTCTCTACCTCAAGGAGGGGGAGCGCTATTATTCGTGGTGCCCGTCGCTCAACGTGGCAGGAGAACTGAGATGCGACATGCAGGGTCGCAAGGCCATACTAAGTCCGGAGAACAAGAAGGAAGCCAAGAGCGACTATCCGGTCTTTGTGCTGCCCGCCAGCAAGGCTGAGGATAATCAGAACGTCTACACGCTCAATGCAAGGATAGAAAACGGTACCGAACTGGCCATCAATCACGAACATAGTGCCACTGGTACCATGCGTGAGATGCTGGGCACGGAAATTCTTACCCTGAAAGACGTGTACGACTCCTATCTCGACCGGGTGACCGACGCCAAACCCTTTACGGAGACGCAGGGCAAGAGAAAGGCCGAAGCCGAGCAGCAGACGCTGGACAAGGCGATGGAAACACAGCAGGAAAGGTTGAAAGATCAGGTGAAAGGCTATTGGGACGAGGCTCCGAAGAACATCAAAGACAGCAAGGTTGTATCGGTGGGTACGTCCAAGAAAAACCGTAGTTTGGCCTACACCGCCAACTATTCCATGGAAGGAATGGTGAAGAAAGCCGGTCAAAACCTCATTCTCTCAACCGGCAAGATGCTGGGAGGTGTGCTGAAGGTGGAGGGACAGCAGCGCCACCGCACGGCTGACATCGACATGATTTCGCCCCGCCAATCGATATGGAACGTGGAGATTGCGCTGCCTGAGGGATACAAAGTGTCGGCAGACGCGCTGGAGCAACTCCGTAAGAACGTGACCAACGAGTGCGGCTCTTTTGTTTCCAAGGCATCGGCAGAGAATGGCAAACTGCTCATCAATGTGGTGAGAACCTACAACCACAAGCATGAGCCGGCAGCCAACTGGGACAAACTGCTGCAGATTATCGATGCCACCAATGCGTTCACAACCATACAGACTGTAATCAGGAAATAAGCGGACAAGAGATTATACGCTGAGGCGTCATCACAACATACGGGAGCATGGCACATATTGCTGCATGCTCCCGTATGTTGTTTATACATTATTTATTACCTACCCAACTTTATGCAGGTGTTGGGTCGATTTTAGTTTTCCGCCCAACCATAGGCCGAAGAACGTGAGTCCGCCGTTGAGCATGAGCAGTTCGTAGCCGAATTTGTAGCCGGTGGTGGCGTATGTGATGCTGTCGATGGCATAGCAGAGCAGGGGAGAGAGGGCGCAGATGTAAGGCACCAAACGGTCGTGGGTCTGCCCTCGCGTGAGCAGTCCGTAGGCAAACAGACCGAGCAATGGGCCGTAGGTGTAGGAACAGAGGATGTAGATGGCGTCGATGACACTGGTGGAATTGAGCGCCTTGAACAGCAGTATGAACAAGGTAAACACAATGGCAATTCCTACGTGTGCACGATGGCGCAGTCGTTCGTCTTGGGGACGGTTGCAGAGATCTACACAGAAACAGGTGGTCAGGGCGGTGAGCGCCGAGTCGGCCGATGAGAAAGCAGCAGCCAGTACGCCGATTGTAAAGAAAATCACGACCGCCGTGCCCATACTGCCGGTAGCGGCAAACATGGGCAGCAAGTCGTCTCCCTGATCGGGCAGAGCGATGCCCCGGTGCTGAGCAAGCATCATGAGCAATATGCCCAAGCCCAAAAACAACGCGTTGGCGGGGAAAAATGCAAAACCATAGGTGCACATGTCCTTTTGGGCGTCGCGGAGATTCTTGCACGTGAGGTTTTTCTGCATCATGTCTTGGTCGAGCCCTGTCATGACGATGGTGACAAACATACCGCTGAACAGTTGTTTCCAGAAGTTCTGACGCGACACCCAGTCGTCGAATACGAATATTCTGCTGTGACTGTCGGCGACAACGGCGCTGACGGCTTCGCCCATCGTCATGTCGAGAGCCGATACCACTTGGACGATGATGAGGATGAGCGCGATAAACATACAGGTGGTTTGGAAGGTATCAGTCCATACCAACGTCTTGATGCCGCCACGGCGGGTGTAGAGCCAGATGAGACACACCATACCCACGACGGTGACAGCAAACGGAACGTTGAATTGTTGGAAAACGAAGTGGTGCAGAATGAAGCACACCACATAGAACCTGACGGCGGCCCCCGTCATCTTGGAAAGCAGGAAGAACGAAGCGCCTGTTTTGTAGGAACGCCGCCCCAAACGGCCGTCGAGCCACGTATAGATAGTAGTGAGGTTGAGTTTGTAGTAGACGGGGAGTAGCACGAAAGCCACGACAAAATAACCTAAAATGAAGCCCAGACACATTTGCAGATAGCTCATGTCTGTCTTCATCACCATGCCGGGAACGGAGACAAACGTGATGCCCGAAATGCTTGCTCCCACCATTCCGAAGGCTACCATATACCAAGGCGACTTGCGGTTGCCTCGGAAAAATGTGTCGTTGTCGGAGCAGCGGGTTGTGAAGCGACTGAACAGCAGCAGGGCTGCAAAATATACGAGTACGGTGAGAATAATCAGCATAATGCCTGCAAAATTACGCATTTTGGGTGAGATATGCTGCGGACAGCCGCGATTTTTCGGTCGAATCGCGTGGTGTGAAGTTTGTATAAGACTATAAAAAACGGGGAATCGCGCCGCGTTAAGATGTGCATTATCCCTGTGCGGTTACCGGACGATTACGGTTGGTTGGTCTGCTTTGTTTTGTCCTTATTCTTTTCCTTGTCCTTGTCCTTGTCCTTGTTCTCTTTCTTTTTCCTGAGATTGAACAATGACTTCCAACTGTCGAAATCTCTTTTGATGATAAATCCCAATCCCTGCGTGTTGAGAGAGTTGCGGGTGAAATAGCGGTCGTTGGTCTTGTTGTAGACGTGTATGCTGAGGTTGCCGTTAGGTGTGATGAGATAGCGCAGGTCGAAGTCGCCGATAAATGAGGCTGTGGCATTGGCGTTGTCGCGATAGCCGAACTGCCCGTCGAACAGCAATCGATTGTTCAGCATTCTGCCACTTAGCAGCCCTTCGTAAGCCGCGTTGTTCCATCCCTCGTCACCGGTAGAAATGTCGGCGCCCAAGTTCCAGTTGGAATTGGTGACCACAGAGCTGAGTACGGTGTTCAGTTGTTGGCTGATTTGTCCGCTGAGGATGCTTTGCATGGCCAGACTCGTGCGGTTGTCGGCACCGGTGGCATCGGCATTGTTGCTTCCCTGCGCATAAAAACGCCCTACGGCAAGCAGATAGAGTACTTGCTGATTCATCTCCTCCTCACTGTTGATGAGACTGTAGACCATTTGTTTAACATCTGTTCCAACGTTAGGCATATCGAGATCGAACTCAACTCTGGGTGCTGACGGGGTGCCGGTAATGTTCATGATGCAGTTCACGCGAACGTTATTGCCGGAGAAACGGCGCCCAATCTGCAGGTCTGAGAGACTGACGGAATTTAGGGTGTATTGCGCCTTGAGATTCAGGTTGGCATTGGCAGGCTCGCCACCGAAGACAATGCTGCTGCCCTGTGCGAAGTGGAAATCTTTCTTGATGATGTTTTGGACCGTGAGTTTGTACACGCCCTCATTGATCACGTAGTTGCCGAAGATGTCGAGGTCGCCCTTGTTATAATATGACGCACGCAGGGAGCCGGAGCCTTTAAAGTCGATATAGTCACCCGATTTTTTGTCCATAACAACTTTCAATGTGGCGTCGGGTGTGGTGTTGATGAGGAAATTGATGCGTATGTCTGTCGGAATATCGGCGATGTCGCGTTCTGCGTCTGTGCTGTCGGGCGATGAAAGATGGAGTGAGGAATTGCGGATAGAGTCTCTGGAAGTCCATTGTATGAATTCCTGCGTGTCGATGGCGTCGGGAGATGACACGTCGTAGACCACTTGAGAGCCTTGCTGGGGCGTAATATCCACGTCGAAGTTCACCTCGCCGGGTTTGCCTTTAATCTTCACTCCTCCCGTGCCATAGACTGTTCCGTAGAATGTGCTGCCGTAGGTTGGTCCCCAGTCGTATGCCAACAGATTGTCGGCGCTGATATTGAGGTCGTAGCTCAGACGGGAAAGGTGGTCGTGGTAGAGACTTCCCGTGACGATGCCGATGTTGCCGTTGCGGTCGTAGATGGTGTCATTGGGAAAATGGATTTCGTTGATCAAGAAGTGTACGGTGTCGTTGCGTAAGCTATAGACAGTGTTGAGCGGCGTTATGCCAATCTTCCCGTCGGCCACCAGTTCGCCCGTAAGGTTGATGTTGCCAAGATCGCCCCACACGCGCACGCTGCCACTGGCGGTGATGTCTGCTTGGTTCATGAAATCGGAACAGAAGGTGCCGACAAATTCTCCACGCGCATGGTCGGCATCGATGGCAAGGTCAATGTAGTTTCGTTTGGGCGATACATACCCCTTGATGTTCGTTGTGCGGAGCAGTGGTGCGGCTTGGGCTATCTGCATCGTGTCTATGGCTTGGGCGTCGATGTCTATCTCTTCCAGTTCGCGATTCCAGTTTACGTTGGCGTGGAGCGTGCCCATGCGCCCGTCTTGGAAGCGGAAGTCGCCGACCTGTAGCCTTGCCCTGACTTCCGGATTTCCAAACACTTTCGATACGTAGGCTCTGCCCGATGCTCGTCCGCTGAATTCCACGGCGTGAAAATTGACGAGGCC
Organism: Bacteroidales bacterium KA00344; assembly: GCA_001552765.1. Taxonomy (GTDB): domain Bacteria; phylum Bacteroidota; class Bacteroidia; order Bacteroidales; family Bacteroidaceae; genus Prevotella. The sequence continues at coordinate 78,038 of KQ959448.1, forward strand.
GAGAATGTAGTTTAGGTTTACATCGTTCAGGTCTACCATCAGAGAGTCGTTGGTATGTTGAGTGGTTATGCCGTTCACTTTGATGTGCTGCAGTCCGCTTGTCACGGCAAAATCATTGACTTCCAGATAGTTTTTGCTGTACACAATCGTCGAGGGGTGAATGGTGAGGGTGCTGTCGCCTATATTGATGTTCGATGGAGATATGGTCATGTGGGCCTCTGCTGCTCCGCTTGCACCGCGCATGAATTGCACGGAGGAGTTGAGGCGACCGGTTAGTCTTTCCTTTCGTGCGTGGTTGTCTATGGAGAAAACGGAGGCCAAGCGGTTGTCGGCGGCCGTTGCTTCCAATCGATATTCCATGCCGTGTCCATTGGTGTTGATCTTCGTGGCGCTTATGTCGGCGTTCAGTCGGTCGGTGGGGGAGGTCACGACAACCGATAGATTTTTGTAGTGGCTGTCGTCGTAAATCATGTCGGGTGCAAAGATGTTGGCGTTGATGCTTTGTGAGTTGCTGCTCAAACTGCCGGAAATATGCATGGGCTTTTTCAGTTCTACGGGGACGGCAAGCAGTTCCCGCAGCCAGTCGCTGCGCTTAACGGTGGCATGAAGTGTAAAGTTGTTGGTTTGGGTCTTTTTAAATTTAATGGGCGTAAGCTGTTGAATACTCGGCAGTTTGCTTACGATAACGTTCTTTATGCTTTGCACAAGGGTGGAGTAGTCAAAACGCCCGGTCACATCTGCTTCGGCAAAGTCGCTGCGCAGCGTGATGTAGTGTCCCTGTTCGTTGTTGCCGGCTTGCAGGCGCAGAGAGTCGAGCCTGTATTCGGAAGTTTCGGTTTTCTTGGCAAAGTTGGTGATGTGCAGATTTCCTTTGGCCGTGTTCAGACTGCTGCCGGTAAACGAAGCTGCCACGTTTCCGCTATAGACAGCATCCCCCAACCGATTATCGAACAAATGGATGGTGGCGGGATTGAAGTGGCTTACTTCAGCCTTGATGTCTGCCGAAACGTTTTTTGTGTTGGTGTTGATTGTTCCTTCGATAGCGGCAGCAAGATTATTGTCGTCGATGTTCAGTTTTCCGTTGAGCACGCCGTTGTTGTAGTCGCCGTCCACCTGTACGTTGTGATAGCTGTAATGGTTGTAGTCTATCTGCTGAATGATTCCTTTGGCTTTGTATTGCTTTTGCTTGACGTTGCCGTTTATGTCGATATTGGTGGAGAGGTTGCCAAACTTTTCGTCATTGAGGATTTGTTTCAGGTTGAACCCTCGTGTGTCTATGTGCCCTGAGAATTTGTCTCCGGTCATACCTGCCACAATGTTTGCGTTCCCAGCTCCGGAATGGAGGATGCCCGAAGTGATGAAGTCTTTTCCCCGTCCGTTGGCTTTTCCAAGATAGTTGATGCTGTGCATATTTCGGACAGCGTTTGGAATGTTCCCGGCCAACAGTTCCATTCCCGTTTCGTCTACAGTCAAACGGTTGATATTGGCGGTCCAGCGAGGAGTGCGGTCCAGTGAATGAGCGGTGCCCGAAAGCGACAGTCGGATGTTGGATGGCGATTGGATGGCCGGAGGATTTCCTTTTTGAGGAACGGCGAATTCAAATTCGCTGACACGCAAGCTGGTGTTGGTGCCGGAAAAGATGGACCGCAGGACAACCGGACTTGGTATTTGGCTGAGCTTGCTGTCAAACGCCTGCAAGTCTTGGGGGGTGATGTAAGACTCATTGATCCGGCCGCTATATTGTATCGTAGCAGGAACTATCCTTTTTCCGTGCCGTTGGTAGGTGGCTCGGATGTCGCCCAAATACAATTGTGAAGAGGGCAGTGAAAGTTTGAAATTCTTCAGCGTGGCAGTCGTGTTGTTGGCCACCAGCTTGAAGGTGAGCGACCGCAGATCGACGCCGGAGGCCTCAGTCAATGACATCCTTTTGACATTGAGGTTGATGGAATCGTCTCGCAACGTGTTCAGAATAATGTGCGAGCTGAGATTCTTGATACGCAGATGGTGTGGGTCGAACGATGGCCTGCGTGGCAGGTCGAGCTGGTTATAGCTGATGTCGCCGTGTCGGATGATGAGGCTTCGCAGCTCTACATTGAGCGGAGTGTGGCTGGTGGTGTCTTTCGATGCTAAAGCATCAAGCACGAATTGAAAATTGGGTTTTGCGTTGGCCGATGTTTGATAGAAATTGGCTTTCATGCCAAATAATTGGGCCGATGTGATGGAGATGCGGCCTTGGAACAGCGCAATATAATCTATTTTGGCTGAAACGCGTGTGGCCTTCAGCATTTCCTGGTTCTGCTGATCTTTAAAACTCACGTCGTCTACGATGATGCGATTGAATAACCCCAAATCAACACGCCCCACATTGACATTCGTGTTCAGCTTGCGGGAAAGCGCAGCGGATACCCGACTCCCCAGATACGACTGCACGGCAGGTATGTTTACAAGGACGGCAATAGCCAGATATAGGCCTATCAAGGCCCATATCAGAATATTTATACTATGTTTTATCGTCTTCAATCGTCCTGCAAATTTAAATAAAATGAGGGCAATTTGGAAATAAAACCAAAGTTTTTATCTCATTTAGGTTATTTTTGAGTAAATTTGCATCAGCAAATAGAAAGGACTTCTCGAAGTTATTATACGAAACATTATTTTATCAATTTTGAATTATGAGTTTTCTATGGCAAATGTAGTTAAGTTGCGAAAGGGCTTAGAGATTAATCTGAAAGGAAAAGCCAAAGAAAAGAAGCAGCCGACGCGGGGCTCTCAAGAGTATGGTCTTGTGCCCGATTTTTTTGTTGGCGTTACTCCAAAGGTAGTTGTTAGACCGGGTGACCATGTGCTCGCCGGCGATCCCTTGTTTGTGAACAAGGCGTGCCCGGAGGTGAATTTCGCTTCTCCGGTAAGCGGAACGGTTACCGAAGTGATGCGCGGACAGCGTCGTAGGGTGCTTTGCGTGAAGGTGAAGGCCGATGAGAAACAGGAGTATCGGGATTTTGGTGTGCGAGATACTGGCTCACTGGATGCGGATAAGGTAAAGAAAGCTCTGCTTGAGGCAGGTCTCTTTGGTTATGTCAACCAACTTCCCTACGCGGTTTCTACCACGCCGGACACGACTCCGAGTGGCATCTTTGTGTCGGCTTTGCGTGATATGCCTCTTGCCGGAGATTTTGAGTTTGAACTTCAGGGTAACGAAGACGCTTTCCAGACGGGCATCACGGCACTGTCCAAGATTGCTCCTGTGAGTCTCGGTATTGGCATTGAACAGAAATCTACAGCACTCACCGCAGTGCAGAATGCAAAACTGAATGTGTTTGACGGCCCATGCCCTGCGGGCAATGTTGGTGTGCAAATCAACAACGTTTCGCCTGTCAGCAAAGGTGAAACGGTATGGACGGTAGACCCAACGGCGGTGATTTTTATTGGCCGTTTGTTCCTCACGGGTAAGGTAGATTTGCGCCGCACGATCGCCGTGGCCGGCAGTCAGGTGGTTGAACCTGCCTATACAGAAGTTCTTGTGGGTGCAGCTTTGAGCGACATCCTTGATGGAAGGCTTGTGAATACGGAGCATATTCGTATCATTAACGGTAATCCATTGACTGGCAGAGTGAGTTCTCAGGATGATTATCTGGGTGCGCATACATCGGAAATTACCGTTATTCCGGAAGGAGATGACAAAAACGAACTGTTGGGCTGGATTTTGCCTCGTACAAACGAATTCTCGGTGTCGCGCAGCTATTTCACATGGTTGCAGGGAAAGAAGAAGGAATACGACCTCGATGCCCGTATAAAAGGTGGGAAGCGCCACATGATCATGAGCGGAGAGTACGACCGAGTGTTGCCAATGGACATTTACGGTGAGTATCTTATCAAGTCGATTATTGCAGGTGATATAGACAAGCAGGAACAACTTGGTATCTATGAAATAAGCCCGGAAGACTTTGCGTTGGCAGAGTTCGTGGACTCTTCGAAGCTCCCTTTGCAGAAGATTGTGCGTGAAGGGCTTGATGTTCTCCGTAAGGAAAACGAATAATCGTTCTTAATTCAAAAGCATATAAAATTATAATTTGCAAAAATGAATGCATTAAAGAAATATCTTGAAGGCATCAGACCTCACTTTGAAGAGGGTGGCAAGCTCCACGCTTTTCATAGTCTGTATGATGGATTCGACACTTTCCTGTTCGTGCCCAATAAGACATCGAAGTCGGGAGTGAGCATCCATGATGCCATCGATTCAAAGCGTATCATGAGCTTTGTGGTCATCGCTGTGATACCCGCACTGCTCTTTGGTATGTATAATGTGGGTTATCAGAATGCCTTGGCCGCCGGAAAACTGGCCGAGACAGGCTTCTTTGCCTTGTTTTTCTATGGTTTCTTAGCCGTGTTGCCAAAGATTCTGGTGAGTTATATTGTAGGCTTGGGCATTGAATTTGCCTGGGCGCAATGGAAGAAAGAGGAGATTCAGGAAGGTTATCTCGTGTCGGGCATCCTCATTCCTTTGATTATTCCGGTGAATACGCCATTGTGGATGCTTGCCCTTGCAGTAGCTTTCTCCGTTATTTTGGTGAAGGAGATATTTGGCGGAACGGGTATGAATATCTTCAATGTGGCCATTGCCGCGCGTATGTTCCTTTTTTTCTCTTATCCGAGTCACATGACCGGCGAGAAAGTTTGGGTTGCTCAAGATTCTATTTTAGGTTTGGGTTATTCGCTTCCTGACACGTTTACGGCCGCCACTCCGTTGGGAGAGATCGCAGTGAACCATGTTCCGGCAGCGTCATTAGCTGATATGATTTTCGGTTTTATTCCCGGATCTATCGGTGAGACATCGGTCATCGCCATTGCCTTAGGTGCTGTTTTGTTGTTGTGGACAGGCATTGCAAGTTGGAGAATAATGCTCAGCGTATTTGTTGGCGGCATAGCGATGTCGCTCATCTTCACCGCAACCGACTCAACTCCAATTGCATGGTATGAACATATTGTGTTGGGCGGTTTCTGCTTTGGTGCCGTTTTCATGGCCACCGACCCCGTAACGTCGGCCCGAACGCAAATCGGTATGTGGATCTACGGATTCTTTATCGGTGCGCTAGCTATCATCGTGCGTGTAATGAATCCCGGTTATCCTGAGGGAATGATGCTTGCCATCTTCTTCGGTAACATGATTGCTCCGCTAATTGACTATTGCGTGGTAGAGTCTAACATTTCCAAACGTGCCAAGCGTGCAGCAAACAAATAAGGAGAACAAGGTATGAAAACAAATTCAAATTCTTATACTATTATTTATTCTGTTGTCTTGGTGGTTATCGTCGCTTTTTTGTTGGCGGTGGTTTTCCAGGCTCTCAAACCACAACAGGATATCAATGTGGCACTTGACCAGCAAAAACAGATACTCTATGCTTTGAACATTCGTGGCCTCGACGATGCAGCGGCAGCAGCCAAATACAAGGAGGTTGTTGTGGCAGACCAGATTCTCGATGAGAACGGCACTGTCGTTGAGCCCGGCGAGCAAGGCGGGACTTCGACTGGTTTCAAACTCAATTCTGCCGACTATAAAGCCGGACGCTTGGCTCTGTATGTCTGCAAGGTTGATGGTCAAACCAAATATGTCATTCCGGTTTACGGCATGGGCTTATGGGGACCTATCAATGCTTTCATAGCGTTGAACGAGGACAAAGCCACAGTCTTCGGTGCATATTTCAACCATGAGGGCGAGACGGCTGGACTGGGAGCCGAAATCAAGGACAATTTGGAGTGGCAACAGCAGTTTCAGGGTAAAAAGCTCTTTAAAGAAGGAAATAATTCAAACATAGCGTTGTCTGTCGTAAAGAAGATTGATGACCCCACAACACAAGTGGACATTGTTACCGGTGCAACATTGACTTCCAATGGTGTGACCGATATGTTCAAGGAAGGTCTGGGTAAGTATATGAAATTTTTAAATGCAAAATAAAGATTATGGCACTATTTTCAAAACAAAATAAAGAGGTGCTGAACCACCCGCTCAACTTGAATAATCCTATTCTTGTTCAGGTGCTTGGCATCTGTTCGGCTCTGGCTGTAACCTCGCAGTTGAAGCCGTCTGTTGTGATGGGACTTGCCGTAACAGTCATTACAGCATTTTCCAATGTGATCATCTCGATCATCCGCAAAACCATTCCCACACGAATTCGTATCATTGTACAGTTGGTGGTCGTTGCGGCTTTGGTAACGATTGTAAGCCAAGTGCTCAAGGCCTTTGCCTATGACGTGAGCGTGCAGCTCTCGGTATATGTTGGTTTGATTATCACCAACTGTATCCTCATGGGTCGCTTGGAGGCTTTTGCCATGATAAACAAGCCTTGGCCCAGCTTCCTTGACGGAATTGGTAACGGTTTGGGTTATGCCATGATCTTGATTATTGTGGGCTTTTTCCGCGAGCTTTTGGGTCGCGGCTCACTTTTTGGATTCCAGGTTTTTCCTCAAAGTTTCTACGACTTTGGTTATTTTGACAATGGCATGATGACTATGCCTGCCATGGCTCTCATTTTGGTGGGCTGTATTATTTGGGTACATCGTGCTTATTTTTATAAAGAAGAAGATAATATATAATTATGGAACATCTCATTAGTTTATTCTTCAGGTCCATCTTTGTGGACAATATGATATTTGCGTTCTTCCTTGGAATGTGCTCATTCCTGGCAGTCTCGAAGAACGTAAAGACCTCATTCGGACTTGGCATGGCCGTAACATTCGTGTTATTGGTAACTGTTCCTGTAGATTATATTCTGCAAACCAAGGTCCTCGATCCATTGGGGTTGTCATATCTGAGCTTTATCCTCTTTATTGCTGTTATTGCGGGTATTGTGCAGATTGTAGAGATGGTGGTGGAACGTTATTCCCCATCGCTCTATGCTTCACTGGGTATATTTTTGCCTCTGATAGCCGTAAACTGCGCCATCATGGGTGCGTCGCTCTTCATGCAGCAGCGCATCAATATGGACCCTTCCAACTCACAGTACATCGGGTCGGTCCTCGATGCCGTAGTTTATGCGATCGGCTCTGGTTTGGGATGGCTTTTAGCTATCGTGTTGATGGGTGCCATTCGCGAGAAAATGCAATATAGCGATGTGCCAAAGCCGCTTCAGGGACTTGGCATCACTTTCATCACAGTAGGACTCATGGCTATGGCCATGATGTGCTTTTCCGGTCTCAAAATATAGTAATAGGATATGAACACGAGTTTTATATTATCAAGTGTAGGAGTATTCTTGGTGGTGATACTCTTGCTTGTCATCATTCTTCTGGTAGCTAAGAATTATCTAAGCCCCAGTGGTAAGGTAAAAATCACCATCAATAACGACACCGTCCTCGAAGTGGCACAGGGAGATAGCTTGTTGTCTACACTCAACTCAAATGGCATTTTCTTGCCTTCCGCATGTGGTGGAAAGGGAAGTTGTGCACAGTGCAAGTGCCAAGTGCTTGAAGGTGGGGGCGAGATTCTCGATTCAGAGAAACCACATTTCAGCCGCAAGCAAATCAAGGACCACTGGCGTCTGGGTTGTCAGACTAAGGTGAAGGGAGATTTTGATATTAAGATCGACGAATCTATTCTTGGCGTGAAGGAGTGGGAGTGCACGGTCATCTCAAACAAGAACGTTTCTTCTTTCATCAAGGTGTTCAAGGTGGCATTGCCTCAGGGTGAACACATGGACTTTGTGCCCGGCTCCTATGCACAGATTAAGATTCCCGCATACGATTGCATCGACTATGATAAGGATTTCGACAAGGAACTTATCGGAGAAGAGTATATCGGCGCTTGGAAGAAATTTAATATTTTCTCCTTGAAGGCTCACAACTCGGAGGATACTGTTCGTGCATATTCGATGGCTAACTATCCCGCCGAAGGCGACATTATTACGCTTACAGTACGTATTGCCACAACGCCTTTCCTGCCCCGTCCACAGGTCGGTTTTCAGGATGTACCGACAGGTATCGGCTCTTCTTACATCTTTAGTCTAAAGCCGGGCGACAAGGTTATCATGAGTGGCCCATATGGAGATTTTCATCCCCACTTCGATTCTAAGAAGGAAATGATATGGATTGGTGGTGGTGCAGGTATGGCTCCACTGCGTGCCCAAATCATGCACATGACCAAGACGCTGCATACTACCGACCGTGAGATGCACTTCTTCTATGGCGCACGTGCATTGAGCGAAGCCTTCTTTTTGGAGGATTTCTGGGCATTGGAGAAAGAATTCCCCAATTTCCATTTCCATCTCTCGCTCGATCGTCAGGACCCCAAGGCTGATGAGGCAGGTGTGAAGTATTACACCGGATTTGCCGTCAACTGTATTCGTGACACCTATTTGAAGAATCACGAGACGCCTGAAGATTGCGAATACTATCTTTGTGGGCCTCCTATGCTAATCAAGACTGTCACCGAGTATCTCGATTCTCTCGGTGTAGACAAGGAAAGCATCATGTTCGACGATTTCGGATAAGGTTTCGAAAATCATAGCAAATAGCTATAAAAATGCAACAAAAGCCACTGACTTTCAGTGGCTTTTGTCGTATAGTACATCGTGGTTATTCACAAAGTGTGGCCCTGGTCGTGGCTTACATTTTTATCCTTAACGCTTCCGGTTATTTCCAATGAAAAAAAAGGATAATACGTGCAAGATATGACAGGTTGGCTCGTTTATATAGTAGTAATCCATTAAAGCAACCTATGATGAAAAAAGTATTTTATTTTCTGTTCTGTCTCATTGGCTTGTCAGCCTGTTCCTCAGAGAATGTTGTCCTCGACTCGTTACGCGTTTACGATGTTGCCAATTCTGCTTGTAAAACCAATCTGTCTGCTGTCGAGACACGCAATGATTTCTATGCCGCAGACTATGCTAAACCTGCCACTTTCAGTGTTGAGTTGGGAAAGGATGGAACTGCCCAATGCCTGTTGGAAGATGTGAAAGCCAACTGTAGCGTCAGGAAAATCCATGTAGACGTGGTCAATCGGGACTCCCAAATCGATTTAATTGTGTATCACAAACCCCTTGATGCGGCTGCAAATTGCCTTTGTGATTTCGACGTCAAGTTTAAAATGAGTAAGTTGTCACCCGGCAAATACAACCTGAACGTGTATTATGCGTCGCCCAATATGAAATATAGTGAATCGACTACGGCCTACAAGGGGCAGATTGAGCTGTTGCGCAATAAAAAAGTAAGTGTCACGTTCAAGCCGGAGTTGGTTGTTCCGGAAAATTAGAGAAGTCTTCTCAATATAGGGAAATTTCCATGAAAATCCATGCAGATGGGCTTTAACAGCATTGTCGGTTCTTCGTATGTTCTGCGAAAGGTCCGTCCGTCCGTCTTGTCCTGCGGTGTCGTACATGGTGATAACCGCGATGGGGAATGAGTTTGAGCATCCGTTGGCGGGATATCTGCTTGGCCAACACAAGGATAATCACGGCCATGAGAATGAGTTGGATGCCGAGAATAAGGCGCGGAGTGAGAACTTCTCCAAACACCATAACGCCAATGACGACAGCCGTGAGCGGCTCTAGTGCACCCATGATGGCCGTGGGCGTGCTGCCGATGTATTTCACGGCAACAGACATCATGACCAATGAAACCACTGTGGGCATCAGACCGAGTACTACGGCATAAAACCATGCACGCGGCGTAGGAAGTGACTGAAGCCCACCGGCAGGGTCGAAAAGGGACGAGATGGCGATGCAAGCCACGCAAACCAAAAGGGCGTAGAAGGTGAGTTTCACCGATGACATACGGATGTGGGAGTGGTTGAGCATCACGATGTAGATCGCGTAGGCGAGCGCGGAGATGATGACGAGCATCATTCCCGTAAGACTTAGTGTGGAATTGCCGTCACCCTGATAGAGCAACAGTATGCCGCCCATTGCCAATCCGATAGACAGTAGGGTTCCGGGCGTGAGTTTTTCCTTAAAAAACAAGGCCATGATTACGGCCACCATGACAGGATAGAAAAACAGAATGGTAGAGGCCAGCCCCGCCGCCATATACATAAAGCTATAATAATAGGTGAGCGACGAGGCGACAAACAGCAACCCCAACACCGCCAACACCTTGCCTTCGTGCTTGTTGATGGCAAACGACTCGTGCTTGGCTATCATGATGGCTGCCAGAATTAGGGCGCCGAAAGCAAATCTGTAGAACAGTACTGAAGTGGGACGGAGTCCGTCTTCGTAGAGAAACAGAGCACCCAGGGGGTTGGTACCATAAGAGACAGCGGCAATGACACCGCAGATATAACCTTTCACCGTATTATTCATCTACCTTTATGTTTCTTTTTGCAAACTGTATTTCGTATGTTTTTGAATGCGGCTGCAAAAGTACAAAAATAAAGGAGAATGTTCCCGCTTTTCCTGAAAATAAATAAGACTTTAACGTTTGCTATACGTCGTATTCGAACACAAATGTTTTGTTGCTTGCGAGTGTATTGCCCACGGTGCATCCGCGATGAGTGGCCGCTTCTATGCGCGGACGCAGTTCGGGATCGATGTTGCGGTTAAAGTGAAGGCGGATGGTGATGTCGCTCACGGCATTTGTGTTCGGGTCAATTTCTATCTTCTCCACGATGGCATAGAATTTAGCATTGTCTATGTCGCGCTTTGAGGCCCACAGGCAGGCTGTGGTGAGTGCACAGGCGGCCAGGGCTTCGGCCACGAGTACTACGGGTGAAGGAAATTCACCAAGTCCGCCGTGTGAAGTTGGAATATCGGTGGTAAAGATTTTGTCCGTGTTTGCGTAGCTGAGTGAAATGCGATTGTGACCAATATGTTTAGCTTCTGCAATTTTCATGTTTTCCGGTTTTATAAAATGAGGTTTATAAAATCAAGGCACCAACCTTTTTGTTTGAAAAAGTTGGTGCCTTGATTATGTTGTATGATTTGTGCAACGAACTGTTGTAATCAGTTCGCAATTACAGTTCCCATCCGATGGCAGAGGCACCAAGAACAGCTGCCGAGCTGCCTTCCAAACCGCTCACGAGAAATTTAGCTTTATCCTTGAAAATTTTCAGCACATGCTCGTCGTAGCTCCTGCGGATAGGCTCCATGATAAGTTCACCGGCTTTAACCAGTCCGCCAAAGAACACGAAGGCTTCAGGCGAAGAGAAAGCTGCGAAGTTAGCACAAGCCTCACCGAGTAATTCTCCGGTGAAATCAAAGATTTCTTTGGCCAGTTTGTCACCCTTCCCGGCAGCGATACTCACGTCCAGCGAAGTGATGTCTTTTGCTTTCATCTCGCGTAGCAGCGAGGGTGTGTCTGATTTTTCGAGCATTTCGCGGGCGGTGCGTGCAACACCTGTTGCCGAACAGTAGGCTTCCAGACATCCGTGACGGCCACATCCGCATGTACGTCCATGCTCACGGAACACCGTGACGTGTCCCAGTTCGCCGGCAAAACCGTCACAACCATATACCATGTTGCCATCGATAACAATACCAGAACCGACACCGGTACCCAGCGTAATCATGATAAAGTTTTTCATACCGCGAGCTACGCCGTATGTCATCTCGCCAATGGCAGCAGCATTGGCATCGTTGGTCAGCCCAACGGGAATGCCCAGCTTTTTGGAGAACATATCTGCCAGAGGCACAATGCCATGGTGACCCCATACCAAGTTAGGAGCATATTCGATGGTGCCTTTGTAGAAGTTACCATTGGGAGCCCCAATTCCCATAGCCTTGATGTTGTCGATGCCGCCCACTTGGTCGATGATCACTTGGAGAGCATCCACAGAAGCCTTGACGTAGTCATTTACGTCGGTATAGGCCTGGGTCTTGATGGCTGTGGTGGCTTTGATTTCTCCGCGACTGTCTACAATGCCAAAAACGGAGTTTGTTCCACCGAGATCCAATCCAATAACATAGGGCTTTAACAAATCCTGTTCGTTCATATATCTTATATATTTAAGTTAGTAATGGACTTATAATGTTGCAAAGATAACAAAACATTTGAAAGATAGGAAGCAAACAGGCCGTTTTTTTACAATCCTATGGTAAGTCCCGTCTGTCGATGCATAAGTAAGATATTTCGGCTGGGTGAAGTATGCAGAATCCGCCTGTGATGACGGAATCTTAAAAGTCGTAAAAAGCCACCAGGCAGCATTGCGGCTTCCAAATAAAAATCATATATTTGCAGGGTATGGGCAAGGGCGAAAGGAGCTTTTGAATGTTTGATAAATTACGATACAGATGATGAAAACGGAATTTCAGAAAATGCGTTCGGAAGAACTGTACGATTTTAGCGATCCGGAAATCAATGCCAGTCTTATACGAGCTAAGGAAAAGTGCTTGCGGCTCAATGCCCTGACCTTGTCGTCGGAGCACTATCGTGAAGCCTTGAACGAGGTGATACCCGGTGTACCCGAAAGCAGTGCGGTGTGCCCGCCGTTTCAATGCGATCATGGAAATGGCATTTCCATAGGCGAGAACAGTTTTCTCAATTATGGCTGTATTATTCTCGACGGCGCCACCGTGACTATCGGCAACGATGTAAAAATAGGCCCTGCGTGCCAGTTGCTCACAGCTACTCACCCCATGGATTACAAGGCACGGCGGGGTACTTGCGAAACATCACACCCTATCACAATAGGCGATGACACGTGGTTGGGTGGTGGCGTCATTGTTTGTCCGGGCGTAACCATCGGCAGGCGCTGCGTAATAGCTGCGGGCTCCGTCGTCATTCGAGACATCCCCGATGATTGTCTTGCCGCAGGCAATCCGGCCGTTGTCAAGAGAAAGTTGCGCTAACAATTCGGCCTGCCTCTTTCTCCCTTTCCGTTTCTCCGTTTTCCGAATATTCCCTGCATTGGGCTTTCGACTTCCCTGTCGGCTGTAATCCGACAGGTATTCGCAAGGAGATTTCATCCTATATTATTCTCATGTTGCAAACATGGAGTGCACTTCTTGCCATTCGTCATCTACCTGAAATTATAGTTTTATTTCTTTACAAACACCTCTTT
>KQ959448.1:91122-91452 GCA_001552765.1 Bacteroidales bacterium KA00344
TCTTTATTTTTCGCGTATTCAAAATTTCCACTGACTTTGTCTGAAATATCGCAAAATTTGCGCGTTTTGTATCTTCTTGGTAGTCAAAGGGTTATGTAAAATCCATTAGTGACGACTATTTGGTTATGCGCGATTGAATATCCAATGGCATTGCGGAGAGGCCTTAATCGCGCCCCGTCTAAGCCTTTTTCGCATCCCCGTTGAATACTAACCATACTGCGATTAAGCCTTTGTCGCAACATGGCGGGATAAAAAATGAAATATCCGAATAACTTTTTGGCTTTGTGTGTCAACGATGACGGCAGAAACATAGCCCTTTTTGCGCTGGAT
>KQ959448.1:91552-111407 GCA_001552765.1 Bacteroidales bacterium KA00344
ATATAATTTTATATAAAGAACGAATTTATTTGTAATCGGATTCAGGCAGTCCGAGCGCAATAATGGCTTACACGCACGAACTATCTTTTCCTACATTACAACATGAACAAGGATATGCTACTTATCGGACGATTGAAGGCAATAGCTATCATAGCCTACGTCTCATGCGCTTACCTATTTTTTACCCTTAGGGACTGTGCTTCCATACTCGCTTGGCGTAACGCCAAACTGTTTCTTGAAACTGGTGGAGAAATGGGAGGGCGTAGAGAAGCCTGTCATATAGGCAATCTCAGATGAGTTGTAGCGCCCCTCGCGCAATAGCTTGGCGGCTCGGTTGAGCTTATAGGTCTTAAAGAATGTAGATGGATTCAGGCCTGTTAGCCCTTTCACTTTATAGTAGAACTTCGTGCGTGAGATGCAGAGTATCTCCGCCATGCTGTTCACATCCAGTTCGCTATTGGCCAGTTCTTGGTCCATGAGATGATAGAGGTCAGTCATGAACGCCTCGTCCTGTGGCGACAGCTCGCCCTCGCTCACCTCGTCCATCTGCGTGGCCTGCGAGAGATGGGAGCGTGTTTTGGCGCGGTTGGTGAGGATGGAACTGATAAGTGCCAGGAGATAGGTGGGTTCGAAAGGTTTTGTAACGTAGGCGTCGGCATCGGTCTTCAGTCCCTCCACCTGGCTCTCCACCGTGTTCTTTGCTGTCACGAGTATCACTGGTATATGGCACATCTGCAGGTCGTTTTTGATACGTCGGCATAGCTCGTACCCGTTTGTGTCCGGCATCACTACATCAGAGAGCACAATGTCGGGTGCGTTCTTGGCCATCGACTGGTAGGCCGTCTCTGCGTCGAAGTAATACACCACGTGATAGGTAGGCGAGAGTAGTTCGCGCAGATAATGCACCACGTCGGTGTCATCGTCTACAACCAGTACTGTAGGCCGCGAGCTGTCGCTTTCCTCGCTTTCGCTGTCGTTTCTCAGAGTCATCTGTGCGGCCACACGCAGCTCAGCCGGCGTAACGGGCTTGAGCGTTTCGTCTACAGCCGCCCGCTCCTCGCTGGTGTAGAATTCGTCGTCGAGGGGCAACAGGAGAACGAATACCGCGCCTGATCCTTCTTTGCGGTTAGAAGCTGTGAGGGTGCCGTGGTGGAGCATGGCCAGACTGCGGGCGTAGTAGAGTCCGATTCCCGTGCCACGGTTAAAGCCTCCACCCTGATTGTCTGCCTGATAATAACGTTTGAAGATAATCTCCAGTTGCCCTTCGGGAATACCCTTACCACTGTCGGCTACTACAATTTTGGCATAGCGTTGGGCTCGTTTGGCCACCCCTGTGAGTTCTTCGGTCACGGTCTCGGCGGGCACAATATCGAACGAGACGGAGATGCGACCGCCACGAGGCGTGAATTTCAGGGCGTTACTCAGTAGGTTGGTCATAATTTTGTCCACCTTGTCGGCATCTATCCACATCAGGCAAGAGTCTTCGATGCCATAGCTCACAAGCGTGATGTCCTTCGCCTGTGCGCTTACGGTGAAGTTCTCCACGACGGGACGGAGCGTGGCGATGATGTTATCGCGCCGCACCTGTAGGTGTAGGGTATCGTTCTCCAGCTTGTTGAAGTCCATCAGCTGATTCACCAGGCGGAGCATCCGATCAACGCTACGACCGACAATACTGAGCAGGCGTTTGTCGTCGCTGGTCACAGAGTCTTTGTGCAGCAACTGGGTTATGGGCCCCGATATCATGGTCAGCGGTGTACGGAACTCGTGCGAGATGTTAGCGAAGAAACTCATATTCATCGTATTGACGCGTCGTTCCTGCTCTTTCTCGAACTCCGCCTGACGAACTGCTGCGCGCTCGCGCTGCATGTTGCGGGTTATCCTGACAGCCAGTATTGCGAGACCGAAGGCCAGCAGCAGGTAGATCGTCCATGCCCACCATGAGTTCCACGGAGCAGGACTGATGGTGATGGTCAGTTCTTTCTCGTCTTCCACCACATTGTTCTCGATGTTGGTGGCTCTTACTCTGAAGGTATAGGTGCCGGCGGGTAGATTGGCGTAGAACGCCTCGCGATTGTTGTGCGCATCAATCCAGTACTTGTCGAAGCCCTCCATCTGATAGTAGAAATGCACGCGGTCGTAGTCTGAATAGTCAATGGCGGCAAAGGCGATACTGAACCCGTTCTGCCAATGATTCAAACGGATGTGGGGCTGGAGAGCCATGCTCTTTTCGATAGGACCGCCTTTCGATGGGCGCACCAGCTGGCTGTGTATCTTCAGGTTTTCGAATGTCACGCGATAGGCATGCTTGTTGGTCACCTCCATGGGGTTAAAGGCTGTAACGCCGTGGGTGCCGCCAAACATCAAGGTGCCGTCGGCGAGTATGGTCGAAGCACGGTCTTCAAACTGGTTGCCGCCGATACCGTCGGGTTCAAAGAAATTGGCGATGTGGCCGGTAGAGGCGTCATACTTGCTCATTCCGCTCATGGTGCTCACCCAGATATGTCCCTGCTGATCTTCCTCGATGCCGGAAATATCGTTGCAGGCCGTGCCTCGTACGGAGGTGAGTGAGCTGTCGGCAAGCGAATAGCGAAGCAAACCGTTACTGACGGTACCTATCCACACGTGCCCGCTGCGGTCCTGATGTACCGCTGTGGGGATGAGTACCGAACGTGAGATGGCTTGCTTCATATCACCCTCGCGTATGGGCAGATCGCTGACCATGCGCGAGCGTGGGTCGATGGTGCGGATAGGGCGATAGAAGGCTGCAACGAGGATGCGTCCGTCAGTGAGTTGGGTGATGCTGGGAATAAAGGTGAAGTCATTGTCGGCAAAGGCCTGAAGGCTCTTGAACTCTTTCTCGCCGGGCAGGAGATAGCATACATTCACCGAGGCCGTAGTCACCCAGATGGTGCCGAGGTTGTCCTCGATGATGTGCATCGGGAACGTCACGTCGTAGTGCTCCACTACGGTCAGCCGTCCTCCCTCCATCTTACAGCGTAGCACGCCGGCATCGTTCACAGCTAGCCACACCTCGCCCGAACGGGTCACACAGAAGTTTCTCACATAGCTGTCGCCACGCCGCTCACGGTTGGAGCCGAGCAGCTGGTCGAGAGTGATGCGCGACGAGGCGTGTGTCTGGGTGTTGTAGATAATAATTCCTTCGTGGCAGGTCGATACAAGCACCTCTCTGTCATGACTTGCTATGGCGGCTACAGGGTGCCCGTCTACCAGTCGGTGCAGATAACGGTCGGCATTGAAATGGTCCTTTTGGCTGTAGGCTACGGCAAACCCCTGATCTACCGAGCCCATCCATAGGTTATCCTGTGAATCAGTAAAAAACTTATCCACCCTGAATCGTGGAGCTTCGAATGGGAATCCTGCCTCAGTCTGGTCGATGATGGCTTTCTCACGATTGTTGTAGTAAAACAACTTACCCTCCGTCGAGGAGAATACCATGCCGCCATACGGATAGTCGGTCATGGCCAAGATGGTGGCGGAAGTCAGTCGGCCCGACGACAGTGCGGGGGGCAGAGGCATGAAATGGCGGTTGGTGGTGTCGAACACCCGCATCTCGTTGTCGAAAGCTATCCACAATTCATGGCCGTTGCGCAGATAGGATGTGCGTGGCACCCGGTCGAGGGTGATGGTATGTATAAGTTTGCCGGTCTTGGTGTCGTATGCCTTCAGTGACGTGCTCCCCACCAGCCACGCCATATCCTTGGAGTCGATAAAGAGACGTGCAAAATAAAACGACGTGTCGAGTCCCCTGATAAACGGGCGAATCACATCGTCTTTCTCGTTGTAGGCATAGATGTCCGTGCCGGTATTGAAAAGCATTTTGCCACTGCGTGTCTCGGCTATCTGCTGTATATAACGGTTGTCCGCCTCCAGACGGATGCGTCGGAAATTGTCCTCATCGGTGTAAACACACGTTCCATTGACGGTGGATACCCACAGACGGTTTTTTGTGTCGCGGTAGACGGCGGCCACATGATTATCGGGTATGGAGGTGGAGTCGTCGGTGACAAAATACTGATAAAATTCTTTCGATACATAGCGGTTGAGACCACGGAAGGTGGCCAGCCAGATGTGCCCTTGCGCATCCTCGGCCATCGAGAGAATCTGGTGGTTGGAAATACTGTTGCTGATAACGAGCCTCTGCTCGTCGTCGGGCTTCACATCGTCGCACGAGTCTGTTCGTCCGCACGCTGACAGAAGAAGGGCAGATAAGAATGCAAGGAAAATCAGCACGTTTTGTCCGCCATCCGATTTCTGGTTTATCATATTCTGGTTTGCTTTCCGATTGTTCGCATTGTTAGGTATAATAGTGATGCAAAGATAGTAGTTCGTTTCAGAAACAACGAATAAAAAAGGTACAAATTTCCGTTTTCTGGGTTTTTCTTCTCTTTTTTACCGTCTTGTAAATGCCTGTGTATCAATGTTGTTTTACATATACGAAAGCATTTGAACAAATCGGACAGCCTGTTTTTACAACTTGACAACCCATTTGAACGCTGGCAATAGGCTTCCTACGATATTTACCATACTTTTGTCAGTGAAATAAAAACCTACAATTATCAAAACTCACAACATGATGAAAACAGCATCCATACTTCTTGTCTCGTTTCTCGCGCTTTCGTGCGGAGGACAGCAAAAGACAACTACCGGACAGCAGGAGGGTGAGGGTCTCGTCACCTCTGAACGGCAGACTGTGGCCACCACCCGGTACGGTAAGATAGCCGGCTATATAGATCGGGGGGTCTATATATATAAAGGTGTGCCCTATGGCCAGGCTGAGCGCTTCATGGCTCCCACGGCTCCCAAGCACTGGGAGGGTGTGAGAAGCTGCCGCACCTACGGTCCAACTTGCCCGCAGGAGAAGCGTGCAGGATGGCAGAATGACGAGATAGCTTTCGCCTTTAATTGGAACGACGGATTTGCCGGCGAGGATTGTCTGCGTTTGAATATCTGGACTAAGGGATTGCGCGACGGGCAGAAACGTCCCGTTATGGTATGGCTGCACGGCGGAGGATATGCTGCCGGTAGCGGTCAGGAGTTGCCCTCCTACGATGGCAGGAACCTGGCGGATAGAGGCAACGTGGTGGTTGTGACCATCAACCATCGTCTGAATGTGCTGGGATTCTTAGACCTCTCTGCCTATGGCGATAAATACGCTTATTCAGGCAATGCGGGACTGATGGATATTGTATCCGCCCTCGAATGGGTGAAGGCTAATGTCAGCGAGTTTGGCGGCGACCCGACCAATGTGACCATTTTCGGTCAGTCGGGTGGTGGAGGCAAGGTGTCTACACTTCTGGCTACGCCCAGTGCCAAGGGACTTTTCCATAAAGCTATCATAGAGAGTGGCTCCATGCTGCGTACAATGAGCCAGCACTGGTCACGCCAGATTGGTAAGAGTACCGTGGAGCAGCTCGGACTCACCCCAGCCACTATCGACCAGCTTAAGAGCGTGCCCTACGAGAAGCTACTTGCTGCCGGTACTGCTGCCATAGCCAAAGTGAAAGCTGAGGCCGAGAAGGAGGGCATCACCTCATTTATGTTTGGCTGGGCTCCTACGGTCGACGGCGACATCCTGCCCCGTCAGCCATTTGACCCGCAGGCTCCCGAACAGTCGAAAGATATTCCTCTGCTCATCGGCACCACCAAGCACGAGTTCACCACGACTACTTATGTGCCGGCGCTTCGTAACATTTCTGAGAAAGAGGCTGTAAAGCAGTTACATAAGAAGTACGGCGAGCGTACCGACGAGTGGTTGTCTGCCTTCAAGGAGGCTTATCCCGAATACGAGCCCAAGGACCTTATCGACATCGACCTGGTGTTCCGTCCTAATGCTGTGGAGCAGGGGCGTCTGAAGGCTGCACAGGGTGGGGCACCGGTGTGGATGTATCTCTTCACATGGCAGTCGCCGGTGCTCGATGGCATTCTCCGTTCTACCCACTGTATGGAAATACCCTTCGTATTCAACAACGTGGCCCTGCATGCCAGCATGACGGGCGGGGGTAAAGAGGCTGTCACATTGGGCGAAACCATGAGTGACGCATGGGTCAGCTTCGCCCGTACGGGCAGCCCTGTCACCAAGGCATTGGCTGATTGGGAATCGTTCACGAACGAGGGCGGTGCTACGATGATTTTCGACACGAAGTGCAAAGTGGTACATAACCACGACAAGAAGCTCATCGACTTCTCTCGTAGCTTTCCCATACGCGGGTTTTAACCGAGTTTTCCACTGCCCGGTTTAGGCCGGGCACAAACCATAGGCTAATTTATCAAAAACTATTACCTAAATAAAAAAATAACTAACAAGCAAAACTATGAAAAGTCAATCATTGCGGCAAATTGCCATCATGGTTCTTCTATGGACCATGTGCATCCCTCTTGCTTTAGCACAGACTATGCTGAAGGTGCACGGAACAATAACAGACAATGAGAACGAACCTCTTATCGGCGTCAGTGTCAGGGAGAAAGGTACGAACAATGCCTCTATATCCGACCTTGACGGTAACTACACGCTCTCGGTGAGTAAGGGTTCTACTCTCGTGTTCACCTATGTGGGCTACACCTCACAGGAGCAGAGGGTGACATCGTCTACGCTCAATGTGACGCTCCTCGAAAACAAGAAGGTGCTGGAGGAAGTGGTCATCGTGGGATATGGTGTGCAGAAGAAAAGCTCTGTGACAGGTGCCATCTCCCAAGTTCGTTCTGAGGACATGCAGAACCGCACCATCAGCAATGCCCAGCAGGCTCTGCAGGGTAAGACGGCCGGTGTTCAGGTCATCTCCGCAGCTGCTCCAGGTGGAGCTCCTACCATTCGTGTTCGTGGTTATTCCTCTAACGGCCCCTCTAATCCACTGTTTGTTGTCGATGGTGTGCGCTTGAGCAACATATCGGGGATCGACCCCAACGACATCGCCTCGATAGAGGTGCTGAAGGATGCTGCCTCGGCTGCTATTTATGGTGCGGAGGCTGGTAACGGCGTGGTACTCATCAGTACCAAGAAAGGTAAGGAAGGTATGGGCAAGATCACTTACGACTTCCAGCTTGCCTCACAGGGATTGGCCAAGATTCCCACGATGCTCAATGCTGAGGAATACATCAATTATATGGATGAGGCTAAAATCTTCAAGCGTGCGGATGTCATGAATGTGTGGGATGGCAAGACCGATACCAAGTGGACTGATGTAGCCTTTGAGAACAGCCTCATGACCAAGCACAGCATAGCCTTCCAGAATGGAAATAATAAGGGCAATTACTATCTCTCGCTGGGTTATCTCAATAATAACGGTATTGTCAAGGGTGATGCTGATATTTACGAGCGTCTCTCAGCCACCATCAACGGCGAGTATGAAATCAAACCGTGGATCAAGGTAGGATCGACCAACCAGGTTATGAAATACAGACATCGTGCTGTGTCGGAAGCCAACGAGTATGGCTCGCTGCTCACCTCTGTCCTTCTGATGGATCCGCTTACTCCCGATACTTATGCTCCCGACAATCTTCCCGCCAGTATGAGGAATGCTATCGATCAGGGCTACACGCTTCTGAAAGACCCTAATGGCAACTACTATTCTGTGTCGCAGTTCTATCAGAGCGAGCAGTATCACCCTATGATCATGCGCGACAGCAGCATTCCCAAGAACAGCGGTTTCAGCATCAGTGGTTCTATCTATGCCGACCTCAAGCCTTTTGACGGCTTCACCTTCACCTCGCGCTTCGGCTACCGTCTGTCGGGCAATCGCTCCAGTACAACGACCCTGCCTTCCTACGGCAACTCGCGCTCGTTCACGCGTTACAATGCACAGAGCAACACCTCCTCAACAAGAATCTATTATCAGTGGGAGAACTTTGCCAATTATATGAAAACCTTTGGAGGACACACCCTAACAGCCATGGCCGGTATTTCTTTCCAGCAATCGTCATACGACTACGTCACCGGTACACTCTCTGCTAATGGAGAGAATGCCCTCCTGAAAAATGAGCCGGGCTTTTATTACCTCAACTTCCCTAATTCCTCGGCTACCAAGGGTGTTGCCGGCGAGACCACTTACACTTCTAAATACTCTTATTTCGGTCGTCTCTCATACGATTATCTTGGCCGCTACATGCTCCAAGCCTCTCTCCGTGCCGATGCTGCCGACCTCGCCTATCTGCCGTCGACCAACCGCTGGGGTTATTTCCCCGCAGTGTCTGCCGGTTGGGCAATCTCGGAGGAAAACTTCTTCCAGCCACTGCTTAAGGTTGTATCCAGTTTGAAGCTGCGAGCTTCTTGGGGTCAGAACGGTAGTCTTGCCTCACTTGGCAACTATCAGTACTCCACCGATATGACCAAGGGCACTCCTTATGCCTTGTCACCCGGTCTGGTCTATACTACAGCAGTTTCTCCCGCTACCATGGGTAACGACAAACTCAAGTGGGAGACGTCAGAGCAGATCAACTTCGGTATTGATGCCCGTTTCTTCAAGAACCGCATGTCACTGAGCATTGACTATTTTGACAAAAAGACCAAGGACCTGCTGATGACGGGTACTACTCCCTCGCTCATCATCGGTGGTACAACATCGACGGTGAATGCCGGTAATGTGAACAACAAAGGTTTCGAGGTGGAACTCGGCTGGCGCGACCAAATTGACGACTTCTCTTACAGTGTGCGTGGCAACATGGCTACCCTGAAGAATAAGGTCACCTATCTTGACCCGTCACTTATACGTGTGGGTGGTGCCAGCTTCCACAACCAGTTTGTTACCTATTTCGAGTCTGGTTATCCCATCTACTATTTCCGTGGCTATAAGTTCAAGGGCATCGACGCTGCTACAGGTGAGCCTGAATTCTACGATGTAGACGGTGACGGCAGTTTTACAGAGAACGATAAAACTGATATTGGTAACGCCATTCCCAAGGTGACATACGGTATCACCCTGACAGCTGCTTATAAGGGCGTGGACCTCACCGTCTTCGCTACAGGTGCTGCCGGCAATAAAATCTGGAACTGTATCAATAAACCCGACTATGTTCAGTCAAACAAGCTGAAGGAAATCTTCTATGACAACCGCTGGACGGAGAGTAACCCTAATGGTACAGTACCTTTCGCTGGTGCAAGGGGTATGGAAACTTATCTACGCTCAGATGCTCTCGTCTACGACGGCTCTTACCTCAAAATAAAGCAAATCCAGATTGGCTATACGCTTCCGAAAAATCTGCTCCCGAAGAACTTCGTCAAGAATGTGCGTATATATGGTTCGCTTGACGATTTCTTCACGTTTACCTCTTATCCTGGCTTTGATCCGGAGACATCTGTAAATGCAGTGAATGGTATGGGTATCGACAAGGGATCCTATCCTGGCTCCAAGAAGATG
Source organism: Bacteroidales bacterium KA00344 (assembly GCA_001552765.1). GTDB lineage: Bacteria > Bacteroidota > Bacteroidia > Bacteroidales > Bacteroidaceae > Prevotella. Next base: position 100,927 of record KQ959448.1, read on the forward strand.
GTACTCGGTATCAATGTGGAATTCTAATAACTAACTTAAACTGATTTTTATCATGATGGAAAAGACAATTTATGCCCTCGCGCTTGGTGCAATGTGCCTTCTGACAACAGGTTGTGAGGACTATCTCGATATAGAGAAACATGGAAACATGGGAAGTCTGGAGACTTACTATCAGACCGATGAGGAAGTGCAGGGAGCCACAGCATCGCTCTTCCAGTCGTTGAACGGTGTCAGCTACAACTGGTCCTTTATCAACAACCTTCTCTCTGACGATGTGTGGGCTGGTGGCGGCTCGCGCGGTGACAATGCTACCTTCGAACAGTTGAACGAGTTTAACTTCGGCTCTGACCACGGCTCGGTACAAGACCTCTACAAGAGTCTCTATACCATGATTTATAATGCGAATCTCATCATCGAGAAGACGGCTGGCGACACCCCGCTGCAGAAGCAGGCCATAGCTGAGGCCTATTTCTTCCGTGCGTGGGCTAACTTTCAATTGGTAGCCCTCTGGGGTACACCAGCAAAGGTAGACCATCTTCTTGCACCTAACGAATACCGTCAGGGCAATGCCAGCCCTGAGGAAATGTGGGCCTTTGTAGAGAAAGACCTCAATACAGCCATCAGTTCTGGTAACCTGCCCTCGAAGAGTGGTGTCAACGACGAGGCGAATGCCATCCGCATCACTAAAGAAACGGCGCTGGCTATGCTCGGAAAAGCTCAGGTGTTCCAAGGTAAATACAGTGAGGCTGCCAAGAATCTCGATGCAGTGATTGAAAGCAAGAAGTACGACCTCTATCGTGGCGATTACGCCGACATTATCCAGCCGGCAGCCAACAACAGTTGCGAGTCGATGATTGAGGTTCAACGACGCAAAGATACGGAGAACGGAACGAATTACTACTTCACTTGGTACTACACCATGCTAGGATGGCGTACCGACAAACATCAGCCCACTAATCCCGGTTTCTATAAGTTTGCTCAGGGCACATGGGGCTTCTGCAATCCCCGAAAGAGTCTCTACGATGCGTTCGTAGCCACAGAGGGTAAGGATGGCTATCGTCTTAACAGCACGCTCCACACCTATGCCCAGATGAAAGACTTGGGTCTGGAACTACAACCGGGCAAGTCACTTATTGGGCACGAGGGCTATTACAACTGGAAAAATCGTGCGTTGGCCGAGAACGAGATAGTCCCGTTCATGGGTGCGTTCATCTATACCAATATCAAGGTGATGCGTTATGCCGAGGTGCTGCTCCTTGCAGCTGAGGCACACGTTCAGAGCGGCAATATTGCAAAAGCTACGGAATATGTGAACATCATCCGTGAGCGTGCCAAGCTGGCTCCGCTGGCTACCGTGACGATGGACGATGTGAAGAACGAGAAGCGTTTGGAACTTTGCTTTGAGAATGTGCGTTTCCTTGACCTTGTTCGCTGGGGCGATGCACCGAAGATGCTGGGCAATCAGGGAAAGGAGATTTATAACTTCTCGTCTGACGGTAAATCCTCCGTTCAGTTCACCAATACCAGTGCCGGTTTCGTGGCAGGGAAGCACGAGCATCTTCCTATTCCACTCAAGGAACTGGAGCTCAACCCCAACATGAAACAGAACGAAGGGTGGAGATAGAAAGCATAGGCCAGAGACGGGAAGGCGAAAGTTTGTTCCTGTCCTGGCCTTTTCACCATTACTAACAACTTTTCCCCTTGTGGGAAATGCAAACGATAAGAAACAACAATGATGAAAAGAATATTCAGCCTCGCTGTCGTTGCTACCATGTGTGGCAATATGGCCGTGCAGGCACAGGCGCCGCAACTCAACGCCAACAATATCGATGAGGTGGTGCAGGCTATGACCCTTGAGGAGAAGGTGCACATGGTGCTTGGCTGCGGCATGTCTTTCGGCGACGACGTTAAGTTTCCTGGAACCGCAGGCCGCACTTATGCCATTCCTCGTCTGGGCATACGTCCGGTGTATCTCGCTGACGGCCCCCATCGGCTCATCATGAATCAGAAGCGCCCTTACGACAGCAACACATACATCACAACGGAATTTCCCTCCAGCACTACTGTTGCTGCAACTTTTGACACCGAGGCGGCAAAGGCTGTGGGTACTGTTCTCGGCAGAGAGGTGAAAGATTACGGGCTCGATGTGCTGCTGGCTCCGGGCATCAATCTGATGCGTTCGCCGCTGTGTGGCCGAAACCATGAGTATTATTCCGAGGACCCAGTGCTCACGGGGAAAATGGCCGCTGGTTATATCAAAGGCATCCAGAGTAACAATGTAGGTACGAGTCTGAAACATTTTGCCGTGAACTCCCAGGAGACCAACCGCAACAAGATGGACTCCCGGCTCACACCGCGCCCCCTGCGCGAGCTTTACCTGAAAGGTTTTGAGATTGCCGTGCGCGAGGCAACCCCTTGGACCATCATGACCTCTTATAATAAGGTAAACGGGCGGTACACCTGCGAGGATATCGACCTCACAGATAAAATCTTACGCGATGAGTGGGGATTCAAGGGTCTTGTCATGAGCGACTGGAACGCCGGTACCAATGCTGTTGCCTCTATGATAGCTGGTAACGACATGATGCAGCCTGGACAGCAGAAACAGTATAATGATATACTTGAAGCTGCTAAGAGCGGCAAGCTCCCAATGAGCGTCCTCGACCGTAGCGTGCGTCGCACACTGGAACTGGTGGTGCGCTGCAACAGTTTCAACGAGTATCGCTATGCTAATCGTACCGACTTCTATGCTCATGCTGCAATAGACCGCAAGGTGGGAGCTGAGGGCATTGTGTTGCTCGAAAACAATAATATTCTCCCTCTGAGAAACACAAGAGTAGCCCTCTATGGTGTTACTTCTTACAGCATGGTACCTGCCGGCGTAGGCTTCGGATCGGTCAATGTGGGCTACTATTGTGTGTCGCTCGTGGAGGGTATGCGTGGCGCAGGCTACACGGTCGACAACTCGCTGGTGAAGAAGTACACCAAGCACCTCGCTGATGAGGAAAAACGCCTCTTTCCTGAAGGTCGTCCGTCGTTCACCCTCACTCCGCTGGAGCGTCCGGCCGAGTTTGTTCCCTCTGCCGAGGATTTGGCCACTCAGGTGGCTGATAACGATGTAGCTATCATCACCTTAGGCCGCACCTCTGGTGAGGGCGCCGACCGTCGCATCCGTGACTTTGAGCTGAAGGCCGGCGAGCGTGAACTCATCGAGACGCTGTCTAAGGCTTATCATGCCGCAGGCAAGAAAGTAGTGGTGGTGCTCAATATCTGCTCGCCCATGGAGGTGGCCTCCTGGCGTGGAATGGTCGATGCCGTTGTATGTGCTTTCCAGCCCGGTCAGGAAGCTGGTAACTGTGTGGCCGATGTTCTCTCTGGCAAGGTGAATCCGTCAGGTAAGCTCCCCATGACTTTCGCCATGAAGATTGGTGATGCCGCTGCCGACAAGAACTTTCCCAACGACATGGAGTTCCGTATGCCCAATTTTGCAATGGGGACGGGCATGAACTTCAAAAAGAAAGAGGAGGAGACTAAAGCCAAAGTCGAGGAGAAAGACTATGACTACACCCTCTATGAGGAGGGCGTGTATGTGGGTTATCGTTATTTCGATACCTTCAATAAGCAGGTGGCCTATCCGTTTGGTTATGGAAAGAGTTACACCACATTCGCCTACAGCCTGAAGCGTGCCGCTATCGAGGACAACCGCTGTGTGGCTGAGGTGGAAGTGAGCAACACTGGTAGTATGGCTGGTCGTGAGGCGGTGCAGCTCTATATTGCTGCTCCGAAGGACGGACTCGACAAACCCATCAAGGAACTTAAGGCCTTCGCCAAGACAAAGATGCTGGCTCCGGGTGCGTCAGAAACTCTTACACTCACATGGAACCTCATGGATATGGCATCTTTCAACGAGAAAGCCAGCGCGTGGGACTTGGCCAAGGGCGACTACACGGTGATGGTAGCTGCTTCGTCGGCCGACGTGCGCGACAGGGCTGTAGTGAAAGTGCCCAAGGCGCAACGCCAGAAGGTACACCGTGCCATGTTGCCGAGAGTGAAGATTACAAACCTTACTCATAAATAGATGATGAAAAACAGAAGTGTTGCTGTGGCACTCTTTGCCACGATGACCATTTCGGGCCAGGCTCAGTTGTTCAATCGCCAGCCTACACCTAATGATACACTCCAATCTGTGCGCCAGCTGACCAATGGAGATGTGTTGTTCAGTATCTATGCTCCTCAGGCTAAAAATGTGGGCATCACGGGTGACATTATGCCTTGGGACCGGCAGCCCCGTGTGGTGAAGAATGATAATGGCGTGTGGACGATCACGGTATCGGGTGTGAAAGCCGGAGCTTACAGGTATGCTTTCGTGGTCGACGGAGTGAGAGTGTATGATCCTAAAGCACCGATGGCTCACGAGACTTCGGCTGTTGCCAGCCTGCCACAGAATGGCAGCGAGTTCTTCCAGATGAAGGATGTGCCCCACGGGGCGGTGGCTCAGCGCTACTACCACTCGAAGACTACTAATTCCACTCGCCGACTTCATGTGTGGACTCCTGCGGGCTATGAGAAATCGGACGAAGCACTGCCGGTGTTCTACCTGATTCATGGCGGTGGCGACACCGATAATGCTTGGCCCACAGTGGGATGTGCCGGTCATATCCTCGATAACCTCCTCGCCGAAGGCAAGATCAAACCAATGGTGGTGGTCATGCCCAATGGCAGTATTGAGGGAGCCGACCTCTACGCGGAGGTGCCGCTTTTCGAGAAAGACCTTACGGGCAGCATCATTCCCTTTATAGAGTCAAACTACAGAGTGCTGACCGACAAGGATCATCGTGCGCTGGCAGGATTGTCTATGGGCGGTCTGGAAACACTTGAGACGTTCATGGCCCATCCGGATATGTTCGCCTACATCAATGTGATGAGTTCCGGCTGGTGGCAGGGGCAGAAACAGCTCTTCGAGCAGGGCGACCAACGACTGAAGGAGATTGCTCCTGTACTTAATAAAAGCGTCAGGCATCTTCTTTTCACCCAGGGTGGCCCCGAAGACATAGCCTATAAAAACGGGCTTGCCATGCTTGAAGTGTTTAAGAAACATGGAGTGAAGTACGACTTCAGCGAAATGCCGGGCGGACACACATGGCATGTGTGGCGTCACGACCTGTACAATTTTGCACAGAAACTGTTCAAATAGATTATTAATGTAAAATACAACAACAAGACATGATGAAAAAACTATGTTTATTGGCAGTGGCCACGATGGCCTGTTTATCTTCGTTTGCACAGCAGGCTCTGTGGGGTGTTCCACAGATCACATCGCCTGAGATTCATGCAGACAACACTGTTACGTTCCGCATGAAGGCTCCCAAAGCCGTGAAAGTGCAGGTGACAGGCGATTTTCTCCCTACTCAGAAAATCCAGACTCCTTACGGAGAGTTCGACGGTCCGGGTGTGGCGGACCTTAAGGAAGGCAAGGACGGTCTATGGGAGTACACCACGACGGAGCCGCTCGCCTCAGAACTGTATAGTTATTCGTTTGTGGTGGATGGTCAGCGCATGATGGACCCCTCGAACGTATATATGATTCGTGATGTGGGATCGGTGACCAACGTATTTATCGTGAAGGGTGGTGTAGGCGACTTGTACAGTGTGAACAATGTGCCCCATGGCACCGTGAGCCGTATGTGGTATGATAGCCCTAATCTGGGCATGAAGCGCCGTCTCACGGTATATACCCCGGCTGGCTACGAGACCAGTGGTAAGAAGTACCCTGTATTCTATCTGCTCCACGGTATGGGTGGCGACGAGGAGGCATGGATTGCTCTCGGCCGCACAGCCCAGATTCTCGACAACCTTATTGCACAGGGTAAGGCCAAGCCTATGATTGTGGTGATGACCAATGGCAACGCTTCGCAGGAGGCTGCCCCCGGTGAGACACAGTATGGATTGGTGCCTCCTACTACACAGCTACCCAAGACCATGGAGGGTTCGTTCGAAACTGCTTTCCCCGATGTGGTGAAGTTTATCGATAAGACATTCCGCACACAGGCCAACAAGAGAGGACGCGCCATCGCCGGTCTGTCGATGGGTGGTTTCCACTCTCTGCACATCTCAAAGCAGTATCCCGATATGTTCAACTACGTGGGCCTGTTTTCGGCAGCTATCCTGCCCGACAAAAAAGCTGAGGCTCCTATCTATCAGAATTTCGAGAAGAAACTTGCCACACAGTTTGCCAAGAAACCTGCACTCTACTATATCGCTATCGGCGATCGGGACTTCCTCTATAAGGCCAATACCGATTTCCGCAAGATGCTCGACGAGAAGGGTTACAAATATACTTATAAGGAAACGGGCGAGGGACACATCTGGAAGAACTGGCGTATCTATCTGGCCGACTTTGCACCCCGACTTTTTAAATAACGTGAGTTCGTCGAATTCAGAACAGAGCAAGCTGTGTGTCAATAGTCCTTTGTACATTGATACACGGCTTCTTGGGAAACAAACAATAGGCAGTAATAGCACCTAACAAATTGACGATGAAATTGTCAAAGCATCTATGCCTGGAGTGCTCCACCTGCGCGATATTCTTAAGCTCGTCATTCACACTTTCTATAATGGCCCTTTTTCTGAGTAAGAGCCTGTCTGAAACTCTCATTAAAGCTCCTTTCATGTTACTTTTCAATTTGGTAATAAGTTGTATTCCATCCACAAACAGTCTTTGGAAGAGATTCTTGCTGATGTACCCCTTGTCGCCGACCAGCTTGCCATATATGAAATCTAAAAAAACTTTGTATTCCAAAGGCTTACGGTCATCAACATCTCCCAGTGTTATCATAAAATTGAGAAGTTCTCCTTTCTCATTGCAAATCAAATGTAATTTTGGAAATAGATGGCGAAGATGCTTGCATACTTTTTCAATACAGAAATGTTTAAAGCAACGATAACCAGAGTCGTGAAAAAGAATCATTATTAGCATGACTTCTGCCTTTGACATCGTGGAATTACGATGATGATTCCTTTTTCCGGTAGGTTTTAGCGTATATTTTGCCACCATTGTATCAAAAAACTTGCAGAAATCATCTGCCATACAAAATATTTCAGTAACTTTGTCCTCGGTGATCATAGTGATTTTTTTTTATTTGTAATTATTTGTATATCAACATCTTAAATTTACAATAATTTTCGCTAATCACCAAATTTATAGGCACTTAAAATTCATCGAACTCACGTTAAATAGACTAATTATGAAGAAAATATTGTGTACAACTGCCGTGGCCGCTACAATGCTGGTGGCCTGTGGCCCTAAAGTTCCTCAGTTGGGCGATGCTTCCATCGACGAGGTGATTGCTGCGATGACTCTTGAGGAGAAAACACATCTTGTCATTGGCACGGGCATGATCGGCTTTTCGGGCGACAGTGCCGTGGTGGGAGCTACGAAAAAACTCGTTCCGGGCGCTGCCGGAACGACCTATCCTATAGAGCGTTTGGGCATCCCTTCGGTCGTTTTGGCCGATGGTCCTGCTGGACTGAGAATTGACCCGAAACGTGAGGGTGACAAGCAGACGTATTATTGCACCCATTTCCCCATCGGCACGCTGTTGGCCTCGACGTGGGATCAGGAATTGGTGGAGAATGTGGGTAAGGCCATTGGCAACGAAGTGCTGGAGTATGGGGCCGATGTGCTGCTTGCGCCTGCGCTCAACATCCACCGCAACCCACTCTGCGGACGCAATTTCGAGTATTATTCTGAGGACCCCGTCGTGTCGGGTAAGATAGCTGCGGCCTATGTGCGTGGTGTCCAGAGTAATGGGGTGGGAACAAGCATCAAACACTTCGCCACCAACAATCAGGAGAGCAACCGCATGATGAACGACGCCCGTGTGACTCCTCGTGCCCTGCGTGAGATTTATCTCAAAGGCTTCGAGATTGCGGTCAAGGAGTCTGAGCCGTGGACGGTGATGTCGTCGTACAATTACATGAATGGTGTCTATACTTCTGAGAATCCTGAGTTACAGACCACAGCGCTGCGCACAGAGTGGGGATACAAGGGTATGGTGATGACCGACTGGTTTGGCGGCAAGGATGCTGTGGCGCAAATGAAGGCAGGAAACGACATGCTCCAGCCAGGTGTCGACAAGCAGTACACTGCCATTGTGGCTGCTGTTAAAGACGGCTCACTCGATGAGAAGGTGCTCGATACCAATGTGCGCCGCATTCTTGAAATGATTCTCAAGACCCCACGCTTCAAGGGTTACAAATATAGCAACAAACCTGACCTTAAGGCTCACGCCAAGGTGACCCGTCAGAGTGCTACGGAGGGAATGGTGCTGTTGGAGAACCGCAATGGAGTGCTGCCCATGACTGCCAGTGTGAAAAATATTGCTCTATTGGGCTGTACCAGTTACGATTTCATTGCTGGTGGAACTGGGTCGGGCAATGTGAATCGTGCCTACACCGTGTCGCTGCTCGATGGTTTGAAGAATGCGGGCTACACATTCGGCGTAGACCTGAAGAAAACCTATGAGGAATATATCAAGCAAGAGAACGAGCGTAACAAGCCGAAGGGCGACAATAAACTAACGGCATTTTTGCCCATACCACGCCCCACAGAGATGTCTGTGAGCAGTGAGCTGATGACGCAATTGGTGGCCAAGAATGACATAGCTCTTATCACTATCGGCCGTAACTCTGGTGAGTTCATTGACCGTTCGCTGGCCGACTTCTCGCTTTCTGCTTCCGAACTGACCCTCATCCGCCAGACAACCGCAGCCTTCCATGCTGCCGGCAAGAAGGTAGTAGTGGTGCTCAATATCGGCGGTGTCATCGAAACTGCTTCGTGGAAGCAGCTTCCCGATGCTATTCTCTGCGCTTGGCAGGGCGGACAGGAGGGCGGCAATTCCGTGGCCGATATTCTTTCGGGCAAGGTGTCGCCTTCGGGCAAGCTCCCCATGACGTTCCCTGTAGCTTGGGCCGATGTTGCCTCGTCTAAGAATTTCCCTTCTGAAGGTCGCATGGTCGACTTTGGTTTCGATCGCAAGAATACCGACAAGAAGGAGAATCTATGGGATTACACCAATTATGAGGAGGATATCTATGTGGGTTATCGTTATTTTGACAGTTTTCACAAGCCTGTGTCCTATCCCTTTGGCTACGGTTTGAGTTACACCCGTTTTGAGTACAGCGACGCAGCCGCGAAGCCTGAGTCCGACGGATTCACCGTGACCCTGAGTGTGAAGAACGTAGGTCCTGTTGCTGGCAAAGAGGTGGTGGAGCTCTATGCTGCGGCTCCCGATGCCCGGAAAGCCAACAAACCTGAGAAAGAGCTGAAGGCTTTTGTCAAGACCAAAGAGCTGAAGGCGGGCGAGTCCACCAAGGTGACACTGAAGGTAAAGAGCGCTGACTTGGCCTCGTTTGACGAGAAAACCTCGTCATGGGTAGTGTCGGCTGGCACTTACAATTTCCTCGTTGGAGCCTCGTCGCGCGATATCCGTGCCACGCTACCCGTTACCGTAGCGGCCTCTTCTGTGAAAGCCAACAATATTTTCAAACCGCAGACTGCGCTGAAGACGCTGACACGATAAGTTGCATGCTGAAGAACGCATGATACATTGGTAGCACCTTCAGGTGCAGATAAATAATGGATGCTGTGTCAATTTGATGTGACACAGCATCTATTGCTTTTGATGGACAGGCAGTTAGGTGTTTTCCATCGATTTTCAATACAGCTTTCCTTTCTTCTCTTGCAATTTTATGTGCAAAATATAAACTAACTTTCATTTGCACTTGTTTTTTAAATCGCAGCATCACTTGTATCATTTTTGTTCGATTTTGGGAGAAAGTCTTGAGCGGCATTAAGTGTTTGTCGAGACCAAGGTTGTTTTCAGGTAATAATAGTTTTATTTCTTTACAAACACCTCTTTATTTTTCGCGTATTCAAAATTTCCATTGACTTTGTCTGAAATATCGCAAAATTTCCCCCATTTTATATCTTCCTGATAATCAATGTATTATATAAAAACCTATTAGTGATGACTATTTGGTCATACGCGATTGAATATCCAATGGCATTGCGGAGAGGCCTTAATCGTGCCCCGTCTAAGCCCTTTCCGCATCCCCGTTGCATACTAACCATACTGCGATTAAGCCTTTTCCGCAACATGGCGGGATAAAAATTGAAAACTCTGAACGATTTTTTGGCTTTGTGTGTCAATGATGACGGCATAAACATAGTCCTTTTTGCGCTGGATGCTCCAAAAATAATCACCGAAAAATGGTAATATAACTTTACTTCATGAAAAGTTCCAATTCTTTTTATCCTAACTTTCACAATTCCTTTTCACTACATCCTTCACTGCTCATTCCTCATATCTCACTCTTTACTTTCCATTCTTTATTCTTTATTCTTTATTCTTTATTCTTTATACCTCCCTCTTTACTCTTCACTTATATTCTAATGTGAAGTCCCCGTTTCTCCTCTGTTT
>KQ959449.1 GCA_001552765.1 Bacteroidales bacterium KA00344
TTGCAGGAACAAGTTTCTCCGTATCGAAATCGGTATCGCACCGCAGGACGAGAAAAGACTGCCTGTGTCCGAACTTATGTGGATTGCTCATTTGTTTGCCAAGCGAATGGGACTCGACAACCACCAATGGGTGGCGGTAACGCACAAGGACACCGATAACAGACATATTCACATCATTGCGAACCGTATCAGTCTGTATGGAGAAGTCTATGATACTACCTTTGTGAGCAATAGGGCAGCAAAAGTGGCGGAGAAAATAAGCAGAGAGAAAGGCTTGACCATTGCAAAGGAGGTCAAGGCAGAAAAGAAATATCAAAAGACAAAAGCAAGTCCAACGAGAGAGCAAACCAAGAAAGAGGTTCAGCAAATCTGTTATTCCTTGCTTGACAAGTACAAAGGAACAGGTATCACGGGACACTCCATGTTCCTTTACGAGTTGAACAAGAAGGGCATTATTATAGAGCGTATGAAGAACAAGCAGGGCAAGGTATATGGCTTGAAGTTCTCATACGCAGGGCAATCCTTCAAGGCTTCCGAAATTGGCAGGGAATTCGGCTACCGTTCTTTGCAAAAGAATTTTGAACCAACTAACAAGGAAGAACCAAAGAAACCACATCAAACAGTACAAGAGCCGACAGAAAACAACAAACAATCTGATACAGGTTATCAGCTTGTACCCAAAAGCCGTTCCACTGTCTCACGAGACAATGATACCCCACGAGTGCAGAACTCCATTGGTGCAGTGGCAGACACCATTGTTAGCGCAGCCGATGAAGTTGTGGAAGGGTTAGGCGATTTGATTACACCAAGTACACTAGGCTATGACTTAACCGAAGCTGCATGGCAGCGCAAACTCAGATACCAAGCTAACAGAAAGAAGAAACGTGGAAGGGGAATATAAACATAGCAGCATACAAAAAGTGCAGAATACACGGCTCTTTCATTTAAGAATGAATTGAATACATAACTTCCCTTACCCGACTCATGTATGAGTCGAGGAAAATATTGTGTCTGTATATCAATAAGTTATGATATTATCAAAATTTGATTATTTTCATTTTTGATACAGAAAATGCAATAGTTTTGTGAAACACAATGAAATATGTCTCATCAGTTCTGCCATGCCCTTTCTTTTGTCGGATTTCTTCTTTCTTCGTCCTCGCCATATTGAGAACACGGAGTAGACAATTCTTTGTATGGTATCTAAATTGCGAGCTGCCCTTGCCGACTTTCGTTTTATCTTGTCTTGTAACAGGTTACGGTCCAGCCCCCAGTGCATGCTTTCTATCGACCAGTGGTTGCGCACTGGCGTCCCTAATCTTGGTGTGTTCGCTGGCAGGCTGCTTACATGCAGCCTTTTCTCAGTAGTGCAGCTTCCCGTTGACTTTTTGACAGTTTCGCATTCATATTCTATAATGGTCAGGTTGCCGTTCCACTTCTCCTTATTTGCAATGAGGTCAGTCCCGTCAAACACACGATAGCTTCTCGTCTCAATTCTTCCATGTCCGAGCTCCGGTTCACCACAATAGGAATAAACGGGGGATAGTTCTTTGATTTTATCCTCTACACCGTAACGCAGCGAACGCTGGTTTGATTTCAGTTCTATGATGAAGTCTCCGTTTTTCTCCCTAATTTTGTCAACGATATCTTTCTGCATGGACATCGCATCTGCCGTGACGATCTTTCCTGATATGTCGATTTTGTCAATAAGCAGTGGAACTGCCTTTATTTCATTGCTCTTCTCTTCGCAGGCCTCGGTTGCCAACGTGATGTCTGTATTGAATGAATGAGCGGATACGATATCTGGGTTTCGTCCATTTTTCAAAACTGTGCCGCGCTCAGCCTTACCGTCTATGCAGATGATTTCTTGGGTGCAGCACATCCCCACCAATTCCTTGTGGAACGTCTCGGCAAAGACCTGCAGCTGATTAGCCATTGCTTGATCATCAATCCCTTCTTCCATGCGGCAGAGAGTTGCCTCGGATGGAATGCCGTTGGCTAATATGTCCAACTTACGGAAACTCTTGAGGTTGTGTTTACCGAATTCTATGATTTCTGCTCTGCTGACACAATTTGACACTCGTCCTAATATCAGTAACATGATGATGTCGCTCAACTTGTGACGTATGTTTCCCTTCTCTGCTCTACGGAAATCGGGTATTGAGGAGGAGAATTCGTAAAGTTTTTCAAGAATACTACCTTCTAATTTTGAATTTTTTAATACCTTAGCGGTGTGGTTGATTGTGTTTGCGACAATCCCATTAGTTTGGTCGAGTGGCTGTTTTTCTTTCATAATTATCTATTTTTTACTATAAAGGTACAAAAAACAACGCACTTGACCAACTTTTATTAGTACTTATTTTGCTGATTTTCATATAGTTAGATTAAAATTTTAACTTATTATACCACACGAGTATCAATAGTTAAATACCATACGATTATGGTAGTATTTTTAGAAAAGAACAGCTTTCACCGTGTTACTGGTGTGCTATAAAAAATGATATTTAGAATAAGAACCAAGACTTCTTAAATGAAAGAGCCGTGTGCAGAATAAAGAATATCTCATCAAAAACGCTTGTTATTCGGTAACAAAGTATTATCTTTGCAAACAGAATAACAAGCGTTCTTTGTTAGGCAGAAAACAGCGAAGCCAAGTAGCTCGCTCGTTTCCAAATCGTTACCAGTTTAGTTGTACAAACAAGGTAACTTCTTTATTTTCAATTAGATACATTTTAATAATTATCTTGCAAAGCGATAGAAGCCGAATGGGACGGCGACAAAGGCTCATTCGCAATGCGACAAAGCACTAACGGCAAGACCCTAAAGAAAAGCTGTCGTGTACAAAAAAGAATAAACGGCGCAACAGTTTGGTTATCAGGCCGATAGAACAAACTCCGTATTTTCGGCGTATTTCAAACAAAATTATTTTCATTTTAAAATAAACGAAAATTGAAGCACCTTTTGTCGTGATATTTCAAAGCTAATTGAAATGAAGGGGAAAAACAAAAACAATGCGAAACAACGCTTTGTCCTTGTTGATTTCAAGAAAAAAACGTACTTTTGACAAACAATCACAAATGCTATGGCACAAAAGTTTATCATTACCCGGAGAGGAATTATGCGGCTCGGCAACGTCAGTATGCACAAAGATTTGCTACATCCGGGCGATATGTGCATGGGCGGTGGATTCTGGCGATTCGACCCCATCAGTATGCGGTTGGCACTCAGCGGAGCGTCCTACGATTTTGGAACACCCATGTGGGAGTATCTCTGCGAAAACCAGATTGCGTTGAAAGTGCCGCGCGACTATCAGGGACTTCGCATTGTTTATCGGGCAGACGAACACGGAGAACAAGAATTTCGGGTGAGTGAGGAAATGAAAATAGAATATGTGTAAATCGGGAAATAGGAATGAAAAGAAAAATTAGTTGCAACAACAACGGGCCAAACAGAAACTTTTGATTAACTTTGTAGCATATCGCATCAGAGAACAATAACAAAACATTCCATATTAACCCATAAATCAAACTATAATGATACTCGCAGAAGCATTAGCCATTCGTAAGGACCTGCAAAAGAAAATAGAGCAGCTGAGAAGCCGGCTGCTGAACAATGTCAGGATTCAAGAGGGTGATGAGCCTTCGGAAAACCCCACTGAACTGCTGAAAGAACTGGATAGCAGTCTGACCCGCCTGCAGCGTCTCATCTTCCAAATCAACAAAACAAACATGAACACCGTGAGCGAAGGAAAGACGCTGACCGAACTCATGTCGGAAAAAGACGTGCTCACCCTACGCATCGCTGCCTTGCGCGAAGTGTTCAACAAAGCGTCTGAATCGCAGGACCGCTACAGCCGTTCGGAAATCAAAATGACGACCACTATAGATGTCAAGGCTCTCGGTCGGCAAATCGACGAGTGGGCCAAGCAACTCAGGCAGTTGGATATTAAAATTCAAAGTCTCAACTTCTCAACGGAGTTGGCAGACTGATCACAGACTTTCAGGATTGTAGTCTGATCGGATTATAGGTGTGAACTAAAAAACCTGCATGATCATCGGTGCGGGGAACCGAAGGCGTTTGAGTCGCCGTTTTTGCACGTTGCATTTCCCAGCATAATCATGCACAGCACAAGTTGCACAGCGCAAAGAGCACTACCATTAGTTGACTATAACCGACAGACGAGGGCGGGGTGTGGGAATTGTTTTTTGTGGACAGCTATTTCTTGCTGCTACAAAAAACAACTAGACTTACATTCATAACACATCAATGACAAAACATTCTATGAAAATCATCCTATTCCTTGTGGCCATATTGGCTGGTCCTTTTTCTACCCATGCGCAAACCAGGACAGAATGCAACCTGAAGACCTGGTTGTTTTCACGAGACAGCACGCATTGGCAGGAAGTAAATGTACCCCACGACTGGGCCATTGCAGGATCGTTTGACAAGAAATGGGACCTCCAAATGGTAGCCATAGAGCAGAACGGCGAGAAAGAAAAAACCGAGAAGTCAGGGCGTTCGGGCGCACTGCCTTGGATTGGCAAAGGATATTACACCACAACTGTGAATATAGACCAACTCGACGGCAAACGTGCCGTCATAGCCTTCGATGGTGCTATGGCCGAGCCCACAGTATATATAAATGGCCGGAAAGCCGGATGTTGGGCCTATGGCTACACGCCTTTCAAGCTGGATATAACTCCGCTGCTGAAAAAAGGCGATAACAGGATAGACGTTAGTCTGCACAACGTTGAGGAGAGCAGTCGCTGGTATCCCGGTGCCGGTCTCTACAGGCCGGTGAAGATTGTCATCACACCGACACTTGCCATTGATACATGGAATAGCTTTTTCCGCACAAATGCCATTACCTCCAACGAGGCAAAGATTACCATCGACACCCGGTTGGAAGGCTATGAGGGACAGAAGAATTTGGCCGTAGAGGTGAGTTTGCTCAATTCCGCAGGACGGGTGGAGCACGTATGTCGGGCCGACGTGGATGCCAATGGGCATGCTCATAGTAAAATCAGTTTATCCAACCCACGACTTTGGACGCCGGAAACGCCCGAACTGTATCGGGTGGAAACTTGCCTTTACCAAGCCAACAAACTCGTAGACCAAAGTTCTATCAAGACTGGCATACGCACCGTGACAGTGGATTCTGTTCATGGTTTCAGACTGAACGGAGGAATCCGGAGAATTAAAGGGGTGTGCCTGCACCATGACCTCGGACCGCTGGGAGCAGCAGTGAACAAGGCTGCACTGATTAGACAGGTGAAACAACTGAAAGATATGGGGGCCGACGCCATCCGCACAGCCCACAATATGCCTTCGCAAATGCAGATGGAGGTGTATGATTCGCTCGGAATGATGGTGATGGCCGAGAGTTTTGATATGTGGCTCTATCCCAAATGCAAAAACGGATATGCTCGATTCTTCAACGACTGGAGCGAAAAAGACATCACCAATCTTATATTAGCCAACCGCAACCACCCTTCCATGATCATGTGGTCGATAGGCAATGAAATTCCTGAACAATGGAGCGAAGAGGGGCGCCAAATCTCCGAGAGACTGCAAGCCTTCTGCCACAAACTCGACCCGACGGTGCCGGTAACACAGGGAATGGACCGTGCGGAAGAGGCTTTAAAATCGGGCTTTGCTCAGGTGATGGACGTTCCGGGATTCAACTACCGTGTCTACAAATACGACAGAAACATGAAGCAACTGCCTCAGGGATTTCTGCTGGGTGCGGAGACTGCCTCAACGGTGAGTTCACGAGGTGTTTACAAGTTCCCGGTTACGTTCCGTGTGGCTGAGGCCGACGACGATGGGCAGGTGTCAAGTTATGATACGGAATGGTGTTCGTGGAGCAATCTTCCGGAAGAAGACTTTATGGCAGAAGAAGACAAGCCCTATTACATCGGACAGTTTGTCTGGACCGGGTACGACTATCTGGGGGAACCAACCCCATACGATGAATATTGGCCCAGCCGAAGCAGTTATTTCGGCATCATGGATTTGGCCGGTCTGCCCAAAGACCGCTACTATCTCTACCGTTCGGTATGGAACAAGGATGCACACACACTGCACGTTCTGCCACATTGGACATGGCCGGAACGAAAGGCAAAAGTGACTCCTGTGTTCGTCTATACCGACTATCCCGAAGCTGAACTCTTTGTAAACGGAAAATCACAGGGGCGTATACAAAAGGTAAAAGACCTGAAAGTAGACGACCAAACCCCTGCAACGGGTGATGTTGCCAAAGCTCGCGCACGCCGTTATCGACTGATGTGGAACGATGTGGTGTATCAACCGGGTGAGTTGAAAGTTGTGGCCTATGACAAATATGGTCGTGTCGCAGCAGAAAAAACGGTGAGAACGGCAGGGGAAGCCAATGAAATCAAGTTGGAAGCTGACCGCAACGTTATTACCGCAGACGGTGAAGATCTGTGTTTCATCACCGTTAGTTTGATTGACAAGAACGGCACAGAACTGCCGACTGCAACCGACAACATCGAAGTGAAAGTAACCGGTAACGGCTCGTTCCGTGCTATCTGTAACGGTGATGCCACTTCGTTGGAGCCGTTTGTCAAGCCAAAGATGAAACTGTTCAGTGGGAAATTGATGGTTGTGGTGCAGGCAGGAAAGCTGGCCGGAAACATAAATGTGGAGGTTAGTGCACCTGATCTGAACCTCAAGAAAACGCTCACGATTCACAGTAAGTGACCGACAGACAACGGAAGTCTGCCCTGGCCCATTATCGGAACACCCGATAATGATCATAAATAGAAAAACGCCATCATGCCTATTGCTTGATGGCGTTCATTGTTTGTTCAATGTTTTGCTCACGATGAATGATGTGTACCTCGATGCCGAACTTCTTATGAATATGCTCTGCCAGATGTTGGGCACTGTACACACTGCGATGTTGTCCGCCCGTGCAGCCGAAAGAGAACATCAAATGGGTAAAACCGCGTTGAATATAACGCGCCACGTGCTTGTCGGCCAGGGCATAGATGTGCTCTAAAAACTCAAGAATCTCTCCATCGTCCTCAAGGAAACGGATAACCGGCTCATCGAGTCCGGTCAGCTTTTTATAAGGCTCATATCGTCCGGGGTTATGAGTGCTGCGACAGTCAAACACATAACCGCCTCCATTTCCGGACGTGTCCTTAGGTATTCCCTTATGGTAAGAAAAACTGAAAACGCTGACTACCAGTGGCCCTTTACCGTCATATTTTGAGAACGTGGCGGGTCCGTCTTGCGGATGCGAGGCATAAACATCTCGCTCTGTGGTTCTGAAACCGTCACTGCGAGTTAGCTTTGGCTTAGCCACAGGAGCAAACTGCGGAAGCTCCGTAAGCTGTCCGAGCAACTCGCGAAGATAGGGATAAGGCAGCACTTCCTCGCGAAGTTTAAGCAAATCGCGCAGGTTTTCCATTGCGGGAGGGATGCTGTCGATGAAATGTTGCTTGTGTTCGAAATAGCCACGGAAACCGTATGCACCCAACACTTGTAAGGTGCGGAACAGCACAAACAAGCTAAGGCGAGATACAAAATGGCGCACTGTCGGCACCTCGGTATACTGTTTGAGCGATTCATAATAGGCCGCGATCAGTTCGCGTCTTAGTTTATACGGATATTTGGCTGATGCCTGCCACAGAAAAGAAGCCAAATCATAATAGTAAGGACCTTTCTGTCCGCCTTGGAAATCAATAAAAGAAGGATTTCCTTCAGTATCAAGCATCACGTTTCGAGCCTGAAAATCACGATACAAGAAACTTTCAGAAGGCTCTGAAGTTAAATCTTTGGCAAATCGACGGAAACTGGCTTCCAACTTCATCTCATGGAAATCAAGATTCGTCGGCTTAAGAAAGCAATACTTAAAATAATTCAAATCAAACAGCACTCTGTCCTCGTTAAACTCCGGCAGTGGATAACAAATCGACCAATCTAACCCTCTGGCTCCGCGAATTTGAATATTAGGAAGCTCACGAATCGTGCGAAACAACAATTGCTTTTCGGCCAAATTGTAACGTCCTCCAGCCTCTCGGCCGCCCTTGATAGCGTCGTATAATGATGTGTGGCCAAGGTCGGACTGCAAATATCTCATTTCATCCTCACTCACAGCAAATACACGGGGCACGGACAACTTGCGTTGAACGAAGTGACGGTCGAGCTTTATGAACGCCTGATTTTCCTCCCGACTGGTGCCCACCACACCAATAACGGTCCCTCCGTCCGTGCCGGTGAAACGATAATATGCTCGATTACTGCCTGCCCCTGCTAACTTTTCTGTTTTTGCGGGAGCCTCTCCGGCCCATGAAATATAAAGTTGGATGAGTTGATCCATTGTTTTATAGGTTAATGTTTATTTGGATACCAAAGATACATTACTATTGAAAGAACCGGAGAAATCACGTCATTGACCATACCGAACCATAAAGAATTTAAGACATAATCACAGTTTTCCTTATACAAAGAATACATTCCATATATATGTACACAACATATCTTCTCCAGAATGTCTAATCTTCTATTTTAAATTGAAACATTCTTTTTCCTTTACATCGAGTACATCGGAAATTTCTCTTCTCTCACTTGTCTCTACTGTTATTCTTTTCTTTCTCCTCGTGCTCCTTTCTTATATCGTCAAATATGCGCTTTGTATTTCGACGATATTCCCAATCAGCCAACAAACTGTCTGCCACAAACAGCAATAATATGATGCCTATGGACATCAGAATAGACTTGGTGATATAGATGAGACCGGCAGAGATAAGCAAGAATATCAATGCCTTTTTCCAGTCGAGATGTAACTTTGGTTTCATGTTGCAAAGGTAATGTATTTTTCAGTAAGCACAAAAAAAAATCGGATGTCATCACGACAACCGATTCCTAAAAACAAACTACTTAAAAACTAATCTACTAAAACAAATCAAAAAAATATTCTGAAAGTCACTAAGGACTCTTATTTCTTATCTACTCGGCAAAAGTACTAACTTTTTAAAGACCCTGCAAATTTTATAAGATAAATCTTTCTTTCTTTAATATTTTTTTCTTATTTATATACAAAAACAACTTAAATGTATCGGGGCAGCAAACAAATATTTCGGGGCATCCCCCTATTTGAGAATGCCCCGAAGCAATATATTGTAAAGTCTGTTTTACTTAGCGAATGCCACCGAACGAGTTTCGCGTATCACCGTGATCTTCACCTGACCCGGATAAGTCATCTCATTTTGAATTTTCTCAGCAATGTCGTTGCTCAGGTTTGTACTTTCCTCATCGGTCATTTTGTCTGCACCGACAATAACACGCAACTCTCGGCCGGCCTGAATGGCATAGGTCTTAGTCACACCCGGATAGCTCATCGCTACGGCTTCAAGGTCGTTGAGGCGTTTGATATAGGCTTCGACAATCTCACGGCGAGCGCCCGGCCGGGCACCAGAAATGGCATCGCATACCTGCACAATCGGAGCAAGAAGCGTCTGCATCTCCACTTCGTCATGGTGTGCAGCAATTGCATTCACGATTTCGGGTTTCTCTTTGCATCGTTCGGCCATCTTACCGCCCAACAAAGCGTGGGGCAATTCGCTCTCCTCGTCAGGCACCTTTCCGATGTCGTGTAACAGTCCGGCACGCTTAGCTTTCTTCGGATTCAGACCCAACTCAGCAGCCATTACGGCACATAGATTGGCCGTTTCACGAGCATGCTGCAACAAGTTCTGACCATAAGAAGAACGATACTTCATCTTTCCGACAATGCGCACCAAGTCTGGATGTAAACCATGAATGCCCAAGTCGATGGCAGTACGCTTCCCTGTCTCTATGATTTCGTTGTCAAGTTGTTTCTTTACTTTGGCCACCACTTCCTCTATACGGGCCGGATGGATGCGTCCGTCGGCCACCAACTGGTGGAGAGCCAAACGGCATATTTCACGACGCACCGGGTCGAAAGCAGAAATCATGATAGATTCCGGCGTATCGTCCACTACAATTTCAACTCCCGTTGCAGCTTCCAAAGCCCTAATATTTCGGCCTTCACGCCCAATAATACGACCCTTAACCTCATCATTGTCGATATGGAACACACTCACTGAGTTTTCGATAGCCGTCTCAGTTGCCACACGCTGAATGGTTTGGATAACAATCTTCTTAGCCTTCTGGTTGGCATCCAGTTTAGCTTGATCCATCACCTCGTTTATATAGCTTGCAGCATCCAAGCGCGCCTTGTCCCTCATGCTTTCCACCAAACGGTTTTTAGCCTCTTCTGCCGACAACCCGGAAAGTTCCTCAAGTTTCGTGCGTTCCTTTTCCCGCATTTTTTCCAGTTCTGCCTGTTTTGCGGCCAGGACTTCTTTCTCACTGTCTACACGCACTTGATACTGGTCTACTTCCTGTCGTTTGCGGTTAATTTCTTCCTGTCGCTGGTTGAGTGTCAGTTCTCGCTGCTTCAGACGATTTTCGTTTTGTTGAATCTTCTTGTTACGCTCCTGAGCTTCCTGCTCCAAGTCGCTCTTCTGATTGAGGTACATTTCCTTTACCTCCAGCAGTTTCTTTTCCTTCAACACCTCAGCTTCTTTCTCAGCCGAACTAATTATCTGCCTGCACTTTCCGGTAATCACATACCTAAAGACGGCGTAACCTATCAGTCCACCTACAATTAAGGCTGTTAGGACTGCTATAATAGTACTTATCATTAAATGTAAATGTTTGTATAATTAATATTCTTTTCCACCCTACTTCCTGCCAAGTTCGGATTCAATTTCAGAAGTCAGCGTCAAAAGAATATCTTCATAAGGTTTCGTGTCGTTACGGCTAAGCTGTCGCTCGTGTCTGAGTGCCAAGTCTATCATTGCAAAGTAGGTAATCTCCTTATCGCTCTTGCTTCCCTTGAAATTGGCAAAATAAGCATTCATGAGCTCGTTGATGAGATCTGCTCCCCTACGATATAATGCTTCGTCTTCTCTGGGAACACGAACCATTATTTCCGTATCGTAAATGTGTAACCTTATATTTATTTTGTTTGAGTCTGATTCTGTCATCGCGTCCTATGATTTTTCACTCAGCAGAGTAATACACTTGTTAACGTCTCTGACAAGTTTGGCCACACGCTTCTTGGCTTCTTCAAGGTCACCATCCGTCACCTCCAGCATCTTGGCCAACTTCAACATATCATAATCGTTCCGGACTTGCTTCAACTGTGCTTCAAGCTGTTTGAGCTTGGCATCTTTCTCGTCCACCATAGCATATAGGCCGGCATTCTCCTGTTTCAAATCATGATACTGGAGAATCATCTGTCTTACACGAGTGGCAAACGTATTGATTGTTTTTTCAGTAGCACCCATCACGATTCAATTTTCTGCAAATTTAAATCTTTTCAATGAGAATTGCAAGCAAATCAACCTAAATCTTTGTCTAAGAAAGGAAAAAGAGATGCGCCGAAGAACAAAAGGGGAAACCAAAAAGACAAGAGCACGAAGAACCCAACACCTAATATCGAATCTCAACCCGTAGTGTAGGAGGGCTGTTTTTGTGAAGAGCATTGCATTTGTTCGCTTGCCCGCTCCGTCTCTTGACTTCTTGTGTTTCGCTCTGTTATTTTTTTGCCTGAGCAGCTTCTTCCTGTCCCGGCTGTGGATTCTTCTTGGCAAGCATCACAACCTGATAAACAAAGTCGCTCACCCACTGCTGGGAGAAGCCCAGTCGTTGATTGTACTTGCGTACACCCATGACAGACTTGATGACACCGGCATCGGTGAAGTTGTTCTTCGTGAAAATATCATTCACGGTTTTTTCAGTCATTGCGTAGATCGACTTCTTGAAGATAGCCGGCACACGCAGTTTGAACTTCATCAGATTACCGATAAGCATCATCAGATCCTGCGAGAAATTCTGGAATTGTATCATGTAAACCTGCATGTCAGGCAGCTTCTTACAGTTTTTGCGAATGCTCTGGTCTATTTCCTTGAAAAAGCCCTCGTCCACTCCATAAATTTCCTTCATCATTTTCTTACAGTATGCCTTCTCTCCCACCCCAAGTTTATTATTTTGGGTTGGCACGCGCAACGTGGTCTTAAACATTCTGAGATCGGGCAACATCGCAAGATTGGTGATACCCAGATGCGAAGCAAGAGCAGCCTGAAAGTAAATCCTTACCAGTGTCATGTAGTCTTGCATGCCACCAGTCTTCTCCTCTTGCGACTTTTTTCCGAAGATTTTTGATAATATTCCCATGATGATTTTTAATTTCGAACTATTTGAACATATAAACTATTGCAAAATTACCATAATATCATGAGAAATCAAAATTTTTTATATAAATAAAAACGCTTTCTCAGAATGTTTTCCACATCGACCTTCGACCTCGACTACGTCTTTCCGGACAGAGAGAAGTTGTTTTATTTTGTTAAGAAAATATACCAAATTTCAGGCTTTGAAATTTTGAATTATAGAACAGAAAACACCGTCATGGCAATGCTCACACCCTCATTCTGAACACAAAACGCTACAAAGAAAATGCGGATAGGCCCTAACGGCCCAGCCGAAGTACCTCAACCGCAGCACAACTAAAGCCTAAGCGCAATGCAACAAAGGCCTAAACGCAATATCGTTAAGCCCAAACGGTAACGCGTTTTTTCCAAAAAAATTAAAACCCCAGAACCTAAAAACCCCAACCGACTGACTATCAGCCAACTACGAACAGGCGTCAAAAATCGATTATTTCGGGCAAAAGTTTTTATGCTTTGAAATTCGCGCCGTATTTGAGCACTGTTGTAAATATTTTTGGATATAGTTTAAATTTCATCCAAACGCTTCATCATTGTGCCCCAACACCATTTCCTGCCTCACGGCAAACAACTAGCCATAACAGCACTAAAACCGGAATTTCATAATGCCTCAGCAAATCACCCTTCAACAACCTATACCCTAAACACATGAAATTTGGAGGAGCAGGGACGTCCAAAAACAAGTAATTCCCAAATAAATACAACTTTTTTCCTACTACAAATCGCATTTTATCAATTTAAATGTTTACCTTTGTACGGTAAAATCAACAACATAACATATAAAGGATATACAGCAAAACAGAGACACTTCGCAATGTCCCCCAATCACAATTTAGTCATTGGAGAGTCATCGAAGCAATTATAAAAACATAACTAAGATACAATGAAAGGAATAGTATTAGCAGGTGGATCCGGAACGCGGCTCTATCCCATCACTAAGGGAATCAGCAAACAACTTATTCCGATTTTTGATAAACCTATGATATACTACCCCGTGTCAGTATTGATGCTGGCCGGTATCCGAGATATTCTCATCATCTCCACCCCACACGACCTTCCCGGCTTCAAACGTCTGCTGGGAGATGGGCATGAGCTTGGCGTACGTTTTGAATATGCCGAGCAGCCTAGTCCGGACGGTTTGGCCCAAGCCTTTATCATTGGAGAGAAATTTATTGGCAACGACAGTGTATGTCTGGTCTTGGGCGACAATATATTTCATGGCGCCGGTTTCACCAGACTACTGCAAGAAAGCGTGGACACAGCTGTTTACGAAGACGGAGCTACGGTATTCGGATACTACGTAAACGACCCCGAACGATACGGAGTAGCAGAGTTCGACAGTGACGGCAACTGCCTCAGTATTGAAGAAAAGCCTGAAAAACCCAAGAGCAATTATGCCGTAGTGGGATTATACTTCTATCCCAACAGCGTGGTAGATATTGCAAAACACATCAAGCCCAGCGATCGGGGAGAACTGGAAATCACCACGGTGAACCAGGAATATCTGGCTCGCGAGGCGTTGAAGGTGCAAACCTTGCCACGCGGTTTTGCATGGCTCGACACGGGTACGCACGACAGTCTGTCGGAAGCAAGCACATTCATCGAAGTAATAGAAAAACGACAAGGGCTGAAAATTGCCTGTCTGGAAGAAATTGCCTATACGCAAGGATGGATAAGTCGTGAGCAACTCATAGAGGATGCTACCCCGATGGCCAAAAACGAATATGGCAAATACCTCCTGCGTCTGGCAGAGGAAGAAAAGATTGACAACAATATTTAAATATAAAAATGGAAGAAAACAAAAAAGCAGAGGTAAATTTAATGGCTGCACAGGAAGAAGAAAGCGCTTCTATCGACTTTGCCACCATTTATACCACTCTCATTCTGAATTGGAAGTGGTTTTTGCTTTCCTTGATTATCTGTTTGGGAACTGCAGCAATTTATTTGCGCTACGAAACCCCCATCTATCAAGCTTCGGCCAAACTCCTGATTAAAGACAACGACCAGAGCAGCCGTCGCCGCAGCATGATGCAATCGGCGACATTAGGGATGATTTCCAATTCAAACGGTATTGACAATGAAATGGAAATTCTGACTTCCCATTCTCTGGCACAGCAGAGCGTGCGTGACCTAAAACTCTACGTGACCTACTATACAGTAGGTAAGGTGAAAGATCGTCTCATGTACAAGACGCAACCCATCAACGTAGACATGGACCCCGCTCATCTTGAAAAGCTGAATGCCCCCATCTCGCTGCTCATCGAGCGAAACGGTAGCAAATACCACATAACGGGAGATTACTATGTGCCTATCGACGAAAACCAAGCCGATGGTCCCTTTCGTTTCGACAAAACCATATCACAGCTGCCTGCTACCATCGGAACCCGTGCGGGAATACTGACGTTCAACCAAAATGGGGTGACGCCTATGAAGGATGGTGCCAGCATCAAAGTATCTATCCAATCTCCAAGATATGCCGCATATAAATATGTGAACGGCCTGAGCGTGGCCCAGACCAACAAAGCGACTACCATCGCCCAACTCGTTCTCAACGACGAAAACCCTCAACGCGCCATAGACTATCTGCAACAGTTGGCCATCAGCTACAACCGCCAAGCCAACGAAGATAAGAACGAGGTAGCCATGAGAACCGAAGAGTTCATCAACGGACGTCTGGAGAAAATCAATGCAGAGTTGGGCAACACCGAAGGGCAATTGGAAAGTTATAAGAAACAGAACCAATTAGTGCAACTCGACATGAGTGCCGCGCAAGCTGCAGGAAATGCCGATGCATACGCTCAGAAACTCAATGAAGCCAACACCCAAATGGCTCTCATCGACGAGATGAAAAGCTATATCAATAATCCGGCCAACAAATCTCAACCCCTACCTTCTAATGTAGGGCTGACCGACCAGTCTTCTACGAGCCTCATCAACAACTACAACGAACTGGTACAAAAGAGGAACCTGCTGTTGCAGAGTGCCAGCGAGACGTCTCCATCGGTGATTCCATTAACCAATCAAATAGAACAATTGCAGAAATCCATCAGTCGCGCCTTGGATCAAACACGCCGCAACATGGACATTCAACGCAACTCTGTAGCATCGCAGTTCTACAAATACCAAGGACAGGTTGGGCAATCTCCGGAACAGGAGCGTATGCTTACACAAATAGGTCGTCAGCAGGAGGTGAAATCCGGTTTGTATTTGATGCTGCTACAGAAGCGCGAAGAAAACTCCATCTCGCTTGCCGCCACGGCCGACAAGGGTAAACTTATAGACGATCCTGCTATTGGCGGACAGATTAGCCCGAAGAGAACTGTCATATTGCTTATAGCATTGATACTGGCCCTTGCACTCCCCGCACTCGTCCTTTTCCTCATCCAGTTCTTCCATTACAAGATTGAAGGACACAATGACGTTCTCCGTCTCACCAAATTGCCTATCATTGCAGACGTCGCTGTTGCATCGGAAACAGCCAAGAGCAAGGCCGACATTGTGGTACACGAGAACAAGAACAACATGATGGAGGAGATTTTCCGTTCCATGCGAACAAACATTCAGTTCATACTGGAGGACGGACAGAAGGTAATTATGTTCACATCCAGCACATCCGGAGAGGGTAAAACCTTTATAGCCTCTAACCTTGCAGTGTCTTTCGCACTGCTTGGCAAGAAAGTCCTGCTGGTGGGTCTGGACATCCGAAAACCGCGTTTGGCAGAGTTATTCGAAATTAATGACAAGAATCACGGAATCACCAATTTGCTTGTTAAAGACAATCCTACGTGGGATATGATACAGAGCCAGATACTTCCTTCCGGGGTAAACAACAACCTTGAACTCCTCATGGCAGGGCCTATTCCCCCCAATCCAGCTGAATTGGTTGCCCGCCAGAGCCTGGACCAAATATTTACAGAGCTGCGCAAACATTACGACTACATCCTTGTAGACACGGCTCCCGTTGGTTTGGTTACTGATACGCTGCGTATTGGATCCGTCTGCGACTCCACTGTATATATGTGTCGTGCAGACTACACACCAAAGGAGAGCTTTAATATGATCAACGGGCTATCTGCATCCAACAAGCTACCCAAGATGAGCATCGTCATCAACGGCATTGATATGTCCAAAAAGAAATATGGATATCACTATGGATACGGCAAGTATGGCAAATACGGAAGATATGCCCGCTACAGTAGTAAATACAGAAACTATGGTAACTACGGTAATTATGGCAATTATGGTCAATACGGCAACTACAGCAACAGCCACTACGGCGACAAAAATGACGATTCCATAAAGAAATAAACATCAAGAAATATACAACAGATAATGGCAACTATAGCAGTAGACTTTGACGGAACTGTCGTAACACACCGTTATCCGGAAATTGGCGAAGAGCTTCCTTTTGCAACGGAAACTCTTCGTATGCTCATCAAAGACCATCACCGTCTCATCCTGTGGACAGTGCGAGAAGGAAAACTTTTACAAGAAGCTATCGACTGGTGTCACGAAAGAGGCGTGGATTTCTGGGCCATCAATCGCGACTATCCGGAAGAAGAGGAAGAAAACAACAACCATTTCAGCCGTAAGCTAAAGGCCGACTATTTTATAGATGACCGAGGAATAGGCGGGCTTCCGGATTGGGGACAGATTTATCAAATCATCACTCAAAGAAAGACCTATGTTGAAATTATCCGTGAAAGCATGGGACACATCACGGAAGAGGAAAGGCCACGCAAAAAACATTGGTGGCAATTCTGAAACGATAGGACTTGACAACGAACACGACTACGGCCTGGTCTCGACAATAATATAAGATAAACTAAGGTTGTTTTGCTTACGCTGCAAAATCATGGTAAGCAAAACAACTTGTTTTATAAGGGCTTATAAAACTAAATAACAAATGGACAAGAAAGATTTGCGAATCATATTCATGGGGACTCCCGAATTTGCCGTAGGAACACTCAGTGAGCTGATTGAGAACAACTACAACATAGTGGCTGTGGTTACTCAACCGGACAAGCCCGTAGGGCGTCATCAAAATGTGCTGCAACCTTCAGCCGTAAAGTCGTATGCGTTGCAACACGACATCCCCGTGCTTCAACCCGTAAAAATGAAAGACCCAGCCTTCGTAGAGCAGTTGGCTGAATACGAAGCCGACATACAAGTGGTTGTGGCATTCCGCATGCTGCCTGAGGTGGTGTGGTCCATGCCGCGCTATGGTACGTTCAACGTTCATGCAGCCCTGCTGCCCCAGTATCGCGGAGCCGCACCCATTAATTGGGCCATCATCAACGGAGAAACAGAAACTGGTGTTACCACATTCTTTCTTGACAAAAACATTGATACCGGACGGATTATTCTTCAGAAACGCTTTCCGATACCCGAAGATGCTGATGTGGAATATGTGTATGACGGGCTTATGAATTTGGGAGCCGAGATTGCCGTAGAAACCCTTGACTTGGTTATCGCCAACAACGGAGACATACCATCTACTGACCAGACGGAGTTGGAAACCGATGCAACGACACTTCATTCCGCCCCAAAAATCTTTAAAGAAACTCGTCGGATTAATTGGAATCTGCCCGCCAAGAATGTCTACGACTTTATTCGCGGACTGTCGCCCTATCCTGTAGCATGGACCAATCTCAACTTTGACGACAAGAATCCCACAACACTCAAGGTGTACAATACCAAGAAAACCCATGAATCATCTGAAGGAAATATACCGGGAACAATCCTAACTGCTAAAAACAGTCTGTACATTGCCTGTCAAGATGAATGGTTGGAAATCACAGAATTGCAACAGGCTGGTAGAAAACGCATGACATCGACCGACTTTCTCAATGGCAACAAAGATATAGAACTGGGCATAGTGGAATAATAGAAAGACGACTGACAAATCGACCATGACCCGACAATTTTCTCAGCTTTCTATATCTATATTCACACTTGCAGCATTGAAAGCAACATCTATTTGGGTTTCCGTCATACTCATACCGACAGCATTAATGTTGCAGCAAAAATTTGGAAAGATAGAATTTAAAGAGCTTGTCCTATCCTTAATCTATAAATAGAATTCCCTCCCGAACAATGCATGTTTCGGGAGGGAATTCTATTTACGGATTATTTATTCTTCATCAGGTCTCTGATTTCTGTCAGGAGTTTTTCTTCTGCTGAAGGCTCCGGAGCAGCAGGGGCTGGATCTTCTTTCTTCTTTCTGCTGAGATTGTTCATCCCTTTCACCATAAGGAAAATACAGAACGCTATAATCAGAAAATCTATAACATTCTGAATGAACATTCCGTAATTGATAGTAGCATCTTTAACTTTAACCGATAAAGTAGAAAAATCCAGTCCAACAGTGAAAATACTAATGGCAGGCATCAGAACATTATCTACCAATGAGGAAACAATCTTGCCAAAAGCTCCACCGATAATGACACCGACAGCCATGTCCATAACATTGCCCTTCATGGCAAATTCCCTAAATTCTTTAATAAATCCCATGTTTGTTTATGATTAAAAATAATTTTATTTGCAATTTAAAATAGTATTATATACAGTAAAACAACTGTTTTGGCATACGGAGTTTACACTCGACACCATTTATAAAATATTTTTTGAAAGCGTGACTACAATCTGCTCGTTTTTAGTATATTTAATACTTTATACATCCGCAAATTTAGAAAATAATTTGTAACTTTGCAAAAGTACGAAGGAAAATATTTCTTTGTAACAGGATAAACATTTTTTTAAACCTTTATAAATACAAAAGTAAAAATGACAAAAGTAGCTATTAACGGATTCGGTCGTATCGGCCGTCTCGCATTCCGCCAGATGTTTGAAGCTGAGGGTTATGAAGTTGTTGCTATCAACGACTTGACTAGCCCCAAGATGCTCGCACACCTTCTTAAGTATGACACTGCTCAGGGTGGCTTCGCAGGTAAATTTGGTGAAGGCAAGCACACGGTGGAAGCAACCGACAACTCTATCATTGTTGACGGCAAAGAGATTACCATCTATGCTAAACCAAACGCAGCAGAGCTCCCCTGGGGTGAGTTAAATGTTGATGTGGTACTTGAGTGCACTGGTTTCTACACTTCAAAGGAGAAGGCTTCCGCACACATCCAGGCTGGCGCCAAGAAGGTAGTTATCTCTGCTCCTGCAGGCAACGACCTTCCCACCATCGTTTACAACACGAACCATAAGTCGCTGACTCCTAAGGACACTGTAATATCAGCTGCTTCTTGCACCACAAACTGTCTGGCTCCTATGGCTGCAGCCCTGAACAAGGCTTTCCCAATCCAGACCGGTATCATGCAGACCATTCACGCCTACACCGGCGACCAGATGATTCTCGATGGTCCTCAGCGCAAGGGTAACCTTCGTCGTTCACGTGCAGGTGCTTGCAATATTACTCCTGCTTCTTCAGGTGCTGCTAAGGCTATCGGCCTTGTTCTTCCTGAACTGAATGGCAAATTGATCGGTGCTGCCCAGCGTGTTCCTGTTCCAACAGGCTCTACAACGCTTCTCTATGCTGTTGTTGAGGGTAAGGACGTAACCGTAGAAAAAATAAACGAGGCTATGAAGGCTGCAGCTAATGAAAGCTATGGCTATACCGAAGAGGAGATTGTTTCTTCTGATGTTATCGGAATGAAGTTTGGTTCTCTCTTCGACGCTACTCAGACTATGGTTTTGAAGCTTGATGACAACCACTACGAAGTACAGGTTGTTTCTTGGTACGACAACGAGAACTCTTATGTTTCTCAGATGGTTCGTACAATCAAGTACCTCGCCGGACTGAAGTAATACCGCTGAAATAAACATCTGATTGGACAAAGATCCAACATATAGCCGCCCGACGCAGACGTGTCGGGCGGCTTTTATTTATTCCCAACAACAACCACAGAACGAAAGAAGCATCCGCAAAACGCCGAGAAATCGGCTCACAAAAAGTCAATATTTTAATTGGATTATCAATTTTCTTTTTTGCTATTTTAATAAATTATCCCTATATTTGCCGTGTAAACAATTAATAACATGGTAATGCAACGCCCCTCTGTAGAAAACGTTGGGAACAACATGGATAATATTTCCTACCCTCTGATCACCATTCTCGGCCCCACAGCCTGCGGCAAAACTGAGCTGGCGGCAAAACTGGCGGCAAAGCTGAATGCCGAAATCATCAGTGCAGACAGTCGTCAAGTGTATCGTGGCATGGACATTGGCACCGGGAAAGATTTGGAGGATTATATGATCCATGGGCAGCAAATACCCTATCATCTCATTGATATCGCAGAGCCGGGCAGCAAATATAACCTTTACCGCTACCAGCAAGATTTTCATAAAGTCTACCAAGACATTGTAAACAGAGGGAGAGTACCGATTCTCTGCGGAGGAACAGGATTGTATATTGAGGCCGTATTGAAAGGTTATGCCCTTTCTACCGTGCCACAAAACCCAGCGTTGAGGGCAGAAATGCAGGAAAAGACAATAGAACAACTCACACAAATTCTTACAGACCTGAAGCAGAAAAGCGGCTCTAATATGCACAACACCACTGACATAGACTCCCATCAACGAGCCATCAGAGCCATAGAAATAGAGACCTATAATTTGGATCATGCAACCGAAATACGGAAATTGCCGGCCATCCATTCCATAGTTGTGGGGATCAATATCGACCGGGAAGAGCGTCGTCAAAAGATTACTAAACGACTGAAACAACGTTTGGAAGGTGGTATGGTTGATGAGATACGCGGTTTGCTCGACAGAGGAATTCCTGCGGAAGATCTTATATATTATGGCCTGGAATATAAATACGTCACAGAACATGTCATAGGCAAACTGTCGTACGAAGAAATGTTTCGCCAATTGGAAATTGCCATTCATCAGTTTGCCAAACGCCAAATGACATGGTTTCGTGGAATGGAGCGCCGCGGCACTACTATTCATTGGCTGGATGCCAAACAGTCTACAGAGGAGAAAATAAACGAAATAATACGAATGATATGATGGAAGAAAATCGTTGGGGAATCATCTATTGTCCCAAGTCAGGCCTTTTTAGGTCGTCCAAGCGCAGATGGGACAAGATACAACAATGTCTCAAGAAAAACGGCATTGTCTATGATCATGTGCAAAGCGAAAGTCGAGGGAGCGTAGAACGTTTGGTTAAAATGTTCATCAACAACGGCTACCACACCATCGTGATTGTGGGTGGAGACTCCGCCCTCAACGATACTGTGAACTGCGTGATGCAGCTAGAGAAGGATGTTCGCGACAGTATCGTGTTGGGAATTATCCCCAACGGTGTCATGAACGACTTTGCTCATTTCTGGGATTTTAACGAAGACAATTACGCACAAACCATCAAGTGGCTCAAGAAGCATCGCGTGCGCAAGATAGATTTAGGCTGTATGCGCTACACCAACAAAGAAGGAGTAGCCTGCCGTCGATATTTCCTCAATTGTGTCAATGTGGGACTCATTGCATCCATCATGAACCTACGACGCCAGACACGAAGTCTCCTCGTCAGTCGAACACTCTCTTTTATCTTTTCCTTTATACTGCTTACCCTCCAGCGTATGGACTACAAGATGAAAATCAAAATCAACGCAGACACCATCGATCGACGTATCATGACTATATGTGTCGGCAATGCTCTTGGATACGGACAAACGCCAAACGCTGTTCCCTATAATGGGCTACTCGATGTGTCTGTAGTTTATCATTCACAAATAGCCCAGGTAGCCGAGGGTATTTATTTGTTTCTGAAAGGAAAAATACTCAATCACCACAGTGTACACCCTTATCGGACGAAGAAAGTTAGCGTTGAAAAGACCGGAAATGCCCTTATTGGTATCGATGGCCGACTGATGCGAACACCAATAGGATCATTCACTATCAGTGTAGAACAAGAAGTTGTCAACTTTCTGATACCTGCGTAACCTCGTGGCATTCTGCATTTGCTCAGACTACCCCTATTTCGGTTTGGAAAATGGGGAAAAGTTCCGATTGCAAATCCCAACTGTGATGTTGGCACCACTCTTCTCCTTTTTTATATTCTGTATCATTCCTACCCACTCATCTTTTATCATTGGAATACGCCCCTGTCAAACAAAGTTATTTGTAAAATTAAATCACCGTTTTTCTGTGATTATTTTTTAAGCTTCCAGAACAAAAAAAACGATGTTTGCCCCTGCCCTACCAATTCTCGCAACACAAAAATAGTCCCGTTTGTGGAGTTTATACTCCGCCGGATCATGACAAAGGCTCAACGGCGGTATGATTAAGCCTTAGTCGCGACACGAATGAGCCTTAACGACCTTGCGGTTAAGGCTTCTCCGTCATGCCGTTCGATATCCAATCGCAGACGTTATAATTGAGACCGCCGAGACATATTATCGGGACGTTCTGATTATCAACCAACTACGATTTGTCCCAAAATACGCGTATTTCCGACAGGAAGGAAATAGTTTTCAAATATGCGAAAATTAAAGGGATGTTTGTAAAGAAAAAACGGATGAATTTTTCATATCAAAACATCATCCAACCACCCCAATCTTTAAGGATCATTGAGTAGAAAAACAAAGACAGCCTTCACTTCGCACAACCCTTTTGGGGCACTGATGCGAATACATAGCGATATAAGAGCGGTATAAGTTAAAGTCAGGAGAACAGACAATCCTGACTTCACAGACTTTTAGCTTGCCCTATCTCTTTGTAACAATTCTGTTACAATATTGCCCGATTTCATAAAATAATGACACCATTCTTGCATATTAAAAATTAAAATGATTACTTTTGCAAAACATTAGCATTACATAAAGTATCAAGATTATGGCTCAATTATCAGACCGTTTAAATCGCCTGGCCCCATCGGCCACACTGGCGATGTCGCAAAAGAGCAGCGAGATGAAAGCTCAAGGAATTGATGTAATCAACATGAGTGTTGGAGAACCCGATTTCAATACTCCCGAACACATCAAAGACGCAGGCAAAAAGGCTATCGACGACAACTATTCAAAATACTCTCCCGTGCCCGGTTACCCTGCACTGAGAGATGCTATTGTTGCCAAACTTAAGAAAGAAAACAATCTTGAATACACCTCCAAGGAAATTCTTGTGGGCACCGGAGGCAAACAAGGCGTGTGCAACACCGTATTGGCTCTGGTAAATCCCGGCGACGAAGTTATCATCCCTGCGCCCTACTGGGTCAGCTATCCCCAGATGGTAAAATTAGCAGGCGGAGAGCCTGTTGTTATTCGTGCCGGATTCGAGCAGAATTTTAAAATTACAGCCGAGCAACTTGAAAAGGCAATCACCCCAAAAACAAAAATGCTCATACTCTGCTCGCCCAGCAACCCTACCGGCAGCGTATACTCCCAAGAAGAACTGAATGCACTTGCAAAAGTCGTTCTCAAACATGAAGATCTATTCGTTCTCTCCGACGAGATCTACGAACACATTAATTATATAGGTGGCAAGGCCAGCATTTCTTCACACCCCGGAATGAAAGAGCGCACCATTATTTGCAATGGCGTGAGCAAAGCTTATGCCATGACTGGCTGGCGCCTCGGATGGGTTGCCGGTCCTGAATGGATTGTGAAAGGCATCAACAAACTTCAAGGCCAATACACCAGCGGCACTTGTGACGTGAGCCAAATGGCCGCATTGACAGCCTATAACAGCAGTCAGAAGTGTGTAGAAAACATGCGAAGCGCCTTTGAGCGTCGTCGCGACCTCATTGTCGAGCTTGCCAAAGACATTCCCGGTCTCGAAGTCAATGTTCCGGAAGGAGCGTTCTATCTGTTCCCCAAATGCTCGAATTTCTTCGGAAAAAGCAATGGCAAATACACCATCAACAACTCTACCGACTTTTCGCTGTATCTGCTTGAAGTTGGGCACGTTGCGACCGTAGCAGGCGATGCATTCGGGGAGCCGGATTGCTTCCGTATGAGTTATGCCACCAGCGACGACAACATTCGGGAAGCCATGAAACGAATTAAAAACGTGACCGCAGACTTAAAATAAAATTTGTTAAAACCGTACAAATACACTTGCAATAAATCAAAAGTTGTTATCTTTGCGAAGGTTTATACCGAATTACACACGCCATTAAAGCGTCCATATACATATGCATAAATATATTACAACCAATAACAAATAAAGAACAAATAATCAAAATAATTTATTAACAACTAAAAATTAAATTAAAAATTATGGCAACTACAAAAAAAGACGCAGCCCCGAAGGCTGCAAAGAAGTCTGAAGGCTTCTCAGGAATTAGAGGTGCATTCTGGATCATTGTTGTATGTTTTATTGCAGCTATCTGTATCTTTAATTTCGTATTGGGCGACCCTGCCAACTTCCAGGGAAATGATACCGAAAACGCACCTCTCAACATGATGGGTGTTATCTTTAAGGGTGGCGTCGTTGTACCTGTGATTCACACTTTGCTGCTCACCGTACTCTGCCTTTCCGTAGAGCGCTGGTTGGCTCTGAAGACCGCATTTGGCAAGGGTAACCTCACAAAATTCGTTGCAAACATTAAGGCAGCTCTGAATGCCAACGATTTTGCCAAGGCAGAAGATCTTTGCAACAAAATGAAAGGCTCTGTTGCTAACGTTGTATTGGCTTCGTTGAACGCATACAAGAGCATGGAAAGCGGTGCAAATGCAAGTTTGAAGAAAGCTCAGAAAGTTGCCAAAATTCAGCAGGCACACGAGGAAGCTACACAGTTGGAAATGCCTACTCTGCAGATGAACCTTCCTATCCTTGCTACCATGGTTACACTGGGTACACTTACCGGTCTTCTCGGTACTGTAACGGGTATGATCAAGTCTTTCCAGGCTTTGGCTGCTGGTGGTGGCGGTGACTCTCTCCAACTTTCAGCTGGTATTTCAGAGGCTCTGATTAACACAGCATTCGGTATTGCAACATCTTGGTGTGCCGTTATTTCCTATAACTTCTTCACCAACAAAATTGACAAGCTGACATACGCGCTTGACGAGGTAGGTTACTCAATTGCTCAGACATACGAAGTCAATCACGCGGATGAAGCTTAATTTTTGCTAACCCTTTAAAAATTTATCGCTATGGGTAAAGTAAAAATTAAGAAGAATGACGTCTGGATTGACATGACACCAATGTCCGACGTAATGGTGCTTTTGCTCACCTTCTTCATGCTGACGTCTACGTTCGTGAAGCAGGAGCCGGTAAAAGTAAACACGCCGGGGTCAGTCTCCGAAATCAAGGTTCCGGAGCAGAATGTCCTGAATATTCTCGTTGGTAACGACGGCAAGATTTTCATGAGCATGGACAAGACCACTGATGTCATGACAACTCTCGAAGACGTAATCGGCCAATTTGGTATCGCGCTAACCGCGGAACAAGAGGCGAAGTTCAGGGACGACCCCATGTGGGGAGTACCAATGAATGACCTTGTAAACTATCTTAACTTGTCGAAGACTGCAATGCCGGAAGCAATCAAAAACTATGGTATTCCGACAGACTCGGTTCCCGGCAAAGAGGGAGATGCTGCTATGAGCGAATTTCAGATTTGGGTAAAAGCAGCTAAAAATGCTAATCCCGATGCCAAGATTGCTATCAAGGCAGACGAGAAAACACCTTATAAGACAGTAAAGAAGATCATGAGTGAACTTCAGGACATGAATGAGAACCGTTACTATCTGATTACTCAATACAAAAAAGTAGAGGAGGACTAATATGGCAAAGCAAAAGAAAAGCAAACAGAAGAAGATGAACGTCCGCGTGGACTTCACTCCTATGGTTGACATGATGATGCTCCTTATCACGTTCTTCATGCTCTGTACGTCTTTGGCAAAGCCACAGACAATGGAATTGAGTATGCCGAGTAATGATAAGAACCTGCAAGACGAGGATAAGTCAGTAACGAAGGAATCGTACACCATTACGATATACTGTACAGCTGATAACCAAATCCACTATGTAGCAGGATTGGTAAAGCCGGAACAGCCTGATTGCCTGAAGAAGACCACATGGGGTATCAAAGGCATTCGCACTGTGCTTTTCAACCACGTAACTGAAGACGGCACTTCGCCTGTTCAAGACGTTATGAAAGCAAAAGTTGAACTCGATAAAGAAAAGGCAGACCCCCTTAAAAAGATGTCTGACGAAGAGTACAACAAAAGGTTGAGCAAGATTAAAGCAGGCGAGGTTGATGGTAAGAAAATTCAAACCATGACTGTCATCATCAAGGCTTCGGACAATTCTAACTACAAGAATCTTGTAGACGCTCTCGATGAAATGCAGATATGCAGCATAGGTAAGTATGTAATCGATAAGCTTAACAATGCCGACCTTACGCTTCTCAAGAAGAATAATGTCAAGTTGTAAGCACATGACGAAACGATTAAAAAGTTAAGAAATGGCAAATATTGATGTAACAACTAATGGTTGGACAGAACTTATCTTTGAGGGTAGAAATAAAAACTACGGTGCCTACAGGCTTCGTAGGAGTACCCCGAAGAGAAATATCTATTCAATCGTAGTTATAGCACTGCTGGCTGCACTGTTTATCGGAATCTATGTTGCGAAGTCTGCATACGATCAGTATCAGGCTGCTCACCAGAAAAACGAGCAAGTAACAGAGTTGTCAGTACTGAATCAGCCCAAGAAAAAGGCTGAGGTGAAACGTAAGGAAATACGTCTTCCTGAGAAAAAACAAGAGGTCGTCAAAGAAGTGAAGTCTTCTATCAAGTTTACCGCACCTATCATCAAGAAAGACAAGGATGTAAAACCTGAAGAAGAAATCAAGACCCAGGATGAATTGATGCAGACAAAAACTGCTATTGGATCTCTCGACGTTAAGGGAAACAGCGAAAGTGGCGAAGTGCTGAAAGTAACGCAGCGCGTAGCTGACGAACCTGTAAAACCCAACAAACCTGAAATTGAAAACAAGGTGTTCGACGTTGTAGAGCAGATGCCTTCATTCCCTGGTGGTGCTGCCGCCTTGATGAAGTATCTTTCCGAAAACATCAAATATCCTGTTGTTGCTCAGGAGAACGGAGTACAGGGACGTGTAGTAGTTTCTTTCGTTGTAGAACGAGATGGCTCTATTACCGATGTCAAAGTTGTGCGTTCTGTAGACCCATCGCTCGACCGGGAAGCTACCCGTGTGGTTAAGTCCATGCCTAAGTGGATTCCGGGTAAACAGAATGGTTCTCCCGTTCGTGTAAAGTACAACGTTCCTGTATCATTCAGACTGCAGTAACACCTATTTTATGAAGAAAATCACATCTTACATTATCGTAGGATTAACACTCTCTGTATGTCTTTGCATCTCTTGTAACAACAAGAAGAGCAAAGACAGCAGAACAGATACATATTCATCAGGGGCGATTAGTTTCGTCTCTGATGAAAGTTTTAGTCCAATTATAGAGGAAGAACGCTTTGTCTTCCAAAAAGATTATCCACAAGCAAAGGTTACGCCGATTTATACCAACGAATCTGACGCGATTAATCAGCTCCTTGAAGGTAAAACCTATCTGGCATTTACGACACGTAACTTCAAACCATCAGAACTTCAAAGTCTACAAAGCCAAAAATTCAGGCCTGTAGCAATCAAACTTGCATACGATGCTCTGGCATTCATCGTACACAAGAATAACAGCGATACCCTTATTTCTGTAAAGGATATTCAAAATATAATGTCAGGCAAAGCCACATCATGGAGTGATATATATAAAGGCTCCAAACGTGGTACTATCACAGTGGTATTCGATAATGCAAAATCGAGTACCGTACACTATGTTGAAGATTCAATACTCGGAGGCAAGCCCATCAGCAATCCAAATGTTGCTGCTGTGAACAAGACCGAAGAGGTTCTTAAATACGTAGAAGACAATCCAGGAGCTATTGGCATTATCGGGAACAATTGGCTCAACGACAAACGCGACTCCACAAACCTGACATTCAAAAAGAATATTCGCGTGATGAGCGTCAGTCGCATTCACCCTGCCACTGCAAGCAGTAGCAGAAAGCCATACCAATACTATATTTACAATGGCGAATACCCCCTGATACGCATTGTCTATGCATTGCTCAATGATCCCCGTCGAGGACTTCCCTGGGGATTTGCTCACTTCATAGAAGGGCCAAAAGGGCAACGCATTATCATGAAAACAGGGCTACTTCCCATGTTGGGTGATATAAATGTAAGAGATGTTAATGTAACTGAATAGCAGCAACAAATCGCCGGATAAATTCGTTATTACAATAAATACATAAAACACAAGCCCAATCCATACATGAAAAAGTCTAACTCTACATAGGAAAAAGCTGGCTGTACATGAAGAAAAGGTTGGCTATACATAGGAAAAGAGCTGGCTGTACATGAAGAAAAGGTTGGCTATACATAAAATAAAAGCTGACTGTACACGCAAAATATTCGACTATACAAGAAAGTTCACTCATTCTAAGTTAAGGAAAACAAGAGATTATGAAAGCAATTAAATATTTACTGATGGGTACACTGATGTTTAGTTCAGTAGCCCCAGCGATGGCACAGGACAACAAAAAAGCCATCTTCGAACAAGCCACACAAATCATTAAAGCCAAAGGCCCTGATTTCAAAGGCCAAGTTAAACAGTTGTACAAAGACAACAAAAAAGACCCGGAAGCACTTGTAACTATAGGTAGGGCCTTTCTAAATCAGAAAGATCTTGAGGGTGCAGAAGAGTTTGCAGACCATGCTCTCAATAGAAACGGGAAATTTGCTGAGGCTTTTATATTAAAAGGTGACATTGCCGTAGCGAAAGACGATGCAGGTGGAGCTGCTGAAAACTACCAACAGGCAAAGTACTTTGACCCCAAAAATCCAGAGGCATACTACAAATATGCAATGGTACTTCGTGGACGTAGTCCGGAAGAAGCCGTAGCCAATCTTGAGGAATTGCGCACACAACGTCCCGACTATCCGGTTGATGCACTCTGTGGTCGTATCTATTACATCGCACAGAACTATGAAAAGGCCGAGAGCTACTATGACAAGGTAACAGACAAGAGCAAGCTGGGAGATGAAGACATCACCTACTATGCCATGTCTACCTGGCTGCTTGGCAAGCGCGAGAAGAGCATTGATATTTGTAAAACAGGTTTGGCACGCGACCCGCGCCGTTCTGGATGGAACCGCATAGCCTTTTACAACTACACCGACCTGAAGCAAAGCGACGAAGCTCTCAACTATGCCAACAAGCTCTTTAACGAGAGTGACAGTGCCCACTTTATCGGCGAAGATTACATTTATTATGGAACAGCACTGCAACAAGCTAAGCACTGGGATGACGCCATCAAAGCATTCACTCAGGCTGTCGAACTAAATAAGGGCAACGAGAAGCAAATTGCCATTATCAATAAGAACCTGTCTGATGTATATCTCCAGAAAGAAGACTACGACAACGCCGTAGTTTATTTCAAGAAATCGTTTGATGACAATAATCCCACTATGGATTATTTGGATGAGCTTGGCACCCTCTATGCCACTATTGCCTCTAAATGGACTCAGGCCGGCAATCAGGAAAAAGCAGATGAAGCCTTTAAAAACGCAGATGAGGCCTACGCCCGCATGATGGAAGCCTATCCCAACTATAACAACTATGGCAACTTTATGAGAGGTCAAATCAATGCCAACCTTGACCCTGACAGCAAGAAAGGACTGGCAAAACCATACTACGAAGCATTGGCATCCTCTCTCGAAGCTAAAGCAGACAAAAACGATAGCGAGCTTTCTATGATGAAACAAGCATACCTATATCTTATCGTTTATAACTTCAACGTGAAGCAAGACTTGAAAAATGCAGAGATTTATGCAAACAAGATGCTCACCATAGATCCCGAAAATGAGATTGCAAAACAAGTAAAAGATATAGTAAGCAAAAGGTAAATAAACATTTTCACAGATAAGGAATCTGTCTAAATTGAACAGAACAGTAAATCGTAAGCATCCAACATTAGCCGCTTTTGTGT
>KQ959450.1:0-538 GCA_001552765.1 Bacteroidales bacterium KA00344
GTCATAGTACCTTGCACCATAATAGTACATACCTGTTTCTTCGTCAAATTCTTTGGCATTGAAGAGGTAAGGCGTATTCCAAGTATTGTTGCGCTCCTCGATGAACACCTCGCCATACGGTACATATTCAATGTGCTGCATGACCTCACCATCCAAGTTGGTGATGTAGCTACTGCTGCCCAAGTGGTCGGGGTGATAGTAGAACTGCATCCGCTCGTTAGTGCCAGCTTCGCCAGCTCTCGTCTTGACCATCGCCCTTGCCTGTGCCGCCTCTGGCGTGTCGTCATCACTACTAAAGCCTTTGCCATTGACATAATCGGTATTGTCTACACCGTTGTATGGCAAATCGAACGTCTTGTAATTGTCTTTGATGGATTGCAACTGCTGATAGTACTTGTCCTTGTAGTTGATGGTCAAGCCATCAGCCTCATTGCCTGCGTATGGTATTCGTCTTGGGTCTGCACCATAAGAAGCCAAGTCACCTAACTTGCTGACGATTCTTTGTGAGCCGATGTAGATATGCTTGGTGTACTTACCA
>KQ959450.1:638-963 GCA_001552765.1 Bacteroidales bacterium KA00344
GTAGATATGCTTGGTGTACTTACCACCTTGCCCTGCAACCAAGTATGGGCTGACATAGAGCGAGAAACGTGCCGTACCCGTGTTACCACCCGAGAACTCGGAGTTGACAAAGATAGCTTCGTTTTCGCCACTCGTCTTTGCTGTACGCTCACCATCGGCATCGTACCAATAGTTGCTTACAAAGCCGTTCTCATCGGCTGCAAGGAGTCGGTTTTCCTCATCCCACTTGTACTTCTGCTCGGTTGCCTTGTCGTCTTCCTTGCCATCATGCTTTACACGAGAGGTGTTGATATAGACAAGATTTCCGTTGGCATCATAGGTGTAC
>KQ959450.1:1063-1498 GCA_001552765.1 Bacteroidales bacterium KA00344
TTGCGTGAGGTGCTGCTTCTTGCTCGTGATGCGGTGCATGTTGTCATAGCCCATGGCAAGGGTGTAAGATGCCGTCTTATTGTCCGCACCCTTATAAGTACCTGTTGCGCTTGACAAACGATACAGTGGGTCATAAGTGTAGCTGTGGCTCATCTGTCCGCCTGCCTTTCCTTTTTCCGGAATTGCCGCTTTATTGACAACGGAAAGTACGTTGCTCACCAAGTCATAACCGTAGGCATTGTCCATGATGGTCTTGCCACCTGCATTGACTGCAAGGTTCTGTAGTCTGCGACGTTGTGGGTCGTAACTGTAGAACGTTTCCGCTCCGTTGCAATACTTCAGATAGGTGCGCTGCTCGATAATGTCTGTTCCTCCACACATATCAATTATTTAACGTTGTTTTTTCTGTTTATTGCTTACGGCTTTTAATACCCA
>KQ959450.1:1598-3367 GCA_001552765.1 Bacteroidales bacterium KA00344
ACCCATATAAGGGTATTGCCTGTTACCCTTGTATGGGTGTTGGAGCGCGCTCTTGTATGGGAAAGTTCAAACGATCTATGGTTCTACTGTAATTAGTGTGAGTTAACATATGTCTAGACCACTATAGAAGAATAGAATCGCTATCCGATAGCGTTCGGCAGTACCATATCCTCTGCCGATGGTCTTGATTTCTTCATACTGACTACAAAGATACGAATTTCGTGCCGCTTAATGCGGGATACGGCATGTTAATTCACACTAAATCCCGCAGAACCCAATCTATATATGGTTTAGCACTCTTTTGTTGTTTTAATATTATACATTCTGTTATTTATCGCTACTGTGGCTTGGCGTTTGTGTGTGCCACGTTTGTTGTTCTTTTTATTTTGACAACGCCCGATTTGGAGCATTACCGAAAATAATTATCTAAACTCTCTGGGGATATGTCTTTGCTGATTCTCCCATGACCACGTTGTGGAGCGTTTGCTCGGGTCAAACCATTTGCAACCAGACTTTATCCAACTCTTTCTGTACTCCTTAATTGATTTCATAGTGCAATCTTCATTACCAAACTCAACACCACAACAAGGACATATTTCATAGGTTGGAGTTTTTTCGTCATCTCCCCATGGTTCAAACCCCAATCTATACCCACAGATTCTACAATATTCTTTTTCCATAATCACTATTGATTTTTCCAATACTTAGCACCTTCTTTTGGCTTAAACATAATCCTAGGATTTCCTTGAGAATCCATAACACCAAAAGTATTAGTTTTAGGATCATATTTTAAAATATCTCCATTAGCCCTTTGTTTCACTAATGTTCCTTTTGTAGAATTGTGTAAGAAATCATACGCACCTTGTACATATTCATAATCACTGCAGAGTTTCTGTTGCTTGGTAAAGGTGTACTTGTTTTCCTCAGCGTCCTTCACAGAAGCACCGAGTTCGTTGCCCTGCGCGTAGTAGAAGATTGAACATGGCTTCCCTTTTCCGCTCCAAATCAACAGTAGGAGAAGAAAGAACGTTAACCTTTGCCGAACGCCATTGATGTTATTTATATGCTTATTTAAATCAAAAAACATTGATAACCATCACTTTACATTCATATTTTTTCACCTGTAACATTCTCTATTATGCACTATGTATCTATTTGTCAATTAGATATTTTCACATATTTATAAT
Source organism: Bacteroidales bacterium KA00344 (assembly GCA_001552765.1). Lineage (GTDB taxonomy): Bacteria > Bacteroidota > Bacteroidia > Bacteroidales > Bacteroidaceae > Prevotella. The sequence continues at coordinate 2,786 of KQ959450.1, forward strand.
TTAGTAAGTCAAATTTCTCTATTCCTGTTACTTCTTTAAAATACAGCTGACTTTTATAATGAAAAGGTTTAATCCAATGCATGTTGCCATCTATGTCAATGCATTGAATTAAAATATCATTCGAGTTATAGTAGTAACTAACAATATTTTGAATTACAAACTGTGAGTTATTTGAATTAGTTGGGATTTCTGAGCCATATCCAATAAACTCACCATAATCATTATACGTAAAACAAAAATATCTTATATTATTAATTTTCCCATTTGCCTTAACATAGCTTTTGAAATAAAACGGACTTAGATTCAGCGGTAAACTTTTATAGTTAATAAAACTATTACCATGAAAATAATTATGGTAATCATGCCTTACTAAAAGGCATGATACCACAATCGTTATACCTATAAAATAAGCCACTCTTCTCATCTTACAGGCTTAAAAAAGTAAGTAACAGTTCTTAGTTTATAATCATAAGGAGTGCCTCTTATTTCTCTTCCTATATCTAAAGGGTCACTGAAAGAATCCATTTTTCCATTTTTATATTGATACAAACTTTAATTCCGCAACACTATTATAAATTAAAC
>KQ959451.1 GCA_001552765.1 Bacteroidales bacterium KA00344
GGCTGAATCGCCACCGGAGGTAACAGAAAATGAACAAGGGGGCTTGTCACTAACATGCTATTATCCAAATTATTGTGTCTCAATGAGTTGGAATGAGGATTTCTATGTTTAGCGGACAGTAATAATAATTTTTATATCGTTATCTTGTTAAGCTCTACAAAGTTACCACCTTTCCATCTTTTAACAAAATATGAAATCATAAATTGACTTAATCATCGGTGATTCGCATCGACTTTCACCACTTTATATACATTTTTGCAGCGACACTCACGACTTTACACAATATTTTACCTTCTTTGTTACTTATGCCCTAATCCTTTTTACGAAAGGCAAAGGCTATGTAAACCAGACTGGTCAGGGCAAGAAGACTGGAAAAAATGAAGAAAACTGAGTAGCCGAAATGTTGGGCCACATGGCCGGCGATGACCGAGAAGACGATGCCGCTGAGGTGGGTGATGACGGTCTGGATGGTGAAGTCGGTGCCTTCCAAGCCCGGGCGCACCATGTCCATCGACGTGGTGTAGACCATCACTGTGGAGAGTCCGTAGCTGCTCCAGAGCAGCACGATGCCCAAGACGACATGCCATGTTGCGGGATGCAGCCGGGCAAGCACGACAAAGTAGAGGCAGGTGACGAAGGAGAGCAGGGCGAACAGACGGCGCGCGCGCCACCGGCCGAGCACATAAATGAGCTGGCCGCTGACGAGAGTGGCAATGCAGGCGGCCGACGATCCGATGATGCCGCTGAGCAGTCCGATGTCTTTCATCGAGTAGCCGAGGTCGACCATCCACGGACGCACCATCGAAAGCACGCTGATGAGTCCCGCGTAGTAGAGCAGTAGAAAGACGATCTGCCGCCGGTTTCGACGCAGGCCAAGGAAGGTGAAAGAGTCGGTGAGACGCACTTGGCGGGTGTGAGGCCGCTCCTTGATGGTGAGTTGGCGGTTGCGCATGAGGGGGATAACGGCGAGAACGACGAAGAGGGCGAGAGACGGCAGCACACGGTGCCAGCCAAAGCGTTGCAGCAGGGCGAGCAGGATGCCACTGCCGATGAGCATCGCGCTGAAGCTGCCCAACGACTGTATGCTGTTGACCATGCTCTTTTCCTCGCGCCGGAACGACAACACGGCCAAGGCATCGGTGGCGATGTCTTGTGTTGCAGAGGCGACAAACGACAAGATGATGAGCGTGATGATGACCGTGAAGTTGGACAAGAGGTCCATACAACCGATGGCGAGAATGAGTAGGGCGTAGATACCCTCGCAAAGGAAGATGCAGCGGCGAAAGCCTTTCAAGGTGGTGCAACGGCGGTCTACGAGCGGTGCCCAGAGAAATTTCACAATCCACGGCAGCTTAATGAGCTGGGTCAGGGCAATGGCGGAGAGCGAGAATGAGGCCTGCCGCATGGTGATTTGCAGGGCCGTCGCGAAGAAAGTCATGGGCAACGCTTGCGCGATGTAGAGGCAGAAGAAAGTGAAAAAATCGTATTTGCGCTGACCGGCGAGCTGGGAAAATTCTTGGAATTTGGTGTGAGACATGAGTGAAAATAGAGTTTTTGAGCGGGCGACAGGTCGGACCTGTAAGACGAGCCAGATTAGTCGAATAATTCAGAGCGGACGAACGGGTTCGACAAGTCCGACTGGTCCGAAGTCCCTTTTAGTAGTTTTCGTTCGCGGCCACGTCGCACCCCTGCTTGATACGGTCGCCGATGCCGATGCCGTCGCGCAGGTTTCCGGCGATGGTGAGGGTTGGATAGAGCTTGCGGAGACGTTCGACGGCAGCTATCCGACGGTCTGTGCTGGCCTCATACTGAGGAATGGCACGCTCGTGACGGAAAATGCGGAGGGTGTCGGGACGTGTTCCGACGGGATATTTCAGCATGTCGACGAGCGTTCGGTCGACGATTTCGGTCAACTCCTCGTCGCTCTTTCCAACCATCTCGGGATGGCGCACGCCTCCCATGAAATAGGCCAAGGAGACTCCATTCTCGGGAGCCCTTCCCGAAAAACAGGCTGAGGGAAAGAGGATGCCGAGCACCTCGCGCCGCTCTTTGGACGGCACCAATCCGCCGAAGGCGAGCCAATCGTGATAGTGGGTGTCGCGGAGGCCTACGCCGATCTGCACCACCGGCGCGTAGCGGAGGTTGCTCAGGTCGGCCATCACGGTGCGATCGACGAACGGAAGAAGGTCGGGCAGCGAGTAAGAGCCACAGGTGGTGACCACGCGACGGGAACGGATCGCTCGCGTCTCGCCGTCTTTCTCATAGCTCACCATCCAGCCGTCGCCGTCGGGCATGACGCGGATGTGGCGGGCCGAAGTGGTGATGCGGTCGGCGCCGATGGCCTCGGCCAAGGCGTCAACGAGCTTGTTGAAACCACCCCGGGCCGAGAACACCGCTTTGGTGGCCTTGCGGTCGTGGTCGGTCTTGGGCTGGCGGGCCTTGGCGATGGAGCCTCGAATGAAAGAGCCGTAGTCTTGTTCCAAGCGGTAGAGCTTGGGTAGGGCCAGACGGGTGGGCAATTTGTAGGGATCGCCGGCATATACCCCCGAGAGGAACGGGTCGACAGCGTAGTCGACATACGATTTCCCAAGGCGCCGCTCGGCCAAGCTGCCGACCGACTCGTTGGGGTCGGTGCCGCGCTTTCGCCACGGCTCCCCGAGGATGCGCAACTTGTCTTTCCATGTGAATAGTGGCGTGGCGATGGCTGTGGGGAGCGACGACGGTAGGTTGTGGAAACGGTCGTCCTTCCAGATCAAGCGCCGTTTGCTCGACTCCAAAGCTGTCTCCAGTTGACATTTGTCGGCCAACTGCTCGAACAATTCGGCCACCTCGGGATGTTTCACCACGCCTGTATTGGGTCCGCTCTCAAAGGTGAAGCCGTTGATGTGGAACGTGTGGATCTGTCCGCCCACACGGTTTTGACACTCCAAAACCTCTACGTCAATATGGCGGCGGCGCAGGTGGAAGGCGCAGGTGAGGCCGGTGATGCCGGCTCCTATCACGATGGTGTCGCGTTGGGTCATTCTGATTGGGGATTAAATGGGTTTGGAAAACTTCTTGTCGGTGTGCTGCATGAGCGGGTCGAGGGCGGCGGCGACATTGCGTACGAAAGGATGGCCGAGGTCGGTCATGGCGATGCCGTCGTTGCTCAGGTTGATGATGCCGTCGCGCGCCATATCCTGCAACTGCGCTGGGTCATAGTGGATGGACGAGAAAAGGGTGTCATGGTCGACGGCAAGCGTGTCAGCAAGCTCACTCCACCGGATGCGGTAGTTGCACATCAGCCGCTCGATGACCTCCTTGCAGATGCGTTGCTGAGGTGTGAGGTGGTAGCCCTTGGCCGTGGAGAGCCGTCCGCTCATGGTGTCTCGGATGTAGCCTTCGATGTCCTTGGTGTTTTGGGCATAGAACGTGTCGAGCTGACTGATGCCTGTTGCGCCGAAGGCATAGACCTGTCCGGTGGTGCGACGGGTGCAGTATCCCTGGAAATTGCGGTAGAGCAGTCCTTCTTGCAAGGCCGTGAACAGTTCGTCGTTGGGCAACACGAAATGGTCGAGGCCGATGCTTCTGTAGCCCGCCTCATGGAGCAACCGGGAGGCCTCGTCGAACATCCGCCGTTTCTCGTCGGTGGGAGGAAGGCCGATTTTCTCCAGGATCTGCTGCCGCTTGAACACCCAAGGCACATGACCGTAGCTGAAGGTAACGAGTCGCTCGGGGCGGATGGCGATGGCCCGGCGGATGCTTTCAGCAAACGACCCGGCCGTCTGGTAGGGGAGTCCGAAGAGTAGATCCATGTTGACGGTAGCTCCGGCGTCGTGGAGCAAATCCACAATCTGCTGCAACGGCAACAGCGACGGGGTGCGGTTTACCGTTTTCAGCACTCGCTCGTCCATGTCCTGCACGCCGATGGAGAACCGATTGAAATGGCTTTCGGTGAGCTGTTGCCAGTCTTCCAGGGTGAGATAGCCGGGATGGCACTCGATGGCTATCTCCGGGCGGTCGATGGTGGGAAACAGCGAGAGCAGGTGCTCGTTGAACTCGCGCAACACGCCGACGGGCATGGCGGTGGGACTTCCACCCCCGTAGTGAATCTGGGCGATGGGCCGGTGGCGGTCCAAATGGGCGGCCACGAGGTCGATTTCCCGGTGCAGAGCCTTGACATATCGGTCTACGGCATCGCCCGTGCGGGGCATGAGATAGGAGTTGCAGCCGCAATAGTGGCAGAGGTGGCGGCAAAACGGCATGTGGAGGTAGAACGAGAGCATCCGGCTCCCCGTGTGATTCGACTCGTCGACGGCCTCTATATAACGGCCACTATCCATCGGCTCGAAATAGTTGGCCGGTGGATAGCTGGTGTATCGGGGTACGGATACGTTGTATTTCTGGATGATGTCCATTCGCAAAGGCTTGGCTTTTAGAAGTCCACAATGACGTTGGCGCCGAAGGTCAGGGGCTTCCCTTTCTGTGCGTAGCTGCTTGTGGAGATGAAGTAATAGCTCAGATAATCGGTCGAGGTGAGGTTCTTTCCCCACAGCTCGAGGGTGACGATGCCTTTCTGGAAAGCGGCCTTCGCATTGAGGAGCACGTAGAATTTCTGCGCTTGCCCGTTGTTCTCGTGCCAGTAGAGCTTGCCCACGCCCTGCACGTCGGTGCTTAGCCGGATGGCGTCGAGGGCGCGGCGGGGATGGATGGTGTATTGTCCAGCCACGTCCATCGTGTGGCGCGGCACTAAGGGAAGCATGTTGCCCGAGTAGTCGGTAGTTTTATTTTTCTTATAATCGAGGAAACGGGCGTAGGTGTAGCCGTAGTTTGCCGTGAGCAGGAGGTCGCGCAGCGGACGTGCCCTAAACGTCAGCTCCACGCCCTTGCTGTCGGAATGGCCGGCGTTGTCGATCACATTGCCCACGGCGGGCACCGTGTGGCTGATCTGCTGATGGCGCCAGTCGATGTAGAACAGCGTCAGCTCGCCCCCGAAACGACCATCGCGCGTAGTGAGTTTCGTTCCGATTTCATAGTTCCAATTGTACTCCGGGTCGTAGCTTCGCTCGTCATCGGTCTGGAAAGACTGATTGAACGCGCCGGCCTTGTAGCCGCGGGTCACGTTGGCAAAGACCTGGTTGTGGCTGTCGAAAAGATATTGCAACCCGAATTTCGGGATGAGCTGGGTGAAGTGGAGCGATGACTTGAAATCCTTGAGATGCTTCTGCGCCCCATTGGAGATAGTGATCATCTCACGCGAATATTTCATTTTGCTGTGCTCATAGTCGAATCGTAGTCCGGCTGTAGCCGACAATCCTCTCCACAGGTTATAGGAAGCCTGCGCGAAGACGGCAGCTCCCTGCGTCGGCGTCTTGTAATGGGCAGGCTGGATATTGTCTCGCATGAAGAAACTTGTAGCTTGGTCTTGGTTGGCCGTCTGGACGAAGCCGTTAGCTCCCGCCACCCATTGGAAGCGGCTGTCGTTCTCCGATTTGAGAACGATTTCCTCGTTCCACGTGTTCTGCGTCACCCCGTTGGTCACGAAATAGTTGTCCTTGCTCGTGAAGTCCTGGTCTATGCTCTGGTTGTCGTGGATGTGCTGGAAAGTGGTCTGGCTATTCAGACTGAAGCCGTTGCCGGTGTAGTGCGCCATGAGCCCGGTGGTCGAGATGGTGCGGATGTAGCCGCACGCACGGTTGTAGGCGATGTCGGCAAGTTCCTGTTTCTTTGTGTCGTAGGGGGCGTAAGGGTAGCCGCCCTGGTTGGTGTAGTTGAGTTCGGTATTCAACCGCAATTTCCAACGGTCGGTGGGGTTATAGTAAAATCCCAGCTTTCCGCCTGCGGCATCCAGCTTGTCGGCCTTTTTGCCGAGAAAGGTATTCTTGAAATAACCGTTGTTGTGCTCGTAATAGCCGCCAACATTCACGCCGAATGACGATGAGAGGCGGGTGTAGTTGGAAAATTGCGTCACCACATGGTTATAGTTGCCATAGCCTACTTTCACCTTGGTGCCCTGATAGTCGAAGGGCGTGTGGGTGTAGACGTTGATCACGCCGCCGATGGTGTTGCGGCCGTAGAGCGTGCCTTGCGGACCGCGATAAACCTCTATCGCCGTCACGTCGAGCATATCGGTGTTGAATGCGGAAACCTCAAAATGGGGCACGCCGTCCACGTAGAAGCCCACGGCCGTGCCTTTCACCTTCGACATCACGCCGCGGATGGCAATCGGGGTGGTCTGCCGGGATCCGTATTCGGGGATGAAGAAGTTGGGCATCATGACCGACATATCGGCAATATCAGTTACTCCCTGCGCCTGAATCTGCGCGCGCCCGATGGTCGACACTGATGCGGGGGTGAGGTTGTGGCGATTGATTTTGTAACGGGTGACGACCACTTCGTCAAGTTCTTGGTGAGGATAGATGCTGTCGGTTTCAACTGCTTGCGAGAGGGTGGGCATGAAGGTGAGCAGCATGCCCATCAGAAAACTTGCAGTTAGGTTCTTGTTTGTCATTTGCTAAAAATTCATTTGTGACTGCAAAATTACTGTATTTTGTTTTTTCCTACAATCCTACTTTATGATGATTTCTATGCAGTTGGTCGGGCTGGATACGGGTGTTGTCATGAGGTTGTATAACAGAATATTACTGTCCGCTAAACTTTTGGGTAAGATACAAATTTAGGGCTGACACTTCTCACGAGGTATCAGCCCTTTTTGTTATCTTTGCTTTTGTTTCCAAACTCAGATAACATGGGCAAAAGTACACATTTCTTCGGACAGCCGGTATATGGTCAGCTGATAAAAATCTCTCGACCATGATAAAATAGTTGAAATAAGCCGTCGAAACGGCGGTGAGCGGTATGTGAAAACCTTTGACGGCTTCACCCATCTTCTTACGATGCTGTATGCAGTCATCATGCGCTTCGACTCCCTGCGCGAGATAGAGGCGGCGATGACGGCAGAGGTGCGCAAGCTTCAACACATAGGCATTGACAAGGTTCCTAAGCCCAGCACCCTGTCAGATGCTAATGCCAGACGCTCGGATAGATTCTTTGAGGACGTGTACCAACTATTGTCAAAAACGAAGTGCAATAAACGAGTACCCCCT
>KQ959452.1:0-2591 GCA_001552765.1 Bacteroidales bacterium KA00344
GGTATTTGGGGTTTAGCGAATCAATTTCAGTTGTACCGATTTTGTAATAATAATATGGCTCTGATATATTGGTATGACCATCAACTATTAGTAAATGAGCAATCTCTATATTTTTCATCCGAAGGGCTTCTACGGTTGGTGTTGTGCCTAAAGGTGTCCTATAGTTAATATCAGCACCATGTTCTAAAAGGGATTGAATTTTTTTGTTTCCTGATGAATATGCAATTGCATAAATAAGAGGAGATATTTTATTTTCTATGGCATCAACTACTCCATCATCATTGGAAGATTCATATATTATATTAGGATCTGCACCAAATCGAAATAGGAGGTTAAGCATCGACGGATTTTCCTCTTTTGTAGTATTATACCATCCATCTCCTAACGCTTCATATATGGGAGAATCCCCAACATTTGATTTAAGATTAGGATCTGCACCAAGTTCTAATAACAATTTAGTCGCTTCATAATGTCAACTTCCAACAGCTCTTTGCAGCGGAGATATTCCAAATGTAGGCTCTTGATAATTCAATAGAGAGGTGTCACTTTTAATGATTAATTTAATTGCTTTAATATTATCATTATCAATAGCTTTAACCAAATCCCATGCAGGGGTTTGGTTAAAGATTTCTATGTCTCTTCTGTCTATATGTGAAGTGTTGCTTTGTGAAGAAAAAGAGATAAAAACGCATAGGACAGGGAATAGTACAAACTTAATCATATTCTTTTTGTTTTAACGCGTTGATAACCGAATTCCATTGAATGGTTGTCAAAAGATCCTCCTTTTTGTTTAAGTAAAAGAATGAACTTGTTTATAGCTCGCGCTCCTAAAGGCTGATATTACCCATTACTTAAAGATTGGACTTAGCAAATACATATCATGTTTCTTTTCTATTCTAAATTTCGCATTACCTTTCTTTATTTTTAGTTTTCTTATACTGTGGTCAAATATTATACCAGTTTGTATTTTCTCTGGTATATAATACCAGTCTTGTGTGTAAATGATTCTTTTGTTTTGAACAAAAATCATTCTATCACTTGTATCTTCGAACTCATTAAACTGCATACCTAAATCCTTATTAATCTCCTCTAAAGAGCATTTACTGGAAAAATAATAACATATATCCCAGTTGAAGCTAAAACAAGAAGAAAAGTCTATAATACAATTTATACTATCTTGCTGCCAATGATTCGAAACTATCTTATTGATGTCATTTTTGTTTTGGCAATTAGACAAAACAAAAATGACCAAGATAGAATGTAATATATTTCTTATCATTTCATTGTCCCCATGTTTGCTGTATAGTTTCTAATTCCTGTTTAGCTTTTGCGTCAGTATTTCTTTGTTCTATGGGAGCACGTCCATTTCTCATTGAGACTATTAAAAAGCCTCTGCAATTGCTTATATTTCTCATTTGATAATTTGGTCTTGTTTACAATCCACACTTTATCTTTTTAGTTGCAGTGTATAGCTCTCTCCATTTTTATAGATAATCCTATTTATTCCATTTTTTTTATCCCAATCTACTTGGTGTACTCCTATTCTTTCTTGATTTATTCCCAATTCGGAATTAATTCCATCAATAAACATTATTTTATTGTCACTATCTTGAATTATTATGTGCCGTGAATATAAATCCCCTAATTGAAAGGATACAGTAATTTCTGGATTGGCATTTTTTTTAGTTATAATAAAAATACCTGGATATTGTTTCTCATTATGTTTTAATATGAATGATATTGATGCTGTTGCATTGTATTTATTCTGTCCTTCTAACCAATTTACTGATTTCAAATCAAAAATAGAGACTGTTTTCTTATTATCTATTTCAATTGCAGAGATAAGTATTGTATCGCAGTTGTTGTGATAACGCAGAACAATCTTATTTTCTTTATGTATATTTTTAATCCAAGAGAGTTCACGTTCATTAAAGTTATAAATTTTAATGAACGGACAGGAACAAGATATTATTATAAAAACACTTATAAAGCTTATAATAAAAAATGATATATTATTTTCTTTTAGCACTTGGTAGCTTATGTTTTAAAAATTTATCAAAGGAATGACTCCATCTTTTACCGACATAAATAGGGATGTTACGCTCTTCCGCTAGAATTCCAATATTATTCTGGATGTTTGTTACTGGATCTCCACCGGTAGAGTCAACCGGCAAGTGCAAAATTAGTCAATCATTTTATAAAACTCTTGTCTTGATGTTGAAAACTTGATCTTTTCTCTCGGCTTACAGTTTAGGTTTTTCTGTGTGCTTATGTATATTCATCAAAATTCGCGTTTTGTGGTATATGCTGCCTAATGAGTTTATTTGTATTCACCCTTCAGTCTTCGTTCGTCAATTTGTAAAATAGTATTACCGTTTTTGGGCCATTATTTTCGAGCCATCCAGCGCAAAAAGGGCTATGTTTTTTCGGTATAAACGAGTCAAGCATCACTAAAATGAGAAAGGTTGCTGCGATTGAAGCCTTCTCATGGCGTGGTTAGGCCTTATCGGCTGTGCGAAAGAAGTCCAATCGCACTGCGGTTTGGGCCTTTCCGTCATGCTGTTCGATACTCAATCGCAGGCGGAAAAATA
>KQ959452.1:2691-59675 GCA_001552765.1 Bacteroidales bacterium KA00344
CGAAAGCAAACTTATTTTCAAATAAGCGAAATTTCAGAGAGGTTTTGTCAATATAATTAATCGTTCCTAATGTTTCAAAATCGGAGGTTAGCACGAGAACGGAACTGTCAGAATAAACCCCAAAGTGCATGAACATACAGCCTCTGTCCGGAAGCGGACACACGCCTTGTTTGTCCCCGCGTTGTACATGGTTTTTTCTGCTCTGAAAATCAACAGAGACAGTCTGATACTCTGTGAATTTTGCAAATGAAGCATGAGCGGAAATGTTTTCAAAGCGCCCGACGGCTGCCAGCCATCGGCAGGAGCCTGTGCACGAGCTTTGCCGGATGTTTCTTTGTCAGTGCCATTGGCTGCCGAGCGTCAATGTAGGCGGTGGGAACGGGCCTTTGCCTATGTCCGCAAAAATGTGTGCGTATATTTGGTGAGTATGTCGTCTTTGACTAATTTTGCAGTAAATATAACACGATAACGGAATAATGAAGAAGACACTACTCTTTTTGGCGACCCTCGCTTTTGCCCTTTCGGTAAACGCACAGCAGTCGCGACATGACATCAAGGCAAACACTAATCTCGCGGGCAGCAACTATGTGGCCTATCCCGGACCGCGCAAGGCATTGACCGCTGCACCGAAAGGCTACGAACCTTATTATATCAGTCATTACGGTCGGCACGGCTCGCGCTATCTCATTGGCACGGACGATTACGACAAACCTTATTTCACCTTGTTGCGGGCAGACTCCCTTGGCAAGCTCACGCCGACGGGACGCGAGTTGCTGGGCAAGCTGAAACTGATTCGTGAGGAGGCAAAAGACCGAGATGGCGAACTGACATGGCTGGGCGCGCAGCAGCATCACCAGATAGCGCGACGGATGTATGAGCGCTTTCCAGAAGTGTTTGCCGGGAAAACCAAGATAGAGGCCCGGTCGACGGTGGTTATCCGTTGCATATTGTCGATGGAAAATGCCCTGCACGAACTCATAGCGCTCAATCCGAAACTCGATGTGCGCCACGATGCGAGCCGCCACGACATGTATTACATGAACGATGAGCACAGTCCGTATTCCAAACTGCGCGACACGCCGGAAGCGCGCGAGGCGCTCAAACAATTTGATGAAAAGCACACGGATTTTGCACAGCTGATGCGCACGATTTTCTACGATGCCGACTATGTGAAGACGTTGGATGTGAACGCATTGGGCACCCACCTGTTCACTCTTGCCTCCAATGTGCAGAGCACCGAACTGCGCCACCAACTCTCGTTGTGGGACATTTTCAGCGAGGAGGAGATCTATCACGCATGGCTGCGCCACAATGCGTGGTGGTATGTGCACTTCGGACCGAGCAAGCAAACCAACGGAGCGGGGATGTACACGCAGGTGAATTTGGTGAAGAATATCATCGCGACGGCCGACACCTGTTTGCTTTTGCCCCATCCGGGAGCCACGCTCCGCTATGCCCACGAGGTGGATGTGATGCCGCTGGTGTGTCTCATGAATCTCAATGGATATGGTGAAGCCATCGACAATTTGGACGACTTGGACCATCGGGGATGGTACAATTACAACATCTTCCCGATGGGGTGCAACGTGCAGTTGGTGTTCTACAAACCAACGGGTGGGGATTTGCGCAATGCCGATATATTGGTGAAGGTGCTGCTCAACGAAGACGAGGCCACCCTGCCCGTTGCAACCGACTGCGCGCCCTATTATCATTGGAAAGACGTGAGGGCCTATCTGACGAATAAGATTAGTGGGAAATGAGAAACCGATTCATCGTTTCGATACTGTTATTGGGCAGCTTGCTCGGTTTCTCAGGATGTGAGCGCTGCTCCGGCAAACTGGCTCCGGAGGCCGAAAGAGCCATCAATCGTGGCAAATACAGCATGGAAACGGCCGGAAAACTGTCGGATCCGACAGCCGGAGAACAGGTTTCCCCCGTTGCGGATCCTGTCGGAACAGAGCGTGCCGGAGCCGTCGGGACGGAGGAGGAAGAGCACAGCGAAGCAGCCACGGAGACGGAGCCTGTCGATGTGCGGCTGGCTCTGCCTGCCCGATTGAGCCATGTTCCGGAACAAATTTTGCATCGAAAAGCCTATGTCGCATCTTTCAACACCGAAACGCTGATGCCTAATTGGGTGGCTTGGAAACTGACGGCAGAGGCGGTTGGCGGCCATGTGAAACGCGAGTTGTTTACCTTTCATGAAGACCTCGACGTGGCGCCACGCTACCGTGTCATACCGTCCGACTACAGCAGGTCGGGTTACGACAGGGGCCACATGTGTCCGGCGGGCGACAATAAATGGAGTTCTCAGGCGATGGAAGAGAGCTTCCTGATGACCAATATCTGTCCGCAACTGCACAGTCTCAATGCCGGCGACTGGAATAATCTGGAAATGCAATGCCGCAACTGGGCCCGGCAGTATGGCGAGATTTATATTGTGTGTGGCCCGATAGTGTCGAAAACAACCAAAAAGAAGATTGGTCGGCAGCGCCGCATCACCGTGCCTACGGGCTTTTTCAAGGTGATACTCTGTATGAAGGGCACGCCGAAGGCCATTGGATTTGTTTTCAAGAATGAGGGTGGGCGGCGTTCCAAGAGTGAATATATGAACACGGTTGATGACGTGGAACGCATTACGGGAATGGATTTCTTTCCCGCTCTGCCCGACAGCACAGAGCGTAGGGTGGAAGCAGAGGCCAATCTGAAGGCCTGGTAGAGCCGCCTTGCTATTGACATTGAGCGTTCCCTATTTGCATTTTTCGTACCATTCTTTCAGTGCCAGACGGGGCGTGCCCAGTCGTACGATGGTGTCGAGGTCTTGTTTGGCTTTGTCGAATTGTGCCAATCGGATGCGGATGTCGGCACGGGCGAGGAGAAATTCCGCGTTGCGGGGAGCGAGACCGATGGCTTTGGAGTAGTCGTATTCGGCCAGTTCGAGCATTCCCAGTTCTTCCTCTATGCCGGCACGGGCTGCCCATGCGATGGCCGAGTCGGGATGAACGGTGACCAATCGGTTGATGCCGTCGAGGGCCTCGGTGTGGTGTTTGTCCTTTTGGTTGAGCAACGCCAGCCCCAACTGTGCTTCGAAGTTGCCGGGAACAACCTCCAACAAGCGCTGATAGTCAGCGCGGGCAAAGTTGTATCGGTGCAGCTGTGTGTTGGCATAAGCGCGGTAATACAGTGCCGCGATGTTCTGAGGCTGTTGATTGAGTACCCTGTCGTATTCGTCTTTGGCATACTGCCATTGTTCCAGCTCCATGTTCCAAGCTGCTTTCCGCAGTCGCAGGTCGATGGAATCGGGGTGATAGGAGAGGGCGTCATTGGCCTTGGCCAAACTGTCGCGCAGCGCGTTATAATTGTTTTGAGCGTGAATCGGAGCAACGGCAAGGAGTGCTGTTGCGAGGACAGGGAGGATGGTTTTATGGATCATATATTTGTGTCATGTTCCGTTTCCCCATTGACGGAAACGGGAAGGTTGTTGTTAGTGGTGGAATGGCACGAACGACGGTAGTTTCAGGACGCCATCTATATATCCTCAGGCGTGAACGGTGTGCCGAAAAAGTCTGAAGCGTCGGTCATTGGTGACACCATTTATATATACTTCGGTGTGAATCCTTTTTTGCTTTTGGCAATCTGTTCGGGTGTGCCGGTGGTGAGCACTTCGCCGCCGTTCCGTCCGCCTTCGGGTCCGATGTCGATGATATAGTCGGCCAGACGAATCACGTCGAGGTTGTGCTCAATGATGATTACCGTGTTGCCGCGATGTACAAGTTGCTGCAACACATTCATCAGGATGCGTATATCCTCGAAGTGCAGGCCGGTGGTGGGCTCGTCGAGGATGTAGAGCGTCTTGCCCGTGTCGCGCTTGGCGAGTTCGGTGGCCAGTTTCACGCGCTGGCTCTCGCCGCCCGATAGCGTGGTGGAACTCTGTCCGAGCTTGATGTAGCCCAGTCCAACATCTTGTAAAGTTTTGATTTTCGGTAGAATGTTCGGCACGTTTTCGAAGAACTCCACCGCCTGATTGATGGTCATATCGAGCACGTCGGCAATCGACTTTCCTTTGAAGCGCACCTCCAAGGTCTCTCGGTTGTAACGCTTGCCGTGACACACTTCGCAGGGCACCATGACGTTGGGCAGGAAGTTCATCTCTATGGTCTTGTAGCCGTTACCGCCGCAGGCCTCACATCGGCCGCCCTTCACGTTGAACGAGAAGCGTCCGGGTTTGTAGCCTCGAATCTTGGCTTCCGGCAGATTGACGTAGAGATTGCGGATGTCGCTGAACACCCCCGTGTAGGTGGCAGGGTTGGAACGTGGCGTGCGGCCGATGGGACTTTGGTCCACATTCACCACCTTGTCAATGTTGTCGATGCCTTCTATCTTCTCGTAGGGCATGGGTTTCTTCAACGATTTGTAGAAATGCTGTGAGAGGATGGGTTGCAGGGTTTCGTTGACAAGTGTCGATTTGCCCGATCCCGACACGCCCGTCACTACGATGAGGCAGCCCAACGGGAACTCCACGTCGATGTTCTTGAGGTTGTTGCCGTGTGCCCCGGTGATTTTGATAGACTTTCCGTTGCCTTTCCTGCGGTGTTCGGGAATTTCTATTTTGCGCTCACCGTTGAGGTATTGCGCCGTGATGGTCTGCGTCTTGAGCATTTCGTCGGGTGTGCCTTGAAACACCACTTCACCGCCTTTGCGGCCGGCTCGCGGCCCGATGTCGATAATCCAGTCGGCAGCGCGCATCATGTCTTCGTCGTGTTCCACAACGATGACCGTGTTCCCAAGGTCGCGCAGCTCTTTCAATGAGTTGATGAGCCGTTGGTTGTCGCGCTGATGCAGTCCGATGCTTGGCTCGTCGAGAATGTACAACACATTGACCAACTGCGAGCCAATCTGTGTGGCCAGTCGGATGCGCTGGCTCTCACCGCCCGACAACGAACTCGATTGGCGACTGAGAGCGAGGTAGTCCAACCCCACCTGTAACAGGAAATTCACACGCGTGCGCAGCTCTTTCACAATCTCGTGCGCAATGGTTTGCTGTTGGTTGTCGAGGTGTTCCTCCACGTGATCGAGCCATTCTATGAGGTCGCTCATGTCGAGATTAGACACCTCCGAAATGTTCTTGTCCCACATTTTGTACGACAGCGATTCGCGTTTGAGCCTCAATCCCTTACATTCGGGACACACGGCATCGGCCAGAAACTGTGATGCCCATTTCTGACTGGTCGTCGAATCGTCGGTCTCCATCACCATGCGCAGGTATTTCACCACCCCGTCGAACGCCACGAAGTAGTCGCTCGACGTGTGCACCACGTCCTTGTCGATGCGCACATTTTCGAGTGTTCCGTTCATGATTTCGTCCACAGCGTCCTGCGGAATATCCTTGAACGGCGTGTTGAGGTCACATTCATACTTCTTCAGAATGGCCTCAATCTGCCAAAAAATCATTTGATTTTTATACCGTCCGAGCGGTGCGATGGCTCCCTTTCGGATGCTTAGTTCCTGATCGGGAATTACCTTCTTGATGTCGATTTCGCTCACATATCCCAGTCCTTTGCAGCGGGGACACGCGCCTTCGGGCGAGTTGAACGAAAAAATGTTGGGTGCCGGCTCTCCGTATGAGATGCCCGTCACGGGGTCCATGAGCCGTTTGGAGAAGTTGCGGGCCTCACCCGTTTCCTTGTCCATAATCATAATGACTCCATCTCCCTGCCTCATGGCCACTTCGACGCTGCGTTTCAGTCGTTCGTCGTCCTTGCCCTGCACCTTCAGTTTGTCGATAATCACCTCGATGTTGTGGTTTTTATAGCGGTCCACCTTCATGCCTCGCGTGATTTCCTGTATCTCACCGTCCACACGAACATAGAGATATCCTTTGCGGCGCATACTGTCGAACAATTCGCGATAGTGCCCCTTGCGCTGCCGAACGAGTGGTGCGAGGATATAGATGGCATGGCCGTCGTAGTCTGAGAGAATCATCTCGATGACTTTCTCCTCCGTGTATTTCACCATCTTTTCACCGCTCATGTAGCTGTAGGCCGTTCCGGCGCGGGCGTAGAGCAGCCTGAGGTAGTCGTAAATCTCGGTTGTCGTGCCCACCGTAGAGCGTGGATTCTTGTTGGTGGTCTTCTGTTCGATGCTGATTACAGGACTTAATCCCGTAATCTTGTCCACGTCGGGGCGCTCAATATTGCCTAAGAAGTTGCGGGCATAAGCCGAGAAAGTTTCGATGTATCGGCGCTGTCCTTCGGCAAAAATGGTGTCGAAGGCCAACGAAGACTTGCCCGATCCCGACAGTCCGGTGATCACCGTGAGCGAGTTTCGGGGAATGTTCACGTCGATATTCTTCAGATTATGCACACGGGCGCCGTACACATCAATCCACGACGCATCCTCTCCCGGCCCTTGTGGAGGCGTGGATGTCGGGCTGTTTCCGGTCTTGTTCCTGCGTCGTAGTGATATGGTGTCTTGTAGGTTGTTATTCTGATGCTTATCTTTTGAAGCCATGTTGTGTAGTGTTTGTTGGTTTTTGGCGGACCGGACGGATTTCTTAGGGCAGGCCAGACTGTCTGACCGATCCGACTAAAGCCTTTTTTCCGCGACTCTGTGAGGTGTTACGGGAGACTGCTGCCCTCTGTATAGCCCCTCAATAAGTTTACGTCTCGCTTGATGTTGAACTTCCGACCGTCGGCCCCTTTGGCCTTGACAAGAACAAAATACACACCTTGTTTCACGTCCTTGCCTTTGTATTTGCCGTCCCATCCGCCTGCGGGGTTGTCCCACGAATAGAGTTTCTGTCCCCACCTATTGAAGATAGTGGCTTTAAATTCCACCAAACTCTGGTAGCCTTCCTTAGCTTTGTAGATATCGTTGATGCCATCTCCGTTGGGCGAGAAGGCGTTGGGCATTTCGAGTTTGCTCTCTGAAATGGAAACGGAGAGGGGCGACCCTTCCGATTTCCAATACACATCGGTGTAGGCTACGCTGTCGGTGCCCTTTGTGAAAATTGCCCACAATTCTATATAATGTGCTCCGGCCTCGACAAAAGTAAGGCTGGTGTTCTCCTCGTATCGCTTGAGATACACTTGGTCTCGGTTGCCCTCCTTGTAGAAATGCCATTCGTAGTGCGCTGTCCATCCTGCCGTGTTCTCGGCATTGGCCTTGAAGTTCACGGTGAGCGGAGCCGATTCCGATATGGCCGTTTCGGTTTGTTCGTTTCCGTCGGTGTCGGTATAGGTGGCCGATGGAGATATGGTTGGAAACTCGCCCTGTGCCTTTGCCGTTATTGCCGACAGCAGCAGGAGTGCGAGAATGATATAGGGTTTTGTTTTCATTTGGCAAAATCTTCGTTTTGCAAAGATAACAATTTTCGCATGAAAAAGTTGTGCCGCAGGAGTTAAAAGTTATATAAGCTATGAATTAGGAGAGAAGAAATAAGAGTGAAGAACGAAGAATATAAATTAAAGTGAAGAATGAGGAGTGAAGAATGAAGAATTGCAACGCACCGCCAATTATGAATTTTGAATTTTGACGAGTTGATGAGCCTGCGAATAATTATGAATTGTAATCGCGCAGCCAAATTATGAATTATGAATTAATAATTGTGAATTATCAAACGCGTTATTCTTTTGATTTTTGGCGATTATTACGCCGAACTTTTGTAATTTTGCACTATTGTAGCATTTTGTATACAAGAAAATATGAGAAAAAGACTAAGATATTTATGGATAGCCATTGCTTTTTGTTTCGCCACCGGCGTATCGGCGCAGGTGAACAAATGGCAGGATATGTACAAGGTGAAGAAGAAAGATACCATCTTCGGCATCGCTAAGAAATACGGCATCACCATGCCGGAACTGATGGACGCCAACCCCGAAATGAAGACAGAGGGTTACGAATTGAAGAAGGGAGACTATATCTTCATTCCTTTCCACAAGGAAGAAACCGTGCAACAGACCGTTGCACAGGAAAAAAAACCTCAAGCCGCGCCGGGAAGCCACCCCATTAAAGTGGGCGTTATGCTGCCTTTGCACAATGTAGACGGCGATGGGCGCCGCATGGTGGAATACTATCGGGGCTTCCTTTTGGCACTCGAAGACCTTACGGCTGCAGGCATCTCGACCGACGTCCATGCTTGGAACGTGAACATAGATGCCGATATTAGCCAGTTCACCAAAGACCCGGCGGCCGGCCAGTGTGACATTATCTTCGGCCCGCTTTACAGCCATCAGGTTCACGCGCTGGCCGAATTTTGCAAGGCTCGCAACATCAAGATGGTCATTCCTTTCTCCATCAATGGGGACGATGTGGCCCGCTATCCCCAGATTTTCCAAGTTTGGGAGTCGCCCGACAAGATGAACAACAATGCCATTGAGGCTTTCCTGCAACGGTTTCCCAATGCCCATCCCGTGCTTATCGACTGCAACGATTCCACCTCGAAGAAGGGAATCTTCACCTTTGCCTTGCGCAACCGATTGGCCAACAAGCGCATTGACTACAGCATCACCAATCTGAACAGCAGCGAAGCGATGTTTGGCAAGGCCTTCCGAGACAACAAACCCAATGTGGTTATTCTGAATACGGGGCGTTCGCCGGAGTTGAACGTCGCCCTCGCCAAGCTCGAAAGCCTGCAAAACAACCGTCCTTCCCTGCGCATTTCGCTCTACGGCTACACCGAGTGGCTGATGTACACAGAATATAACTTGGACAAATTCCATCGCTTCGATACGTATATTCCCACTTATTTCTACCACAACCCTCTGGATCCCAAGACGCAACGCATGGAGCAAAATTTCCGTCGGTGGTTCCGTCAGGATATTCAATATGCGCTGCCCCGCTTTGCTGTCACCGGTTACGACCATGCGCAGTTCTTCCTGCGGGGTCTCCACAAATACGGTAAGAGTTTCAAGGGCACGAAAGAGCAGAACGTTTACACACCCTTGCAGACCCCACTGAAGTTTGTGCAGGTGGGCTCTGCCGGTATGCAGAACGAATTTTTCCAACTCATCCATTTTGCCCCCGGCAACCGTATCGAATCTATCGCTTATTAGTTTATGACAAAACATTTTTTCTTCGCACTATTGTTGATGATGCCGATGTGCGTCAAGGCTCAGATTGGCGAACACCGCAACACATTCTCCGTAGGTGTCAGCGGTGGATATAATCTGTCTAACGTCCGCTTCACTCCTAAGGTGTCGCAGAAAATGAAAGGTGGCATTACGGGCGGTCTGTCCATGCGCTACACGGTGGAGAAATATTTTTCCACCATCGCTTCGGTGGCCGTCGAGGTGAATTACGGACAGATGGGGTGGAGCGAAGACATCCGCGATGCGAAAGACCAGCACGTCATTAACGGCACAACGGGGCAGCCTGAGGAATACAGCCGCACCATCAACTACGTTCAAGTGCCGTTCATGGCCCATTTGGCATGGGGAAGAGAAGACAAGGGGGTGAACTTCTTTGTGAATGCCGGTCCGCAGTTTGGCTGCTATTTGGGCGAGAGCACCAAGACGAATTTTGACTGGAACAGCAAAAACATGGCCGACCGCGCCAACACCATTGTGGCGCAGGACACGATGGCCGTAGAAAACAAGTTCGACTATGGCATTACGGCCGGAATTGGCGTGGAATACACGCATCCCAAGGTGGGGCGTTTTCTGCTCGAAGCCCGCTACTATTACGGTTTGGGAAACATCTATGGCGACACCAAACGCGACTTCTTCGGGTCGAGCAATTTCAACACCATCACCGTGAAGTTGGGCTATCTTTTCGACCTGACACGTTATAGAAGGTCGAAAGGGAAATAGCCGGTTGCCACAGCATTCACGAATGTCCAACATAAAATTATAAACCAATCAACATAAAAATACAGACTGTTCAACACAGAATCATAAACCAATAAAACAATAAATCAATATGTTTCAAAATCAACCCAAAGGCCTCTTTGCCTTAGCCCTCGCCAACACCGGTGAGCGATTTGGCTACTACACCATGTTGGCCATCTTTGCCCTCTTCCTCCAAGCCAATTTCGGCTGGGGAGAAGGACTGACGGGCACCGTGTTCTCCACGTTCCTGATGTTGGTCTATTTCCTCCCCATCGTGGGTGGAGCTGTGGCCGACAAGATTGGCTTTGGCCGCTGCGTGACCATCGGTATCATCGTGATGTTCTTGGGCTATCTGCTCATGGCCATCCCCGCCGGAGCGGGCACACCGGCCGTCGTCATCATGATTGCCGCCCTGCTGATGATCAGCATTGGCACGAGTCTGTTCAAAGGCAACCTCCAAGTGATGGTCGGCAAACTCTATGACACGCCTGAACTGGCCGGCCAGCGAGACAACGGCTTCTCCATTTTCTATATGGCTATCAATATCGGAGCCTTGTTTGCTCCTACCGCCGCCCTCAAACTGATGCACTGGGCACAAGATACTTTCGGTGTGACCGAGCAGGTAGCCTATCACTATGCTTTCGGTGTGGCTTGCGTGTCGCTGGTGGTTTCGATGGCCATCTATTACGTTTTCCGCTACACGTTTGCTCACATCGAGACCTCGTCTAAGTCGAAGACAGTGAAGGTGGAGGAGAAACATGAGGAGAAACACGTGGAGACGCCTGAGGAAAAGGCCGATACCAAGAGCCGCCTCATAGCTTTGTTCTTGGTGTTTGCCGTCGTAATCTTCTTCTGGATGGCCTTCCATCAGAACGGATTGACGCTGACATTCTTCGCGCGCGACTTCACCCAGACCAGTGCTACCGGACTCATTGCCATGCTGTTCGACGTGACCAACATGGTGGCCGGCATCTTTATTATCTATGCGGTTGTGGCTTTCTTCCAGAGCAAGACCAAAAAGGGTCGGAACATCTCCGTCTTGGTGATACTCGCCTCTCTGGCTTTCTTGGTTTATAAGTACAGCGCACTGGTGAGCAGCGGAGAGGTTGTGGAGGTTTCTGCCCCCATCTTCCAGCAGTTTAACCCGTCTTTCGTGGTGGCTCTCACCCCGTTGAGTATGGCGCTTTTCGGATGGTTGGCCTCACGCGGCAAGGAGCCCTCTGCTCCCCGCAAGATTGGTTATGGTATGCTTGTGGCCGGATTGGGTTTTGTGGTGATGATTGCCGCCTCTGTGGGGTTGAGCTACACGCTCACCGATGAGCAGCGTGTGTCGCCCATGTGGCTGGTTTCCACCTATTTGGTGCTGACTTTTGCCGAACTCATGCTGTCGCCAATGGGTATCAGCTTTGTGAGCAAGGTGGCTCCCGCCAAATATCAGGGTCTGATGATGGGATGCTGGTTTGGTGCTACAGCCATTGGCAACTTCCTCGTGCAGATCCCCGCTTATCTGTGGAAAGCCGTGCCGCTCACCATGGTGTGGGGCGTGCTCGTGGCCCTCTGTCTGGCTTCATTCGTCTTCATTTTCTCCGTGATGAAGAAGCTCGAAAAAGTTTGCTGATAGGCGGTCCCGCTTTCGGACAATAGAAAACTATGCTCGCGCGAGACAGCTGTTGGCAATCTCTCGCGGGCATTTTTTCATTGTGCGGCCATGCTCCGACATCCTGTCATTTTTATTGACAAACCCCTTCTCTATTTTCGCGAATTTGAAAATTGAAATACTTTCGGTGGAAATAAGCCCGTAATTTAGGTTTTACGCAAGTCTTTAGCATACAGGAAGTTATCGGCTTGATTACAAAATGGCTCGCATAGAGTTTTCTATAGGACCTACGGTTACGGCCTAAAGGCAGTGCGGTTAGGCCGTATTCGCAGTGCGATTGAGCCTTATCCGTTGAGCGGTTAGGGCTTCTTCGCATCACGGTTAAGGCCTATTCGCATCTCGATGAAGAAGAAATGGTAGTTTGAGCGATGAGGGAAGGGGCGTTTTTGGACGTTTTCATCCTTTAAAACGGGATTTCGATTTCCGGAACGTCCGGTTTCTGTGACCCGTTTTTGGTGAAGAAAACTTGACATTTCAGGGTGTTGAGGCCGTTCGGAAAACATGGTCGGGCAGTGCTTGCAGCGGGGCATCGTGCGGCGTTTCCCAACCTGCACGGCGAGCGGACACAGGCGGACGAACTTTGCTCCGTGTGCTGCTGCGAGAGGCGGCGGGACGTCAGCTTCATCAAAATATAGTAAATCTACGGTGGTTATAGATCATCTCCACTTCAAAATAACAGTTTATGAAAAGTTTAGGAATTCATCCCTGGCTGTTTCCCCAGCCCGTGTACATGATCGGAACGTACAACGACGACGACACGGTGAATCAGATGATGATGGCATGGGGTGGCATTGTGGATTACAAGATGGTGGCACTCAACATTGCGGCCGACCATCAGACGTGCGCAAATCTGCGTAGGCGGAAGGCTTTCACGTTGGCTGTTCCCGGTGTGGACACACTGGAAGCGTCCGACTATTTCGGCATGGTGAGTGGCAGGAACGTGCCCGACAAGTTTGAGCGCACAGGACTTCATGTCGTGAAAAGTGACAAGGTAGACGCGCCCATCGTGTC
Organism: Bacteroidales bacterium KA00344; assembly: GCA_001552765.1. GTDB lineage: Bacteria > Bacteroidota > Bacteroidia > Bacteroidales > Bacteroidaceae > Prevotella. The sequence goes on from KQ959452.1 coordinate 15,184, forward strand.
GGAATATCCCGTGACGCTGGAGTGTGTGCTCGTGGAGGAGCAGCAACAGCCCTACGGTCTGCGGTTTCTTGGCGAAATCGTGGATGTGAAAGCTGACGAGCGGGTGCTCGACGGGCAGGGGAAGATAGACGCCGAAAAGCTGCATGCTTTTGTGTTCGATGTCTTTAAAAACGGTTATTATGAAGTAGGCGGGATGTGCGGAAACGCCTGGAAATCGGGAGGAAAGTTCAAATGAGGCAGACCTATACCGACCTGTTTATCGATTTCGATGATACCCTTTACGACACGCACGGCAACGCGACCATAGCCTTGGGCGAGCTGTTCGACGAGTTTCGCTTGGGCGAACGCTTCGATGATGTCCGCACGTTTCGCGATGCCTATTGGAGGACGAACGTGGAATTGTGGGCGCAATACTCGCGGGGCGAGATTTCGCGCGACTACCTGATATTGGAGCGCTTCAGGCGTCCGCTGTCTTCGGGACAGCACGACGACCCGTCGTGGCCCGACGCAGACTATTGCGGCCGCATGAGCGACCGCTTTCTGGAATTGTGTTCGGTGAAGCCGGGTGTGGTTGAGGGTGCACGTGAGCTGATGGACTATCTTCGGGCAAAGGACTACCGGATGCATATCTGCAGCAATGGTTTCCACGAGGTGCAATACAAGAAACTGAAGGCTTGCGGGTTGTACCACTATTTCGACACCATCATTCTCAGTGAGGACGCGGGTGCCAACAAGCCCTCGAAGCAGTTTTTCGACCATGCGTTTCGTGTGTCGGGAGCGTCCCGTGAGCGCACACTGATGATAGGTGACAACTACAACACCGACATCGAAGGAGCCATGAACGCGGGCCTCGACACCCTGTTTTTCAAACGATGGGACCCAGCGTTTGAGCCGCCCCGTCCCGTAACCTATGAGGTGGAGACGCTGCGCGAAATCATGGAGGTGCTGTAAGCCGGGAAAGACAGATAATGGCGGAGGTTGATGGATATGTAGACAAAAAAGCGTACCTTTGCATCTCAATTTTTGATTCGTCATGTTGTCAAGAGATTTCTATACACCCCTCATCAAGCTGGGTATTCCCATTGTCATTGGTCAGATAGGCACTATTATCCTCACTTTTGCCGATACCATTATGATAGGCCACCATTCCACGTCGGAACTGGCGGCGGCTGCCTTTGTGGGGCAGATATTCATGCTTGGCATTCTGGTGGCAATGGGGTTTGCCTATGGGCTAACCCCACTGGTGGGCAACAGTTTCGGGCGTGAGGAAACGGGTCGCATCGGGGCGTTGGTGCGCAACGGACTTGCGGCCAACACCATGCTGGCGATGCTCTTGATGACGATCTATGGGGTGCTCTATTTCTTTATAGACAAGCTCGGACAACCCGAAGAACTGTTGCCCTATATGCGCCCCTATTACCTTGTAAACTTGGTGTCGCTGCCCTTTGTTTGCTGGTTTAACGTGTTCAAGCAAACGGCCGACGGCTCCACCGACACCAAGACGCCGATGTGGATATTGCTGTCGGGAAACCTTGTGAATATTTTTGGCAATTGGGTGCTGATTTATGGTAAGTTGGGTATGCCCGAACTGGGTATTTTGGGGGCTGGTATAGCCACCCTTTTCTCGCGCGTACTGATGATGATTGCTATTGCCTGTGTGTTTTTCGGGAGCAGGCGTTACAAGCCTTTTGCCCGGAGTTTCAGGCAGAGCCGGGTGACACGGGCCGACCAACTGTTGCTTAACCGCATGGGTTGGCCGTTGGGCCTACAGATGGGCATGGAGTCGGGGGCGTGGTCGCTGTGCAGCGTCATCGTGGGATGGATAGGTGCCACGTCGCTGGCAGGGCATCAGATAGTGCTCGCTATCAGTCAGTTGTTTTTCCAAATCTACTATGCCATATCGGCGGCGGTGTCCATCAGAATCAGTCTTTTTCACGGTCAGCACGACTATGGAAAGATTATGCCTACAGCCTGGGCGGGCTTCCACTTGTGTTTTGTGGTGTCCGTGTTGGTGGCCATCCCCGTGTGGGTGTTCCGTTACGACATCGGTTGGCTCTTCGCCGACTCTGAGGAGATCACAGTTCTCGTGGCCGGTGCCGTTCTGCCCCTGCTCATCTATCAGATTCCCGACGGGTTGCAATGTGTGTTCTCGAATGCATTGCGCGGTTTGTCAAACGTGAAACCGCTCATGCTTGTGGCCTTTGTCGCCTATTTTTTGGCGTCCATTCCGATAAGCTATGTGTTTGGTATCGTGATGGATGGCGGTTTGGTGGGCGTATGGTTTGCCTGTCCCGTTGGTTTGTCTATTGCTGCGGCGCTCTACTATTATTTCTTCCGCCGCACGCTGTCAAGATTGGTTTAACCGCTCGGACATCGACGCACTTGAGGGACGAAAGGGTGTGTGGAAAAACCGTCAGGATGTGTCCTGCGGCCTAAACACGGAAGTAAATTACTGTTTTGGGGTTGTTAAAAAATATGAAATAAAAACGGTAAATTCTCTGTTCTCAAGCAAAGACTATACCTTTGCACTCGCTTTATAAAACCAAAGGGTGGTTACCAGAGTGGCCAAATGGGGCAGACTGTAAATCTGCTGGCTCTTGCCTTCGGTGGTTCGAATCCATCACCACCCACCTTGTTTATAAAAGTAAATTAAAAGCCATCATTGTCTGTGCTGACAATGATGGCTTTTTCGTTGGTCGATATTCGGAAAACATTCGCCGGGTGGGCTGCTATCTCCAACCTTTCGGATTTTCGCGAGAGTGTCTCTGATGTAGCTCGGACGTAGGCAACTATGGCAGCCGGTGGGTGTTGTCTTGATTTGCGCCATTGTTGTTGTGTCCCTCCTGCTGTGTTTTCTCAGTTTCCCAAGCTTCCCATTCTTTCATGGCAGCCTTCCAATCGGTGGCGCCGTCGGCAATGGCAGCTTTTTCTCTTTCGGCTTCATCGCGTGCCTTATCTCTTGCGCGCTTCTCCTTCATGTCGGCGATGGTGGCATCGTCTAGCACAGCAATGGCTCCGCGACGTATGGCTTCGTGGAGATCTTCCTCGCCAAAGGCTTTGCCGGGAAGGTTGAAGTCGGAGATGTTGAACTCATAATCCACGCGCAGGTCGTGGCGTATCAGCTTTTGTTTGGCACGGTTGGCGGCATTTTTAAGTCTGAGGAGCTTGCCGATTTCCTTGATTTCCTGTTGTGAGAATTTGTTTCTTCCCATATCGTTGTTTCCGGTTGATGGTTGAAATGACAGGCATGACCTGTGTGAGCGTAGTTCTATATTGTATTTGTGAAATCTCTATATAATATTTGAGAAATGTCGTGGGATGTGGTTTTATAGGTAGAAACCGTTCTGCTTCATTCTTTTATGGTGTTGGCATAGTCTTATTTTCTTAGTCTTTCGCGGAAATGATTGCTTTTGCTGAGATAGGTCATCAGTGCTAAAACACTGATAAACGCAATGACCAGCGAGAACAAGTAAATAGCCGACGCGAAGGAGTCGTAGAGTCCGTGAAGCACGGCGGGGATGGCGAGGGCCAAAACATAGAGCGACTTGCGGTAGCGGGGATAAAGATTGGCAAATCCCACGAAATAGCCACAGATGCCTCCCCAAAGGGCATGGAGGAACGGTAGCGAGGTGAGTCGCGCAATGTTGAGGAAGAAAGCGGTGGTGTAATCGGCTTGGGCGTTGATGGTAGTTTGATACTGCACACCCTCGAAAACGCCGAAGGCAATGCCCGACATGAGTCCATAATAGACCAGCGTCTGGGGTAAGAGCGGCTCTTTAGCCCTTCGCACCAGATAGAGTAGGGGCAGCATCTTCACAAATTCCTCAGTCAGCCCCACGCCCAATATAAATCCAATGGCATTGAAGGGAAAGGCGGCGTTGGTGAAGACATAAAAGAAATTCAGCTGATTCAGGCCGGAAAAGATGAGGAACACGGCCAACTGGGTGAGGAAAAACACCGATACGGTGGTTTTGATATTCACCTGTCGGGTGCGGAAAAAATAATAGAAAAACAGTCCCCAGACAACTGCGAAATAAAAAGAAACGGCGTAAAATACGAGATAACCGCCGATGGGGAGCATCATCAACACCGACAACGACAGTCCCACGACGGCTAATACGAGCAGTCGCTTGTCCTGTCTCCACCGATGGTTGGCCATGTCTTCTTTCGGGAAGATGAATTCCGAGCCGATGGCGCGCAGCTGTTCGCGCACCGTTCCCTTGTCGCGTACTTTGGGATTAAGGCCTCGCCTGTTGAGAAAATCGTCTATGGTGCTTTCCTCGCCCGTGATGGCATCGCGTGCTTTGTCGTGTTTCAGGAGCTTGCCTTCTTCCACATAGCGGGCCACTACCGCCTCATCGTAGGGGCCGTATTGATGTTCGTTTCTTATAATGTAAATCATATTCCGATAGTTATCAATAGGCAAATTTAAGCATTATTCTTGAAAAGTCTGTCGCTTAGCTCGATTTTTAATGATGCGCCACGAGCTGTGATAAAGACAGACGTGATGTAACCTTGCACTTACTGATGGAATTTGGTTTTAACAATAAATACGTTAAAACAAATGAAATATATGCTCCGATATGTTGAATTTTTATTAACTTTGGAATTATTACTCAATGGAGAAATTGAGTATAAGGTTTTATTTTATAATCATATTAATTAGAGAAAACAATGATGAAGAAATTATTTTTTGCAGTTGTCGCAGTTGCGGCACTTACATTTGCAAGTTGCGGAAACAAGTCGAATGCTAATGCAGAGGCGGTAGACAGTACAGCGGTAGACACCACAGCGCTTGCTCCTGAAACGATGACAACTTTCAAAGCACTGAGTGCGCAGTTGATCAGTGCGTTGGACGAGGGTAGTGCCGACGCCGTGACCCAGGCATTGGCCAATTTCGAGGCTATGTATAAGACGCTGGCCAACACCGGCAATCTGGAAGATCTGAGAGGCTACGGTGTTCTTGTCAAGAATTTAATCGCTGAAAATGCAGACAAAATCAAGAGCGTGGCCAACGGAAACGCCACTATTGCCAGTCTGGTTTCAAGTATCGAGGCTCTCCCCACATCTGCCGGAACTACACTCGAAGATGCCAAAGGTGCCGTTTCAGAGCAGGCCGTAGGACTGGCTAACGAGAGCCTGCAAAAAGGTGCTTCTGCCGAGGCCACTGCCGAAGCTGCTACGGAAGCTTTGAAAAACGCTTCTGCCGTTGCTAAGGAATCTATGGAAGATGCTGCTGCCAACGCTAAAAGCGCAGCCAAAGCCGCTGCCGACCAAGTGGCCAGCGACGCAGAGAAGACTGCCAAGGAAGCCAAGGAAGGCATTAACAATGCAGCTAAGGATGTTGAAAAGAGCGTGAATAAAACAACCAAAGAGGCTAAACAAAAGACCGGTGAGGCAATTGACAAGGCTTCAAACGCAGTAAAGGGTAAACTCGGATTGTAATTTTCCGACACCACATAACGATTTGGAAGAGTCTTGGGCAAAGTGCCTGAGACTCTTTTTTGTCACTTGAATTTTATGTTTTGACAATGTATATAAAACCGGCAACTCCGGAAAGCATGTAACGATGCTTTCCGGAGTTGCTGATGTTTTAATTGTGTTGTTCCAAGCGGCAGGGCAGCAAGGAAATTGTCGCGGACTTACCTAATTCTGTCCATCGACCTCACCAACTTCTCGTCGGCGATAACGCCCCGTCGTGCCAGGTAGAGCAATATGAAAGCCACCAACGGCAGACAGGCTGCAAAGGCGATGCGGAACGTGCCTCCCGTCTGAAACTCATTGAGGACGCAGAACGCATAATAGGCATACCACGCCAAGCACAGCACCATGCTCACACTGCACAGGCGCGCCTGCACTTTGCGCTTTTTAAACATGAAGATGGCGATGAAAGCAAGTATGCCCGTCACCACCAGATCGACAAAAAGCATGGGTTGGGGGCGCATCATCCCATCGGTAACCAATCCCAAATTGTACCATATTGTCATTACGCCCATGCCCTGAGGCTCAATCTTCCCGATGGGCAGGCACAGGCAAACGATGAGCGACAGGAGCGCCAGTAGTAAAAAAATGGTCTGCTTACGTTGAATCATTGCTTCACCAACCTTTCCTGCTTAGTCTTTAGACGCGTCTCTGTAGTAAACGTTACCCTCGATAAATTCCTGAGTGGCGAGCATGGTTGGTTTCGGCAACCGCTCGTAATAGCGGCTAATCTCTATCTGCTCACGGTTTTCAAAAACCTCTTCCAGTGAGTCGTTGTACGAAGCAAACTCTGCCAGCTTCTTGTTCAGATCCTGTTTAACCTCTATTGCAATCTGATTGGCGCGCTTGCCGATAATCACGATACTCTCATAGATGTTACCGGTATCTTCACACAAATCCATCACGTTGCGGGTAACTGTATTTACCGGAGCTTTTGACTTTTTGTAATCCATTGATATAATGTATAATTTAATAGTTGCGAATATTGTTGTGGCACTGTGTCGCTACCTCAAAACTCAGTCAGCGCTGTTGCCCGTGTACTTCTTACACTTCTTGATGTAACTCTCAGCGGTCTTGCGTTCCTTAGAGTCGGGATATTCGTTGATGAAACCGTAACACTCGTCTTCCGCATCCTGATAACGCTCCAGCTTCTTTTCATCCACACTCTGCTGGGCAAGCTCGTACTTGCTCTTCATCACGAGCACGGCAAAATCTTCGCGCCGAGCGGAGTAGGGATAGTCTTTCAGGGCGTTCTGTGCCGTGACGATGCAGGCCAGATAGTTGTTCCCCTCATCGCCCTGAGTTTGGTTGCCAAAGTATGTTCCGAGGTCGTAGTATAGCTGCGCGGAATACAATTCCTTCTCCACTAGCTTGTCCTGTAACTCGAACAGTCGCTGCTGAGCCTGTTCCTTGACTTTGGCTGTGGGGAAAAGGTCGAGAAATTCCTGAAACGCGGCAATGGCCTGTATCGTGTTGCTCTGGTCTAATCGGGGCTCCGGCGTAGACATATACAAACTCTGCCCCACATGGTAGGAAGCCATTTCGGCATAGATGCCGCGTGGGTATGACTTTACATAGCGTTTGAATGTCTCGGCCGCCGATTCGTAATCGCGATCGCAAAACTCAGCCATGGCAAGCATATAGAGGCTTTCCTCCGCGTTGGGCGTCCCCTTCTGCTGCACAATGAGTTGCTGCAACAGCGTCACGGCGCGCGTGTATTTACCTCTGGCAAAACACTCCTTGGCGTACTCGTACTTGTATTGGTAGTCGGTCGACTTATATACTTGATTGAATTCCTTGGCACAGCTTCCGAAAAGGAACAGCGCCGAGAATGCCATCAAAACGAATTTCTTCATATTCAAGCTTTTGACTTGCAAAAATACACATAATTCTCCGATCCGCAAAGAAGCAACTGTTATTTTTAACAAAAAAGAAGCGATTGGATGATATTTGGCAGGATTTCTTTTTCGTTTTCGTATTTTTAACTGATGGTTAAGCCTTGCTGTGAGATGGAGTTTTGACGTGTTTTTAAATTCTAATTTATTTTACAAAAGGTGCTCTGGTTTTTGAATATTCAAAAATGATTTTACTTTGGGCTGAAATACGCGATTTTTGCGAGTGTTTGTAGATGGCTGGTTGTCAGCGTGTTGTGGAAACACGCCTTTTTGATTGCTGTTCTGCCCCTTGCGGTTGAGTATCGAATGGCAGTGTGGATAGGCCTTAAACGCAGTGTGAATAGGCCGTTTTCGTGGTGCGGATAGGGCTTAACCATACCGCGATTAAGGCTTCGCCATGCTTCGGTGGAATACGATCCTTAAAAACCGGACAGCTTTCGGGGTGTGCGAGATGAATATCAGGGCAGAAACATAGCCCTTTTTGCGCTAGATGAACAGAAAATAATCGCTGAAAAACGGTATTTATATTTTACATATAGAAAAAGTGGACGGGGGTTCGGTTGAGCAAAGGAGGTGCGTTTAATGGTGGTGAATGGGCGATTGGTTGAGCAAGAATGGCGTGTTTGATGGTGCTTAGCGGGGGTTGGGAGGCTGATCGTTAAGGGGAGGTTGGAGTATTTGGAATGGCGTCTTCTTGATGTTCAGCCGATTGTATGGTCTGCGAAAAAATGTGGAGCCGCTGTTGTGATTGAGTAGGAAAATTAGTAATTTTGCATAGTATGGATTTTAAGCTGACTTCTAAATATAAACCCACAGGCGACCAGCCGCAGGCTATAGCCCAACTCACGGAGGGCGTTCTCGGTGGCGACCCGGCTCAGGTGTTGCTGGGCGTGACAGGGTCGGGCAAGACTTTCACGGTGGCCAATGTGATTGCCAACGTCAATAAGCCCACGCTGATTCTCAGCCACAACAAGACGCTGGCGGCTCAGCTCTACGAGGAGATGAGGGGCTTTTTCCCCGAAAACGCGGTGGACTATTATGTTTCCTACTACGACTATTACCAGCCCGAAGCCTACCTGCCGACAACCGATATATATATCGAAAAAGACCTTGCCATCAACGACGAAATCGACAAGTTGCGGCTGGGTGCCGTGAGCGACCTGCTTTCTGGGCGCAAAGATGTCATCGTGGTGTCGTCGGTGTCGTGCATCTATGGTATGGGTGGTCCGGTGGCCATGCAGAAGAGCATCATCAGCATCAAGCGCGGACAGCGGCTCGACCGCAATGAGTTTCTGCGGCAGCTGGTGGGTGCGCTCTACACCCGCAACGACATCGACCTGCAGCGCGGCTTCTTCTCGGTGAAGGGCGACACCGTGAATGTCGCCATGGCCTACAGCGACCATATTCTGCGCGTCACGTGGTGGGACGACGAGATAGACAGCATCGAGGAGGTGGACGCCGTCACGATGCGTTCGCTCCAGACCTTCGAGGAATATCATATCTATCCGGCCAACCTTTTCGTGACATCTAAGGAGCAGACAGAGATTGCCATACGCCAGATACAGGACGACCTCGTGAAGCAGGTGGCGTTCTTTAACGAGATTGGTGACGACATCAAGGCTCAGCGTATCAAGGAGCGCGTGGAATACGATATGGAGATGATCAAGGAGCTTGGCCATTGTTCGGGCATAGAAAACTATTCGCGCTATTTCGACGGTCGTGAGCCGGGACAGCGGCCTTACTGTCTGCTCGATTTCTTTCCCGACGACTTCCTCATCGTCATCGACGAGAGCCATGTGAGTGTGCCGCAGATCAATGCCATGTATGGCGGCGACCGCGCCCGTAAGCAAAATCTTGTGGAGTACGGATTTCGCCTGCCTGCTGCGTTTGACAACCGCCCTCTGCGCTTCGAGGAATTTCATGAGATGGCCAAGCAGGTGATTTATGTGTCGGCCACGCCGGCCAACTTTGAGCTGCAGGAGGCAGAGGGAGTAGTGGTGGAGCAACTCATCCGCCCCACCGGTTTGCTCGACCCTGAAATTGTGGTGCGCCCGTCGGAAAACCAGATTGACGACCTGCTCAACGAGATTGTGATCCGTGCGGAGAAAGACGAGCGTGTGCTGGTTACCACGCTCACCAAGCGCATGGCAGAGGAACTCACGGAATTTCTGCTCAACCACGACATCCGCGCCAACTACATCCACAGTGACGTGCCGGCCCTCGATAGAGTGCAGATTATGAATGATCTGCGGGCGGGAATGTTCGATGTGCTCGTGGGCGTGAACCTCCTGCGTGAGGGGCTCGACCTCCCCGAAGTGTCGCTCGTGGCCATCCTCGATGCCGACAAAGAGGGATTTCTGCGCAGTCACCGGAGTCTCACGCAGACGGCCGGCCGTGCCGCACGAAACGTGAACGGAAAGGTGATTATGTATGCCGACAACATCACCGAGAGCATGCAGCGCACCATCGACGAAACCTCTCGCCGTCGCACCATCCAGATGAAATACAATGCCGAACACGGCATCACGCCCCAACAGATTGTGAAAGACATCAAGGGGATGTTGCCCAACAGTCATGGTGAGGAATACAAGCCTGTAAAACTGGCAGCCACCAAGCAGCAGGTTTATCTGGAGCCGGACAGTGCGGCCTTTGCTGCCGACCCCATCGTGCTGCGCATGACGCGACAGGAACTCGAAAAGAGTATCGAAAACACCAAGCAGCTCATGGAGCAGGCCGCCAAAGACCTCGACTTTATTCAAGCCGCCCAGTATCGTGACGAAATTGTGCGGCTGCAGGCGCAACTGGAAATGAAGTAATTTACAATTCATAATTCATAATTCACAATTAGGCTAACGCGCGAGCCTAATTATGAATTATGAGTTGTGAATTATGAATTAAAAAGCCGCAATAACAAAAGTTAAAATGATGGCAAGACACCCATTATACAACATATTTTCGTAATTTTGTCAATTATAATGGTATTATAGATCTGTCATGAAAAAGATTCTCGCTGCACTTTTCATATACCTTCCTCTGATGGGGATGGCTCAAAATACATGGGAAATTCCCCAAGAAGACCCCCAACAGCAACAGACCCAAAACAAGAAAACAGCAATCTTCGACAAGAAGAAGAGGAATGAATACTCGAAATATCTGGTCGGGGCTGTGCCCGAAGTAGATGGCAGAGTGGTGTTTACGCTAAGCAAGGATGTGCCGGGCATGACCGCTGATGAAATTTATCAGAAAGTCTACGCCCTGCTCACGGCCATGAGCAAGGAGGAAAATCAATTTCCGCAAAGTAAGATTGCTGTGGTGAACAAGGCCGAACACACCATTGTTGCTCGCATGAAAGAGTGGCTGGTGTTCCAAAACACGTTTCTGTCGCTGGATCGTACGGTGTTCAATTATACCATCATCGCCAAAGCATCTGACGGTCATATCAACCTTACCCTCGAACGGTTAAGTTATCAGTATGAAATGAATCGTACTGACACGAATGGCGGTCTTAACGTCAAGGCGGAAGAATGGATTACCGACAAGGAAGGATTGAATAAGAAAAGGACCAAGCTCGCCAAGTATAGCGGTAAGTTTCGCCGCAAGACAATCGACCGCAAAGACAATATTTTCGATCGTGTCTGCAAGGTTTTAGGCGTAACATACTGAAACCGGCATGACGGTCATTAGCTATTTTTTCATTCAAAGACGATACATATATGGATAACGGCAATACACAACTACATCATCGGCGTCGGGGCGAGGATATCGATCGACACAACAGTTCTATAAAGCTGCGCAACTGGCTCAATCTCATCTTCATGATTGGCGCGGTGGCCGGCATACTCATCTATTTCTTCGGCGACCAAACCATAGGGACAATAGTTATCCTGGTGGCAATGGTCTTCAAGATTGTAGAATCTGCCATACGATTCCTGCATTAATGAAAAGATACATACTTGGTGTTCTGCTGTCATTGACGTTCCTTCCGCTGTTGTCACAAGTGAGAAGGGATGACATAGGCTATAACCAGATAGACGAGGACGGAAATATTACCACACAAGACCAACGACGGCAGCAGGCCGACTCGCTGGGGTCTGATAAGGAAATTCCGAAGGGGATGAATGTCTGGACCGTAGACCCGCGATTCGGTGACCGACGTGCGGCCGAACCCGACACGCTGTCGCCCATGTTTATGAATTCCGTATTCTCTACGGGTATGCGCGGCGAATACACCACTACCGGAAATCTCGGTGCTCCCCGCTTGGCACGTGTGTTTATCGACAGAGCCGAGCAACGGCAGTTTATCTTTACAAATCCTTACGACTATTTTGTCATCCCCGTAGAAAACTTCCATTTCACCAATACGCTGTCGCCATTTACCAATCTGACCTACAACAACTGTGGCGACCGCACAAACGGCGAGGACCATTTCACGGCAAAGTTTGGCGTGAATGCCGGAAAAAAGATAGGTGTCGGATTCAAGTTTGACTATATCTACGCTCGCGGATACTACAGCAATCAGGCTGCGTCCCACTTCAACTACTCGCTCTACGGCTCATATCTCGGCGACCGATATCAAGCCCATTTCCTTGCTTCGACCAATCACCAGAAGGTCACGGAGAACGGCGGTATCACGAACGACAACTATATCACGCACCCCGAATTATTCAATGAGGATTTCCAAACCAATGAAATCCCAACGATGTTGTCGCAAAACTGGAACAGGAACGACAACCAACACGTCTTCTTCACACATAGATACAATGTGGGCTTCAATCGTAAAGTGCCCATGACGGAGGCGGAAATCGAAGCCCGCAAATTTGCTTTGGCTGCGAAAAAAGAAGCTGAGGAAAGGGAAGCAAAAGAGAAAGCCCTGAAAGCGGCCGGGAGGGATGAGGCTGATTCTGACAACGAGGATATTGCTCCGGTGGCTTCGTTCAGCGGACGCCCCGATGATGCCAAGGTGATGGATCGTGTACAAACCGACACCATTTCGCAGGCTTCGGACTCGCTGCACAATGCCGGGCGTGTTGTCGTAGGTAGCAAAGCGGCTGCCGACAGTCTTGTTGCTGCTTCGGAAAAGGCAAACGAGGATACGTTGTGGCTCAAAAATGAGTATGTGCCCGTCACCAGTTTTATCCATACTTTGGACTTCAGCAACTATAGGCGCATATACCAAGCCTACCACACTCCCGATAATTTTTATCTCGACGATTATCCGGTGAGGGAGAAGTTCACGGGTGACTCTATCTACGACAAAACTACCCATTGGGCTTTGCGCAACACTTTTGCCATTTCCATGCTTGAGGGATTCAATAAGTGGGCAAAGGCAGGACTCAAAGTATTTGTTGTTCATGAGATGCGACACTTTACTCTGCCCGATGAAAAGGCTATGCGCTCGTGGAACGAAAACGATATCAATGTGGGTGGGCAGCTCTCCAAGACGCACGGTAAGACGCTCCACTATAATGTTGTGGGAGAGTTTTGCGTGGCAGGAGCTAATGCTACGGAGATTCATGTAGACGGCAATATTGACCTGAACTTTCCCCTCTTCAAAGACACCATGACGCTGGCCGCGTCGGGATTCTATCATCATGAAAGTCCCAGCTTCTACTATCGCCATTATCAGAGCCGTCACTTTTGGTGGGATGATGAGGATATGTCGTTCATCGACCATATCAGGGTGCAGGGCCTCCTGAACTATCAGAAGACTCGCACGCGCCTTCGTGTGGCTCATGACTTGATTAAAAATCACACTTATTATGCGTTAGGATATCGAACGTCGGACGACGGGCGATTCTTCAATACGCTGTCGGTGAAGCAAAACGGTGACGCCATCAGTCTGCTTACCGCTGAACTTGCGCAAGACTTTACGTTTGGACCGCTCAACTGGGAGAGTGTCCTGACTTTCCAAAAATCGAGCAACAACGATGCCTTGCCTGTTCCCACGCTCAATGCTTATACCAATCTGTTTCTGCGATTCAAGATAGCAAAGGTGCTGAAATGTGACTTTGGAGCCGATATGCGCTACTTCACCAAATATAATGCACCCGAATATGCGCCCGCCATCGGGCAGTATGCTGTGCAGGCCAACGACGAGAAAGTGAAAATAGGGAACTATCCCATTGTCAATGTTTATGCCAACTTTCACCTGAAACACACGCGGTTCTTCGTGATGATGAGCCATATCAATGCGGGAAGCGGCAAGAAAAACTATTTCTTAACGCCTCATCATCCACTCAACGGACGCATCTTGCGATTGGGATTGAGCTGGAATTTCTATAACTAAAAATTGAATTATTGGGGCAAGGAGACTGACATAATTCACAATTCATAATTCACAATTATACATAGGGAATAAACGGTGGGAACAAGTTTATAATTCACAATTAGTCGCAAGCGCATCAATTCGTCACAATTCATAATTCAGAATTTGGGAACGAACCAAAGGGGGTTAAATGTTTTGTGCTGACTACTAAAACAGTAACCCTATGGCCACCAATAAGCCATAGATAAACATATTGCGCGCCGTTTCGCCCAAAACTTTATTCAACTCCCGGCCCTTGTCAATGCTAACCATGTGCCGATAGGCTTTGAAATGCAACAGTGGATATATGCTGGCCGGAAGTATACAGGCAAAGGGGTGTTCATAAAAGACAAACACCATACCCAAAGCCACTGCCACTAATCCGGAGGCAAGATACAAACGGCGCCCCGTTGCTGCCCCTACCTTCACCACAATCGTCGTTTTGCCGTCGCGCCGGTCGTTGTCTATGTCGCGATAGTTGTTGACAAGGAGTAGGGTGTCGATGACAAAGCCACAGGCCAATGAAGCTGCGAACACTTCCCCAGTCACGGTTCCGATCTCTTCGGGAAGGCAAAGATAATAGGTGAGACACACGGGAACGATGCCGAAAAACACCAGCACCAAGAGGTCGCCAAGCCCAAGATATGACAGTTTGGTGGTATAGAGAAAACAAAACAGTACGCAAATCGCACCCACAAGAATCATGGTCCAGCCTCCGATCCAGGCCAATGGCAGCCCCACTAAACACCCTAAGGCAGTAGTAATGACCAGTGCTCGTTTCATCGCTTCGGGCGTGACCCATCCCATCGAACAGGCACGGAGCGGACCGAGACGCGTTTCCGCATCGTCGTTGCCCTGTTTATAATCAAAATAATCGTTCACGAAATTAGCGTCTATCTGCATGATAAACGCGAAGAGAAAACACAACACGCAAGGCAACCACGCTATCCGTCCGTCGGCATCCGCCATTGCCAACGCAGTCCCTATCATCACGGGAACGGCTGCTCCGGTAAGCGTCTTGGGACGAGCTGCCAATACCCATGCTTTCAGCGAGTTGGTTTTTACATGAGAATCATCCATAATTACTTGCAAAAGTAGACATTATTTGGTATATTTGCAAGTGTAAATTCCAAATAAATTCCTCCAGTATGCAAGTGAATCTCGATCTGATGTCGTTCATCGAAACCTCTATTCTCCCTAAATATAATGCCTTCGACAAATCACATGACCTCAATCATGTGCAACGTGTCATTGCCAATTCATTGGTACTCTCGCGCCAACTCGGCACCGACATCAACATGGTCTACGTCATTGCAGCATATCATGACCTTGGTATGAGCGGGCCGCGCGCTATCCATCACGTCACGGGTGGCAAGATTCTTTTGGCCGACCAACGGCTGCGCAAATGGTTTACGCCGGATCAAATCAACATCATGAAAGAAGCGGTGGAAGACCACCGTGCTTCCGCTTCGCACGAACCGCGCAGCATTTACGGTAAGATCGTGGCTGAGGCCGACCGCGACCTGCAGCCCGATGTGGTGTTCACCCGTGCCATTGAATACGGTCTGGATCATTATCCGGAACTCAACAAGGAGCTACAATGGGAGCGTTTTTGTCAACACATGGACCAAAAATACAGCGCTCATGGGTATATCAAACTCTGGATTCCTAATTCCCCAAACGAGCAGTATCTCAAGACCGTACGTAACATCATTGCAGACAAGAGCCGCCTTCGCGTTGTTTTTGACGATATTTTTGAAAAAGTGAAAGACCTTTAACTATGTCTTCCACTTTCTTTAGCTGCGGCTTCCATTTCCTACCGCCACGACTTGTACTTCTTTCTATCGTGACTTCCACTTCCTTAAGCAGTTTCTTCTCCTTTCTTTAACCGCGTTTTTGAACTCCTTCAACTGCGTCTTCCCAATTCTTTAACCGTTTCTTCTTATTCAGAAGGCGGCACATCGAACATCACTCTGCATCCGTGCAGAGTGATGATTAGGTAGGCATTATGCCCTTATTTCACGGTCTTGGCATTGCCCACACAGCTGTTGGGCATCTGGATATGAAGCATGGCACAAATGGTGGGAGCTATATCGGTCATGTTGGTAGGCTCTGATGTTTCACCATGATTAACGTTCCAACCATAAAGCACGAACGGAATGTGGGCATCATAAGGATTCCACTGGCCGTGCGTAGTGCCGATATAATCGGGTTTGTTGCTCACATTCTCCCAGCCTGCTTTGGCTACATAGAAAAGGTCGCCGCACCGTTTTTTGTTGTATCCGTTCACAATGCGTTCACGAATAGGTTGAGGAATGGAGGTAGTGAGTGCCTTGTCATAATCCACCACATACAAGATTTCATCGCGTTTCTCTATCTCTGCAATCAAGGCCTGCTTCACTTCGTCAAGCGTTTTGCCGCTACGCTCTATCACTTCATGGTCGAGATACAAGCCTCCTGCATTTTCATCCTTGATGATTTTTCCCGTAACACCCAGTTTTTGAGCCACACGCTTGTCTACATCGCCAAGCCACGTCCATGTCTCCAGTCCGCCGGAAGGAATATTATGGGCTTTCAACTCGTTAGGATTATGGGCGCCACCATGATCGGCTGAGAGAAACATCAGATAGTTGCCGCGTCCCACGCGCTCATCGAGCAACTTGAAAAATGCTGCCAGCTGTCTGTCAAGCTCCATGTAAGACTCTCGCGTGAGCTTGTGGCGAGTGCCATATTGATGAGCGATAGCATCGGTCGATGACACGCTCACGGCCAGCAGGTCGGTAATATCATCTTGTCCCATGCCTTCGTTAATCAGCGCTGCCTCTGCCATCCGGAATGTCTTAACAACCCCTTCGGGCAATACTTTCACATCGATACCGGGCTTGGTGCCAATCTCCTTGTTTACTTTCTCCACCCAATCGGGTAGTTGTTTCATATAATAGGTAGAGGATATGAACTTGCCGGCAGAAGTATCCCACCAATAGGCGGCATCGGCGGCGTGGCCGGCCGGGAGAATGGCGGCACGGTCTTTCAACGCCACGCCCACAACTTTCGCCTTGTAGTCTGTGTGGATCTTCAGCATATCGCCCAGCCCTGTCGCCAACAGGTTGCGGGGCGACATCTGTCCGGCTTTGCTGTTAGAGCCAACACTCTGCACCGTAGCATCGTCACAGCAATACACCTTTTTCCCATCCATATAGAAATTATTGCCGACAATACCATGCAATGCGGGAACACTACCGGTATAGATGCTGGAATGTCCCACTGCGGTTACGGTGGGCACATAGTTTATCATCGTGTTTTCGAAACTGTAGCCCCCGTCTATGAGGCGGCGCAATCCATCAGCTTGAAACTGGTCGTAGTAATAGTACAGATAGTCCCAGCGCATCTGGTCTACCACAAGACCCACCACGAGTTTAGGCCGATTGATTTCTGCCATTCCGGTCGCAGACAGCATGACGGCTACAATAAAGGAAAGAATTTTTTTCATGTCATTCAGTTTAGTGTGACGTGTATTTGTCTATTTGCAAAAATACAAAATTTAGTCTGAACAACAAGCACAATTTGTGATAATATACTATTACATTATTAAAACGATACAGTAACGGCTTTCCTTCTTTTTATCATTAAAAAAGCCCGAGACTGGAAGTCCCGGGCTGTTTTTTCAATGATATGGTGTGAACATTGGCTTATGCCTCTTCACTCCAATCTTCTTTGCTCTTGCGCACATAAGATTGATAGCGCAGCTTGGCCATCTTCTCCGCAGCGGTGAAGAGTTCTTCGGCTTCATGAGGATAAGCCTTGGCTACAGACGAGTAGCGCACTTCTCCCATGAGGAAGTCGCGGAAGTTGTCCCACTTCGGCTCCTTGCTGTCAAGCTGGAACGGATTCTTGCCTTGCTCAGCCAACTCAGGGTTGTAACGCCACAAGTGCCAGTATCCACATTCCACTGCCAAAGCCTCCTCACGCTGTGAGGTACCCATGTTTCGCTTGCCGTTCTTGGTACCCTTGATACCGTGATTGATACAAGGTGCATAGGCAATGACGAGTGATGGACCCGGATAGGCTTCTGCCTCGCGGATGGCTTTCAGTGTCTGGGCATTGTCTGCGCCCATAGCAATCTGGGCCACGTAGATGTAACCGTATGTGGTCTGCATCAAACCGAGGTCCTTCTTGCGGATGCGCTTGCCCGAAGCGGCAAACTGTGCGATGGCGCCCAGCGGCGTAGCCTTGGAAGACTGGCCACCCGTGTTAGAGTAAACCTCTGTGTCGAGCACGAGAATGTTTATGTCTTCTCCGGTAGCGAGCACGTGGTCCAAACCGCCGTAGCCAATGTCGTATGAGGCTCCGTCACCACCAATGATCCATTGTGAACGCTTGGTGAGGTAGTGGTCGAGCGTCTTCAGTTCCTTCGACAGTTCGCAACCAGCCTCAGCGTCCTTGTCGATCAGCGGTTTCAATGCGTCAGCGGCAGTCTTGGATGCTTCGGCATCGTTCTTTCCGTCGAGCCACTGCTGTGCTGCGGTCTTGAACTCTTCAGAGGTCTTTTCGTTGTCCATTTTCTCGTTCAACAGCACGGAGATACGCTCGCGCATCTTCTTGTTACCCAATGTCATACCAAGACCAAATTCGCAGAAGTCCTCAAACAGAGAGTTGGCGAAAGCTGGTCCGCGTCCCTCTGGATTGGTAGTATAAGGCGTGGAAGGTATTGATGCTGAATAGATTGACGAGCAACCTGTAGCGTTGGCAATCATCTCGCGGTCGCCAAAGAGCTGAGAGATGAGTTTCACGTATGGAGTTTCACCACAACCTGCACAGGCTCCGGAGAACTCGAACAACGGTGTGGCAAACTGAGAATTCTTCGGAGTTTGCTTGATGTCCACCAGATGCTGCTTGGAGCTTACGTTCTTAGCCATATATAGCCAGTTCTTAGCTTCCTGCTGCATTACGGGATCGTCCACATTGAAGGGCACCATTTTCAGGGCCTTCTTCACTTCCCCGGTTTCGCGGTCTTTTCTGCCCGGACAAACGTCGGCACAGTTACCACAACCCAAGCAGTCCATCACAGCCACTTGGATGCGGAATTGCATACCCTTGAGCTGCTTCGGAGCCATTACGTCAATCATTGTTAGGTCGCAGTCCTTAGCCTCGTCTTCGTCGAGAACGAATGGACGGATCGTTGCATGAGGACAGGAGAATGCACACTTGTTACACTGGATACAGTTTTCCGGCGACCACTGGGGAACGAAAGCCTCTACGCCTCGTTTTTCCCATGCAGATGTGCCGTTCTGCCATGTGCCGTCCACAGTGCCGTGCTTCACGAAGTCGGACACCTTCAGCAGGTCGCCTGCCTGTGCGTTGATGGGGCGAACGAGCTCCTTTACGAATGCGGGTGCATCGTCTTCAACTGCCTCGTCGTCGGGCAGGTTGGCCCATGCGGGGTCTACTTCGAGTTGCTTGTATTCACCGCCTCGGTCTACAGCTGCGTAGTTCTTGTTCACCACGTCTTCACCCTTCTTGCCGTAAGACTTCACGATAAACGCCTTCATCTGTTCAATGGCGAGGTCGATGGGGATAACGTTGGTGATGCGGAAGAATGCCGACTGGAGGATAGTGTTGGTGCGGTTGCCCAATCCAATCTCCAATCCAATCTTGGTAGCGTTGATGTAATACACGCTGATATTGTGCTTAGCCCAGTAGCGCTTCACCTTGTTGGGGATGAAGTTCACCAGCTCTTCACCGTCGAAAATGGTGTTCAGCAGGAACGTACCATTATCGCGCAAACCGCGAGTCACGTCATACATGTGGAGATAAGCCTGAACGTGGCAAGCTACAAAGTTAGGCGTGTTCACCTGATAGGTGGAATGAATGGTTTTGTCTCCGAAGCGGAGGTGCGAGCAGGTGAAACCTCCCGACTTCTTAGAGTCGTAGGAGAAATATGCCTGGCAGTATTTGTCGGTGTTGTTACCGATAATCTGTACAGAGTTCTTGTTGGCACCAACCGTACCGTCAGAGCCCAATCCGTAGAACTTAGCCTCGAACAACGACTCGTCGCCCATAGGAATTTCAGGCACTTCAGGCAGCGACGTGAAAGTCACGTCGTCTACGATACCCACCGTAAAGTGGTTTTTGGGCATCGGCATCTCCAAGTTGTTGAACACGCTGATGATCTGTGCCGGTGTGGTATCGGCAGATCCCAGTCCGTAGCGACCACCAACAACCAGCGGTTTGCGCGGGTCTTCATAGAGTGCCGACTTCACGTCGAGATACAGGGGTTCACCCTCTGCACCCGGCTCCTTCGTGCGGTCGAGCACGGCGATGCGCTTCACGGTTTCGGGGATGGCTTTGCGGATGGCCTCCACAGAGAACGGACGATAGAGGTGTACGGCTACCATGCCGACTTTCTTGCCCTGCTTCATCAGATAGTCGATGGCTTCACGGGCAGCCTCTGTGGCCGATCCCATCAAGACGATGATGTTTTCGGCTTCCTTGTCGCCGTAATAGTTGAACAAGTGATACTCGCGACCGGTAATCTTCGAGATTTCGCCCAGATAGTGTTCTACCACTTCAGGCACCTTGTCGTAGTATTCGTTGCAGGCTTCACGGTGTGTGAAGAATGTTTCGGGGTTTTCGGCCGTACCGCGTGTCACGGGGCGCTCCGGTGAGAGGGCGCGGTCGCGGAAACGCTTCAGGTCGGCCGGATCGAGCAGCTTGGCAATCTCTTCCTGATCGATGGCCTCAATCTTGTGGTACTCGTGAGAAGTACGGAAACCGTCGAAGAAGTTGATGAAGGGAACATTGGTCTTCAGCGATGCCAGATGGGGCACGGCAGAGAGATCCATCACCTCTTGTACAGAGCCGGAGCAGAACATGGCGAAGCCGGTCTGGCGACAGGCCATCACGTCTTGGTGGTCTCCGAAGATGCTCAGTGCATGAGAAGCCAGCGTACGGGCCGATACGTGGAACACGCAGGGCAGCAACTCACCGGCAATCTTGTACATATTGGGGATCATCAGCAACAATCCCTGTGAGGCGGTGAACGTTGTGGTCAGTGCTCCGGATTGAAGTGATCCGTGAACGGCACCGGCAGCGCCACCTTCCGACTGCATTTCCTGCACATGAACGGTCTGCCCGAACATGTTCTTGCGACCTCTGGCTGCCCACTCATCAACGTGTTCAGCCATTGGCGAAGACGGAGTGATGGGGTAAATCGCAGCCACCTCAGTAAACATATAGCTTATATGAGCGGCGGCGGTGTTGCCATCACAAGTCATAAATTTCTTTTCTTTTGCCATTTTTTAAATAGATAATAATAGTTTATAATGTTGTAATTTTTTAGTAAAATATATTTTAGTAGAGAAAACCAAACAGCCAAAGCGGTATATGGTTTTCGTGTCCTATTTCCGTATTGTATTGTGCGTAGATAGTCTCGCTGTTGTATCGTTTCTTCGCAGAAGTGTGCGCGTCGCCTATCTTGAACTTACGACTCTCGTCGACAATGTAACAATGGCCTTTGCCGCTTTCGTTCACCTTGTGGTCTTTCCACAGACAATTCACGAAGAATGTCTCCATCACGTCCTGTTGTACCACTTGAATGGGATAGATGGCATACATCAGATTGGGGTTGTGGAGCATCACCTTCGACGGTTTTTTGGGGAACTGCTTGCCACTGTCGTATATCATGTTGATGAGGCGGGCGTCGGCCAGATACTTGATATAGTTCATCACCGTTGCACGGCTGGTGTCTATCTGTTCGGCCAGCCAGCTGATATTGGGAGCATGAATGCCCTCCACGGCGAGCAGGTAGAATAGTTTTTTGATTTTTGTGAGATACTTCAGGTCTATCTGTTTGATGAGCAGGATGTCTACTTCGGTCATCATGTTCATGGTCTTGAGCAGGTTTTCCGAAAAGTTGCGGTGCTCCAAGAAAAACGGATAGAATCCGTGATGCAGGTAGTCTTGAAAGTATTTGAGCGGACTGACGTGTGGCAGAATTCGCTTCACAATGTGTTCATGCCCGTTCAGAATCTCGCTGAGCGTGTAGGGCTGGAAGTTCTGCCCGGCCTGCAGATTCAGGAACTCACGAAACGACAGTCCCCTGAGATTATAGCTTTTGACAATGTCCTTGAGTTCGGGATTTTCCTCTTTCAACCGCATCACGCTCGACCCGGTGAACACAATCTTGAGTTGCGGAATCTCGTTGTAGCATCGGCGAAGCTCGGCGCTCCAGTTGGGCTGTTTGAACACCTGATCGATGAGCAGGGTGCGCCCGCCCTGTGCCACAAAGTCACGCGCAAAATCGGCAATGCCACGCTCTTGGAAATAGAAGTTGTTCATATTGACATAGAGACACTTATGGTCGTCCTTATCAAATTTTTCCTTAGCATACTGCAACAGGAATGTGGTTTTTCCAACGCCTCGTGTTCCCTTAATACCAATCAAGCGGTCGTCCCAGTTAATCTCATCCATCAGGGTGCGACGAACAGGGGCGTTCGTATGTTCTACAAGATAAGCGTGGGTGCGAAAAAATGCTTCCATCTGCGGCACAATCGATTTACTTCATTTAATTATATGCAAAGGTAGTGTTTTATTTTATAATTGCAAACTGTAGATAGCAAAACTTTTGTTTTTTAGTAAATTTTGCACAATGATAAAGTTTTCAAACGTTGACTGCGACATAAGTGCGATTTCCTTCAGCCCTCCCCTTTGGGGAGGAAACAGACGACTTGGATGATTTTGCAACGGTTTCAGGTGGATTTTGAGCTGACAGCCCAGCAGAATAGTGTTCGCTCGGCGCCTGTGTGGCATTGTACATAAAAAGTCACGTTTTTGGTGGATTCCCATTCTTGTGTTTTAGCGCAGAAATGGCTATGTTGGCGTCGCAAAATCCTCGTTTCCGGCGTGCAGAAATGCGACCGGATTACCGTTGAGGCCTTGTCGTGCTGCGGTTGAGCTTTAATGGCCATGCGTCGGAGCCTTAACCGCGTTGCCGATAGGGCGTAGTGGCGACACGGTTAAGGCCTAACGCCGGCCGGATAAAAGGGCAGAAGTGGGGGTATAAAACTGTTTTCTTTTGCAAGTTGTTGATTAACAAGAGGTTGTGTATATGGCTCAAAAATCGCGAATTTCCGGCCATCGTCTTTCTGTTTTCAAATACGCGCAGCATTCGGAGCCTTTTGTCGGTATTTTTCGCCATTTATAATGGTGCTTCCTTCGGTTAGTAACGGTATTGCCGTCCGTTGGTAAAGGTGCTTCCGTCCGTTTAAAATTACGGAACCGAAGGAGGATGCTCGATTTCCGTCTGCACCGTTGTCGGCATAAATATCGCGCTGTCGGGCACGTTGCTCTCATTTTTCTTTCGTAACTTTGCTGTAGAAAACGCCACGACATGAAGCTTCATATTTTCAATCCCGACCACGACATCGCGCTGGCTGCAGACCGCGAACGTTTCACGGCGCCACGTGCCGCGCTGCGCCTGCGTCGCGATTTGGGCTATCTGCCCATGCTCTGGGCCGAGCGGGGCGACGTGGTGTTAGCCGACGATGTGGCGACGGCTCGTCGAGCACTGCAGCAGCTGGGCATACGGACCGCCGCCCGACTGATCGATCGGCATGAATTGGCGGAATATGCGGCTGACGACAAACTGTCGGAGGTTTGCGCTTGGGGCTGGGACGCTGCCCTACGCTGCGACTTGGCAGACAACGGGGTGCCCGTACGACTGCTGCCTTCGCCGGCACAGCTGCGTGTCATCCGGACAATAAGCCATAGGGCTTGGGCTGCCGTCCATCTGCTGCCCCGCTTGCGTATTCTGTCCGGAACGGTGGGCGAAGCCTGTGAAATGCACAATGCCGATGAGGTGTCGCGCTATTTGGCGAAGTATGGAAAAATAGTGGTCAAGGAGCCTTGGAGCAGCAGCGGACGGGGTGTTCGTTACGTGTTTGGCAAGGCCAAAAATAATGGAGGAACGGAAAAGATAGACCAGCGCTTGACCAATTGGATAGCAAACGTGGTGGCACGGCAGGGCAGCGTCATGGTGGAGCCTTTGTGCGACAAACTGATGGATTTCGGCATGGAGTTCACGAGCGATGGGCGCGGCACAGTGCGGTATCTTGGACTTTCGCTTTTCCACACCGTGAACGGAGCCTACGTGGGAAACATTTTAGAGACCGAAGAGCGCAAACAGGAAATGCTTTCGCGGTGGGTTGAGACGTCGCTCATTGAGCGGTTGCAGCGGGCGGTTTGCGGCGAGATGGGACCGCTGCTCAAGAGCCGCTATGCGGGCTGCTTCGGAGTAGACATGATGGTGGTGCGCGGGGATGGGCAGACAATGGTGCATCCCTGTGTGGAGGTCAATCTGCGACGCACGATGGGGCACGTGGCCTTGGCGCTGTCGCGTCGTGAGGAAAATCTCGGACGCGTCATGCAGATTGGTTTTTCGAATGGTTTTCAAATGGAATTGAAACCCCTCTCCGCCTTTTCGCTGTAGAGACAAAGCCGTGCGGCATCTCCTTGGATATGGAGTCGGCGGCGGCTGTCCGTGTCTTTCTGCATGGAATGGGCGGAGAAGGGCTTGCGTGTTATGCGCCGTGGAACAGATATTCCTTCTGAATGTCGGCGGTCATGCGTGTGAACAGTTCGTCCACCAGCTCGTCGGCCACCTGGAGCGCACGGGTCAGGATGTCGTCGCTGAACTGCTGCAACATATCCAACGCCTCCATAGGACGGTCTTTACAGAGGTCGAGATAACGGGCCTCAAACTCCCGCTGACGCTGGTCGTTCTCGGCTTCGAGACGCGCGTAGGTTTCCTTGATGACGGGTGCGTAGGCATTATAGTTGGTCATGCCCAGTGTCATGACTTTGCGGAAACGCCAGTAGGCCGAGTGGGAATCGCAGTGGCTGTTGCCGATGGAGTAGGCTTCGGGGAAACTCCTGATGCCCTGATAAATGGGGAGAAACACGCCGAGGTCGGCCATTCCGTTGGCCACGTAGGTGACGCACCCTATCTCCTTAGGTAGCCAAGGACGCACTTGCAGCAGGTGGGTTTGCGTGGTGCGGAAGATGGAGACGGGTCGCCAGGGCTCCTTACCGTTGTTGTGCAGGTAGGGATCGTGGTCGGTGTTGTCGTAGTGGAAACGGAAGGCGTTGCGCAAAGCGTTGATACCAATGGGCTTTTCGGCTTCGGCAAACACGGGGAAAGTGTTTCTCGTGACGTCGTTCTTCAGTTTGGGCGAGAACAATCCCTGCAATCCCCACACGCGCGGATAATTATAGGTGGTGTCGTTGATGTCGTCTTTGGCGTAGGCCTCGTGGAAATCGAACTCGCCTTTCGAGGGGTCGTAGAGTCCGTTGCGCTCAGCGAACTCGATGAGGTCGGCCGAAGCCATATAATTTTCCTTGTCGTTGGGGTCGTAATGGCGGAAGCGGCTCTGGTTGCCCGTTACGAAATACTTGTCTTTGGGCATACGGCAGGCCATCCAGCGATGCCCGCAGGCATTTTCGAGATACCAGATTTCCTTGTCGTCGATGAATCCGATGCCGAAGCCTTCGGCTGATCCGTATTGTTCGATGAGTTTCCCCAGACGCTCCACTCCCTCACGGGCGCTGTGGATATAGGGCAGCACGATGTTGTAGGTGCAGTTTTCCGACAGCCCGTTTTCCACGTAGGGGTCGAACTTGAGGGCTTTCTCACTGCTGAAAATGGTCTCCGTAGAACTCTCGCCCACGCCGGCGGAGTTGAATCCTGCGCTTCCCCATTCGTGATGGTATTGGTAGTCGGGCAGGGCGGTGTAGCCCATAGCCTTCTTGGGCAGTGGGCAGCGGAAGGGACTGTCTTCGGCTACAAATTCCTCAGGACCGTTGTCGGTGTCTTTGAATACCAGCCAATTCTTGCAGCGCATTGCGTCGTAGTCTTCCGAGCGCCCATAGATAAGCGAACCGTCGCCGGTCATCTCCTGACCAACAATAATCGTTGTACACTCTGATGGAAGTTTGTGGTTTTTCTCTTTATTTGTCTTCATACATTGTGGTTTATGTTAAACTGAGAACGAAATTAAGGTTTTTGGAGGAAATATGCAAGCGCTTGGCAAAATATCAACAAAAAAAAGGTCGTTTGTTTCCAAACGACCTATTATATAAGGTGTAACGCCGGTTGATACGGCGTTGTTGTGAACTCGGAGTTAGCCTTATGGGGCGTTCCGTGTTATTTCTTGCCCAGCGACTTGAGCCATTTCAGCGGTTTCTTGATAATCGCCTTGAGTCCTGTGTCCTTGTTGCTGTTGGCAGCCGGTGCGTTGCGGCGGGCTTTGGTCTGACGTTTGCCCTTGCTCTGCTCGTCGTTGCGACGCTTGTCGGTGTCTCGGTTGTCGTTGCGGCGGTTACCCTTGCCATTGTTCTGACGACGGTTAGCATTGTTGCGGCGACGCTTGTTAGGCTGCTTTTCGCCCTGTGCCGACTGCTCCGCGTTGTTGTTGGTTGCGTTTTCGTCGCGCTTTTGGTCGCGGTTGTCGTTGCGTTTCCTGTTATTGTTACGTCGGCGGTTGCGGTTGTCCTTCTCCTCGCGCTGCTCTCCGTCGTTGTTGTCCGGGCGGTTGTCGCGCGGATTGTTGTTGTTGCGGCTACGGTTGCGCTGCTTGGTTTTCTTGTGTGCGGTTTCTTCGCGGTCGTTGCGACGGCGCTTCTTGGCCGGTGTGCGGCGGGGCTTGCGCGACGTGTCGTAGTCCGGCCCCTCTTTCATGCCTTCGGGCAGTGGATTTTTTTCGATTTCCTTGTCGAGGAATTGCTCTATCTTGTGGAACGCGAACATATCGTCCTCATTCACCAGTGTGATGGCCACGCCGTCGCGGTCGGCACGAGCCGTTCGTCCAATGCGGTGTACATAGTCTTCGCTGTCGCGTGGCACATCGTAGTTGATGACCATTGCGATGTCGTCGATGTCAATGCCGCGAGCCACGATGTCGGTGGCCACGAGTACATCGATTTGTCCGCTTTTGAATTTATACATGATGTCGTCGCGCTGCGCCTGATCGAGGTCTGAGTGCATCTCTCCGCAGTTGATGTTGAGCTGGGTCAACGCTTGGTTGATTTGTTTCACCTTCTGCTTGCTGCCCGAAAAGATGATGACGCGTTTCAAGTCGCCTGCCTTGAAGATATGCTTGATGATTTCTATCTTCTGCGTGGTGTAGCAGACGTAGGCACTCTGCTTGATTTTCTCTGCGGGTTTGCTCACGGCGAGCTTCACCTTGACAGGATTTTTCAACAGTTTCTGGGCCATTTCCTCGATGTCGTTCGGCATGGTGGCCGAGAACATAATGGTTTGGCACGACTTGGGCAGTCGTGAAGCGATGGTCATAATATCGTCTGAAAATCCCATGTCGAGCATACGGTCGGCCTCGTCGAGGACAAAGAAGTTCACCTTGCTCAGGTCGATGTTGCCCATCGTGATATGCGAAATGAGACGGCCGGGGGTGGCAATCACCACGTCGGCACCCAGTTTCATGCTCTTCATTTCTTGGTCGTATCGGTTGCCATCGTTGCCACCGTACACGGCAACGCTCGATACTCCGTTCAGGTGATAGGCGAAACCCTGCATGGCCTGATCTATCTGTTGAGCCAGTTCGCGTGTGGGCGACATGACAACGCAGTTCACGCTGTCTTTCGGATAGCCGCCTTTATCGAGCATGGAAAGGATGGGCAACAGGTAAGCCGCAGTTTTACCGGTACCCGTCTGGGCCACGCCTAAGAGGTCGCGCCCCTTCAGGATTTCCGGTATGCACTTTTCTTGAACGGGTGTACACTCCTCGAAATTCATGTCATACAGTGCGTCGAGGATGTTGTCGTTTAAATCTAATTCTTCAAATTTCATAATTTCTTCATTTTGTTTAGGGTTTCCTGACATGGCTTTGTTGTTTATAAATTGGTCAGGAACGCGGTGCCCCCCTTGCTGGTTATTGCCCGTGTGGCTTTCCCTTCTCATGGGAGGGGGCGTGGGAAAGCGACCTTAACTTGGGGCGTGCCTGTAGCAGGCGAATGCGATGATGGCAAACACGATGTTGGGAATCCATGCTGCCAGCATCGGAGGAAAGTAGTCATTGATGGCAAACGTGGACGATACGGTTTGCATCATGATATAGGCAAAGCTGAGGGCCAGGCCGATGCCGAGATACATTCCCATGCCTCCCTTGCGCTTTCGGGAGGACAGCGATGCGCCGATGATGGTGAGGATGAACGATGCGAACGATGAGGCGATGCGCTTGTGATATTCCACCTGATACTGCACCACGTTGGCCGAGCCTCGGTCTATCTGCTTGGAGATATAGGCCTTAAGCTCCGGCGAGGTGAACGTTTCCTGCTGCCCCTTGGAGTAAATGAGGTCGGTAGGCTCCATCATGATGAGCGAATCTTTCTCCGTCCCGCTGGTGATGTGCTCGCGGAGCCCCTTGAGCTGACGTACTTTCCAGTTGGTCAGCTTCCATTGATACTTCGAGTCGGAGATGGTGTCGTATTGCACCTCCATCGCCGTGAGGTGCGAAACGAGTTTCTTGTTCTCGAATTTGTCGAGACAGAAGCCATATCCTTTCTTCAGTGTGTTGTCGTAATACTGAATATAGGCGATTACTCCGCGTCCCACCTGCAACTGTACATTTTGGGCCGAAGTGTTCTTCTGCTTGTTTTTGTACATGGTTTCGAAGTTCTGCCTGATCACCGTTCCATGCGGAATGACGTAGGCTGAGAGGTAATAGGAAAGCCCGGTGAGCAGCACACACGATATCATGTAGGGGCGCAGAAGTCGTTTGAACGACATTCCGGTGGCCAGCATGGCGATGATTTCGGAGTTGCCCGCCAGTTTCGAAGTGAAGAAAATCACCGAGATGAATACAAACAACGCACTGAAAAGGTTGGCGAAATAGGGCACGAAGTTGGCGTAATAGTCGAACACGATGGCCTCTAAGGGCGCATGGTATTGCGAGAATTTCGCGAGGTTCTCGTTGATATCAAACACGATTGAAATCGAGATGATGAGGATAATCGAGAAAAAATAAGTGCCGATGAACTTCTTGATGATATACCAATCGATGCGTTTGATATATCGGAAAGGGTTGAGAACCTTGAGAAAGGCAAGTTTCTGCCCAATCCATCTTAGCATCCGCTGCAGGCCTTGAGTGTGTCGGGCCGTCCACGCCAGCATGTTTCTGAACCATGCCAGATGTCTGTCAAGCCAGCGTCTCACTTTATATAGCCTGATATGTTTGCGGATTTTGCTATAGCTTTTCATTGCGAATCATTCAAAAATCATTTTCATCCATATCAGATGCGCTGCCCCAACCGGTCGATGACGGAGCGTTTCCATTGCACGAAATCGCCCTGCTCGATGTGTTGGCGGGCGTCGGTGACCAGTCGGAGATAGAAGGCAAGGTTGTGGATGCTGGCTATCTGCATGGCTAAAAGTTCGCCGGCCTTGAACAAATGGTGCAGATAAGCCTTGGTGTGGATGCGGTCGATGTAGCATCCTTCGGCATCAATGGGCGAAAAATCGGCCTCCCACTTCTTGTTGCGCATATTCATTGTGCCGTTGTAAGTGAACAGCATCGCGTTGCGCCCGTTGCGGGTCGGCATCACGCAGTCGAACATATCCACGCCGCGTTCGATGGCTTCGAGGATATTTTGGGGTGTTCCCACGCCCATGAGATAGCGCGGCTTGTCCTTGGGCAGGATTTCGTTCACCACCTCAATCATCTCGTACATCACTTCCGTCGGCTCGCCTACGGCCAGTCCGCCGATAGCATTGCCGTCGGCTCCCTTGTCGGCCACGAACTTCGCGGCTTCCTGTCGCAGGTCTTTATAGGTGCATCCCTGCACGATGGGAAACAGAGATTGTTGATAGCCGTAGCGTGGCTCGGTTTCGTTGAGGCGCTTGATGCATCGGTCGAGCCACCGTTCGGTGAGCGCCAGGGAGTTTTTGGCGTAGCTGTAATCGCTTTGTCCCGGCGGACATTCATCGAATGCCATCATGATGTCGGCACCGATGATACGCTGGGTGTCCATCACGTTCTCAGGTGTGAAAAAGTGCTTTGAGCCGTCGATGTGCGAACGAAACTCGCATCCTTCCTCCCTGAGTTTGCGGATTCCCGTCAGTGAGAACACTTGGAAGCCGCCGCTGTCGGTCAGGATAGGGCGCTCCCAGCCGTTGAAACCGTGCAGCCCTCCCGCCTTTTCGAGGATGTCGAGGCCCGGCCGCAAGTACAGATGATAGGTGTTACCCAGTATGATTTGGGCGTTGATCTGATGTCGAAGCTCCTCAAAATGCACCCCTTTCACACTGGCGCAGGTCCCTACGGGCATGAAAATTGGGGTTTTGATCTGTCCGTGGTCGGTCGTAATCAGACCGGTACGGGCATCACTGCAGGGGTCGGTATGTTGCAATTCGAATGTCATCGGTAATCCTCGCGTCTTCTTAATTCTTCTTTTCGGCATCGTCTTTATGGAGTGCCGTTTCGTGGATTGTCAGGTCCATCGGGTGGTCCACCAACTCGTCGGTGAGGGCAAAATCCCACACATCCTGCACGTTTTCCACATAATGGAACTCCACTCCCTTGCGATATTTCTCTGGAATCTCCTCAATATCCTTGCGGTTGTCCTTACACATCATGATGTCGGTGATGCCTGCCCGCTTGGCGGCGAGGATTTTCTCCTTGATACCGCCCACCGGAAGCACCTTACCGCGAAGCGTGATCTCTCCCGTCATAGCCGTGTTCTCCCGCACCTTCCGCTGTGTAATGGCCGATGCAATCGACGTGGCGATGGTGATGCCTGCCGACGGACCGTCCTTCGGTGTGGCTCCTTCGGGCACGTGGATATGTATGTTCCAGTTGTCGAATATGCGCGAATCCACGTTGAGATACTCGCCATGCGCTTTAACAAACTGCAGGGCGATGACTGCACTTTCTTTCATCACGTCGCCCAGATTACCCGTCAAGGTGAGTTTGCCGGCCTTGCCTTTGGAGAGCGATGTCTCTATGAACAGAATCTCTCCCCCCACGCTTGTCCATGCCAGTCCGGTCACCACGCCGGCATAATCGTTGCCTTGGTAGATGTCACGATAGAAAGGCGGTTTGCCCAACAGGGCTTCTATCTCGGCCGGAGTAATGCTCGTGGTGGCGAGTTGTCCGTCCATTGCCTTACGGAAAGCCATCTTGCGGAGGGCCTTGTTGATTTGTTTTTCCAACTGGCGCACGCCGCTTTCACGTGTATATTGCTCAATGATTTTCTCCAGTGCGGTCTTGTAGAATTTTATTTTAGGCTCATTCTTGTCAAGCCCCGTATTCTCCAGTTCGCGCGGAATGAGGTGGCGGCGTGCTATCTCTATCTTTTCTTCTGTGATATACCCCGACACCTCGATGATCTCCATACGGTCGAGCAGTGGGCGCGGAATGGTGTTCAGGTCGTTGGCCGTGGCGATGAAGAGCGTCTTCGAAAGGTCGAAATCCACGTCGAGGAAATTGTCGTGGAACGCGTTGTTCTGCTCCGGGTCGAGCACTTCGAGCAATGCCGACGACGGGTCGCCGTTGATGGTGTTCTGCGTCACCTTGTCTATTTCGTCGAGAATAAATACGGGATTCGATGAGCCGGCCTTCTGAATGTTCTTGATGATGCGTCCGGGCATGGCGCCAACATAGGTGCGACGGTGTCCGCGAATCTCGCTCTCGTCGTGCAGCCCCCCCAGCGACATGCGCACATATTTGCGCTTCATGGCGGCGGCAATACTCTTGCCGAGTGATGTTTTTCCCACTCCCGGAGGCCCGTACAGACAGATAATGGGCGACTTCAGGTCGCCACGCAGCTGCAGCACGGCCAGATATTCCAGAATACGCTCCTTCACTTTCTCCATGCCGTAGTGGTCTTGGTCAAGTTTTCTCTGTGCGCGCTTCAAGTCGGTGTTGTCCTTAGTGTACACGCCCCAGGGCAGAGCCACCATCTGTTGCAGATAGTTCAGCTGCACACTGTATTCCGGACTCTGCGGGTTGAGCATGTCGAGCTTGTCCAATTCCTTGTAGAACGTCTTGCCCACCTCCTCAGGCCATTTCATGCCTTTGGCCTTCTCTTGCAGTTCCCGTTTTTCGGGCGAGCCTTCGCTGCCGCCGAGTTCCTCCTTGATGTTCTTCATCTGCTGCTGCAGGAAGTATTCCTTCTGCTGTTCGTCGAGGTCTTCCCGTGTCTTCTGATGAATCTGATTCCTGAGTTGCTGAAGCTGAATCTCTCGGTTTTCTATTTTCAGAAGTTCGATGATTCTGTCTTTCAGATTGTCAAATTCGAGCAGCTTCATCTTGTCTTTCACCGCAAGCGGCAGATTCGTACATACGAAGTTGGTGAACATGACGTTGTTGGTGAGATTCTTGATGGTCAGCAAGATGTCATCGGGAATCTCATCGCTGCTCCTGATCAGCTCCTCAGTGGTGAGGCGCAGATCGTCCGTCAGCGTGTTGTATTCGCTGTCGTCGTCTGCCGGAAATTCTTCCGGCACACCCTTTACAATGCCTTGGTAGTATGGCTTGGTGCCCGTGATTTTCTCCAACCGGCATTTGCCCATCGACTGGAAGATGGCAGTCACGTTATCGGGTGTGGGCATTTCGATGATGCGCACCAACCGGGCGTACACACCGTAAGTGTACAGTTCGTCGTCTCCGGGAGTGTCCACGTCGGAGTTTTTCTGGCAGAATATGGCACAGATATTATTTTTTTGGCTTCTGCTGAGCTTCTTGGCAAGATTCATGCTCGCCTTGCGCCCAATCAGTATGGGTACCAGTACTCCGGGAAAAAGCACCATGTTGCGTGTGGCAAGCACGGGGAGTTCTTCGGGTGCCGGTGTGTTCATCAGCTCGGTAATATCACCGTTGAAATCAGCAAACATCTGAATGGATGAATTTTGTTTTTTACTCATTGATATGTCCTGAACGTTTTGAAAGTGAAAACAACTTTGTTGTGCGTCCTATTTTATATTATCGTGCAAAGGTACGAATAATATTGCACAAAGCCGTGACCAATATCCATAAAAAATGTTGGACGGCAATAGGCTGTGCTGCATCAGCCCCTCACCGATGCTCTTTGAAGATTAAAAAAAACAGGAAAACTTGGAATATTCTTCATCAGAAAGCAGGATAACTTCAATTTTAGGGCTATATTTGCACTGTTTTTATTCATGAATGATGGTATTGAAGCCATTTTCTCATGTGCAACCCTTTAATATGATTCAAGAAAATCCTTTAAATTTCACGCACTCACTACGAAAAACGCGTGTCGTTTTGCTTATAGTGTTGGCCCTGTTTACCTTTTTTGTCAATCTCGAACAGCTTCCGTCAGACATTATGGAACAACGCAATCTTGTCACCGCACGGGAAATGGCGGACGAGGGCAACTGGCTTGTGCCCACGATGAACGGAGAGTTGCGTTTGCAGAAACCGCCACTGCCCACATGGGTGGCCGGCGTTATAGAGACCGTCAGCCCGGATAATTTTGCTCTGCAGCGTGCGGCCGCGGGAGTCATGGGGTCGCTTTGGGTGCTTTTTCTGTTTCTCACGGTCAGAAAACTGTCTGACGACGACGATCTGCCCATAGCGACGGCCGTTGTTTTCATGACCTGTTACAATTTGGTGTTGATGGGACGCTCGGCCACATGGGATATCTATTGTCATTCCCTGATGATGGGCGCCATCTATTTCCTGACGTGCGGCCTGCTCGAACAACGGAGGGAATGGCTCCATTTCACGGTGGCCGGCCTGTTGCTCGGCCTTTCTTTCCTGAGCAAGGGACCGGTTTCTTTCTATGCCCTGCTGCTGCCTTATCTGTTGGTGGTGGGCTTCATGTTCAGACCGCGCCTTAAGGGGAAATGGCTGCCGATGGTGTTGATGGTCCTCACGATGCTCGTCGTTGGCGGGTGGTGGTATGTTTATCTGCTGATGATGCATCCTGCCGAGATGTCGCAGGTTATTCATACGGAGAGCGGAGCTTGGTCTAACCACAATGTGCGCCCCTGGTACTACTACTGGCAGTTCTTTCTGGAGATGGGGGCATGGGGCGTTCTGGTGTTGGCGGCGCTGGCCTATCCCTACTGGGTCAAACACCTAAAACTCCAACGGGAATATATCATGAGTTTTGGCTGGAGCATCGGCGTGTTGGTGTTGCTGTCGCTGATGCCTGAGAAGAAACCCCGCTACCTGTTACCGATGTTGGCGCCGAGTTCCATGTTGGTGGCCTGTCTGGTGGTGCATTTCGGGCGGGGCGTGCGTATGGATCGTTTCAGCAAATTCCTTTTCCGCTTCAATGGCGTGGTGGTTTCTTTGGTCATACCGGTCGTTGTGGTGTTGATTTTTGCCTACGCCCTTCCCCGAAACATGCTGTCGCCCGTCACCGCCGTCGTGGTGAGCATCTTGCTGCTGTGCATCTTCGTCTGGATGGTCAAAGCTATCTATGATTATCGCGTTATGAGATTTATCGGCGGTATTGCTTCCATTTTCGTTGTGGCGGAGGTTTTTCTGTTGTCGACCATTGGTAGCGCTTTAGGCAATCCCGACGCCCACAGCATCAGCCTCATTAATCAAGACCGTCGCATGGACGGCATTGCGCTTTACCATCCGGCAGATGAACCCCTCCGCATAGAGATGGTGTATGAGGCCCACCGCAAGATTTTGCCGCTCAATGTGGAGGACTCCGCAACGCTTTTCCGGGTGCTGCCCTGTGCCATCGTGTCGCAGAAACCCATCGACGAGATCATGCCACCGGCCTTGCTGACGAGAATAGACACCGTGTCGATTGGTTTCTTTGACGACAACAAACTTCCCAAGACCAACAAGCATTATACGGACGCGTTCTTAAATCATGTGACGTTGCTGACGCGGAAAAACCAATAACAACGGGGACAGACCTTTGTAACATTTATCGTTTCATCTATATTTAAACTCTCAAAAGTTCTTGCGGGCAACAGCCATGTCAAAAGGATTTACATTCAAGCAGTTCACGGTGTGTCACGATCGGTGTGCCATGAAGGTGGGCACCGATGGTGTGCTTCTCGGAGCATGGGCACGTGGGGGACGGCGTATGCTCGACATCGGGTCGGGCACGGGCCTCATTGCGCTGATGCTCGCCCAGCGTTTTGACGGGGCATGGGTTGATGGTGTGGAGGTGGATGGCGAGGCGGTGGCCCAGTCGCGTGAGAACGTCGCCGCTTCTCCGTTTGCTGATCGCATCGCCATACACGAAACGGACTTTCAGCATTTCCGACCGCAGGCTCCCTATGATGCCATCGTGAGCAATCCTCCCTTTTTTCTGAATGGCTTGAAAAATCCTGACGAAGGCCGCAGCACGGCGCGCCATTCCGACCCTTGGCTTTTCAAGTCGTTCTTTCGTTTTTCCAAGCAGTGGCTTGCTGATTCGGGTGAGGTGAGCCTCATTATTCCCTCAGAACACTACGAGGACATTGCGGCAGAGGCTTATCTGCTGGGATTTCTGTTGAGCAGACGGGTGTGGGTGAGGTCGGCTCCCCGCAAGCCTGTAGGGCGCTGCCTGTTGGCATTTGCGAAGCGACGCACGGGGATGCCGGAAGAACAGGAGGTGTGCCTCATGGAAACGGAGGGAAGACAGAGTGATTGGTATAGGGAAAAAGTTTTTCAATTCATAATTCATAATTCATAATTGGGCAGGCGCTTTTAATTCATAATTCACAATTCATAATTCATAATTGGGCTGCACGTCGTGAAAAGTCGTTGCGAAAAATGGGAACGGGTGCTGTAAGCGGCGACATCAGCCTCTCTGCTGATGTCAAGAAAACTTCACTAAAACTGGGGCTGTAGATTTTCTTGTTCTGGAAAAGAAATAACCGTTTTTTGCAGCTTAATATTCATTATTTGTCCGTTGCCGCGTCTTCGATTTTGCGATTAGGTGCTATCGGCCAGGCGAATAAGGTATAAAGGCAACGCCGAAAGAGTGTAAAGGCGTTGCCATTGAGCCTTAAACGGTTTGCCGTTAGGCCTTTGTGGTCGTGGAAAGAATGGGGAGAAGAGGGTGTTTTTTGTCTTGAAGGCTATAAGGTTAAGACTATCAGGAGGTTACAAAATACGCGAAATTTTCGCGTATTTCAAAATATAAGGCACGTTGTTTGAAATACGCCCGTATTTTGAAGGTGTTTGTTAAGATTTTTATAGGTAGTCAGGAGGGCTTCTCTCCACCATTCTTGCTGTCGAAGCTAAGGTGCAGTTCTCGCAAAACTGTCGGCCGCCTGATGGTAGCTTTCGGATAAAAGACGGGTACGAGAAATATCGCCACCTAAGGATAGGGAGGCGATATGGCAAGTTCTCGGCATCGGCGGACGGCTGCTAAATGTTTGGCAACCGCTTCTCTATTTTCTTCTGTATGAGTTTGGTGAGTGCCAGTCCGCGTTGTGTCTGCTTGGAAATTTCCGACCGTATGTCGTTTATTTCATTGAACAGGTCGGCTGCCGCGCTCTGTATGGCGTTGGGTTGGCGCAGGCTTTTGTCGCCGTCGGGATTGACAACGATGCGTATGCCTTTTTCCTCAATGCGCACATTGATGTCGGTGCCGGTCATCACCGGCTCCCCGTCGTAGTGGATTACACCCGACTGCTCCCGCCTGATGTGCAGCTGCTTGGTTTTGAACGTCTTGATTTTGGAATTCTTGTTGAGCGTCTTGCTGAACATGTCGATGGCTATCTGCGGTGCCTCGATGACGTCGAACGGCTCCATGATGATGACGTCCATCAGTCCGTCGCTCATGGTGGCCTGTGGGGCGATATAGGCGTTGTTGCCGTATTGGGAGGCGTTGGCACACGAAATGAGGAAGGCTTTATAATGTAAGGTGTCGCTGTCCTCGGTTATCTCGTAGGTCTTGGGTTTGTATTTGGCTCCCTCCTCAAGCACTTTCTGTATGTAGGCAATGGGGCCGCGCTTGCCTGCTTCGGCAAACTTCATACTGACGAAAGCATCGAATCCCATGCCGCAGGTGCAGAAAAACGGGTGGTCGTTGATCACGCCGTAGTCGAGTTCGTGGATTTCACAGCGGTTGATGATTTCCACGCTTTTCCTGATGTTGATCGGAATCAGCAGGTGGCGTGCCAGTCCGTTGCCGGAGCCATAGGGAATGATGCCCATCGCCGTTTGAGTGTGCACAAGGCCGCTTCCAACTTCGTTCACGGTGCCGTCGCCGCCTACGGCTACAACAATATCGACCCCGCGTTTGGCGGCATCCTCAGCCATTTCCTTGGCATGGCCGGCATACTCGGTAGCCTTGATTTCGTAGTCGAATTTCTCTTTATCGACATATTGCCCTATCTTTTCGGGAATACGGTCTTTGCTCGATGTTCCGGAAATGGGATTGATGATGAAAAGTATTGTCTTTTTCATGTCATCTTAGTTCATGCTGCAAATTTAATGCATTTATAATGATTAACGGGTGAAAATCGCAGCTTATTTTCCTAAAAATGATGTTTTATTGTTTTTTTGCGCTTCATATAATAACTTTTTTGTATCTTTGCAGCCTAATTTATAACATGGTAGATATTTCTACACCTATTTATTAAAATGGGACAGTTACAGGAAAAGTATAAAGATTATCGTTTGCCTCAGCAGTATATAGCGGCGGGCGTATATCCCTATTTTAGAGAAATCACAAGCAAACAAGGGCCGATAGTTACAATGCAGGGGCATCGCGTGTTGATGTTCGGCAGCAATGCCTATACCGGTTTGACGGGCGACGAGCGCGTTATCGAGGCTGCCAAGGAGGCTCTTGACAAATATGGGTCGGGTTGCGCAGGCAGCCGTTTTCTCAATGGCACGCTGGATATCCACGTGCGTTTGGAAAAAGAGCTGGCCACTTTTGTGCACAAAGACGACGTGCTGTGTTTTCCTACGGGGTTCACGGTAAACTCCGGAGTGATACCTGCAGTTGTAGGTCGTGGTGATTACGTGATTTGTGACGACCGCGACCACGCTTCTATTGTAGACGGTCGCCGCTTGAGTTTTGCCACGCAGTTGCGCTATAAGCACAACGACATGCAGGATTTGGAGCGGGTGCTCCAGAAGTTGCCCCACGAAGCCATCAAGCTGATTGTGGTAGACGGGGTGTTCTCTATGGAAGGTGACCTTTGCAAACTGCCTGAAATCGTGGAACTGAAACACAAATACAACTGTTCGATCATGGTCGACGAGGCTCATGGACTGGGTGTCTTCGGCAAGCAGGGCAGGGGTGTGTGCCACCATTTTGGACTGCAGGACGAGGTAGATCTGATTATGGGAACATTCTCAAAGAGTTTGGCATCTATTGGCGGATTTATTGCGGGCGATGCCGACACCATCAACTATCTGCGCCACACCAGCCGCACCTATATCTTCTCAGCCAGCGACACACCGGCTGCTACGGCTGCGGCGCTGAAAGCTCTCCACATTATTCAGGAGGAGCCGGAGCGCATACAGCACTTGTGGGACGTGACAAACTATGCGTTGAAGCGTTTCCGTGAGGAGGGATTTGAGATTGGCGATACCGAAAGTCCCATCATTCCGCTCTATGTGCGCGATATAGACAAGACGTTCCTTGTGACGCGGTTGGCCTTTGAGGCGGGCGTGTTTATCAACCCTGTAATTCCGCCGGCTTGTGCGCCGCAGGACACGTTGGTGCGTTTTGCGCTGATGGCCACGCACACGGAGGAGCATGTAGAGCGCGGTGTGCAGATATTAAAGAAGATCTTTGTGGAGCAGGGCATCATTTAACCTGCTGTTTACGACATACAAACAAGCGCATTCCATGTTTCTCTATGGAATGCGCTTGTTGGATATAATGGGGTGTATGTTGTCCTCTGTCCGCCCGGCTGTTACGGGCATGTCATGTTCTGATCGGTGCCGTCCCTCATGATAGGGAAAGCAGACTGATTTTACTCGTTGGTGTAGAGCCAGAAGACGGTGATGATGATTAATAAAGCAAGAATGCACCCTGTGGTAAACAGAAAATTGGAAAACATTTTCGCCCTCTTTTTGCTTTTCAATTGTCTGTTCTTGAATATTTCGGATTCATCACGGTGATGGTGGCGATGATGATGATGATGGTGAGGGGTTCTTTCTTCCGTCATGCTTGTATGCTTAGTAATTTGATTTGTAATAACTGTTACAAAGTTACTAAAATATAAAAAACAAAACGGATATTTAGTATAGTTTAACAGATTATTAGACTAAAATAATCATGCTGTCGCAGGTTTGATTTTGTGCAGTCCGTATGGCTATGGCGAAACGCTGCGTGTGTCCCGATGCTTGGGAATGCCACTTGTAGGTTTGTGTAGATGCCGTGACGCGGTAGGGTTCGTGGCGCAATAATAGCGCAGGGCGGAGGTAACTTAGTCGGTGAGAAACTACTCCTCGTCTTTGTAACCCTCGATTTTCTTGATGAATGTCAGCTTCTTGGGTAGCTTCACCCATTTCCGGTTTCTGGCAATCTTGAGTATGCTGCCTGCCTCTTGCTTCAGCACAAAGGTGGAGTCGTTTTCACGGGTCAGTGTTGCATTCAGGTCTTCGCTGCCATAATCGTTGATGATGTCGATGGAGAGAGAGGAGGCGTCGACAATCTCGACGTTGGTAAATAGCCATTTGCGGGAGTCCTTGTGGTCGCCGAGAAAGCCGGGCAGTTTGCCGTAGATTTCCTGCTGAGGCACCAAGATATTCTGTGTATAAGCGTCCAGACGAATGTAAATGTTGTATTCCTCATTGGAAAAATATCCTCGGAATGTGGTGGAATCGAGAACGGCAGCCGGCTTTTGGGCAGAGGCCAAAGTGGCAAAGAGCAGTGCTACAATTCCTATGGTTGTTTTTTTTGTCATGATATGATAACGTCTTGATTGATGCAAAGTTAATGTTTTAAATCAAGAAGATGCGTGTTTTTGGGAAAATATAACATAGTTTGTTTGGTCTTTATATTATTTATATTAACTTTGCATACAAATATCTAAATGATTATGACAACAGAAATGCTGTTTCCTGATTATATTTTTGAGTCGAGTTGGGAAGTTTGCAATAAGGTTGGAGGGATCTATGCCGTATTGTCCACACGAGCCAAAACATTACAGGATAGGTTAAGGGACCATGTGATTTTTATTGGTCCGGATTGTTGGCAAGACCGGAAATGTATATACTTTAAGGAAGACTCGAAGCTTTTCAGCAGTTGGAAAATGCAGGCTTCAGATCAGGGTCTCCATATTAGGATAGGACGCTGGGACATACCGGGACAACCCATTGCTATACTCGTAGACTTTAAGCCCTATTTCTCTAAGAAGAACGACATCTACACCGAGTTGTGGAATAGTTTTCAGGTGGATAGTCTCCATGCTTATGGCGACTACGATGAGGCT
The DNA here is from genome assembly GCA_001552765.1 of Bacteroidales bacterium KA00344. Classification (GTDB taxonomy): domain Bacteria; phylum Bacteroidota; class Bacteroidia; order Bacteroidales; family Bacteroidaceae; genus Prevotella. The sequence goes on from KQ959452.1 coordinate 55,256, forward strand.
TCGATGTTCTCTTATGCGGCTGCGCTGGTGGTAGAGAGTTTCTATCGGTTTTATCTTGATGCTTCATATAAAGTGGTGTATCACGGCAATGAATGGATGACCGGACTGGGTCTGCTGTATGTGCGGAAACACCTGCCTGAGGTGGCAACGATATTCACAACCCATGCCACGAGCATTGGGCGAAGTATTGCCGGCAACAACAAACCGCTCTACGACTATCTGTTTGCCTATAACGGCGACCAAATGGCAGACGAACTCAATATGCAGAGCAAGCACTCCATCGAGAAACAAACGGCCCATCATGTGGATTGTTTCACAACGGTGAGCGAAATCACGGCGCGCGAATGTGCCGAATTGCTGGACAAACCGGTGGATGTGGTGCTGCCCAACGGCTTTGAGGATAACTTTGTGGCGAGGGGCGCAGTCTTTACAGCCAAGCGACGTAAAGCACGCAAACAACTGCTCGCCGTGGCCAACGCGCTGTTGGGAACGACACTCGACGACAGCACGATGATACTGTCTACCAGTGGGCGCTACGAGTTTCGCAACAAGGGAATAGACGTATTTATCGAGGCAATGAACCGTTTGAACTACGACAAAAACCTGAAAAGGAATGTCGTGGCTTTTATTGAGGTGCCCGGATGGGAGGCCGGTGCTCGTCAGGACTTGCAGGAACGGTTGGCTTCGGGCAAGACGTTCGACACTCCGCTGGCCACGCCTGCGACGACCCATTGGCTGCACAGCCTCAATGATGATCGTGTGGTGGGCATGATGCGATATCTCAATATGCAAAACCGCAAGGAAGACCGTGTGAAGCTCATCTTTGTGCCCTGCTATCTAACAGGCCACGACGGTATCATCAATATGCCCTATTATGATGTGATCATGGGCAACGACCTCTCGGTATTCCCCTCTTATTATGAGCCTTGGGGTTATACGCCGTTGGAATCTATAGCCTTCAGAGTGCCTACTATCACCACCGACTTGGCCGGTTTCGGGCTGTGGGTGAACGAGGAATTGGGCCGTATGGGCGAGATAGAAGACGGGGTGAAGGTGATTCATCGCACCGATTACAATTATTCCGAAGTGGCCGACGCCATCAGAGATACCGTTGTGCGGTATTCCACGATGACGGATTCGCAGGTGAAGAAAGCCCGTGAGAAGGCGGGTAAACTCTCGAAAAAGGCGTTGTGGAGTAATTTTATAACCCATTACGAACGTGCCTACGACATGGCATTAAGGAAGAAAAGATAGTCTTTATACCGATTCTCTGTCAATGTGAGGGGGATTTTCAGGCTTCATTGTATATGGAGCGAAGGACTCGTGTGTTCCCGAAGGAGGACGGAGAGCGGTTTCAGGATAAGAGAAAGATAAACAGTATTAAATAAATATGTAGTTATGAAGATGAAAATTAAAGCAGATTATAGCGACTCTCCCAAGTGGAAAGAATTGTCTATCAAGTCTAGGCTCCCCGAACAGTTGAACTGTTTGGACGAGATTGCTCATAATTTGTGGTGGTCATGGAACCATGAAGCACGTGCTCTGTTCAAGAGTCTCGATGAGAAACTCTTTGAGGAAGTGGAACACAATCCTGTGTTGCTGTTGGAGCGTTTGGGTTACGACCGCAAGGAAGAAATCGTGAAAGACCGTGCGCTGATGAAGAGGGTGAAGGATGTTTACGCGTCTTTCCGTGCCTATATGGACGTGAAACCGGATACCAAACGACCTTCTGTGGCCTATTTCTGTATGGAATTCGGACTGAACCAGACGCTGAAGATTTATTCGGGTGGTCTCGGAATGTTGGCCGGTGACTACCTGAAGGAAGCATCAGACTCCAATGTAGATATGTGTGCCGTAGGTTTCTTATATCGTTACGGCTATTTCCGCCAGTCTCTGTCTATGGACGGTCAGCAGCTTGCTGAATATGACGCACAGAACTTCAACTCCCTGCCCATTGAGCGTGTGCTCGACGAAAATGGAAATCAGGTGGTGGTAGACGTGCCTTATATCAACTATCAGGTGCGTGCACTCGTGTGGTGTGCCAATGTGGGACGTATCAAGCTGTACTTGCTCGATACCGACAACGACATGAACTCCGAATTCGACCGCCCCATCACCCATGCCCTTTACGGTGGAGATTGGGAAAACCGCATGAAGCAGGAGATATTGCTCGGTATCGGCGGTATTCTCACACTGAAGAAACTGGGTATCAAGAAAGATATCTATCACTGCAACGAGGGTCATGCGGCCCTTTGCAACCTGCAGCGTCTCTGTGATTATATAGAGGAGGGATTGACCTTTAATCAGGCTCTGGAACTTGTACGTGCATCATCGCTCTATACCGTACACACGCCTGTTCCTGCCGGTCATGACTACTTCGATGAGGCCCTCTTTGGCAAATATATGGGTAATTATCCAGCTCGTCTGGGCATCTCTTGGGATGAGTTTATCGGAATGGGACGCGAGAATCCGGACAACCATGAAGAGAAATTCTGTATGAGTACGTTTGCCTGCAACACCAGCCAGGAAGTGAATGGCGTGAGCAGGCTGCACGGATGGGTGAGCCAGAAGATGTTCTCGCCAATATGGTCGGGATATTATCCGGAAGAAAACCATGTGGGCTATGTAACCAATGGCGTGCACATGCCAACTTGGACCGCTACCGAATGGCGGAAAGTTTACGACAAACACTTTGATCCCACTTTCATGAGCGACCAGAGCAACGAGGATATCTGGCATGCCATTTATGACGTTACCGATGAGGAAATATGGGAAACGCGTCTGGCTCTGAAACAGAAACTCGTGTCATACATCCGCGAGAAGTTTACCCAGTCATGGTTGCGCAATCAGGGAGACCCGGCCCGCGTCGTGTCATTGCTTGAGCGCATCAACCCGAACGCGTTGATGATAGGCTTCTGCCGTCGTTTCGCCACTTATAAGCGTGCACACCTCCTCTTTACGGACATCGAACGCTTGAACAAGATTGTGAACAATGAGGAACATCCGGTGATCTTCCTCTTCTCCGGAAAGGCACACCCTGCCGACGGTGCAGGACAGGGCCTGATCAAGCGCATCTACGAGATTAGCCAGCGTCCTGAATTCCTGGGCAAGATCATTTTCTTGGAGGATTACGATATGCAGCTTGCACGTCGTCTTGTTTCGGGTGTAGACATTTGGTTGAACACGCCGACCCGTCCGCTTGAGGCTTCAGGAACATCCGGCGAGAAGGCTGAAATGAACGGTGTGGTAAACCTCTCTGTACTCGACGGTTGGTGGGTTGAAGGCTATCGTGAAGGAGCCGGATGGGCACTTCCAGAGGAGCGCACCTATCAAAATCAGGCGCATCAGGATCAGCTCGATGCTGCCACCATCTATTCGCTGTTGGAGAACGAGATTATCCCCCTCTACTACAATCGCAATAAGAAGGGCTATAGCAAAAACTGGATAAAGGTGATCAAAAACTCCATTGCCACCATCGCTCCTCACTATACGATGAAGCGCCAGCTTGACGACTACTACGACAAGTTCTATATCAAAGAGGCTGCCCGATTCAAGAAACTCTCTGCCAACAACAATAAGTTGGCTAAGGATATAGCACTCTGGAAAGAGACCGTAGCCGAACGCTGGGACAGCATCCACGTTGTCAGCAAGGATACGGATATCTTCGACAATGGTGGCGAGACCGGTGTGAAGTACACGCTGCGATATGTCATTGACGAGCAGGGCCTCGATGATGCTGTTGGATTGGAGCTGGTTATATTGAAGCCGGAGACAGACACGTCAGACTATCAGATACACAGTGTGCACGAGTTTAAGCAGGTAGGTCGAGATGGCAACAAGTTCACCTTCGAACTCGAATTGGAGCCTGATATTGCGGGCACCTACCGCTCATGTGTGCGTATGTACCCGAAGAATGCGAATTTGCCGCATCGTCAGGACTTCTGCTACGTGAAGTGGCTCGACTAACAGATGGTTTGACTGTAAGTATCAGTCGATACGGACCATCATCAATTGAGTTTGCTCAATTCTACACGCTTTGAAAATAAGACAGTTGCTCTTTAGGGACGGCTGCACCTTATGACAAAGACAGTAAAATATTCAGGCTGAATTCCATTCAGGAATTCAGCCTGTTTTTTGTGTCCATGACCTTTATACAGGCCTGTTCTTTTGCTTATGGAATTCGGGTAGTTCATTCTTCATACTTCATACTTCACTCTTCATTTAATAAAATATTCTTACCGTTTTTTGAGCATCATTTTCGAGTCATCCAGCGCAAAAAGGGCTGTGTTTTTTCGTTAAAACCGGGCCGAGCTTTCTCAAAAATCACAAGGCTGCTGCGATTGAGGCTTTCTCATTGCATGATTAGGCCTTATCGGTAGTGCGGATGAGGCTCAATCACACTGCGGTTACGCCCTTTTCA
>KQ959452.1:59775-109871 GCA_001552765.1 Bacteroidales bacterium KA00344
CAATCACACTGCGGTTACGCCCTTTTCATCATGCCGTTTGATACTCAATCGCAGGTGGTAAAATAGGAAAATAAAGACCTTCTTTCCAAAAACGCTGACAGTCAGGCATTTACAAGCCATCTCAATTTTTGCGTATTTCGAACGAAGGCAAACTTATTTTGAAATACGCGAATTTGAGGGGGCTGTTTGTTCATATATTTGACAGTTTTTAATTCTTCAAAACCTACGTTCGGGATAAGCAGACATTTTCAAGTTAAACCTCCAAAATGTGGTGAACATACAGTCTCTACTTTGAAGCGGACACGCTCCATTCGTCCCTACGTTGTGCATGGTTATTACCTCCATAAGTGAATGTATGCCCCCCCCCTTGTTGTACCAGCGGGCTAAGCTCATTAACAAAATACATCTCCAAACTTTTTTTACTGCGTCGGAATTCTCCCCATGTAGGCGGTTTGTTAAAGATTGCAAAATATCTTGCTAAACACCTGATAATGTTAAGAGAATGATAAAAAAAGCAGTAATTTTGCAATCCAATTGCAGGTAAGGGCAAATAGTGCCCATGCATTTCATATAAAGTCTAACTTTATTAATTTAATTATTATTTTTTATGTCTTATTTAAAAAACATTCAACCCTTAGAGGATTTCAACTGGGATGAATTTGAAAATGGCACTATCGAAAGTGTCAACAAGGAAGACCTTTTGAAGACCTATGACGAGACGCTGAACAAGATTCAGGAGCATGAGGTCGTAGAAGGCACTGTTATTTCCATCGACAAGAAGGAAGTTGTTGTAAACATCGGCTACAAGAGCGATGGTATCATTCCGGCATCCGAGTTCCGTTACAACCCTGAATTGAAGGTTGGCGATAAGGTTGAAGTGTATGTAGAAGATCAGGAGGATAAGAGGGGTCAGCTCGTCTTATCTCACAAGAAGGCTCGTCTGACCAAGAGCTGGGACCTTATCAACGAGGCTCAGGAGAAGGACGAGGTAATAACGGGTTACATCAAGTGCCGCACGAAGGGTGGTATGATTGTCGATCTCTTTGGTATCGAGGCATTCCTTCCGGGCAGCCAGATTGATGTGCATCCTATCCGCGATTACGACGTATTCGTAGGTAAGACAATGGAATTCAAGGTTGTGAAAATCAATCAGGAGTTCCGCAATGTTGTTGTTTCGCACAAGGCCTTGATTGAGGCTGAGTTGGAAGCACAGAAGAGAGAGATTATTTCGCATCTTGAAAAGGGTCAGGTACTTGAGGGTACTGTTAAGAACATCACTTCCTACGGTGTATTCGTAGACCTCGGTGGTGTAGATGGATTGGTACATATCACCGATCTTTCTTGGGGCCGCGTAAATGATCCCCATGAGGTTGTAGAGCTTGACCAGAAGATTAAGGTAGTTATTCTCGACTTCGATGAGGAGAGAAAGCGTATCGCTCTCGGTCTGAAGCAGCTCACACCGCATCCTTGGGATGCTCTCGATGAGAACTTGAAGGTGGGCGACCACATCAAGGGTAAGGTTGTTGTTATTGCCGACTATGGTGCATTCGTTGAGATTCAGCCCGGTGTTGAGGGTCTGATCCACGTTTCAGAAATGTCTTGGAGCCAGCATCTCCGTTCTGCTCAGGAGTTCCTGCACGTAGGCGATGAGGTTGAGGCCGTTATCCTGACACTCGATCGTCAGGAGCGCAAGATGTCTCTTGGTATAAAGCAGCTTAAGGATGATCCATGGGAATCTATCGAAACCAAATATCCTATAAACAGCAAACACACTGCTAAGGTGCGCAACTTCACCAACTTTGGTATCTTCGTAGAACTCGAAGAGGGTGTTGACGGTTTGATTCACATTTCAGATTTGTCATGGACTAAGAAGGTTAAACATCCTTCAGACTTCACTACCGTTGGTGCTGACATCGAAGTAGTAGTGCTTGAAATTGACAAGGAAAACCGTCGCTTGAGCCTCGGCCACAAGCAGCTGGAGGAGAATCCTTGGGATAAATTTGAGGCTATCTATACTCCCGGAACTGTACACGAGGGCAAGATTACCGAGATGATGGACAAGGGTGCCGTAATCACCTTGAACGAAGGTGGTGAAGGTTTCGCTACGCCTAAGCATCTTACTAAGGAAGACGGCTCGCAGGCCAAGCTCGGAGAGGAGTTGCCATTCAAGATTATCGAGTTCAACAAAGACTCTCGCCGCATCATCCTCTCTCATTCCCGCACATTCGAGGAGGGCAAGGATGAGGTGAAACCACGCCGCAATAGTGCTCGCAAACAGAACGATACTCCTGTTATCAATAACGTAGCAGCAGGTACTTCTCTGGGCGATCTCGATGTTCTGGCTAAGTTGAAGGCCGACTTGGACAAGAAATAAGTATCTGAACAAAGTACTTATACAAGTAAGAATATATCAAAATAAAATCCCCTTGGAATATGGATCAAATCCGATTCCGAGGGGATTTTTTATGCGCAAAAATGCAAAGTTTTACCGCATTTTCTTACAAAGGACGCACCACGCGAATGCCAGTGTGTGAGCGTTGTTCCATCATGTATCTTTTAAACGGCTTCGGATCTTCCACCACACGATGTCGAAGGCTCGATGCATGGAGCATGTGGAGCCCGTCGTCATGCCATATAGCGATGCCTATATGGCTTGTGTCAAGCCCGCGTTTTGACGTCAGAATTACGATTATATCACCGTTGTGGACAGTCTGGCGAAGCAGTTTGCTGTCTCCCAGTTTGCTCTTGGGAATATAGGCATACTTGTTTCCCGTGATGGCTTTCTCCATTTTCCGTATGCGGGGAATCCACTCCTTGTTTTTCACGAGCATCGGATAAGCGTTTACATGGGTTGTCATGTAGTTGGCCTGCACAGTCTGTGTGGCCGAAAACAGACTCTTGTCACCTTCGACGAGTTCAACGATTCCTTTCCTGACGTTCTCCTCTATCCAATAGGAGAAATAGTGGAGACGATTGATGTAGTGTATGTCGCCATTCTTGTAGCGTATGCGTTGCAGGTTTCGGCAATAATCCTCAAAGCTTTTTGTGCCTTGTTTAGCACACTGGGTGAGGGCTAATACCGACTCCACATAGGTGGTGCAGTCCATCTGCCGGAGATTTACCACAAGCTTTTCCTCAGGGTGTTTCTCCAAAGTCTTGCCCACGTAGGGCAGTCCTTTCAGTTGGCGTGCAAAGTAAACCATGTAGTTGTTGCTGCTGTCGAGCTTGGCGGCCTGATTCAACAATCTCACTACTTTTACCGAGTCACTGCGCCAATAGTCGGGTGTGGCAGCCTCTCCGCCTGTCGGAATGTAAAGCATGACGACGGCGAGGACCATCGTTTTGTATTTTTTCATAGTTTATCTTTTACCAAAATTATACCCCACGTAGAAGTTTACACTCCCAAAAATGTTGTTTGTCGAAAACCTGCTTTTACTGTAATTGTAAGTGTGGAAAATGCTGTTTGCGCCGACAAACCATCGGGTGTTGTTCCAAATCAGTCCTACGCGCAGAATGCCGTCTACGTTGATGTTCTTAAAATCAAAATTCTTCAGGAAGCCGGAAGTGGATGTGTTGGTGTTTCCCGTGCTTCGCTTGTAGCTCAGTCCGGTCTGCAACGATATGTCAAAGAGGCAATTATAGGCAAACACCCAGTTGTAGGCGTATCCTCCTGAGAGCGAGTAGTCGGTGTACGACACGTTGCCCGCTATCGCCGTTGTGTCAAGAATTCCCGAAGAAAGAGTTCCTCCCATCCGTTTTTCTACCAGTTCCTCAAATTCCTGCCAGTTCACATTCAGGGTATGTTTGGTATATCCTATGCCACCGATTGCGCTTCCACACGACCGCCGTTGCACCGTACTCTGACTATAGGCAGCGGGATAGGAGAACTTCCTGTGGTTGAAAATATAGTATAGATTAAATCCTTTCACACTGGAATTGAACCCTTCGAACTGAGCGTTTTTCATGGGACTGGTGTCTATATCGTCTCCCAGCGTCAGTCTTTTCACCCGATAACTGTTGCCTGATTTCCTGTAGAATAGGTCCATTCCGATCTGACTGCTGTAGAAACTCAAGTTTAAATCCCGACGTCCGTCACCGTTTTTAAATTGCGTCAGGTCTATGGTGTAGCCCAGGAAAATCCATCTCCACCCAAAATACGGACCGACTTTATAGGCCGGACGGGGGGAAAACACCACTTCCTGCCCCTTATGGTTGCGCAGATGGTACACCTCATAGGTGTTGGTGTTTTGCATCATGAAAGTGTAGTTGTAGCGTTGTGGCTCAATGTAGTTGGTGTCTACGCTTGAAAACTCCTTCACCCACTGATATAGTTTGTTGAGGAAAGGGGTGCGCAATTGATGTCCGGAGTATTCTTTGTGCTGTTCGGGCAGACTGTCTGTGGCTGATGCCCGGACCTGTCCCGATGCCATCGCCAGCAGCACGAGGCAGTATATTTTTATCGCAGTTTTCATTTAGAATTTACCCAGTATGCGGTCCATCACCCAGTTTACTGGCGTTGCGCTCACGCTCGTGCAGTTGCATTGGCCAATGCCCTGCAGATGTTCTATAACCGAACGAATGATTGGCAGCTGCACATATACGGGGTTAGGCACTTCAATCTGCACGTCGCCCTCGCCCGTCATGAGGCGTATGGGCATGTAGGTGAACACCGAGAATATGAGCGATCCTCTGTCGCCCACCACTGTGATGCTGTCTTCTTTCGCACTCTCGTGACCCACAAAGCACCACGACGCACTGCCCGGAATGCCGCTGGCAGAGATGAAAGAGGCACTGATGGTGTCTTCGGCCTCATACAGATGTGCTCGGTTGGCAGGATAGCCGTGTGCACGAACAATCACCCCAAACATCTCTTGCAGCAAATCGAGTTGGTGAGGCGCGAGGTCGTAGAAATATCCACCACCCGAAATGTCCGGTTGCAGACGCCATGGACGACTCTCATTCACGTTGTAGTCCAAGTCGCGCGGAGGTACCGAGAATTGTATCTGGACGTTGAGAATCTTGCCCAATGTCCCATCGTTTACAATCTCTTTGACTTTCCGGAAATAAGGCAGATACCGGCGATAGTAGGCTACGAAGCATGGCACTCCGGTCTCCTTACTGATGCGGTTGATGCGTATGCAGTCTTCATAGCTGGCTGCCAGTGGTTTCTCAACATAGCAAGGCTTCCCGGCCCTCATCGACATGATTGCGAAAGTGGCATGGCTCGATGGCGGAGTAGCGATGTAGACGGCATTCACTTCGGGGTCGTTGATGAGCTGTTGCGGGTCGGTATACCATTTCTTAATGTGGTGACGCTCTGCATAAGCCCGTGTTTTTTCCTCGTTGCGGGCCATGACCGCTTCCACGTGAGAGCCCGGCACTTCGTTGAACGCCGGCCCCGACTTCTTCTCGGTCACCTCTCCGCAACCAATAAATCCCCAACTTATTTCCTTCATAATCATGTGTCTTTATTGCAAAGTTAATAAAAACTCTCGTAATGTTGTCATTCTGTCCGTTTTTTATAAACTCATGTTGATTTCAGCTCTGCGGTCCTCTTGTTGTGGCCCTGCTGTTGCGACTCATTGTTTGTGATGACGTTTCGGCTGGTTTTGCACCGGCTATCCCTATTTGTAGGTATTCTTGGGTTTACAAGATGTCTTTTCATCCCTATTGTGTCCGTTTTTTAGTATCTTTGCAATTCGGTAAAGGTGCATATATGAAATTATCAGAACTTCGAACGGGCGAAAGTGCTGTCATCGTTAAAGTCTTGGGTCACGGTGGCTTCCGCAAACGTATTGTCGAGATGGGATTTGTCAAGGGCAAGAAGGTGGAAGTATTGCTGAACGCTCCCTTCAAGGACCCCGTGAAATATAGAGTCATGGGTTATGAGGTGAGCCTTCGCCACAGTGAGGCTGCCCTGATAGAGGTGATGACCCGCGAAGAAGCTGCAAAGCTGAAATCGGTCGGGCAGTTGCCGGATCACGACAAAGGCCGCAAGGCCGAAGCCCCACTCTCCTCCGACAGCATGGCGCCAACCTCTGTATCGTCTTCCGACGGCGAACTGAGTGAGGCACAGGTAAAGAGTGCTGCGCTGGCAAAGCGCAGAAGCATCAACGTGGCCTTGGTAGGCAACCCCAATTGTGGTAAGACTTCGCTGTTCAACTTTGTGTCGGGAGCCCACGAGAATGTGGGCAATTATTCGGGTGTGACGGTGGATGCCAAAGAGGGCCATGTCTCATGGAAAGGCTATCGCATCAATCTGGTAGACCTTCCCGGTGCCTATTCGCTGTCGGCCTATTCTCCGGAGGAACTCTATGTGAGGAAACAACTGGTAGAGAAAACCCCCGACGTGGTGATCAATGTCATCGACTCGTCCAATCTCGAACGCAATCTTTACCTCACCACCCAGCTCATCGATATGCACGTGCGCATGGTGGTGGCACTCAATATGTTTGACGAGAGCCGTCGTCGCGGCGACCATTTAGACTGCGGCAAACTTTCCGAGCTTTTCGGTGTGCCCATGATACCCACAGTGTTTACTTCGGGTGAGGGAGTGAAGGCACTGTTCGACATGGTGATCAAAATCTATGAGGGCACGGAGGACAAGGAGCCTTACTTCCGTCATATCCACATCAATCATGGTCACGAAGTGGAAGACGGTATCGCCTATATACAGGAACACCTGAAGCAGGAAGAACATCTCCGCGAACGTTTTTCCACCCGTTATCTGGCCATCAAACTGCTGGAAAACGACAGCGAGGTAGAGCAATATATACGCACGCTGCCTGATGCTGACCTGATTTTCCTCCATCGCAACAAAACGGCCTCTCGTGTGAAGGAGGAAACCAATATGGACACTGAGACGCTGATTATGGATGCCAAATACGGATTCATCAACGGCGCACTCAAAGAGGCCAACTACCAGACCGGCACGAAGGAAGATACCTACAAGCTCACCCACCTGCTCGACCGCATCCTCACCCACAGCGTGGTGGGCTTTCCTATTTTTCTGCTTGTACTTTGCATCATGTTTTTTGCCACATTCATGCTCGGAGCCTATCCTATGGAGTGGATAGAGACCTTCGTGGCGTGGCTTGGCGACGAGGTGAGCACGCTGTTGCCGGCCGGTCCCGTGAAGGCTATGATCGTAGACGGCATACTCGGCGGCGTGGGCGCGGTGATTGTATTTCTGCCGCAAATTCTCATTCTCTACTTCTTTATTTCGTTCATGGAAGATTCGGGCTATATGTCGCGCGCCGCGTTTATCATGGACCATCTGATGCACAAAATAGGCTTGCACGGCAAGTCTTTCATCCCGCTCATCATGGGATTCGGCTGCAACGTGCCTGCCATCATGGCCACGCGCACCATCGAGAGCCGCCGGTCGCGCTTGGTGACGATGCTCATTCTGCCACTGATGAGCTGCGAAGCCCGCATCCCCATCTATGTCATGATCGTGGGAACATTCTTTGCCCTAAGGGCGCAGTGGCTCATCATGATGTCGCTGTATCTCATAGGAGTGTTGATAGCGATTGTGATAAGTAAGCTCTTCACCACGGTAGTGTTCAAAGGTGAAGACACCCCCTTTGTGATGGAGTTGCCCCCTTACCGTTTTCCGACGGGCAAGGCACTGGTGCGCCACACTTGGGACAAGGGCAAACAATATCTCAGAAAGATGGGAGGCATTATCCTCGTGGCCAGCATTATAGTCTGGGCGTTGGGCTATTTCCCGCACGACGACACGCTGCCTGCACAGCAACAGCAGGAGCAGAGTTTCATCGGGCGCATCGGCAAAGCGGTGGAACCCGTGTTCGCGGTGCAGGGATTCAGTTGGAAACTCGATGTGGGACTGATGGCCGGCGTGGGGGCTAAGGAGATTGTGGCGTCCACACTGGGCGTGCTCTATGCCAACGACGACAGCTTTGCCGATGCTGATGCGGTGAGCGACGGTGGTAAATTCGAGAAACTGCGAGACCGGATGACGGCCGAAGTGGCGCAGCTCCATGGAGTGAGCATCGATGAAGCCGCACCTATAGCCGTGCTCACATCGTACAGTTTCCTGCTCTTTGTGTTGCTCTATTTTCCCTGCGTGGCCACGATTGCAGCCATCAAGGAAGAGAGTGGGTCGTGGAAATGGGCGCTCTTTGCAGCCGGCTACACCACTGTTCTGGCCTGGGTGGTGTCGGCGGTGTTCTTCCGGGTCGGCATGTTGTTTCTGTAATGCCCGATGATAGGGTATTATAAGATGATGACAGCGTATTATATAATAAGGTAAACCCTGCTGCGGGCCGTATGCCACCGGTGTCGTTTACACCGTGCATACAGCCCCATACCGAGTCTGTTGGCGGGAGGAGGAGCTAAAAAGAAAGCCCGTTGTCGCTCGGAGGCGACAACGGGCAACGTTATTTGGCCAACGGAAGGGCCGGCCTGTTACGTTTCAGACAGACCATCATTTCTCCGGTCTCCAGAGTTTGTTCATGTCTTCGAGCGTTTTACCCTTAGTTTCGGGCACCATCTTCCACACAAAGATGGCCGCAACGAAACAGATCGTTCCGTAAAGTCCGTAGGTAAACCAGTGACCGAAATGGTCGCCCTCTTGCAGGTGCAGGTTAAACATCGGCACAAACGAGGAACTGACAATCCAGTTGAATATCCATTGGAACGCCACGGCAATGGCCACTGCCTTGCCGCGAATGGTGTTGGGGAATATCTCCGCGATGAGCACCCAGCAGATGGGGCCCCACGAGAACATGAAGCTGGCCGAATAGACCATGATCGACAACATGGTGACCATGCTCATGGCTTCGTTGCCAAAGGTGAGGGCCACTCCCAGCGCACCGATACCCATACCGATGGAGCCACAGATGAGCAGGGGTTTGCGACCGAGTTTCTCCACAGTGAACACAGCCACCAGCGTGAACGAGATGTTGACGATGCCCATGATGACGGTCTGCACCATCGGGTTGGCCATGCCCATGTCTTGGAAGATGCGCGGTGCATAGTAGAGCACGGCATTGATGCCCACTGCCTGCTGGAACACGCTCAGCATGATACCCACAAAGATGCACACCCAGCCGTAGGCCAACAGACGTTCGGTCTTCTCGGTGAGCGTGTTCTTGATGTCGCTTACAATCTCGTCGGCTTTCACGCTGCCGTTGATGCGTGCGAGGATGCTGCGGGCACGCTCGGTGCGTCCGGTCATGACGAGATAGCGCGGTGTTTCGGGTACAAAACAGATGAGAATGGTAAACAGTCCGGCGGGCACGGCTTCACTGCCAAACATATAGCGCCAACCGGTGGCGATGGTCCATGTGGCGGCTTCGGGGTTGAGAATTTGATTTACGCCATTGACCAATTCGATGACGGGATTGACGTTGTCGCCTAAGATCATGAAATTGACAAAGTAGACCACCAGCTGGCCGAAGATAATGGCAAACTGGTTGAAGCTCACCAGCATTCCCCGTATTCCGCTCGGAGCCACCTCGCCAATATACATGGGACAGATGGCCGAAGCCAGTCCTACGCCCACGCCACCGATGATGCGGTAGATGTTGAAGGCCACAAGCAGCTCCATCGAAGGTTGTCCGTGTTCGAAAAACAGAAATTCGGGGTCCATGCTTCCCAGAGCAGAGATGAAAAACAGAATGCCTGCAAACATGAGGCTCTGTTTCCGACCCCATCTGGAGGCCAACAGGCCGGAGAGGGCCGATCCGATGATACAGCCGATGAGCGCGCTGGCACAGGTAATGCCGTGCATGCCGTTGGTGTAGTTGAAATCGTCGGCTCCCATGAAGAAGGCCTGCAAGCCTTTTTCTGCGCCGGAAATGACGGCGGTGTCGTAACCGAAAAGTAAACCGCCGAGCACTGCCACCATCACAATGGAGGCAAGATAGGCTTTACTGCCTTTGTCGTTTGTTGTATTCATTATTGATAAGTTAGGTTTTTACGAGTTTTAGTAGCCGGCGAAATGATTGTTCATTTGCTTTCAATAGGCAAAGGGTGTCGATACACCCTCATTAGTTTATAACGAAGGCACTTCAAAATTAGTATTTAGGGGCATGGGTTTTTTATAAAAATGGCAGAAGGCAGCTAAGTTTTGCACTCAGCGAGGAGGACATGACTGTTTTTCGTGGCATTTTATGTAGCCAATTTTCTTGACAAAAGCCTCAAAATGCTTCGCGTATTTGAAAATAAATGTCCCTTCGTCGGAAATTCGCTCAAATTTCGGGATTTTGTAGTTGGTTGATAATCTGGAGTTTAGGGTTCTGGGTGTTACTGACCACTATTTTTCCCCTCGCGATTGCATATCAAACGGCTGTGCGAGAAGGGCTCAACCACAAGGCGGATGAGGCTTAGTCGCGATGCCGTTAAGGCCTAACCATGCTGTGAGAAGAACTCAATCGCAGCAGCCTTGCATTTTTTTGGAACACACGGCTCGGTTTTGACGACAAAACATAGTTATTTTTGCGCTGGAAGACCGAAAAATAATTGAGGAAAAAAGGTAAAAATAAGTGAAGAAAGAGGAATGGAGAGTGGAGAATGAAGGGTGAAGAATGGAGAATGGAAAAAGATGAGGGAATAATTGGGGTGAGTAAAATTTTATGGAATTTTATGGGCTTCTAAGCTGCGGTTTTGGTAAGTTTTGATTATCTTTGCGATGAAATCGATCTTAACCCTGAATGACATCTATTAAAACAGAAATATGGAAAAACAATATCTATTGGGGTTTGATGTAGGCTCCAGCAGCGTCAAAGCCTCTTTCGTCGATGTTGAGACCGGCGCCATAGCCGCCACTGCCTTTTTCCCCGGACACGAAGCTCCCATCAAGGCTGTCAGGGCCGGGTGGGCCGAGCAAGACCCGCAAATGTGGTGGGATAATGCCAAATTGGCTTTGCAGAAGATTATGGCCGACACGGGAGCGACAGGCCATGACGTCAAGGCCATTGGCATCTCTTATCAGATGCATGGGCTGGTGTGTGTCGACAAGGACGGGAACGCCCTTCGCGATGCCATCATCTGGTGCGACTCGCGCGCTGTGCCCTATGGTGAACGCGCCTTCAACGAGCTTGGCCCCGACTTCTGTCTGCGCCATCTGCTCAACTCGCCGGGCAACTTCACGGCGGCAAAACTGGCGTGGGTGAAGGAGAATGAACCTCAAATCTACGAACGAATCCACAAGATTATGCTGCCCGGCGACTATCTCGCCATGCGGCTCACGGGTGAGATGAATACCACTATCAGCGGACTGAGCGAGGGCATCTTCTGGGATTTCGAGAAGCAGCAGCCGGCCGATTTCCTGTTAGACTATTATGGTTTCTCCGGAGATTTGCTGGCCGATGTGGTGCCTACGTTTGCCGTGCAGGGCAGGGTCAGCAAGGCGGTGGCTGCCGAACTTGGTCTCGCGCCGGGCATTCCCGTTTCCTATCGCGCCGGAGACCAACCGAACAATGCGTTGAGCCTCAATGTGTTCAATCCGGGAGAGATTGCGTCTACATCGGGCACGTCGGGCGTGGTCTATGGGGTGTTGGGCGAGGTGAACTATGATCAAAAGAGCCGTGTCAATACCTTTGCCCACGTTAATTATACGCAGGAGCTAACTCGGCTCGGTGTGCTGCTGTGTATCAATGGCAGCGGCATCCTGAATGCGTGGGTACGCCGCAATGTTGCGCCGCAAGGCATGAGTTATGACGAGATGAACGACCTGTGCGCCACTGTTCCCGTCGGCAGTGAGGGACTCACCGTGATTCCCTTTGGCAACGGAGTTGAGCGCGTCATGGAAAACCGGGAGTTGGGCTGTTCCGTCCACGGGCTTGATTTCAATCAGCACACCCGTGCTCATCTCATGCGCGCCGCTCAGGAGGGTATTGTGTTCTCGTTCTGCTACGGCATGGAAATCATGGAGCAGATAGGCATGGATATTCGTAGGATTCATGCCGGCAGGGCCAATATGTTCCTCAGCGAGACGTTCCGAGACACGTTGGCAACAACCAGCGGAGCGGCCATCGAACTCTACGAAACCGATGGATCGGTGGGAGCCGCCAAGGGAGCAGGTATGGGCTGCGGAATATACCGCAACCAAGAGGAAGCCTTTGCCACACTCAAGGAACTGGCAATCATCGAGCCGGACGTGAAGAAGACGGCCGATTGTAAGGCGGCCTACGAGCGTTGGAAGGCCGTTTTAGCGGGCGAAACGCGGAGATAGCGGGTGGACGTTTCGGGTGTCGGCCGACAGCCGAGACGTGTCTCCGGCAGCATGTAAACAAACGATAATGATCAATCATCAATAACTAAAAACAAAGATTATGGCAAAAGAGTATTTCCCCTCAGTGGGTAGGATTCCCTTCGAGGGCGTAGAGAGTAAGAACCCAATGGCTTTTCACTATTATGATCCGGAGCGTGTTATTAAAGGCAAGAAGATGAAAGACTGGCTCCGGTTTGCCATGGCCTGGTGGCACACACTGGGTGCAGCCAGCGGCGACCAGTTCGGTGGGGGCACCCGCACCTACGCGTGGGACGAGTCTGCGGATGTCGTTCAGCGTGCCAAGGATAAGGTTGATGCCGGTTTTGAGATTATGACCAAACTCGGCATAGAGTATTTTTGCTTCCACGATGTGGACCTCGTAGATCCCGATGACGACATCGACAGATACGAAGCCAACCTTGCAGCCGTTACCGATTATCTGAAAGAGAAGATGGCTGCCGACCCCACGAAGAAGCTGCTTTGGGGCACAGCCAACGTGTTCAGCCACAAGCGCTACATGAACGGCGCGGCCACGAATCCGAACTTCGACGTTGTTGCGCGTGCTGCTGTGCAGATAAAGAACGCCATTGATGCCACCATCAAGCTTGGCGGAGAGAACTATGTGTTCTGGGGCGGACGCGAAGGCTATATGTCTCTGCTCAACACCCAGATGCAGAGAGAGAAAAATCATTTGGCCAATATGCTTGCCGCTGCCCGCGATTATGCTCGTGGCAAGGGATTCAAGGGCACGTTCCTCATAGAGCCGAAGCCTATGGAGCCTACCAAACACCAGTATGACGTGGATACCGAAACGGTGATAGGTTTCCTCCGCGCGCACGGGCTGGACAAGGATTTCAAGGTGAATATAGAGGTGAATCACGCCACGTTGGCCGGTCACACCTTTGAGCACGAACTGGCAGTTGCCGTGGATAACGGTATGCTCGGCTCCATCGACGCCAATCGGGGTGATGCGCAGAACGGATGGGATACCGACCAATTCCCCATCGACAACTTCGAGCTGACGCAAGCCATGTTGCAGGTTATTCGCAACGGTGGACTGGGCACGGGTGGCTCCAACTTCGATGCCAAGCTGCGCCGCAACTCCACCGACCCTGAAGATGTGTTCATTGCCCATATCAGCGGCATGGACGCTATGGCGCGTGCACTTATCAATGCTGCGGCCATCATGGACGAAAGTCCGCTGCCCGAAATGCTGAAGGAACGCTACGCAAGTTTTGATGACGGCGAGGGCAAGCGGTTTGAGAATGGCGAAATGAGCCTTGAAGACCTTGTGGCCTACGCTCGCAAGCACGGCGAGCCGAAGCAGATCAGCGGCCGTCAGGAACTGTATGAGACCATCGTAGCATTGCATTGCAAATAATATTCCGTCCTGCTCTTATTGTGAGTGGGGGAATATAGCAATATTATTTTGCTCTGCTCTTATTGTGAGTGGGTGAATGTGGCAGGCAGACGACCTGCGTTATAGATGGTAAACGCTATACCAAAACAAAACTATTTCGGCCTCCCTTTATCTTCCATAAGGGGAGGCTTTACAATTAAATATACGAAACCAAACTAAAACAATGATGCTGAAACAAATCCTCCTGACCTTATTCATGGCGCTGCCCGTCGCGGCATCGGCGCAATATAGGTCGCAAGTGTGGTGTCCCGACAATGGCGACGGCACTTATACCAATCCCGTTATCAATGCCGACTACAGCGATCCGGATGTCATTGCCGTAGGCGACGACTATTATATGACGGCCAGTTCGTTCAACTGTATACCCGGTTTGCCGATTCTCCATTCCCGCGACTTGGTGAATTGGGAAATCATCGGGCACGGCGTGAGGCGATTGGTGCCCGACAGTTTGTTTTCCGGGAAACCCGCTCACGGCAATGGTGTGTGGGCTCCGTGCATTCGCTACCACGACGGAGAATTTTATATCTACTGGGGAGATCCCGACAACGGCGTGTTCATGGTGAAGACCAAAGAGCCTGCCGGAACGTGGGAAGACCCGGTGTTGGTGATAGAGGGTAAGGGAATGATAGACACCACGCCGCTCTGGGACGATGACGGTAGATGTTATCTGGCCAACGGTTGGGCCAACAGTCGCAACCGTTTTGCCTCCGTTATCACCGTCCGCGAACTTAACAAGGAGGGCACAAAGACCATCGGCGACCCCGTTATTGTGTTCGACGGCAACGGAACGGAGTATCGAACTGCCGAAGGCCCCAAGTTCTATAAGCGTGACGGGTGGTACTGGGTCATGTTTCCGGCCGGTGGAGTGGCGACCGGTTTCCAAGTGGCCATGCGGTCGAGAAATCCTTATGGGCCTTATGAATACCAAAAGGTGCTGGCTCAGGGAACGACGGATATCAACGGACCGCATCAGGGTGCATGGATACACACGTCGGTCGGAGAGGACTGGTTTATGCATTTTCAGGACAAAGGGGCGTATGGGCGTGTGGTACACCTGCAGCCGGTGACGTGGAAAGACAACTGGCCCGTGATGGGACGCGTACCCAAGAAGGGTTATTGCGGAGAGCCGTACACCACTTATCGTAAACCCAAATCGGCTTCATCGGTCGTGATGAACCCTGTGGAGAGCGACGAGTTCAACGCTCCGATGCTGGGCAAGCAATGGCAGTGGCACGCCAATTATGCTCAGGCTTACGGCATGCCAACGTCGCTCGGCTTCTTCCGGCTGTACACATGGAAAAGCAATGAGACCCTGTGGAACACGCCGAATCTGCTCTTGCAGAAGACGCCAGCGGACAAGTTTACGGCCACTGCAAAGCTCAAGCTCATCGGTAAGGCCGAGAATCAGTTCGGCGGTATTGTGATGATGGGGCTGGACTATTCGGCCTTGGTGGTGAAACGTGTCGGCGATCAATTCAAATTGCAACAGATAACCTGCAACAAGGCCGATAAGAAGGGCAGGGAAGAAGTGACCACGCTTGCCACGCTGAACAAGACCGGGCAGGACGAGAACGACTATCAGTTTGCCATTCACGAGGAGATTTATCTACAAATGAAGGTGGATCATGGGCAGGTGAACTTTGCTTACGCCATCGACGGAAAGACGTTCAAGCCTGTGGGAAAGACCTTCACCATGCGCGAAGGCAAATGGATTGGCGCAAAAATCGGACTTGTGGCTCAGGAGCCGACGGGCACAACCAATCGCGGATGGATTGATGTGGATTGGTTTAGAATAAGCCCATAAGTTTGGAGCCCGTGCGGAACAATTCTTCAGCGGAAAGCTGTCGCAGGGATTCCAAGATTTGAAAACGGCGTCTTGACGGACGATAGGTATCATTATGACACAGCCGTGAAAGTGGGTTTACTTTCACGGCTGTGTTATGTAAGGCGATATAGCTGCTGTCGTTGTTACAGGCCGCGCGCCTTGAGCAGTCCGGATGCGTCGGGCGCTTTGAGCCCGGTGAATGCCGAGAAGCTCTGCATCAGGTCACGAGTGTTGCCCCGACTGAGTATCATGTCGCGGAAAGCCTGTCCCACTTCGGGTTTCAAGGCTCCCTTTTCAGCAAAACATGCGGCGATGTTCACGGCCAGCACCTCAGTCCACAGATAGCTGTAGTAACCGGCTGCGTAGCCACCTCCCCACACGTGGTTGAAATAAGAGGTGGAGTAGCGGGGCGGAATCTGACGGTTGAGCAGTCCGATAGCTGACAGGGCTTGGGTCTCAAACGCGTTGGCTTTGTCGGCAGTGGGAATGTCTTTAGACGCCATCACGTGCCAGGCCATGTCGAGACAGGTGGCGGCCAAGTTCTCGCCGAGTGCATAGGCCGAGTGGAAGTTGATGGAATTGAGCATCTTGTTCTTCAGTTCCTCAGGCATGGGTTGGCCCGTTTGTGTGTGTTTGGCATAATGGTTGAACACTTCCGGAATGGTGGCGAACGACTCATTGAACTGCGATGGCATCTCCACGAAGTCGCGTGCTACGGCTGTGCCGCTCAGCGAGTTGTATTGGCAGTCGGACAATATGCCGTGCAGGGCATGACCGAACTCGTGGAACATGGTTGTCACCTCGTCCCATGTGACGAGCGTCGGTTCGCCCTCAGGTGCTTTGGCATAGTTGCATACGTTGTAGATCACGGGCAGTTGATGGCGCTCACGACTCTGCTTGGCAAAACTGCTCATCCATGCACCGCCTCGCTTGGTGGGGCGACGGAAGTAGTCGCAATAGAACAGGGCAAGTGGTTTGCCGTTGCCATCGAACACCTCGTAGACCTTCATATCCTTGTGATAGGTGGGAATGTCGGTGCGCTCCTTGAACGACAGACCGTAGACGCGATGGGCAGCGTAGAACACGCCATTGACAAGCACGCTGTCGATGTTGAAATAGGGTTTCACGTCGTTATCCGAGAAGTTGAACTGCTCTTTCTTCATTTTGGCCGAATAGTAGAACCTATCGTAGGGCTGAAGCTCAAAATCGTTGCCCATTGTCTTGCGGGCGCAGGCTTCGATGGCTTGTGTTTCCGCATCGGCCTTTGGCGTATAGTCGGCGATGAGCTGTTTGAGGAAACGGTAAACATTGTCCGTGTTCTTGGCCATTGTTCGCTCCAGCGAATACGACGCGTAGTTTTTGTAACCCATCAGTTCACCTTTCTCTGCGCGCAGCTTGGCCATCTCCACTACGAGGGGGAACGTGTTGAATTTGCCGGAGCCGTCAGCTCTGTGGATCGAAGCCTCGTAAACCCTGCGGCGCAAGTCCCGGTTGTCGAGATTGGTGAGTATGGCTTGCTGCGTGGTGTTCACGATAACGATGCAGTAGGGTGCCTTGCCCCCATGACTTTCAGCATCCTCCTTGCATTGGGCAATGTCCGCATCGCTCAGCCCGGAGAGTTCTTCCTTGCTGTCCACCCACACCACAGCGTTGTTGGTGGCGTCGGGAAGCATGTTTCCCCACTCCTGCTGAAGGGTAGCGATGCGCTTGTTGATTTCCTTCATTCTCGCCTTGTCGTTGGGCGAAAGCAATGCACCGGAACGCACGAAATTCTTGTATAACTCTTCCAGCAGCTTCTTGTCTTCGCCCTGCAGCGTCTTGTATTCGTTGTCGTAAACATATTTCACGCGTTCAAAGAGCTTGTCATTGAACAATATTTCATTTTCAAGATCGGTGAGCAGTGGTGTGATTTCCTTTTCTGTTGCAGCGATTTCCTTTGTTTTGTCGGCACTTGTCAGTCCGTAGAAAATGCTTGTCACTTTGTCGAGCAGCACTCCCGAACGTTCATAGGCCAGTATGGTGTTGGCAAAGGTGGGCTTTTCTGTGTTGTCCACGATGCGCTGTATTTCAGCCCTTTGCTGCCTGATACCCTCTTTGAGAGCAGGCAGATAATGCTCGTATTTTATCTTACTGAAGTCGGGTGCGCCATAAGGCAGGTTGCTGGTTTGCAACAGTGGATTGGCGGCACTGGTTTGTGCCGACGCGGGGTCGGTGCTCGAGAGCATCACGGCAGAGGCCAATGTGGCACTCAGGAGTGTTCTTTTGAAATTGTTGTTCATATTTTATAGTTGTTGTTGTGATTCTTGAGGGTTTTATCGGACTATTCAGACCAGTCAGACCAATCAGACCATTCTGCTCCGTCCGATCAGATGAAGCCCTGTCATCCTTTCGCCTTCCCGTTTCTATAGCTGAGCCTTGCGCGTGTCATACATAGGTAAGGGGCTGATAGACCGATCGTAAAGTATTTGCAAATATAGCGATTAGTGTTATAATCGCCAAGCAAAAAGCCTTGCTTTTAGCGGTTTGCCATGGGCTGACGGCAAGCAAAAAAAGTATAAAACCAAAATAACCCCTATGCCCATTTTGGCTCACCCTCATGGGAGAAGGCAATTTTGCGAACATGGCAGAGGAGTTATATTCTTACGTTTTTTTCTTTACAAACACCTCCGCAGATTTCGCTTATTTAAAAACAAAACAGGTTTCGGTGCGAATTTCGCAAAATTTACATAATTCGTAGTTGGCTGATAGTCAGCATTTTTCGTAAATATGATGTTGTGTCTCTTGTTTGGATCTTCGCGGTTGAGTATCAAACGGCAGTGCGAGAAGGCCTTAATCGCCTTGCGACTAAGGCTTATTCGTGTGGCGAATGAGGCTTAATCATATTGCGATTAAGGCTTTGCCGCAGGATGCTCCTATGCAATCCTCTGCATACGGAAGATTTTCACATGCAGCCGATGGATGTAGAGGAGAAAAACATAGTTCTTTTTATGCTGAATGCTTTGTGAACAAACGTTAAATTTGGGTAATCTTTTTTGACATACCAATAGGTGATAGCAGATTCGGTTTAAGACGAAACTGAAAATTCGTTGTGGCAAAATATCGCAGTGGAGCCAACGGCAGAAGCGCTTTTTCGGCCGAAAAGGCCCTCGATAATCATCGGTTTGTGAGGCATACGGTTTGTGGACGTTTGAGCATTTCATTAAGACAGTGGGCGGTAACCTGCTTGATGTGCAACAATTTCATGGGGTCTCCTTAATAAATTATGGGTAAACATCATCTTCATTCCTAAAAAAATTAGTAACTTTGCACCATTCGAGTTGCAACTTAATCATATAAACGTACGTTAATTATATGTCTGAAACAAAAGAAATTAAGACTGCCTTGATTTCAGTTTTCCATAAGGACGGCTTGGAGGAGCTGCTTGCGAAACTGAATCAGGAGGGAGTGAAGTTCCTGAGTACCGGCGGTACACAATCCTTCATTGAGGGGTTGGGCTATGAATGTCAGAAGGTAGAAGAAGTGACGACCTATCCGTCAATCTTGGGCGGCAGAGTGAAGACGCTGCACCCGAAAGTGTTCGGCGGAATATTGGCCCGTCGTGACAACGAGGGCGACCGGAAGGAAATGCAGAAATACGAAATTCCGGCTATCGACTTGGTGGTTGTAGACCTCTATCCTTTCGAGCAGACGGTGGCCAGTGGTGCGTCGGAGCAGGACATTATCGAGAAGATAGATATTGGCGGCATTTCGCTGATTCGCGCTGGTGCCAAGAATTTCAAGGATGTGGTGATTGTGCCAAGCAAGGCAGAATACAGCGTGTTGCTGGACATCCTTAAGAAGAACGGCGCCAAGACAGAGCTTGCCGATCGCAGGATGTTTGCTGAGCGCGCCTTTGGGGTGAGCAGTCACTACGATACGGCCATCCACAACTGGTTTTGTGGGAAGCAATAGAAGTGAAGGGGTGGTGGCACGCGAAACGCCGTGTGCGGACTGCTCGGTGGTCGTTTCCCGACACCATATTCACCACTAAGAAAAACAGAGTTTTATTCATAAAAATATTAATCCGTGATTTGCATGGCTTGACTTCACGACAAGCAGATGTGTGAAAGCGCGAAGCCATGCAAACAGATGATTTCAAACAATGGGATTTTTTTCGTTTATTCAAGAAATAGCCATGGACTTGGGTACGGCCAACACCATTATCATCAGTGATAACAAGGTGGTTGTGGACGAGCCTTCTGTGGTGGCGTTAGACCGTCGCACCGACAAGATGATTGCTGTGGGCGAGGCTGCCAAAATGATGTATGAGAAAACACACGACAACATCCGCACCATCCGCCCCTTGCGCGACGGTGTGATAGCCGACTTTACGGCCTGTGAACAGATGATGCGCGGGCTGATCAAAATGGTGCATACCGGCTCGCGTCTGTTCTCGCCGTCACTGCGCATGGTGATTGGTGTTCCCTCCGGATCAACCGAGGTGGAGCTTCGTGCCGTGAGAGACTCGGCCGAGCATGCCGATGGTCGCGACGTGTATTTGATTTTTGAGCCGATGGCAGCTGCCATTGGTATTGGTATTGATGTGGAAGCACCTGAGGGCAACATGATTGTCGACATCGGAGGTGGCTCTACGGAAATTGCTGTCATTTCGCTTGGTGGCATCGTGAGCAACAACTCCATACGTGTTGCCGGTGACGACCTCACGGCTGATATTCAGGAGTATATGAGCCGCCAGCACAATGTGAAGGTATCTGAGCGAATGGCCGAGCGTATTAAGATTCACGTAGGCTCTGCCCTGACCGACCTTGGCGATGAAGCGCCCGAAGACTATGTTGTGCACGGGCCTAACCGCATCACGGCTTTGCCTATGGAGGTGCCCGTTTGCTATCAGGAGATTGCCCATTGTCTGGATAAGACGGTGGCCAAAATCGAAAATGCCGTACTTTCCGCCTTGGAAGCCACTCCGCCGGAGCTGTATGCCGACATTGTGAAGAACGGCATCTATCTGTCGGGTGGCGGAGCACTGCTTCGTGGTCTGGACAGACGGTTGAGGGATAAGATCAGTATTCCCTTCCACATTGCGGAAGATCCCTTGCACAGTGTGGCCAAAGGAGCCGGCATTGCTTTGAAAAACGTGGGCCGCTTCTCTTTCCTGATGAGATAAGCCGCTGCCTTTAAACTCATTTATTTTGAACGCCGGACTTTTTGGAGTTTAACCTTTATGATTACCGACGGATGTAGTTGTCGAGCTGCAGGCCTATCATAAAGTTTAAATCGCAAGGTCCGGAGTTTAACGTTTGATACGATGCGTAACCTCTTAGAATTCCTTGCCAAATACAATCACTGGTTAGTTTTTCTGTTATTGGAAATAATCAGTATGGTATTGCTGTTCCAATACAACAGCTATCAGGGCAGCGTATGGTTCACGTCGGCCAACGTTGTGGCCGGCAAGGTATTGTCTTGGAGTGCGGAGGTCGAATCGTTTTTCTCGCTTTCCAAGGTGAATGCGGAACTCACGCAGCGCAATCTCTATTTGGAGCAGCAGGTGAAGGAACTTTCCGGTAAGCTCACGACAGCGACCGGAGACAGCTTGTGGATGAGAAAGGGACAGTTTGAACAGCTGAAAGACTACAGGCTGATACCCGCCAAGGTGGTGAGCAACAGGCTCAACAGTGCCGATAATCTCATCACCATCGACAAGGGAACGGCCGATGGAGTAGCCAAAGACATGGGAGTGGCTTGTGGAAGTGGCGTGGTGGGCATAGTGTATCTGGCCTCGCCCCACTATTCGGTGGTCATCCCGGTGTTGAACATCCGTTCCAACATCAGCTGCCAGATACGCGGACGCAATTATTTCGGGTATCTGCACTGGCAGGGTGGCGACCGCAAACTGGCTTATGTGGACGACATTCCGCGCCATGCCCACTTCAAATTGTACGAATGGATAGAAACCAGTGGCTATTCGTCGGTGTTCCCGCCCGGCATTGCTGTTGGTAAAATTATGCACGTTTACAATTCCCCCGACGGTTTGTCCTATCGTCTGCAAGTGGAACTTTCCACCGATTTTGCCCGCTTGCGCGACGTTTGTGTAATCGACAACAAGCCCATTCGGGAGCGGTTGGAGACACTCCGGTCGGCACAGGACTCGTTGAAATTCATGGATGGTAAATAGTTATGGATATAGCGTTTCTGCGGCGTTTGTTGCTGTTTGTTATTTTATTGTTGGCACAGGTGTTGGTATTGAATCATATTCACCTGTTCGATTATGCCACCCCCCTGCTTTACGTCTATTTTGTCATCACCTTCAAGCGTGGTTTTCCCAAATGGGGAATATTGGTTTGGAGCTTCTTGTTAGGCTTGAGCGTGGATATTTTTTCAAATACTCCCGGCGTGGCCGCTGCTTCCATGACTATGGTTGCCATGCTGCAACCCTACGTGATGGAACTGTTTATTCAGCGCGACAGCGACGAAGAACTGCGTCCGGGCATCTCTACGCTCGGTTTTTCCAGATACTTGTATCATGTTATTATACTCATGTTGACCTATTGTCTGCCGTTCTTCACCATAGAAATTTTTGACTTTTTCAATTGGAAAGAGTGGGGACTGAATATCTTGGGAAGCACCGTTTTGACAGTAATTCTCATCATGGTGCTGGATAATTTGAGAAAGGAGTAGATGAAGGACTTCGACCTTGAAAACAGAAAATTCGTGATCGGTGGTGCTGCTTTTGTCATCGTGACAATCTACATCATCCGTCTTTTCTCGCTCCAGCTCGCCAGTGACGACTATCGGAAGAGTGCCGATTCGAATGCTTTTCTCAAGAAAGTGGAGTATCCTTCACGTGGCGTCATACGTGACCGGAATGGCAGACTTTTGGTCTACAACCAGCCTTCCTACGACATCATGGTGGTGGTAAACGAGGCGAGGGACCGCTTGGACACCTTGAATTTCTGTCAGACACTGGGTATTAGCAAGGAATATTTCATACAGCGGATGAGTGAAATCAAAGACCGGCGCAAAAATCCCGGTTATTCTCGTTTCACCCAACAGTTGTTCATGACTCAGGTGGACGACAAAGATTTCAGCGTGTTTCAGGAGAAAATGTATCGTTTTCCGGGTTTCTATGCCCAGAAACGAGCCATCAGGAATTACACTTATCCGCATGGCGCCCACGTGTTGGGTGAGGTGGCGGAGGTGTCGCAGGCCGACATCGACGATGACGACTATTACCAGCCCGGCGACTATATAGGCAAACTGGGCGTGGAGCGCAGCTATGAGAAGCAGCTTCGGGGCGAGAAAGGTGTACAGGTCTTGCTTCGCGATGCTCACGGTCGTATTCAGGGGAAATATCAGGAAGGTAAATTCGACCACCAGCCGAAAGCCGGAAAAGATCTTACGTTGGGCATAGACATCAATCTTCAGGCACTCGGCGAGCGATTGCTTGAAGGGAAAATCGGTGCTATCGTCGCCATAGATCCGCAAACGGGAGAGGTGCTTTGTCTGGTCTCCTCACCCTCCTATGACCCTCGATTGCTTGAAGGGAAAAAGAGGAGCAAGGTCCATCGGGTGTTGTCTCGCGACCCTTGGAAACCCCTGCTCAACCGTGCCATCATGGGACAGTATCCGCCCGGTTCCACGTTTAAAACTTCGCAGGGGCTTACGTTCTTAAGCGAGGGCATCATCAACAGCCACACCAGCTATCCGTGTCATCGCGGATTTTATTATCGCGGCCTTCACGTGGGGTGTCACGGCCACGCCTCTCCGGTTTCCATTGTGCCTGCGCTCAGCACGTCGTGCAACGCATTCTTCTGTTGGGGACTTTATTATAT
The DNA here is from genome assembly GCA_001552765.1 of Bacteroidales bacterium KA00344. Lineage (GTDB taxonomy): Bacteria > Bacteroidota > Bacteroidia > Bacteroidales > Bacteroidaceae > Prevotella. The sequence goes on from KQ959452.1 coordinate 83,091, forward strand.
GATAGGTAATCGTAGAAAATACAAGAGTGTTCAGCAGGCGATGGACACATGGCGAGACTACATGGTGAGTATGGGCTTTGGTTATCGGTTGGGCATCGATCTCCCCGGCGAGAAGCGTGGACTAATTCCCAATGCTGCGTTCTACGACAAAGCCTACAGAAAATCATGGAACGGACTGACCGTCATCAGTATCTCTATCGGGCAGGGAGAGGTGAATCTCACACCGCTCCAGATAGCCAATCTAGGGGCAACAATAGCCAATCGGGGTTACTATTATGTCCCTCACGTGGTCAGAAAAGTGCAGAGTGAGCCGCTCGACACAACTTTCACGCGTCGCCATTACACTATGGCCAACCGACGTGCTTACGATTTGACGGTGGCCGGAATGAGGTCGTCGGTGCTGGGCGGAACGTGCAGACACTTAGGCAGTCTGCCTTTTGATATTTGCGGCAAGACTGGAACGGCACAGAATCGTGGGCAAGACCACTCTGTGTTTATGGGCTTTGCCCCGATGAATAATCCCAAGATTGCTATCTCGGTCTATGTGGAAAACGGTGGTTTCGGAGCAGACTTTGCCGTGCCTATGGCTGGGGTGATGATCGAACAATATTTGAACGGCAAACTGTCGCCTGAGCGTGAGCGCGAAGCGGCGGCGTTGCAGAAACGGAGAATAGCGTATGGCTCAAACCACAGATAAACATCCCGGTATTTTCCGCAGCCTCGATTGGTGGACCGTCGCCATTTATTTCGCACTGTTGGCGTTTGGTTGGATCAGTGTCTGCGGAGCCAGTTATACTTATGGCGAGACCGATATATTCAGTCTCGACGCACGTTCCGGTATGCAGATTATATGGATAGGCACTTCGCTTGTCTTAGGATTTGTGTTGCTCATGCTCGACGATCGCTATTACGACACCTTCGCCTACGTCATCTATGGACTGTTCCTTCTGCTGGTTTTTGCTACGATGTTCAATCCCCACGAAATCAAGGGCTCACGCTCGTGGCTTGTGCTTGGACCGCTGAGGGTGCAGCCGGCCGAGTTCGCGAAGTTTGCCACCGCCCTGGCTGTGTCGAAGCTGATGAGCACCTACGGGTTCAATATGCATCAGTGGAAACACTTTGCAGCGGCACTGGCAGTGGTGCTTCTGCCCATGCTGTTTATCGTGGGACAGAGGGAGACCGGCTCAGCGCTGGTGTATCTGTCGTTTTTCCTCATGTTCTATAGGGAGGGAATGCCGGGAAGCATCTTGTTCACGGGCATTGCGATGGTCGTTTATTTTGTAGTGGGCATCAAGTATGAGGAGGTGTTTTTGTGGGAAACACCCACATCGTTGGGCAAGTTTGTCGTGCTCCTGTTGGTGCAGCTTTTCACCTCAGGCATGGTGTATTTCTATTGTTACGACAAGGCCAAAGCTTGGGTGCTCGGTCTTTTGAGTGCGGGATCTACCCTGCTGGCCTTGCTGTTCTCCAAATTCGTCATCCCGTTTGATGTGGTTTGGGTGCAGCTCACGGTTTGTGCTTTGCTCATTGGCTATCTTGTCTTTCAGAGATTGGCCACCCAACTGCGTAACTATACCTTCATTGCCTTGTTTTCCATAGGCTCCATCGCATTCTTTTACAGTGCCGATTATGTGCTCAATGATGTCATGGAAACTCACCAACGAGTCAGAATCAATGTGCTGTTGGGACTGGAGGAAGACCTGGCGGGCGCCGGATACAATGTGCACCAGAGTGAAATTGCCATAGGCTCCGGCGGTTTGCAGGGCAAGGGATTTCTCAATGGCACACAGAATAAACTGAAGTTTGTGCCCGAACAAGACACCGATTTTATTTTCTGTACGGTGGGTGAGGAGGAAGGTTTTTTAGGATCGGCCGGCGTTCTTCTGCTCTTTTTGGCCCTCATCTTGAGGTTGATTCATTTGGCTGAACGCCAACCCTTCAAATTCGGACGCATCTACGGCTATTGCGTGCTGAGCATTTTCCTGTTCCATCTGTTCATCAATGTGGGCATGGTGTTAGGACTTACACCTGTCATCGGTATTCCGCTGCCGTTCTTCAGTTATGGCGGCTCATCGTTATGGGGCTTCACCATTCTGCTGTTCATCTTCATGCGGATAGACGCGGGGCGTAATCTTGTCAGAACGTGATAGATAGAAAAGGCAAGCGGACGATGGCTGAAATGACTTCACAATGTCATCTTGTTTCCATCGTCCGCTTGCTTTTCGGTTTTCTGCCACTCTCAGTCCAATTTGGTCAGGGCTATACCCACGTCTGATATCCCCGGCAATATTTCGCGCCTCATGTCGTGCCTCACGGTAATATGCAGTGAGTCGCCCCGTTGCAGCTGCATCTGTGAGACGGGATAGCGGTATTGATAAGAACTGATACCGTGCCCTTTGAAATTTCCGTTTCCATCCACCAGTTTGCAGTTGATGGTGTCTTTCTGCTGTTTCATGGATGGAAAGACCGTCTGTTCGACGATCAATGTCAGACTGACAAACGGGAAAAGGCTGTTGATGCGCAGCCCCAACGCCGTGTCGTAGCGCCCACGTTCTGCCAGTGGCGGAACATTGTAGGACAGCGTGTCTATTTTTTCCCATCCTGCGATAGGCGTGTGGTTGTAGTGATGATAAACCCTACCTTTGCTGCAAGCCACGCACAGCGTGAGTGCTGTCAGAATGGTCAGTCTCCAATGTTTCATTCTTCTGCGGTTGGCATGTTGTTTTCGGGTCGGTTGTCGCGATTGCCGCTGCGCCCGTTTCTCTTGTTGTTTCTGCGTGGCTGGCGCTTGGGGTCGCCCTGCCGTTGGTTGTCCTGCCTCGTCTGTTCGCTCTTGGTGGGCTGAACGTTGTTTGAAGAGTCGGTCTTCTGCTCGCCGTTGCGATCGTTTGCCTCAAAGTTCTGTTCCCTTTTGTTCTGCCGGTTGCGGTTTTGCTTTGCTTTGTTGTTGCGCTTCTTTCGTTTGTTGTCAAAGCGGCTCACATCGGTGTCGGCCAACAGGTCTACAGGCTTTTTCTGCAGCCTTGCCTTGTCGTTTTCCATGAGCGACGAGGGTTTCTCTCCTTTCTTGTTCATGGCTACGATTTCGCGCACACGCTCCGTGCTGATGGTTTCGAGGTTGGCAGCCATGTTCTTGTCGGTAGAATAGGTGCATTGACCGGTCAGAATGTCGGTCTTGAACAGGTGGTATTCGCTGTCTGTCGTCTGCAGGACAATGTCTCGTGCGGGCATTTTCCGGTTGGCCTCCATGTATTGGTCCACCTCGTAGTTGAGGCAGCATTTCAGCTTGGCACACATCCCCGCCAGTTTCTGCGGATTGAGGGAGAGGTCCTGAATGCGTGCTGCGTTGGTGGAGACACTGGAGAAACTCTTGATCCATGTGGCACAACACAGTTCGCGTCCGCATGGCCCCGTTCCTCCGATGCGGCCTGCTTCCTGACGCGCGCCAATCTGTTTCATCTCAATGCGCACGTGGAAAGTGTCGGCCAACACCTTGATGAGTTGGCGGAAGTCCACACGCTCGTCTGCAATATAATAGAAGATGGCTTTGTTGCCGTCGCCCTGATATTCCACGTCGCCAATCTTCATCTGCAGTTCCAGCTTCTTGGCGATTTGCCGACTTTGTATCATCGTGTCATACTCGCGGCTCTTGGCCTCTTGATATTTCTCCATGTCTACGGGCTTGGCCAGTCGGTAGATGCGCTTGATGTCGTCGGGCGACCGCAGGTTTGCCTTTTTCAGCTGATAGCGCACTAGGCGTCCCGTGAGCGTCACCACACCGATGTCGTGCCCGGGATTGGCCTCTACAGCCACCACGTCGCCTTTCTTCAGAACGAGGTCATTGACGTTGTGGAAATAGCCCTTGCGTGTATTCTTGAACTGCACCTCGACCAAATCCGTCGACTTGGCATTGCCCGGAATGTCGGCCAGCCAGTCGTAGGTGTTGAGTTGCTTGTCCTGTCGCCCCACCGAGCCTTTGGTAAGGCCTCGACCGCAACCGGAACATATCGTATTGTTTCTCATTTTATTGTCTTAAAAAAATAATCATATCTGTAGCCAAGTTAAAGAATTGTATCTTTGGATTGGCATTTTGTGCGATGTCGCGAATGGTGCGTTGCAGCATTTCTGCGATGTCTGCCACGTTGCGTTCATTGATGAATCGTGCGAAGTTTGTGGCAAAATCCTCCTCCTCGCGGCTCATATAGGTTAGTTCCTGCTGTTGGAAATTAAACATGAAACTCTCGCGTACCATATATAAGAAATAGGTCAGCATGCGTCGTTGCTTCTCGCGCCCGAAGTCGGCAATGGTTTCGCTCCATTGCTTCAGTTCCTTGAGGTCGCGCATATAGGCCGTGCGCATGAGGATGACAAACAGCGAAAAAAACTCCCTGTTCTCATTGTCGGCCCCCAGATTTTCCAGTGCCTTGAGCCAGTTGCCGTTCGAAATGCGGGCTATCCGCTGCGCGTCTTCCTCGCCAATGGCGCACTTTTCTATCAGTGCCCGTGCGATGTCGGCGGTTGGAATGCCGTGAATGTGGAATCGCTGCACCCTGCTGCGAATCGTTTCCAACAACCGTTCCGGCTCCTCCGAAACCAGTAGGAAAACGGTTTTCATGGGTGGCTCTTCCAAGAGTTTGAGCAGTTTGTTGGCGCTCGTCAGATTCATACGTTCCGGCAGCCAAATGAGACTTATCTTGTAACCGCCCTGACTCGACTTGATGTTGAGTTTGTGGTTTAGCGCGTCGCTTTCGGCCTCATAAATCATCGCCTGCTGATTGGCCGCTCCGATGCGCCCCATCCATTGATCCATAGTGAAGTAGGGACCCTCGCCGAGCATCTCGCGCCACTCTTTCAAGAAGTCGTCGCTCACCACCTTGTGGTCGCTCGAAATGCCTTTGGGCCGTATCACGGGAAAAGTGAAGTGCAGGTCGGGATGTTGCCATTTGCCCAACATGGCTTCGGCATTGAGTATGGCCGGCTGCCTCGTCAGTAGGGACTGTCCGTCATGGCGCTCCCCCAACAGATAAGAGGCAAAAGCCAGCGCAAGCGCCATCTTGCCGCTGCCCACCGCCCCCGTGAACATCAGCGCATGGGGTACACGCTGCTCCGCAACCAGCTGCATGAGCCGGTCGCGGGCTTCCTGTTGTCCTATTACTTCGCTAAACTGCATGGCGTTCTCGTTGTTTGGGTGGGATGCTTGGGGCGTGGGTTGCACGGCGGTCGGCAGACAGGCTTTTGCCCGTTTTGCTTTGCTCGCCTGCCACCCCTGCGACAAATGATGATTTGGACACAAAGTTACTATTTTTTTGCATCAATCACGAAACTATTTAACGTTTTATAGGAGTTTGTCTTGGTTTGTGCGATTTGTGCGACAGGGTCGTGCAGCGCGTGCAAAGGATGAGGAAAAACTTTAGTCTCGCTTCACGGTCTTGTGCTGCGCTGTAAAAATTGATTACCGTTTTCGGCCGTTTATTTTTTGTCCTTTTAGCGCAAAAAGGGCTGTGTTTTGCCTCTTTCCGTCTTCTCGCAAAGCCCGAAAATAGTCCGGATTTTAAGTTTTGTATTCTGTCCTATCGTGACGGAGGCCTAATCGCGCTGCGATTAGGCCCTGATGGGAATACGACTAAAGCCCATTCGCACTGCGTTTGAGCCGTTTTCGCACTGCCGTTCAATATGCAATCGCGAACGACCAAACGGGGGATGATAATGCGTGATTACAGAAAGCGTTGGTTATCAGCAAACTACGAATATCGCGAAATTTTCGAGTTTTCAGACGGAAACATTATTTTTTTCAGAATACGCGAAGCATTCGGAGTGGTTTGTAAAGAAAAATGGGCTGTTTTTTAATCAACTGCGAATGTCATGATTGTCGCGAATGTCGGACGGAAACAGGCAGCGTCTGCGTCTGTAGACACGGCTAAACGCAGCGGTTGCAGGAGAGCAGGGCAGTGTGGGGGACGCTGAAACAGAGTTATGCGCGAACGGTTGGTTGGATGTTCTTGAGGTCGTGGATGGTCTGCACGGGGTCTTTGGCACCGAACACGTAGCTGCCGCTCACCAACACGTCCACTCCGGCTTCGACCAGACGGGGGGCCGTTTCTCCATTAACGCCGCCATCCACCTCTATCAGTGCACGGGAGCCGCTTTCTTCGATGAGCCTGCGCAGTCGGCGCACACGCCCGATGGTGCCCTCGATAAACTTTTGCCCGCCGAAGCCTGGATTTACACTCATGAGCAGCACGAGGTCTGCATCCTCGATGACGTCTTCGAGCATGGCAACGGGGGTGGAGGGATTGAGCACCACGCCGGCCTTCATGCCCTCCTCATGGATTTGGTGAATGGTGCGATTCAGGTGTACGCAGGCTTCATAATGCACGCTCATCATCATGGCTCCGGCTTTGGCAGCCTGCACGATGTAGCGTTCGGGTTTGACAATCATGAAATGCACATCGAGGGGCTTGGTGCAAATGTTGTGCACGGCTTTGATCACGGGGAAGCCGAAAGAGATGTTTGGCACAAAGCTGCCATCCATCACGTCGCAGTGGAGCCAGTCGGCCTCACTGCGGTTTATCATATCAATGTCACGCTTCAGGTTGGCGAAGTCGGCCGACAACAGTGAAGGCGAAAGCATGGTCTTCATAACAAACGGGAAATTTGAGAATAAAAAACGATGATCAGTTCATGCAGCATGGCATGGGTTGGCTCCCTCCCTTGATGGTGCGATAGGTGTGGGCTATCTGCCGGATAATGTTGAGCGTGGTCTCCGTGGGCTTCGGTTCTTCAGGGGTAAAATAATTCATAGGCGAGAAATAAATTAGAAAGTTATACGATGATAACGGCTCGTCTTTAGGTTTTATTACATCATTTGATAAATAAAATTTTTGTTCACCAACTTTATTTTGAAATGTTTTTTTAATACGAAATGGTTGGATTTTACCAATAAGTTTCTTATATTTGCAACACATAACATACTTAATTATTTTAACTTATTTTTTTAACCATTTATTATGAATAAAACTTTACGCACATCGATGTTATTGCTGTTCACCATGCTTTTGAGCATGAGTTATGCACAGGCTGTATTTGATTTTGACGCAAACGGAGGTAACCGTGCCAATGAATTGTTCGGAATACAAGGACGGTCGGACGGAAGTTCTAATGCCGGTGACATTACGTCGGACGTTCACGCCACAGTAGACAACATCACGATCACGGTTTCGCCTTCCACGGGGAAGACTCCTAATCGTATTTGGAGGGGTCGGTACTCTGTTCTCCGTATGTATGGCGGAAAGATGACAATTTCCTCTGCAGACAAGAATATCACCAAAATAGTTTTCTTACTCAGTAAGAGTGCTTCTCATGCCAAGTGGTCGGCAACTGCGGACAAGGGTACATTGTCAAAGTTTGTAGAGGGAAAAACCAAAGAGGTGACATGGACCGGAGATGCCAAAGACGTTGTATTGACGGTTGCCAAGAATACTCAGTTCTCCAAAATTACGGTATATACGAACAACGGTGGTGGCGAGACCCCGACACCGACTCTGAAAGAGGCTGCGAACATTGCTGCTTTCAACGCATTGGCCGTTGGAACAGAAGCAACGTTGACATTGAAAGATGCTCAGGTGCTGTATTCGTGGACATCCATCAATAAGAACACGCAGACTTTCGTGCGCGACGCTACGGGGACTGTGATGTTCTATAACACGGGTTTGGACCTGAAGGCCGGTCAGAAGCTCAACGGTACCGTAGTCTTGAAGCGCGATGACTTTAACGGCACCATCGAGGCTGTGAAGGCTGCAGGAACCAATGCTGAGGGTTACACCGTTGCTGAGGGCACCGCAGAGCCTAAAGTGATAGAGGTGACAGAGGCCAACCAAAACCTTTCAAACCTCGTGAAGCTCAACAAGGTGAATATCGTTTCAGAGACATCCGGAAAATACACTAATTTCTATGCCGTGTCGGGCGCTAACAGGATGCAGCTGTTCAATGGCTTCCATATCGACGGCTATACGCCCGCTGCAGCTGAGGGTGTGGATGTCGTAGGTATCGTTACGCTGTCTAAGGGTAATTACCGGATACAGCCTATCACTGCTCCCGTTACTACAGGCATCGGAGCCATGCAACTCGATGAAAACGACAACGCTCCCGTGTATAATGTTTCCGGACAGCGTGTGGGCGCAGCCTACAAGGGTCTTGTGATCAAGAACGGCAAGAAATACATCCAGAAATAAACTGCGCAACGGTAAATAGAGTATAGCGTTATCGCAAGATAACATGTTCAAAACAAAACATCCATCGTCCGCCCGGACGATGGATGTTTTGTTTAGCATCGACTTTCTTTATTCTTCTTTGCATCTGTCTTCCGAAGTTTTTGTTGAAAAAATTATCATGTTCGGGAAAGTTTTGCTACCTTTGCGCTTGCTTAAGCAAATAGTATTAAAAATGTAATTTTTATTTATGGATTTCACTTTGTTCATTACCGTTTTGCTGACGGCTGTGACGTTGGTGGTTGCGGCGTATGTTATCGCCAAACTCATTGGTCCGCGTTCGTACAATCCGGTGAAGGGTGAGGTTTTCGAGTGTGGTATTCCCACACGCGGCAGTTCGTGGTTGCCCATGCACGTGGGTTACTATCTGTTTGCCATCCTTTTCCTGGTGTTCGACATTGAGGTAGTGCTCTTGTATCCTTGGGCTGTGGTTGTGAAACAGTTTGGACCGATGGCACTCATCAGCATCGGCTTCTTCCTGTCGGTATTAGTGTTGGGCTTGGCATACGCCTGGCGGAAAGGAGCGCTCGAATGGAAATAAGGAAAAGAGCGAAGATTAAGAGTCTTCCTCACGAAGAGTTCAAGGACAACGAAACCCTTGAAAAGATCGCAAGGGAACTGAACGACGGCGGTGCCAACGTTGTCTTGGGCTCGCTGGACGCGGCCATCAACTGGGGACGGAGCAATTCGCCTTGGTCGCTGACGTTCGGTACGTCGTGTTGCGGTATTGAGTTTATGGCCATCGGATGTTCGCGTTACGACATGGCCCGTTTTGGCTGGGAGGTGACACGCAATTCGCCCCGACAGGCCGACCTTATTATGTGTGCCGGCACGATTACCAACAAGATGGCTCCCGTGTTCAAACGACTGTACGACGAGATGGCCGAACCAAAGTATGTGGTGGCCGTGGGAGGATGCACCATCAGCGGTGGCCCTTTCAAGAAGAGCTACAACGTGGTGCGTGGTATTGACGAGCTGGTGCCTGTGGATGTGTATATTCCCGGATGTCCTCCACGTCCCGAATCCCTGATCTATGGCATGATGCAGTTGCAGCGCAAGATTAAGGTGGAAAAATTCTTTGGAGGTGCCAACCACAAGATGACCGCTGAGGAGCGCGAAGACAGTATGTCGCGCGGCGGACTGCGTGGGCTGAGCAATGCCAACAAGGCTCATGCCAAGATAGGCAACAAGGCTCCCATCATTGTGACCGGTGCGCCAACTCAGGAGGAAATCAACAAGCTGGGCGAGGAACTGGAGCAATTGGAAAAGAAAACTCCTGCAGCCGGAACATCTACGGAAACAACTAAGGTATCGGAATAAAATGAAATTAGAAAACAAAGAATTCGGATTTGACAGCTTTGCTGCGGAGATGGCCAAGCTGAAGAATGAGAAGCATTTCGACTACCTTATTACTATAGTAGGCGAAGACTTCGGCCCTGAAGAAGGGTTGGGGTGCATCTACATTCTTGAGAATACGCAGACGCACGAACGGGTGTCGGTGAAGCAGATAGCCAAGACGGTGGACGGAGAATATGTAATTCCGTCGATCATCAACTTGTGGAAAGCCGCCGACCTGTTGGAGCGCGAGGTGTTCGATTTTCTCGGCATCAAGTTCCTTGGACATCCCGATATGCGTCGGTTGTTCATGAGAAACGACTTTACGGGTTATCCGCTTCGCAAGGACTTCGACATGAGTCCGGAAGCCAATCAGTTTCCTACGACCGATGAGCCGGAAGTAGACTGGACGTCGGAATGGAATCTTGATAAATATGGTAGTTTGGTGGAAACCAAGCACCGCCTGTTCGACAAGGATGACTTCGTGATCAATTTCGGTCCCAACCACCCATCTACGCACGGTGTGCTTCGCTTGCAGACGGTGGTAGACGGCGAGACTATCAAGAATGTCTATCCCCATTTGGGCTATATCCATCGTGGTATGGAGAAGATGATGGAGGATATGACCTATCCGCAGACGCTGGCGCTGACCGACCGCCTGAATTATCTCTGCGCCATGCACCATCGCCATGCGTTGGTGGGCGTGATCGAAGAGGCGATGGGCATAGAGCTGAGCGACCGCATTCAGTATATCCGCACCATCATGGACGAGTTGCAGCGTATTGACAACCACTTGCTGTTCCTCGGCACCTGCGCACAGGATTTGAGTGCCCTGACGGCATTCCTATACTGCATGCGCGACCGCGAGCATGTGCTCAATGTGATGGAGGAAACGACCGGCGGCCGATTGATTCAGAACTATTACAGAATAGGTGGACTTCAGGATGATATCGATCCAAACTTCGTGGCCAATACTAAGGCGCTGTGTAAGTATATGCGCCCGATAGTGCAGGAATACCTCGACGTGTTTGGCGATAACATCATTACACACCAGCGATTGGAGGGCGTGGGTCCCATGAACTTGGCCGACTGTGTGAACTATGCTGTCACCGGCCCCGCAGGTCGTGCAGCCGGATGGCATAACGACGTGCGGAAGAATCATCCGTATGCCCTATATAATAAGGTGGACTTTAAGGAAATTGTCGGCACTGCAGGCGACTCGATGGAACGTTATATGATTCATATCAACGAGATTTATCAGAGCCTTGACATCATTGAGCAGCTGATAGACAACATTCCTGAAGGCGACTTCTACATCAAGCAGAAGCCTGTGATCAAGGTGCCTGAGGGACAGTGGTACTTCTCCGTAGAGGGAGGTGCCGGCGAGTTTGGTGTTTATCTCGACAGTCGCGGCGACAAGAGTCCTTATCGTGTGAAGATGCGCCCGATGGGACTGACCCTTGTCGGTGCATTCGACAAAATGCTCAAGGGGCAGAAGATTGCTGACCTTGTGGCTACAGGAGCTGCCATCGACTTTGTAATTCCTGATTTGGATAGATAAATACTAAAACCAAAAGTTGAATTGAGTAAAAAGAAATAAGATATGTTTGATTTTAGTATAGTTACAACATGGTTCGATACCCTCCTGCGCCAGACGCTTGGATTGGGAGATTTCTGGACCATATTGATTGAGTGTGTTGTCGTGGGCATATTGATTCTCACGGCATACGCCCTGATCGCCATTGCCCTTATTTTCATGGAGCGTAAGGTTTGCGCCTACTTCCAATGTCGTCTCGGACCGATGCGCGTTGGTCCCTGGGGAATCTTTCAGGTGTTTGCCGACGTGGTGAAGATGCTGATCAAGGAGATTTTCACCATCGACAAGGCCGACAAGTTGCTCTATTGGCTGGCGCCTTTCCTTGTGATTGCCGCTTCGGTGGGTACTTTCTCATTCCTTCCCTGGAACAAGGGTGCGCACATCCTCGATTTCAATGTGGGCATTTTTCTCGTTACGGCCATTTCTTCTATTGGCGTAGTGGGCATTTTCATAGCTGGCTGGGGGAGTAACAACAAGTATTCTGTGGTTTCGGCCATGCGTGCTGCCGTGCAGATGATTTCCTATGAATTGTCGCTCGGACTATGTCTTGTTGCTGCTGTTGTGCTGACGGAAACGATGCAGATGAGTGGTATTGTCGAGATACAGACAGGGCCTTGGAACTGGTTGATTATTAAAGGACACATCCCGGCGATCATAGCCTTTCTGGCTTTCCTCGTGGCAGGTAATGCCGAGGCCAATCGTGGTCCGTTCGACATGGCTGAAGCCGAGAGTGAACTTACCGCAGGCTATCACACCGAATATTCGGGTATGGGCTTCGGCTTCTATTATTTGGCCGAGTATCTGAATCTTTTTGTGGTTGCAGGTATTGCCTCTGCCGTTTTCCTCGGCGGATGGGCTCCGCTGAACATCGGTGTATCCTCTTTCGACAGCGTGATGAATTGGATTCCCGGTTTCATCTGGTTCTTCGGTAAGACTTTTGCCGTGGTTTGGCTGTTGATGTGGGTTCGATGGACGTTCCCGCGTTTGCGCATCGACCAAATCCTGAAACTTGAGTGGAAGTATATCATGCCGTTGTCATTGCTCAATTTGGTATTGATGACCGTTTGTGTGGCACTTGGCTGGTACATTAAATAAATAAGGTAAAATGTCAAATAAAGAAAAATCATATTTCAGGGGAATTGCCGATGGGTTGAAGACGCTGAGCATTGGTCTGAAGACCACGCTGAAGGAATACTTCACGCCCAAGACAACCGAGCAATATCCAGAGAATCGCAAGACAACACTGCACGTCTCCCCGCGTTTTCGCGGACGTCTTGTGTTTAAGCGCGATGAGAACGGCGAGCATCGGTGTGTGGCTTGCACCATGTGCGAGAAGGCTTGCCCCAACGACACTATCAAAATCCTGTCACGCATGGAAGTGAATGAGGAGACCGGTCGCAAGAAGAAAATGTTGGATGATTATCAGTACGACCTCGGCGACTGTATGTTCTGTCAGCTTTGTGTCAATGCTTGTAACTTCGATGCGATTGAGTTCACCAACGACTTTGAGCATGCTGTGTTCGACCGCTCTAAGCTCGTGCTCCATTTGGACAAGGAAGTTTACGACGGGGGCAGTCTGCCTCATTTGATTAAGGATGGCGGCGCACCGCTGACCATCGGTAAGTTTAACACCAAGACCAAGAAATAGATTATGGCAAATCTCGTAGTATTTTGTATTCTTGCTGTAGTTATCCTTGGCGCAGCAATAGCATCCGTGCTCACAACGCGCATTATGCGGGCAGCCACGTTTCTGCTCCTCGTGCTGTTTGGTATTGCCGGCATTTATTTTCTGCTCGGCTATACTTTTCTCGGCGCGGCACAGATCAGTATTTATGCCGGAGGTATCACTATTATGTATATCTTCGCCATCAATTTGATGTCCAAGCATTCGCTGCAAGGACTTGTAGAGCGTTTCAAAGGGAAACGTGTTGTCCAAGGCGCACTTCTTTCGCTTGTGGGTTTGGGCACAGTACTTGTGGTTTATCTCAAGAGCGAGTTCATGGCTCACGCCAAGTTTAATAGCGTGGCCGACATGGAACTTCCCATTCAGAAGATAGGCGAAGCTCTTGTTGGCAGCGAAAAGTACCAGTATATATTGCCTTTCGAGTTGATTTCAGTATTCTTGCTGGCGTGTATCATCGGAGGCATTCTGATTGCAAGAAAGGAGGACGACAAATGACAATTCCCGTAGAACTACTCATGGCGCTTGGTGCCCTTTTATTTTTTATCGGAGTTTTCGGCTTCGTTACCCGTCGCAATCTGGTGGCTATGCTCATTTCCATAGAGCTTATTTTGAATGCCGTAGACCTGAACTTCGCAGTTATCAACCGCTTCTTCTTCCCCGAACAAATGGAGGGTATGTTCTTCACGCTGTTCTCTATTGGGGTGAGTGCTGCTGAAACTGCGGTGGCTTTGGCTATTATCATCAACGTTTACCGAAACTACCACAGTGATCAGGTGAACAGTATTGAAAACTTGAAATTCTAAGATTAGCAATGGATTACAGTTATTCATTTTTAATACTTCTTCTCCCACTTCTGAGCTTTCTGTTGCTTGGCTTATGTGGTATGAAGATGAAAAAGCCGGTGGCGGGCTACATTGGCACGGCGGTATTGGTGTCGCTGTGGGCGATGAGCCTTTACACTGCCTATAAATATTTCTTCTATACCGGTCACGTGATTACGCCCTTTGAGGAGGTAGACGTAGTCAACGGCCGTTTGGCTTCCGGTGTTTATCCCACGCTGACGGTGTTTAACTTCACGTGGTTGGACTTTGGCAGGACCCTTCTTGGCACGGATCTGCTGTTCAAGATAGGATTTCGCCTGACGCCTATCAGTGTGATGATGCTGATTGTGATTACCACAGTCAGCACGATGGTCCACATCTATAGCTTCGGTTATATGGCCGAGCGTGATGAGAATTATAAGAAAGAAGGCTACGAGCATGGTTTCCAGCGCTTCTATGCTTTCCTCTCGCTGTTCTCCATGTCGATGCTCGGATTGGTCGTGGCCACCAACCTTTTCCAGATGTATATGTTCTGGGAGTTGGTGGGCGTGTGTTCCTACTTGCTTATCGGGTTCTATTATCCCAAGCACGAGGCCGTACACGCCTCAAAGAAGGCATTCATCGTCACCCGCTTTGCCGACTTGTTCTTCCTCATCGGTATTCTGTTCTATAGTTTCTATGTAGGTACATTCAACTATGACCTGAGTGTAGACCAGACGGCAATCAGTAATCTTCCCGGTGCGGCATGGGTACTGCCTATGGCCTTGTTCCTCATGTTTATTGGTGGAGCCGGCAAGTCAGCCATGTTCCCTTTGCACATTTGGCTGCCGGACGCTATGGAGGGACCGACGCCTGTCAGCGCGTTGATTCATGCTGCGACGATGGTTGTTGCCGGTGTGTTTCAGGTGGCATCTCTGTTCCCCATCTGGATACAGTTTGCGCCCGACACGCTCCACTATGTGGCCTACATCGGTGCATTCACAGCCTTTTATGCTGCTGCCGTAGCTTGTACGCAGGCTGATATCAAGCGTGGCCTGGCTTTCTCTACAATTTCGCAGATTGCCTATATGCTCGTAGCGCTTGGCGTGGCAACTTCTTTGGAGGGACACGGTGGTGTGGGCTATATGGCGGGTATGTTCCATTTGTTCACCCACGCCATGTTCAAGGCTCTGCTGTTCCTTTGTTCCGGTGCCATCATCGTGATTATCGGCTCCAACTTCAAGCAGTACATGGGCGGGTTGCACAAATATATGCCCATCACCAACGTCTGCTTCCTTATCGGATGCTTGGCCATTAGCGGTATTCCGCCTTTCGCGGGATTCTTCTCCAAGGATGAGGTTGTGGCAGCCTGCTTCCACTTCTCTCCATATATGGGCTGGTTTATGACATTGGTATCCGGTATGACGGCTTTCTATATGTTCCGTCTCTACTACGTTATCTTTTGGGGAAAGTCATACTATGAGCAGGATCCCGACAATCGTCGTCGTCCGCAGGAAGTTCCTTTCGTGATGTGGGGACCATTAGTGTTCCTGGCCATCATCTCTATTTTTGCAGGTATGATACCCTTCGGACACTTTGTGTCTGCCAACGGCTTGAGCGAAGACATTGCCTTGCAGACATTCCAATTCTGGACATGGAACCCCGTGGCTTGGACAAGCATTACGGTAGCGCTTATCGGTACCGGTTTGGCCACATGGATGTATAAGAGTGGCCATAATCCTGTTCCCGATATGTTGCAGAAGAAGATGCCCACACTCCATAGAGCTGCACTCAATCGCTTCTACATCGATGATGCTTGGCAGTTCTTTACCCACAAGGTCGTGTTCCGCTGTTTCTCTATCCCAATCGCCTGGTTCGACCGTCATGTCATCGATGGTATGTTCAACTTCTCGGCTTGGGCAACACAGGAGGCCGGTGAGAGCATCCGACCGTGGCAGAGTGGCGATGTTCGCCAGTATGCCGTGTGGTTTCTTACCGGTAGCGTGGCACTCACGTTAATATTGCTTTGCATTTAATAGTTAATTATGAGAGTTGAAGATCAGAAATCGACCGTTTCTTAACATCTCTACTCCGAACAATATATCGTAAACAATGACATTCTTATCATTATTTGTTGTCATCCCCATCCTGATGCTGCTGGCACTTTGGCTTGCTCGCAACGACAGTCAGGTACGTGGTGTCATGGTAGTCGGCTCTGTCGCATTGCTGGCCTTGTCCATCTATCTCGTCTTTGCATTCCTCGGAGCGCGCGAGACCATGCCCGCCGAACAATATCCTTTCCTTTTCGGCGATGCCATCCCTTGGTTTGTACCTTTAAACATATTCTATAGAACAGGAGTCGACGGCATTGCCGTTGTTATGATTCTGCTTTCGGCTATCATCGTGATAACCGGAACTTTCGCATCGTGGCAGCAGCATCCCATGCAAAAGGAATATTTCCTATGGTTCACACTGCTTTCTGCCGGTGTGTTCGGCTTCTTCATCAGCGAAGACCTCTTCACGATGTTCATGTTCTATGAGGTGGCGCTCATTCCCATGTATCTGCTGATTGGAGTATGGGGAACAGGACCTAAGGAGTATTCGGCCATGAAGCTCACCTTGATGCTCATGGGCGGCTCTGCCCTCCTTATATTGGGCATTCTCGGCATCTACTTCTTCAATGGTCACTATAGCGGCACCTACACGATGGATGTTGTGGCCATTGCCCATAGTAAAGCCATCCCCGTGTTCATTCAGAAGGTATTTTTCCCATTCATCTTTATCGGCTTTGGTGTGCTTGGTGCATTGTTTCCTTTCCACACATGGTCGCCCGACGGTCATGCTTCGGCCCCGACAGCAGTGTCTATGCTCCATGCCGGTGTGCTGATGAAACTTGGTGGTTATGGCTGCTTCCGTGTCGCCATGTTCCTTTTGCCCGATGCAGCCCGTGAGCTGTGCTGGATATTCCTTATTCTCACGACAATTTCCGTAGTCTACGGAGCCCTTTCTGCTTGTGTGCAGACCGACCTCAAGTATATCAATGCCTACTCCTCAGTGTCTCACTGTGGTATGGTGCTCTTTGCACTTTGCATGATGACACAGACCGCCATTACCGGTGCTGTGCTTCAGATGCTATCTCACGGTTTGATGACCGCTCTTTTCTTTGCTGTGATTGGTATGATCTATCACCGCACCGGCACCCGCGATGTGCGTCGTTTGGGCGGTTTGATGAAGATTCTGCCATTCTTGTCCGTAGCCTATGTTGTGGCAGGTTTGGCCAATCTCGGACTGCCCCTGTTCTCAGGTTTTGTGGCCGAGATGAATATCTTTGTGGGTGCTTTCCAAGTGAACGATACGTTCCACCGTGCTTGTACCATCATTGCCTGTACCTCAATTGTCATCACCGCGGTGTATATCCTCCGTGTGGTTGGCAAGATTCTCTATCAGAAAGTACCCGATCAGGACTATTATAAACTCACCGATGCCACATGGGACGAGCGTATTGCTGTTGGCGCACTCATTTTCTGCGTGGCCGGACTTGGAACTTTCCCACTTTGGGCCCAAAGTATTATTAACGATGCCGTAGCTCCAATGATCAATCATATTGTGGGAAGCGGAGTAATTGCCGGAATGTAAAAAAGAAAGTCTCATCCCAAACTTTTCCAACAGATAAGGCTGTCTTCAACTTCGGTTTTGACTGCCGTACGGATAGGAAAAGTAGGAGAGATTTAAAAATATATAGTTATGCAAATCGATTATAGTCAGTTTCTAAATATGATTCCGGAGGTCACGCTGATGGCCATTCTGGTAATCGTTTTCATTGCAGACCTGTTCACGGCCACCAAGCCGGGCGAGCAGCAAACCCGCCAGTGGTTTAATCCATTGGTCTGTATGCTCCTGCTTGCTCATGTTCTCATCAATATTCAGCCTACGGCCGACGCTACGGCTTTCGGCGGTATGTATGTTACAGGAACGGGTATTGGTGTTATTAAGAGCATTTTGGCTTTCGGCACGCTCATCGTCGTGATTATGTCGCGCGAATGGCTCAACCGTCCCGACACCAATTTCAAGGAAGGCGAGTTCTACGAGTTGATCATTGCTACCCTGCTGGGCATGAACATGATGGTGAGTGCCAACCATTTTCTGCTGTTTTTCCTCGGTTTGGAAATGGCATCAGTACCTATGGCCTGTCTTGTGGCATTCGACAAATATCGTCACCATTCAGCCGAGGCCGGTGCAAAGTTCATCCTCACTTCTATGTTTTCGAGTGGCATTATGCTCTATGGCATCAGCTTCCTCTATGCAGCTTCCGGCACATTCTATTTCGACGACATGATTCCACACCTCGATGGCTCGTGGATTTCTATCATCGGCATGGTGTTCTTTTTCAGTGGTCTGGGCTTCAAGATTTCTCTTGTTCCGTTCCATTTCTGGACAGCCGACAGCTATCAGGGCGCACCGACGGCGGTCACCGGTTATCTCAGCGTAGTATCTAAGGGTGCTGCCGCATTCGCGCTCTGCTCTGTCTTGATGAAAGTTTTTGGTGGTATGGTGGAACATTGGCAATATATGATGATGATTGTCATCGTGCTGTCTATCACCGTTGCCAACCTTTTCGCCATTCATCAGAAAGACCTCAAACGCTTTATGGCGTTCAGCTCCATCTCGCAGGCCGGCTATATCATGCTGGCCGTGGTGGGTAACTCGGCCATGGGCGTCACGGCGTTGTCCTATTATGTGCTCATTTATGTGGTGGCCAACCTCGCCGTGTTCGGCATTATCGCTGCTGTAGAAGAGCATAATGGTGGTGTTGTCAATATGGATGCCTACAACGGTTTCTACAAAACCAACCCTCGTTTGGCCCTCATCATGACTCTTGCCCTGTTCTCGCTTGGCGGCATTCCTCCGTTTGCGGGAATGTTCTCCAAGTTCTTTGCCTTCATGGCAGCCTTACAAGGAGCGGACATTACCACTACAATGGGAGCCATGACCTATGCAGTAGTGTTCGTCGCATTGGTCAATACTGTCATCAGCTTGTACTACTATCTCCTCATCGTCAAGGCCATGTACATCAAGCACAACAGCAATCCGTTGCCCACTTTCAGCAGTCACGTCAATACCAAGTTGGCTCTGGCAGTCTGCACACTCGGCATTGTAGCTTTCGGTGTGTGTAGCTATGTTTACAACTGGATTTACGCCGCAATGGTATAAACAGGTTCGCTTCCCCTCTCTCTGATTAGAGAATGAGGGGAGCAGAGTAAATAGAATATACAAACAAAACCAGCCATGTTTCCATGAGAGACGTGGCTGGTTTTGTTATTTATCCTGTTATTTTGTAAGCATTGCAAGGAAGGTATCCAATATCAGCAGCCTTGTATCCTTATAAAATAACTTTTATATGTTTGGCAGCATCTGTTATCACATTGCCAATACAGTGTTTGTGGGGATTAAACGGCAATGTCTTTGTTTACGTTCTTGTGTCCCCAAACGGCATAGAACAGCATGTAGCACATTCCGATGAGTGGCACCACGTAGGAGAACATATAACCCGTGTGGTCGGCAATGGAGTTTTGGATGAGCGGCAGAATACCACCACCAACAACCATTGTCATAAAGATTCCACTGGCTTGAGCGGTGTATTTGCCCAGTCCCTCTGTGGCCAGATTGAAGATGCAGCTCCACATCACAGAGGTGCAGAGACCACACAGCACGAGCAGAATGGCACTCAGGGGAAGCGTTGTCATTTCAAATCCAGAGCCGTTGAATACGGGCATGGAGCCGGTAACGGTCTTGGGAAGGAAGATTGCGCAAAGAATGAGCGTGATGCCTACGCAGTTGGCCACTGTCATCATGACACGGCTTGACACTTTAGAGGCAATAAGTCCGGCCACAAAACGACCGATAAGCATCAGCAACCAATAGGTTCCGGCCGCAAATCCACCGATGGTTGCAGCTGTGGTGATATTGAGTCCGGCTCCGGCCTGCGTGGTGTCAGAGAGGAAGAAATTCAGTGTTCCGGGAATACCAACCTCTGTGCCTACATAAACAAAGATGGCTATGACACCCAATGTGAAGTGACGGAAGGCAAAAGGAGAACGCTCGTACACGGTATCTTTGTTTTCCTCGCCCTCAGGATCGGCAATGGGAATGTAGCTTAGAATGAGGAATGTCACGGCGAAAATGGCCATGGCGAGATAAAGAACGATATTAACGTCGGTGATGGCCGTGTCTTTGGTGACAATGCCGATGAGCGCACCAACAAACATTGGGGTGAGCGTGCCCATGAAAGAGTTAAGCGTGCCACCAATCTGAAGCAGCTGATTGCCCTTGTTGCCACCACCGCCGAGAAGATTAAGCATAGGATTGACAACGGTGTTGAGCATACAAACGGATATACCGGCAACAAAAGCACCGAGCAAATATACGTAAAAGTTAGCGGGTAGACCTGCTATGAGGCTGTGGGTAAGCACTTGCCCGGACAGGAATTGGATAAATACGCCAAAGAAACCGAAGGCAACTGCGACGAGCGCCGTTTTCTTATAGCCTATCCTTGAAAGCATTTTTCCGGAGGGAATACCCATGAACAGATAGGCGAGGAAGTTCATCATGTTCCCAAGCATACCCAGGGTGTTGCTGCCTTGCAGGGCCGGCTGGTTTTTCCAAATAACCCCGATGGGGGCGGCAAGGTTTGTTACAAACGCAATCATTCCAAAGAGGAAGATCATGGCCACAATGGCAATGGATCGCGATTTTTGATTAGAGTTTTGCATTTCTTATTATAGATTTTAGTTATTAGAGATATCAGAAATAGACCCTATATGCGTCAGAAACTATTCCCGTGACATCCGAGGTTTGTCTATGACACGGGCAAACAGAGTGCGGGCAGGAGTAGAAAGATTAAGGAAGCCGACCTATCAAGAGCAGACTGAAACACCGTTTGTACTCTTCTACCATCTCTTCGTGTCGTTCGTTTTTGTAGTTTTCTTGAAACGCCTTGGTAAGCGAGAAGCGCGGATATATTTCTTCGTAATGATCAAGCATGGCCAATTTAAATGCCTTCGAATCGTTGGGATCCACATGTGCATTCATCAGTACGCGCATAGCAAAGTCACGGAAGAATTCGGTAATGTCTTCTTTCATTTTATCTTTCATGGCTCAAATTTACTAAAAAGATTGGAGATGTTTCGCATTAAACCTTTATATTTCACCCTTTTGACGGCCGACCCTTTGAAAAGTCTCCGATAATCTTCAACAGAAAGTTTTTTCCATTTATCCACGGTCATGTTCAGAAGCTCCTCTCTGGGTTGAAACTCCGGAGTGTGGTTAGGCTCTGCAAAGCGATTCCATGGACATATTTGCTGACAGCGGTCACACCCGTAGATGAATTTTCCCATATGTTTTTTCGCTTCATGACTTAACTCTTGTCGGTTTTCTATGGTTTGATAGGAGAGACAAAGCTGTGCATCAAACTTGCGAGAATCGCTCAGTGCGTGGGTGGGACAATGGTCAATGCATTTCGTGCATTTGCCGCAGCGGTTGGTGATGGGATGGTCGTATTCGGTCTCAAAGTCCAAAAACAGCTCTCCTAAGAAAAACATGCTGCCGGCATGGGGAATGATGAGTTGTCGGTTCTTGCCCACCCAGCCCAGTCCAGCCTGTTCGGCCCAATACCTTTCCAGCACGGGGCCGCTATCCACAAAGACACGGTAGTTGGCAGTTTTCACGTTCTCTTCTCCATAGATGGCAGCGGCCAGTTGGTGGAGTTTCTGCTTCACCACATCGTGATAGTCAAGCCCCAAAGCGTAGGCAGCGATTTGCGGCTCATCCGACGGCAATGTTTTCTGTGGCACATAACTCATGGCTATCGACACGATAGACTTCAAACCGTCCATCAGCAAACGGGGATCAAGGCGTTTGTCCAGATAATTGTTCATCCATTCCATGTCGGCATTCATCCCTTCAGCAAGCCAGCATCGCAAGTGGGTTTCTACCTCTTGCGATACGCGGGTCGCCTTAGCAATGCCGCAAGTAAAAAAGCCAAGACGCTTGGCCTCGGCTTTAATATCATTCGAATGTTTTAAATTCATATCCTTGTTCCTTAAGCCATTGCAGTGCTTCGGGTAGGGCAGTTTTCAGTTTGTCTATGCTTTTTACTGAATCATGGAAAGTGATGATCGAGCCGTTGCGCGCGTATTTTTTTACGTTTCTCACCACATCCTTGGCCGTGAGCCATTTGGAGTAGTCGCGTGTGACCAGATCCCACATTACAATCGTGTATTTTCTTTGCAGCCACCAATATACGGAATGTCGCATCCAGCCGTGAGGCGGCCGGAACAGATGACTCTTGATGAGTTCGTTGGCCTGTGCGGTGTTGGCGGCATAAGAAAGGGTCCAATGCTTGAAGGAACCCATGTGGTTAAAGGTGTGGTTACCCACCTGATGGCCTTCCGCCACGATTTGATTGTACAAATCATGATAACGCATCACATTTTCGCCTACCATAAAGAAGGTGGCTTTGGCTTCATATTCACGCAATGTTTTAAGAATGAACGGCGTGGAGGAGGGGATGGGACCATCGTCGAACGTGAGATACACTGCGTGTTCGTTGGGGTCCATACGCCATAGGGCTGCGGGATACAGCCATCTCAGCCATTTTGCCGGTTGTTCTATAAGCATAATGTGGAGTGAGGATTAGGTAGTGATAATTTCGGAATCATGACAAACTGTTCGGGCGGGGGTACCATTTTGTTCTGTTCCTAAAAAGAATTTGGACATGATGACCATTCTCTTCTGCAGGTTTTTTGTAGGTCTGCTTTTGGGAAAGAAAGGTCAGGATGTCCAAACGCTCATCGTTCATTTCTTAGTTCTCTGCATTTCTGCCACCCTTAGCCAGATACAACTGATAGAACTTGTCTACCTGTTCTTTTTGCTTTTTGCTCAGTTGATTGTCCACCATTTTGGTGATTTCGGCAATTTGTGACATGATTGACAGTTGCACCATGCAGTCGCGTTGTGCTCCTTGGAATCTTGAACCATCCAGAGAGAGATAATAGGTCTCGTACTGACTGGCTTCCTTCCAAACGTCTTGGATAACTTTCAGAGCTTTCTGCTTTTGTCCGAGCAGGGCGTAAGCCTTGGCAAAGTCGGCGCCACCACTCATATAGTTCATCGGCACATTGTAGGTCGGAATCACCTTTTCAGCCTTCTGCAATGCTTTCAGAGCTTTATCCGGCTTCTGTTCTGCGATGAGATTCAGCGCGAGTTGGCCAAACAGGCGACGGTGGGTGTAGCACATGCGCATGGTGGTCTCGTCGATATAGAGCCCCTTGGTGTCGAGCCCGCCATAGCGATAGCGGTTCATCAGGTTGTTGTAGGTTTTTTCCGAATCGAAATTCTTGGCTCCGGGCTGGTTGGTGAGGAAAGGTGTGATACGGTTGGCAAGTCCTTCCTGCACGAAGTTGTCGCCCAGATTCATATAGTTGCTCTCGCCAACGGTCAGAGCGACGTAAATGGGTCGTGTCCAATTGCAGTTGGCAATCATTTCGAGCATCATCAAGTCTTTCTTGTAGAGTGCACGTTTACCGGCCAGCGAGATAACCATTTGGTCGGGGATGGTGTCGCTTGCCATCATCATTCCACTCTTCTTCACGGCCTCCTTGTCAATGGAAACGTAGAGCGTATCGGTGGGAATCATGTACATGGCTTCTTTGACTTTGCTCTCCTCAACGCCGAAGACGGATGCCAGAGCACTGGTCTGCTTGTCGGTAAAATCACCGCGTACCCAATATTTCATGACATTGCTTACTTCGAAAGGATTGTCTCCAAACAGTTTCTTTGCAGTTTCAGCATCCTGCCTATAGAACTCTTCGAGAGTCTCTTTCATACTTGGCACCACTTCCACATATTCGTTAGTGCCCGAGCAGTAATCAAGCCGGGGCCACGTAATCGGTACGGCAGGCGAGTCGTAGGCCGGGCGCTTCATCTGGTCGATATACCAGTCGGTCTGCAAATAAGAGAGGTTGCACACGCGTGTGTCGGTCCTGACGCCTTCCACGTCTTGATTATACCAGAGCGGGAACGTGTCGTTGTCGCCGTTGGTGAAGATAATGGGGTTGCCCTTATCCTGCAAAGTCATGAGATAGTTTTGGCCGAAATCGCGACAGGTGTAGCGATTCGAGCGGTCGTGGTCGTCCCACGTCTGACTGGCCATCTGTATCGGTACGAGCAGGCAGATATGCGCAACGATGCCCGTTGCAACGATATTGTCGAGTTTCAGATATTTCTTCATCAAGTCGATGATGGCCGCTACGCCCATACCGCACCAGATAGCAAAGGCATAGAACGAGCCGGCATAGGCATAGTCGCGCTCACGAGGCTGTACCGGCGACTGGTTGAGGTAGATCACGATGGCCAGTCCGGTCATGAAGAAAAGGAAGAACACCACCCAGAACTGCCGTATGCCGCGCCGGCCGCGGAAGGCCTGCCAGAACAGACCGATAAGGCCAAGCAGCAGTGGCAGACAGTAGAACGCGTTGCGTCCCTTGTTCTCTTTCAGGGCGTCGGGCAGCTTGCTCTGGTCGCCCAGACGAGCATTGTCGATGAAAGGTATGCCCGTAATCCAGTTGCCGTGCTCCAGCTCCCCATGTCCTTGGATGTCGTTTTGCCGGCCGGCAAAGTTCCACATGAAGTAGCGCCAGTACATGAAATTGCACTGATAGGAGAGGAAGAACCTGATGTTTTCTAGTTGGGTCGGCATCTTGACCATGATGGGCTCGCCACAACGGTCATAAGGCACCTGCGTACCCTCGACGCCTCCCATCCATGCTTCATAATCCTGCGTATGGCTTGCATCGTGCATACGCGGGAAGAGCATGTTCTGGGCATAGACATAGTTATCTTTATGCGATACAACGAAATAGGAGTCTTTCTCCTCAGGCGAGGCTTTTTCCTTGCGGCTGTAGATGGGCGCGCCCTGTTTCATCTTGGGTCTGCACATGTTCCCGTCTTGCTCAAGAGCCACCTGCGAGGTATAGGCCTGCCCGTAGAGCAACGGACGGTCACCATACTGGTCGCGGCTCAGATAGCTGCCCAAGGTAAAGATGTCTTCGGGAGAATTCTGATCCATAGGTGGGTTGGCCTCCGAACGAATGACGATGAGGGCATAGCTGGAATAGCCAATCATGAGCATCAGCATACAGAGCAGAGCCGTGTTTTTGAATCGTGAGGTGACCACATGCACGGGCTTTTTGTTGATCACCCGTTTGTAGTTGAGCAGGATGGCTGCAACGACCAACACAATCGCTCCAATCACTACTGCGCTCCAACCATATCCGTAGAACGGAATGCCGATGAGGCCGAAGGCCAGAAGGAACGAAATGTTTTCGCGACGAACGTTTTGACCGATATAGCTTTCGTAGATTCCCCACAGCACTGCGGCTACGAGCAACACAATATAGAGAATGAGCCCCGTGTTGAACGGCATACCCAAAGTGTTCACGAAGAACAGTTCAAACCATCCGCCGACGGTGACGACACCCGGCACCACACCGTAAAGCACGGCTGCCACGATGACAAAAGAGATGAGCAGCGCCACGAGCGACCCTTTGGTTTCCACATCGGGGAATCGGCGATAACAGTACACGAGCACGATGGCTGGGATGCAGAGCAGGTTGAGCAGGTGGACACCGATGCTCAGCCCCATCATGTAGAAAATGAGCACCATCCAGCGGTCGGCGTGGGGCTCGTCGGCATAGTCTTCCCATTTCAGGATGAGCCAGAACACAATGGCCGTGAATGCCGATGAATAGGCATACACCTCACTCTCTACGGCCGAGAACCAAAAGGTGTCGGAGAAGGTGTAGATCAGTGCGCCCACCAGGCCGCTTGCCTCGATGGCAATGGTTTTGCTGAGCGTCAGGCTGTCCCAATCCTTCACAATGAGTTTGCGGGTGAGGTGGGTGATGGTCCAGAAGAGGAACATGATGGTAGTTGCCGACAGCAGCGCACTCATGGTGTTGACCATGCGCGCCACTTGACTCGGGTCGCTGACAAACTGGCTGAACAGGTTGGCCGTGAGCATGAAGAATGGTGCCCCCGGTGGGTGGCCGATTTCAAGTTTGTATCCGGTAGCGGTAAATTCGGGACAGTCCCAAAACGAGGCTGTCGGCTCAATGGTCGAACAATACACCACGGCGGCTGTCAGAAATGCCAGCCAGCCCAGTATGTTGTCCACTAATCTGTACTGTTTCATGTATGTTCAAAAATAAATAATTGCATGCAAAGATAGCAAAAAGCGTATAGAGAACGCCTAAATGCCCGAAGTTTTTTAACTTTTAGGATATTATTTGTTTTTTTTATTAATTATTGTGTTTGCTGTTTTCACAATCCGTTGAGCCGATAAAATCCATCACTTTTTTCTTCTCTGGCAACCGTCCTGAGTTCGGAGAATATCGGTCGATGGAAAAACCAAAGGGTCGGTAGGGGATTTTTAGGGTAGAATTGATACCGGATTTTGCGCCGCTGCGTGTTCCCTTTTTCTCAAAATTATATACTGTTTTTAACAATTATTACATCGTCATTCAGCGCAAAAAAGGCTATGTTTCTGCGTTCATTACCGGGTCCACTGAACGCGACAAATATCTGTCTGTCAGGCTTTGTGTTTCATCATATTGCGGCAAGGCCTTAATCGCGGTGCGCTTAGGCTCTAACGGCACCATGAAAGAAGCCTAACCGCAAGACGATTAGGCCTTTGTCGCACAGCCATTCTATATGTAACCGCGAATGACCACATAGAGGACGTCAGGGCGTGATTTCGGAATATGCCGGTTATCAGCATACTTCGAATCTGGGTTCGGGACAAAAAAGTCTCGTTCTCAATAGCTCACCTAAGGGCATACATATCTCTTCTCTATCATGAGACATAGGTTATCCATAAAATTCCATCAAACTCTGATATGACTGGTTTTAGAACAGTGTAAGCTGCAGTCATCGTCGGTCTATACAGAAATCTACATTGATGGCCGGCTTCTTCTCAAAGAAGCAGTAGGCATTACCAAGTTCTTAGGTGTACCCGTGTACTTCGCTGATCCATATTGCTCA
>KQ959452.1:109971-163001 GCA_001552765.1 Bacteroidales bacterium KA00344
TATGTCGATACAAAAGAAATTGAACGAAAGACCGAGAGAAAAATTAAGCTTTTCTACACCAAAGTGTGAATTCTTCAAACACGTTTTGTATTTTTGCACTTGCTAGTTGACTCTCCGGGGTTATTAGTATAGATCTATCTGGACAGAAGCCTTACACACGTCCCTATAGACAAGATGGCACTCGCATGGAGTGCCATCCTATCTGCACAAGAAAAGCAAAACAAGTTGCTTAATTTGTACGTTCTTTTTAATGTAATCACATTTTGTCTAAAGATGTTGCAACTTCAGGAAACAAATAACAAACTAAATTACACCCCTAATCCTGTCGTCAAAGGCAGAAAGGGCTGCTTTGGCTCCTTCGCCCATGGCTATCATGATTTGCTTATAGGGTACGTTGGTGACGTCACCTGCAGCATAAACGCCAGGTACGGCAGTCCTACAATAGTTGTCTACCTCTATCTCGTGGCGTTGATTTAACGGAAGCGCCTCACGGAAGGGGTCGGCATTGGCAGCCAATCCTATCTGTACAAAGATGCCGTCTACTGCTATATCACGTTCTTCATCGTTGTTGCGGTTCTTCACACGGATGGCTGTTACTTTCTGTCCGTCGCCCACAATAGCCGTGGTTTGTGCCATGGTGAATATTTCCACGTTATCCAAACTTTTCGCTTTTTCTTGTAATACGGTGTCAGCTCGTAGGGTCTCGCCAAATTCAAGTAGGGTTACCTGTTTGCAGATACCCGCCAAATCGATAGCCGCTTCTACGCCAGAGTTGCCTCCTCCGACCACTGCCACATGCTTATTCTTATAGAACGGACCGTCGCAGTGGGGACAGAAGTGTACGCCATGTCCCATATACTTAGCCTCGTCTTGTACGTTGAGCTTTCTCCAACTTGCACCTGTGGCAATGATGACCGCAGGTGAGATAAATATTTCACCGCCTTTTACATGTACTTTTTTTAGTTTTTCGTCGAAAAACACCTTGTCAACCTTTCTGTTGTCAAACACATCAATAGGATATTCCTTGAGGTGTGTGAGGAGATTGTCAGCCATCTTCGCTCCTGTTGTCTTGGGAACAGATATAAAGTTTTCTATGCCAACCGTATCTTTCATCTGTCCACCGATGTTATTTGCAATGATAGCTACATGCAAGCCCTTGCGTGCAGAATAAATAGCAGCCGACGCTCCGGCAGGACCCCCTCCCACTACAACGATATCATAACTGCGTTCCACGGGTTCTTGGTTCTCATCCTCTTCGCTACCAATCATGTCTTCTAATTTGGTCAATAGTTCTCCTAAGCTACCCCGCCCTATGTGCAATAACTCTTCGTTGGCATATACCGTTGGCACAGCTTGAATATTCAAGTTGTCTACCTCGTCTTGAAACAAGGCTCCATCTATCATTTCGTGCGTAATTTTTGAACTGGTCAGCGCCATGACGTTCAGCGCCTGTACGATGTCGGGACAGTTGGTGCAGGTTAACGATACGTATGTTTGCAGTTTGATGTTTCCTTTGAGCCGTTGGATGCGCTTGCAAATTGCATCATCGGGCAGGTTCTTACCCTTGCCATCGGCATTCAGGACAGCCAAAAGAAGCGACGTAAATTCGTGACCGTTTGGTATGCCACGAAACACAATGCCGGTTTCTTCATTGTCTTTTAGTAATGAGAATTGAATAGTCATGACATCAGTCTCCACAAATTCTACCGTAAGAAGCTGTGATGTTGAGACAAAGTCGTTGATGAATTCTTTTAGTTCTGTAGCTTTTTCATGTTGCGGATGCACCGTTACTTTGAAAGTATATTGATGGGTTAAGTCTTTAAAGACATCTTTAACCTGTTGTAAGATGGTTGTATCTAACATTGTGCTATAAATTGTTTATATTTGAGTAACTTTTCATTATGTTTCTAACAGGAATGTAAAAGGAATAAAAAAAAGGCAGCTTGAGAAAGCAACGACGATACTTCGTTCGTAGGTGTTTTCTCTCAGCTACCTTTCAAATTGGGTTCTTATTCCTTCTTACAGCTTTCCTACTAAGTCGATGCTTGGTTTCAAAGTCTCTTCACCCTGCTTCCACTTTGCTGGACAAACTTCACCCGGGTGAGATTCTACGAACTGTGCTGCTGACACCTTACGTACCAACTCGTCAGCATTGCGACCTATGCTGTTGTCTTGAATCTCTGCGATCTTAATCTTGCCCTCTGGGTCTACCAAAAAAGTTCCGCGATAAGCTACACCTTCGTCTGCTTTGTAAACGCCAAAGCCTTTTGCCAACACTGCCAATGGGTCGGCAAGCATGGTGTAGTTAATCTTTTTGATACTGTCAGATGTGTCGTACCATGCTTTGTGTACAAAGTGGGTATCGCAGCTAACAGAGAACACCTCTACGCCCATTTTCTTTAATTCTTCGTACTTGCCTGCTAAGTCAACTAACTCTGTAGGACATACAAAGGTAAAGTCGGCTGGGTAAAAGAAGAAAATTGCCCATTTACCCTTGATATCTTCGTTTGAAACTGTCTTAAACTCTCCCTTTTGGAATGCCTGAACCTTAAACTCAGGAACTTGTGCATTGATAATTGTTTCCATCTTTTTTTTATTTAATGTTATGCAATAAATGAACAACTTGTTGTTTGTAATTATTACAAAGTTAATCATAAAGCAATAGAAACAAGAATCTTCTAACGACAATAATGCGAATAATAACCATAATTATGTTTTCTTTTTCGATCTTAACATATTTGTAACCTGAGTTCGGGATAAGAAACTGATGCATCACTTTCTTATCCCGAACTCAGGTTACGAATTTCGTAAATTTCGCGAATGTCAGACTAAGACATCCTTGTTTTTGAATAAGCGAAATTTGGAGCAGTGGTTTTCATAAAAATACACTCAAAAAACGCTGCAAAAAGTATCGCAGAGTTGTGGTAGAGGGGCGCCGTGCAGGTTATCAGAAAATCAGTGTAGAGCCGTACACAAGCAGGATATACCTCAGTGCCTTGCCAAGCGTGATGCTAATCAGAGAGAAGAAAAAATTGGCACGCATCAGTCCAAGCGAGATGGTGATGGCAGAGCCAAGGATTGGGACAAATGCGAAAAATCCCATCCAGGCTCCCCGCCCGGCCATAAACCGCTCGGCCCGCTTGAGGTCTTCAGGCTTGACGTGTAGGTAGCGTTCAATCCATTCCATCTTTCCCAAACTACCGATGAGATAGTTGAACAGTCCGCCCGCTACGTTGCCGATGGTGGCGTAGACGATGAGTGGGCCGGAGCTTAGCCCGGATGCTAAAAGCGCGAGGAGCACAACTTCGCTGCTGAACGGGAAGAAACTGCCGGCAAGAAAAGCCGAGAGCAACATTCCCCAATATCCGTAGTTTATGAGAAATTCGTTAATGGCATCCATAGGTTGTAAGCGGTGATGATCAGTACCAAGGCGATAATGACGAAGAAGCAGATGTTTGAAATCTTTGTGTGTGACAATGCCAGGTAATGACCGATAAGTGGGGCGGTGGTCACGATAGCCATGCCCAGAAATTGATCGGAATATTGAGGCAGAATGGTAATTAGAAGAAAGCAGCAGATGTCGAGGGTGATGAATGTTTCGTAAATCATGCGTGTGCGTATCTTGTCTAAATAGCTGTAGCTGACGAAATGCAGACTGCCTACGAGGGCAAGCAGGAATATAAAGACAGAGGTGAGGATGCGGTGCACGCCGAGCAAGGAAAGGTTGAACACGGAGTCTATTTGCACGAGGTCGATGAAATGACGCGAAAAATAGCTGACGTCACCCACGTAGAAATAATAGGACGCAACAAACCAATAGGGAGCCATGATGCCCAAGAGCGTGGCAAAGAATGTGCGGGCGCTGAAGGCCATCACCTTGTTGGCCATGAGTATCCACAGGATGGGAACGAAGAACAGAACCTGCACGAAGACGATGCTGGCGATGCCCAAAGCAACGAAAGCATAGCATATCCAATTGGTGGCGGCAGGACTTTGGTAGGCCTTGAAAAAGCAGATAAAGAATGTGATGAGCGAAACTTGTACGACAAGCGGCTCAACGGTGGAAAAGAGAAAGGGCGACATGACCGTCATTGCCAGAAGCGAACATGACACCATAGGACTATAGATGCGGATGAGCGAGTTGGCATTGTTGAACTCGGTCATCAGCAATGTGGATATGGTGAGCAGCAGTAGCTGTACCCATTGTTGTTGGGTTATGAGCCCTGCGGCCAGACATACCAATGCTGCATATGCGGCGGTAACGATGAGTGCCCATCGCGATTGCGCAACCTTGGTTTGTATGCGTGTTGTCATTCTTCTTTACAATCTTGTTGAGTGGCTGTTCGCCGTTGTCGCTTTGCGAGAGATTTAAAGGTCTTGCCCAATGTCTTTTCTGAAGTATTTGCCGGTGAACAGTATCTTTTGGGCTTCCGTGAAACTCTTTTTCAGTGCTTCGTCTTTGTTGGCTCCGTATGACGATACGGCAATGACGCGTCCGCCATTCGTGACGATTTGGCCGTCTCGCTCTGCTGTGCCGGAGTGGAACACGATGCTCCCCTCTACGCTGTCGATGCCGCTGATGGGGTATCCTTTTTTGTAAGCTTGGGGATATCCGCCGCTGACGAGCATCACACAAACGGCTGCACGCGGGTCGAACGCTATGGTTTTGGTGTTGAGATTGCCTTCGGCCACACCTTCAAATAGGTCTACGATGTCGCTTTTCAGGCGTAGCATTACGCTTTCGGTCTCCGGGTCGCCCATGCGACAGTTGTATTCGATGACCATCGGTTCGCCGTCCACGTTGATCAGTCCGAAGAAGATGAAACCCTTGTAGTCGATGCCATCTGCAGCGAGTCCGTCCACAGTGGGGCGGATAATGCGGTCTTCCACCTTCTGCATCCATTCTTTTGTGGCAAAGGGAACGGGCGTGACACTACCCATTCCGCCGGTGTTCAGTCCGGTGTCGTGTTCGCCGATGCGCTTGTAGTCTTTGGCTTCGGGCAGAATTTTGTAGTGTTTGCCATCGGTAAGAACGAATACCGAACATTCGACACCTGACAGAAACTCTTCGACTACCACCTTTGCCGATGCGTTGCCAAACATACCACCGAGCATCTCGCGGAACTCCTTTTTGGCTTCCTCAAGCGTAGGCACGATGAGAACGCCCTTGCCTGCGCACAATCCGTCGGCCTTGAGCACGTATGGAGCCTTGAGCGTTTCGAGAAACTTGATACCCTCTTCCACGGTGGTACCGTCGAAAGTTGCGTAGGCGGCTGTAGGAATGTTGTGTCGTTTCATGAAGGCTTTGGCAAAGTCCTTGCTGCCTTCCAACACGGCTCCCTGCTTTGACGGGCCGATAACGGGCACGGATGCCGTGCGGGGGTCGTTCTTGAACTCGTCGTACACGCCTTTCACCAGAGGGTCTTCAGGCCCCACTACCACCATGTTGATGTCGTTGGCCAACACAAATTCCTTTTGTTGCTCGAAATCGTTTACACCGATAGCCACATTTTCGCCAACCTCTGAGGTGCCTGCATTACCGGGTGCTATGAATAGCTTTTCGCATTTATCGCTCTGTGCAATCTTCCATGCCAATGCGTGTTCACGGCCTCCGCCTCCTAAAAGTAATATCTTCATGATGCTTGTCTTTGTGATTATTCCTTGTTTTGTCTTTGTGGTTGTGCCGATCTCTTCAGGAGCTTGCTATCTTTTTTATTTCAAAAAGTCGTCGAAATATTGAGAGATTCGCTCGTGAAGGTGAGTGGACTTGTGCCCTCTCATGTTGTGCGGCTCACCCGGATACACGAAGAAGTCGGGTTGAGTGCCGTCCAAAATACATTGTTCAATAAATGTGAGACAATGCTGAGGCACCACCACAGGGTCGTTTAGCCCGGTGATAATCTGCAGTTTCCCCTTTAGGTTTTTGGCCTTGTGGAGCAGGCTCGACTGTGCGTAACCGTCGGGATTTGTCTGTGGTGTGTCCATGTATCGTTCGCCGTACATCACCTCATACCATTTCCAGTCGATCACCGGACCGCCTGCTACGCCCACCTTGAATACATCAGGATGGGTGGTCATGAGATTGATGGTCATGAAACCGCCAAAGCTCCAGCCATGCACCCCCATTCGTTGGCTATCGACATAGGGCAGGGATTTAAGGAAGTCCACGCCCTTCATCTGGTCTTGCACCTCTATATCACCAAGGTGTCGGAACGTGGCTTGTTCGAAGTCGCGCCCTCTGTTCTCGCTGCCCCGGTTGTCGAGGATGAACAGCAGATAGCCTTTCTGTGCCATGTAGGTTTCCCATGAGCGACTGCCATAGTGCCATCGGGCATCTACATTGTGGGCGTGTGGCCCACCATAGACATAGACAATGGTGGGATATTTCTTGGTCGGGTCGAAGCCGATAGGCATCACCATGCGATAATACAGGTCGGTTGTGCCATCGGCTGCCTTGATGATGCCGCATCGGTAGTCGGGTATGTTATAGCCCTTCCATGGGTTTTCGGCTGTGAAATATCGTTTTGCTTTTTGAGCCTTCACATCTACAATGGCGATGTTTCGGGGCTCGGTGGGGGTGGAGTAGCGGTCGAGTAGGTAGGCGCCCGAAGCACTGAGGCTGCCGTAATGGTACCCATCGCCGCTTTCGTCTATCAATGTGCGTTTGCCGCTCTTGACGTTTACGCTGAACAAATTACGCTGAATGGCACTGCGCTCGTTGGATGCAATAATGATGCTCTTGTCTTTTTTATTGAAGCCCAACAGTTCCATGACCACCCATCGGCCGCTGGTGAGCTGCTTGATTTGGTTGCCGTCCTTGTCGAACAGGTACAGATGGTTGTAACCGTCTCGCTGACTCTGCATCACAAACTTGCTGTCGTCCCAAGGCAGAAAAACGATGGGATGCAGGGGCTCGACATATTTTTCGTGGGTCTCGCGATACAGCTCGGCAATCTTTTCGCCCGTTTCGGCATCATAACTCACCAACCGGCAGTCGTTCTGGTCGCGGTTAAGCTCAAACAGATACACCGTTTTCGCATCGGGACTCCATGCCGGATTGGTGAAATATCGGTCGGTGGGGTCGCCTGCTTTCAGGTAGATGGTGTTGCCGTTCTGCAGGTTGTGTATACCGATGGTAACCTTGTGCATGGATTCTCCGGCCATGGGATACTTCTCCGGAGCCGGTGTTGCGATGCAGCTTTGGCCTTCGCGGGGTTTGTAGTCGGGTGCGGGGATGTTTACCAAAGGGAAAGAAGTTACCATGCTTTGGTCCATACGGGTGAACAGTAGCTTCTGTCCGTCGGGGCTCCAAAAGGTTCCTTTGCTGTAGCCGAACTCGTCGCGGTGAACGCTTCTGCCGTAAACGATGTCGGCAGAGCCGTCTGTTGTGAGTTGCTTGCTGCCACCATCGGCATTGCGAACAAACAGATTATGTCCGTCCTCGCCAATATAGGCGGAGGCCCTCGACACAGCATTCCATTCTAATAAGGATATGTTTTGATTCTCCGACGACCATTCCGTTTGATGCTTTTTGAAGTTTAACAGAAGGTGTTGATTACCCTGTTGAAACAAGGCGAGGGGCTTGTCGGCATAAGGAAAAGTAACATAATAAAGCGACCGTATGCCGTTTTCCTTGTGCTTCCCTAACCATTTGTTAGCTTCTTCAAGGGTGAAAAGCACGGTCTCCTTGCCCGTTTTTTTGTCAACGATATAGCATTTGTCAAGGTCGAGGTGCACCAATTCATCGCCCCACCATGTGGTAAAGCGATTCTTGGCGGTCATGTTGTGATAGTTGTTACCGCCGTAGTTCAGGTCCTCCAAGGAAAATTCCTTTAACGTTTCTTGTGCGTTGGCCTGTTCAGAAAGCCCTATCATACTTGCCATAACTATAGCCCCAGTGACGAGCCAACCGTTAATCTTCATTGTCAAAATTGTCAAACGAGTTGTTTCTATCATATTGCTTATCTCTCCGTCGGTTTCCGTCTTTAGCGTCTCGACCTCTGCGAGGCTTAAAACCATTGTCCTTGCGGCGTGGGCGGAAATCGTCATGGTCTTCGTAATCATCTCTCACGCCTCTGCTTCGGCCTTTGAAATCTCGCTTGTTGTTTTTGAAATTTCTCTTGCTTCCCCTGAATTTGCTCCTGTCTCCATAATCAAATTCATCTTCTTCGCCTCGGTTGAAGCGTCCTCTTCCGTCTTCGCGGTTGTTACGGTTGTAGGAAGGACGGTCGTTTGAAAGGGAGTGGAACTGGAACGAACGGATATCTCCTTCTTCGTTGGCAGCCTCTGCTTCGAGCCGCTCCTTGAACTCACGATTTTTCTTGAAGCGATGTTTCTGAGCCATTTCTCGCTTTTCTTCTTCAGACTTTACGATGCCGCCTTCCTGTCGGAACTCTTTCATCTTGCCGTCAAAAAGGGTGTATTTTCGGAACTCGCACTCCAGACTGCCATTGAAAAGTGGTATCTTGATGCTTGGTTTCAGTCCGATTTGCTCGAAACATTCCTCCCGATAGCTCAAAATCCAAGCGTCGTTGCCACCAAATTCGTGCTTCAACCGCTCACCAATCATCTTGTAAGTGCCCAGAAGATTAGGTGTGGAGATACGTTCTCCGTATGGGGGATTGGTGATGATAATGCTCTTGTTGGCCGGCTTCGTGAAGTCTTTGAAGTCTTGCTGCTCTATGGTAATCTCTTTGGAAAGGCCAGCCGCTTTCACATTCAAACGGGCTGTATTCACGGCCTTCATGTCGATATCGTAGCCGTAGATGTGGTGTTCGAACTCACGTTCCTGCGTGTCATCGTTGTATATGGCATCGAAAAGCTCTTGGTCAAAGTCGTTCCATTTCTCAAAAGCAAATTCTTTTCGGAATACGCCGGGAGAGATATTGCGGGCAATAAGAGCCGCTTCGATGGCTAAAGTACCCGATCCACACATGGGATCTATGAAGTCGGTGTCGGCCTTCCAACCACTCATCAATATCATGCCGGCAGCCAAAACCTCGTTCAATGGAGCCTCCACGCTTTCCTGGCGGTAGCCTCGCCGATGCAGGCTTTCGCCGCTGGAGTCGAGACAAAGGGTTGCGTCGTTGTCGGCAATATGAATGTGTAACCGAATGTCGGGGTTGCTCACGGAGATGTTTGGGCGTGTGCCGTGCTTCTCGCGAAACTGGTCGACAATGGCGTCTTTTACTTTGTAGGTGACGAAACGTGAGTTTCTGAACTCCTCCGAATACACGACCGAGTCTACCGAGAAGGTCTTTCCCTTGAGAATATACTCACTCCAATCAATCTTTTGGATTTCGTCATACACTTCCTCAGCCGAGCGAGCCTTGAAATGTTTGATAGGTTTGAGAATGCGGATGGCGGTGTGCAACTGGAAGTTGGCACGATACATCATCTCCTTGTCACCGGTAAACGAAACCATGCGTCTACCAATCTGTACATTGTTTGCACCCATTTGGGTGAGCTCTTGTGCCAAAACCTGCTCTAAGCCCATGAATGTTTTGGCGATGAGTTCAAATTCCATTGTCGTTGAATTGCTGTGTTATGTTTTTGCTTTTACGCTTTGTTGTATATCTTTGTCTGTGGCGCCATGTCTTCCATAACCCACGTATTAGCGCCCACCACACATCCCTGACCGATGGTGATGCGTCCCAACACCGTTGCATTGGCGTAAATCACCACATCGTCTTCGATGATCGGGTGGCGCGAAACGCCTTTAATGAGGTTGGAATTTTCGTCTACCGGGAAGCTCTTGGCACCGAGTGTCACCCCCTGATACAGTTTCACGTTGTTGCCGATGATGCAGGTTTCGCCAATCACGACACCCGTACCGTGGTCAATGGTGAAAGAGTTGCCGATGGTTGCACCGGGATGTATATCTATGCCTGTTTCCGAATGGGCCATCTCGGTCATCATTCGCGGAATAAGAGGAACATCGAGTAGAAAAAGTTCGTGTGCTAACCGGTAGTTGGTCAGTGCTTTGATAATGGGATAGCAGGAGATGATTTCGCCATAGCTTTTGGCTGCGGGGTCGCCTTTATAGGCGGCACTCACATCGGTACCTAAGACACGCCGCAGTTCGGGAAGCCTCTTGATGAACTTTGCGGCCAGCTCTTTAGCCTTTGCTTTTTGCGCACGAAGGAACTTCTGGTCTTTGCCCTCACTGGAATAGCCCAACCCGGATAGGATCTGTTCAGACAACAGGGTGTGCAGGTTTTCCACATCCACACCGATTTGGTATTGGATGGTTGAAATGTAAACTCGTGATTTTCCGAAATAGCCGGGGAAAAGAATGGCGCGTGCCAGTTGAATGATCTGTTCAAGCACTTTGCCCGAAGGGAGAGGGTAACCGTCACGGTGCTGTCGAAACAATCCTTTCAAGGATTCCGGCTCCGAAAGCTTTTCGATCGTGTCGGTAAGCATGAGTGTCGTTTTGTGAGCAATCATCTCTGTGTATCAGTATTTTCGAACGCAAAGGTACTAAATTCCGTGTAAATGAAAAACAGATTGCACGGAATTTTTTACATGCTGCACTCTACGTGGCGAGCTGTTGCCATTTATCCGACATCTTATTGTCGTAAAGAAGGCATACCATTAGTGTTAAGATGGCATACCATCGGCATCAATGTGGCGTGTCAATGTTGTTATACGGCGATACTGTCCAAGAAGAGCAGCAGCCGATTGGTAACATTGACAGACGACACACCCGAATCGAAGTCGAGCGACACCAAATTGAGTTCCGGATAAAGTTTTTTCAGTTTCTTTTCTATACCCTTAGACACAATATGATTGGCTATGCAGCCAAAGGGTTGCAAGCTGGCCACGTTGTTGACGCCTTGTTTTATCATGCTGATAACTTCACTGGGCAAAAGCCATCCTTCGCCAAACTGAGCGGCCAGAGAAACCACCCCGTTTACATCTTTGGCTTCTTCGAAGATGTTGGTGAATGGTCGGAAATAGCGGAAGCGAGAAGCAATCTTGTTGATTTTCTTCTCCCTGCGCCATATCAGACTATAGATACTCTTGACGAGGAAGTCGGGCACATTGCTGCAACGCAATCCCATGTGTTTCTCCACAATGACGTTTACAAAGTTTTGCAGGAAGAAAGGAGAGAGCAGTGCGGGTACAACCTCGTAACCTTTGTCAATAATTTTTTCGGCAATAAACTGATGGGCGAAGGGATTAAATTTCAGGAATATCTCGCCCACGATGCCCACTGCGGGGAGCTCGCGGTCTTCGGTGATGTTGTCAAACTCCTCAGCCGCTTGGGCGATGAGGTCCATCAGTCCTTTGGGGCTGTTCTTCAGGAGCGGCTCAGAGGCCAACCGCAAATACTTGTCGCGCAGCACTTTGGCCGGGTTAGTATCTTTTCCGCCAACAGCATAGGCGTCTTTCTTCAATCGCACTACGGCTGCATGATACATCTTTGAGATGGTATCGCCATACAGGAACATGGTCACGATGATGGGTGCAAACTTCAACCAAGGCACATTGAGCGCTCCGTCTTGGTTTTTGTCTTCCTCCTCCGCACTGGTTGCCACGCCCAACGTGATGAGTGGCACTTGTTCAAATCCATTGGCATCCATTGCCCGGCGGATGAGCGCGGCATAGTTGGTGGCGCGACATTGGCCTCCGGTTTGGCTCATGACCAATGAAATCTTGTCGGTATCATACTTTCCCGAACGCAGGGCCTTTACAAAATCACCCACAATGAGCGTGGCCGGATAACACACCTCGTTGTTGGCATATTTCAGCCCGTATTCTGCACTCTCTGCGTCGCTTGGCGGCAAAACTTCCACATCCCAGCCGAAGAGACGGCATATAGACGGAAGCAGCGGGGTGAGATATTCCGTGAAATAGGGGGCTAAGATGCGTCGGGAGATGGGCGGGAGGGTTGTGGAGCTGTTGCCGTCGGCAGGTTCCTGCTGCGGATTCCTGTTTTGCCCATCACCGGAAACCGCAGTGGGCGTGGTGTTACCCTGAAGTGATTCAATGAGTGAGCGCACACGCAGCTTCAGGCTGCCGATATTGCTCACGTCGTCAATCTTCAATAATGTAAACGGCTTGCCGTGCTCTCTCATGATGGTGCGAATCTCATCTTGGATAAAAGAGTCGGGTCCACAACCGAATGAGGTCATCTGAACGAAGTGTATGTCGTTGGGTTGCTCGGCACACCATTGTCCTGATTTGATAATCCTGTTCATGTAGGCCCACTGGCGCACAAGGTAGGTGTCGCCCGTACCTGTGTCCATATCGTTGCGCACGATGTCTTCCGAAATGACATTGACGCCCAGCGAGGCAATCATTTCCGAGAGTTTATGCTGAATCAGGGGGTCCGTATGATAGGGTCGTCCGGCCAGCAAGATGGTCAGCAAGCCTCGCTCACGGCTGTCGGCCAGTATGTCTTCGGCCTTCTGTTTGATTTGATGGCGATATAGATTCTGCGCCAGATGGGCGGCATTGTAGGCTTGGCGGATGGTCTTTTTGTCCACTCCCAGTCCTTTCAGGTAGTCTGCCACTTGTTTTTTCAGCAGCTTTTCGTCGCGGAAATTGATTACGGGCGAGTCTATGCGTGCCTTTGGTGTCATGGCGCTTTTGACCACATCCGAGTAGGCTGTCACAATGGGGCAGTTGTAGCTGTTGATACTCCGACGGTCATCCTGATGCTCAAACACCACGTAGGGCATGAATATAAAGCCCGATTCGGGATCGGGCAAGGCCGATATTTTCTCGTCAAGCTCCTTGATATGCGAATGAACGAGTTTGGCCGGGAAACAGATATTGTCGCTCATCACGCTGCCGAGCGCACCTTCGTAGCGTCGGAACACCGACTCACTGCTGAGCATGACACGGAAACCGGCGGTCGTGAAGAGAGCATGCCAGAACGGATATTCCTCATACATGTTCAGGACGCGCGGAATGCCGACTATCTTTTCATGCTCCGCTTCGGTCATCACCTCTCTGTCAAAGAGCAGGTGGTATTTATAATGGTAGATGTTTTCTCCTTTGTATTCGTCTTTTCCCTTGCTGTTAAAGATGCGCTCGCACTTGTTGCCTGAGTAGAAATCGCGCCCTCCGGCAAACTTGTATTTGGTTATAAAACAGTTGTTCTCGCATCCCTTGCAGTTGAGCAGTCGGGTGTCGTAGGCTGCCATGTCCAGCAGGTCATCAATCGTTGCGGCTCTTGCAGATGCTTGCTGCGACAGCTCGTTGATGGCATTCAGCGCGCAGCCGTAGGCTCCCATCATCTCCGGCATATTGCTTCGAGCCACATGGGTATCGGTCAGCAGCTCGAAAGCGCGCACTACGGAGTCGTTCTTCATCGTTCCGCCCTGCACCACGATCTTGTTTCCGAGATTATCGTTGCCATGTAGTTTCAACACTTTGTAGAGACAGTTGCGCACAACGGAGTACGACAGACCGCAGGCTATGTCGGCCACAGAGGCTCCTTCGCGCATCACCTGTTTTACCTTTGAGTTCATAAACACGGTGCAGCGTGTGCCCAGATCGCACGGGCTGGTGGCTTGGCAGGCCAGCCCGGCAAAGTCTTGCACATCATATCCGAGGTTTTGGGCAAACGACTGGATGAAAGTTCCGCATCCCGACGAACAGGCCTCGTTGAGTTCCATGCGCACCACAGTGCCATCTTCTACGAAGATAGCCTTCATGTCTTGTCCGCCAATGTCGAGTATGAACGACACATCAGGTATCAGCTTGGCGGCCGCCCGATAGTGGGCCATTGTCTCGATGATGCTGCCGTTAAGGTTGAAAGCGGCCTTGATGAGTTCTTCGCCATAGCCGGTGGAGCACGACCCCAGCACGCGAAGTTCGGCTCCCGCTTCATTGGCTGCGGCCTGCAGACGCTGCAACCCTTCGCTCACCGCCTTGATAGGGTTGCCGAGATTCATGGAGTAGTCTTTGAAAACAATTTGCCCTTTTTCTTCGCCCTTCGCCCTGGCGGCAACTATTTTGGTTGTTGTAGACCCCGAGTCGATACCAATCACGATGTTCTCCGTGCCGGGTTTCATGGGATATACGGTAGCTGCATATTGCTCCTTGTCTGCCACCCATTTGTCGTATGCTGCTTCGTTCTCAAACAGTGGAGGCAATGTTTCCTCTATATCGGTTTGCCGCTGACGGTTTGTCGTGCATGAGGTGGAGCCGCTGTCGTGACACGCCGTTGCCTTAGTAGACGCTGTTGCCGTTGTCCTGACGTTGTTTTTCAGGCGCTTTTGAGTTTCAGCAAGACTGATAATCGCTGTTTCTTCGGAGCGTATGGCGCATCCTATGGCAGGTATGAGGTTGCCCTCTTTCAACACGATGAAATCGTTGATGGGAATGTTCAGGAAGTTGGAAAAGGCCTGTCGCAGTGATGGCAGGAAAGTGAGCGGCCCTCCGCATAAGAGTATGGGGGGGGTGAACTCGCGTCCCCGACTTAGCGTAGTCACCGTCTGGACGGCGATGCTATGGAATATACTTGCCGCAATGTCACTCTCCGGGAGGTTGCGTGACATGAGGTTTTGAATGTCGGTCTTGGCAAAAACGCCACACCTTGCGGCCATAGGGTAGATGTGGGTTGAGGATTCGGCCAACTCGTTCATCCTCGTGTTGCTGCAGCCCATGAGCACCGACATCTGGTCGATAAACGCACCTGTTCCGCCGGCGCAGTTGCCGTTCATGCGAAGCTCCATGCTTTTGCCATTGAAAAAAACAACTTTGGCGTCTTCTCCGCCAATGTCGATGAGCGTTTTGGCTTCTGGAAACCGGTTTCGGGCAAAGACTGTGGCTGCCACCACTTCTTGAACAAATTCGGTATTCAAGAGTTCTGCCGTGTGCATACCCACCGAGCCTGTGACGCAGAGTCGCAGCCGGCAGTTGCCCAACCGTGCTTCGATCTCCCTGAAATAATCGGTCACGAGTTCGGTCACCTTGGCATTGTGGCGTTCGAATCGTGAATAAATCAGGTTGTCATTGTTGTCGAGGACGGCAATCTTTGCAGTGGTAGACCCCACATCAAGGCCCACCCGATATACTGTGTTCATCTACAAGTCTCCAGCTAATATTCTTTAAAAGTTATAATCTACTCAAATTACTGCAAATTTACTAAAAAGGTGGAAATAGAACAAACATATCTGTATATTTTCAATATTGTTCGTATCTTTTTGCTCGGTAAGTCTGCTTGGTGGAAAGCAATATCCAGCCTAACAACGCGGCGTCCAATTCTTGCTCCATTCTGAAATATCCTGATGGCGATATGAGAGACTATATATTATTTCAATATTACCAAATATCGTTTTCTATATATCTGGTATATGAGATGACTTTAGCAGAATATTCTCCATCTTCAGATTTCGTTATTCTATAGACAATGTCAGCATACCCTTCTTGATAATATCTGTTTATTCTTAGCAGAAGACCATCTTCATCTTTCGTGAGTCCCTCCATATAATCACTGCAACCGAAATCATGGTTTAATTGCAGTAATGGAAAATCTAAACCATAGATTTGCTCACCAGATTGATAGTAGAAAGGTTCTGCTGGTATTAAATGTGTAGAGTTGCCTTCTATAAGAACAAGTGGAAGATGTGGCTGACATGGAGTTAGGTGGTCTTTAGAATAGCTGTTTTCGTAATTCATGGTTGTCAGAAGTGTAAGGCTGTCAAGAGTTACTGGATGAGTAAAATCTAAATCGACCACTCTGTAGATATTTCTTCCGTCCACCCATTTGCCATCCTGTTGATTATTGCCAATCTTAACCTTATGATATTGATTGCATTCAACATCGTTGTCAAGGTCTTTCTCCCATGTTTTGTCTACTTGTAGGATATTGACAAATTTTTGTTCGGACAGTGAAAAAGCAATCTTCTGTGGTGCTTTAGATGGGGTAGTATTAAAAGATCTATGGGTTAGTGTAAATTTATAGAACAATGTAGGAATCGTATCCTCATCAGAAATTTTCCCAGAAGCATAGAGCGTCGTATCACTTGCCCAAAACAGCTCGTTAGCAATCCATTCGTGGGTGCTATAAGACACAATTTCTCCTATAGTATCATCTTTAAATCTATATAGGTGTAATTCTGTTCCAAAGTCACTATCTTGGTTTTCCAAGGAGGCCCAATACCCAGATCGTGAGAAACTGTCCCCATGATGTACTTTTCCTAAAAACTCAGAATTATCTTTGCTGAGGAGGTATGAATACATGTATATTGGTTCTGAAAATACCGCTTCATAGATTTTGTCTTGAGGGTAATACTTAAAATCGACGAAGCCAAGTCCTTCTTCGTTAAATGCATCAACCATATCTTTGTCAACAAGTGGTCGTGTCAAGGATATTAATTTCTCTTTTTCTTTTTTTGAAACACCAATAGCTTCCTGTTGATAACTTGCTGACTGAGGTTTCTTCCGCAAGAACTCATGCTGATTAATTTTTGCAATATCAAGGTATACTCTTACTGTCTGTGACTTAACAGGAAGAACTAATAATAATGAAATGATAAGTGGTATAAACTTCATGCTTAAAACTTTTTTATTCAACCAGAATATGGTTCAAGATTTATGTAGATTGCACCTATAAAAATCCATTGTGTTTTTTCTTTTATGAAGAAGGAATTAATATCAATACTCCGTTACTTCTCATTTAATCGTTTAAAATGAGTGAGTTCATTAACTATATATAACTAATAAGATTTGGTTAATTTCGACAGGTGTCGGAGCGTACCGAACGGAAAGTTAATGAGTTATACTTTCAAAGAACTCTATGGCTGGCAGCATAAAGCTGCGTTGCCATTATCTCAAATTTTATCGAACGATTGTTCTATGACAAAAGAAAATAAAGGCCTATCACAAAAATGATTTTTAAAAGTACTTATGTAAGATTCGGCTTTATTACAACTATTTTGCACGTAATCGTAATATGACTCATTTGGAGTTCTATCATAATACCAATTATCATCTGAGTTCTCTATAGTAGAACTATTCATACTATATACATCACCACCTAAGATCGGAATCGCTAAAAGTTTACATATTTGTACTATTTTAAGTGCTTCTTGGTATGGAAAAGCATAGCCTTCAATACCTAAATTCTTCAAGGAATAATATTCGGAAATATTATTATCTTGAATAATTGAAATTATATTATTCTGTTTCATTTCAACACTCCGTTAATTCTAATATAATCGTTTGAAGATGAGTTCATTAACTATATATAATTAATAAAATTTGGTCAAGTGTCTGATTATCAGTAATTTTATAACAGAGAAAACATCAAGTAAATGACATCAAATCCACTCAATCAATATGCGGAAATCTGCAGAGATGTCATCAAAAGCTCATCTGCAAAATTAGGCAAAACTTTCGAGAATATACTCTTGGAAATACTCTTATTGTATATGGCGATACAAAGAAGGATATATTTCACTCAGATGGAGCGTTACGGCACCCATTGCGAGCAAACGTTCCTTTAAATTTCACTTTTCCAAAAACAGGGTTATTTTCCGTCTTAAATCAGCGAATGTTGTGCCATTCGTAGTCTGTTGATAATTTGTGCAAATTTTCTTTACAATTAGCTCTTTAAATTTTGCGTATTCAAAACTTCCAATG
Organism: Bacteroidales bacterium KA00344; assembly: GCA_001552765.1. Lineage (GTDB taxonomy): Bacteria > Bacteroidota > Bacteroidia > Bacteroidales > Bacteroidaceae > Prevotella. The sequence continues at coordinate 127,576 of KQ959452.1, forward strand.
CTTTTATCTGAAATTCCGCAAAATTTGCGAAATTCGTAGTTTGTTGATAGCCAGCACTTTCTGAAATCGTGCCTTAACGTACTCTATGTGGTCTCTCGCGGTTGCATATCTAACGGCCGTGCGACAAAGGCCTAATCGTCTTGCGGTTAGGCTTCTTTCACGGTGCCGTTAGAGCCTAATCCTGTTGCGATTAAGGCTTTGCCGCAATATGGTGAGATACAAAATTTAGGAGACATGCAATTTTCGCGTGCAATGGACAGGTAATGAACACTGAAACATAGCTCTTTTTGCGCTGAATGACGATATAATAATTGTTAAAAAACGGTAGTAATTTATGACAAAGATATATGGTGAAAGTCAGCGAAATAGAGCGTGAATTGCACTGCAGGAGATTGGTGAATGTTTCTTCTGAATCAATGCAGCTTGGCAGTTTGAACTACAGCGTTGGGTTGAGAAGTGATGAATATGGTTGGTGAGCGGTAATGGGTGGGATGAATGGCTTGGCCTAATAAGGAAAGGAAAATATGGATATTTTGGTGTCAAAGAGAACTGATATGCAACTTTATGATTATCGATTGCGTCAAATAAGCATAGAAATTAAAACAGTTATATGATGAAAAAACTATTGTTATTACTATTGGGAGTTGTTTTTCTGAGTTCTTGCTCTGTTCGCGCAAATCGTAAACCGGAACGGGAAATCACGAGTGTGCGTCCGGCACATCCATTCGACCATATTGAAATAAAGGGTTTATGTGATGTAAAATACAAACAGGGAGATTCTTTTGGAGTGAAGATTGTTGGAGACGAGGAACAGGTAAAACGTATCCTTACAGAGTTCGACGGCAGAAAACTAAGCATCAGGTCGAAGAGCGGAAAGCTGGACTTTTCGCTTAACCGACGCAAACATACACCGGTGGTTTACGTTACTTCGCCGGATCTTATCGGCATACACATGGAGGGCGCCGGCGACTTTGAGGTAGAGGATATGCTCGATACCGACACGCTGAATGTCTATTTAAAAGGTGTCGGGGATATAGAGTTCCATCGCGTTATATGCGATGAGGCCTACATCACCTTGACGGGGACGGGAGATATCGATATCGACGGTTTGACGGCTCAACGCTCTGTGCTTAACCTCAAGGGTGTTGGGGATATAGATATTGATTTTATCAATAGTGGCAGTGCTGTGTGTAACCTTCAGGGAGTAGGCGACATCAAGCTGTCGGGCAACTTGAAAAGTCTGCAAAAGACAGTCAGGGGAACAGGCTCTATCGATGTGGAAAACCTGAAACTGGGAAAATAATCCATTACGCATACAACGTAAAATGCCCCGCTGATCCGAATGGAACAGCGGGGCATTGCATATACTCAATTCCGAAGAATAGTCTTGAGAACTTATGGTGCTTTAGCAAATCTTGCGTGCGCCGTCACCGATCACTACGTCGATGACCTGTGGCTCGTGACCATACTTGGCATTAAATTTCTCCTTGGCGTCGGCAATGAACTTGTCGTAGAGGTCTTCTTTCACAAGGTTGATGGTGCATCCGCCGAAGCCACCACCCATGATACGGCTTCCGCAAACACCGTTTTCCTTGGCAAGGTCGTTGAGGTAGTCAAGCTCTTCACAGCTCACCTCGTATTCTTTGCTCAAGCCGTGATGGGTCTCATACATCTTCTTGCCCACCGTTTCATAGTCGCCCTTTACCAAAGCTGCGCAAACAGCAAGTACGCGATCTTTCTCTCCGAGAACGAAGTGTGCCCGCGTGTAGTCTTCCTGACTCACCTTTGCCTTTACCGCGTCGAGTTCGTCCCAGTCGGCATCGCGCAGGGTTTCAAACTTCTTGTCGGGGAATTGTTCGTTGAGAGCTTTCACTACATTTTCGCAGGAATTGCGGCGGTCGTTGTAGGGAGAGCCAACCAATTCATGCTTCACTTTGGAGTTGAGCAACACGAGCTTGTAGCCCTTCGGCTCCCAGGGATAATATTCAAACTCGCGGCTACGGCAGTCGAGGCGCATCAGCTTGCCTTTCTGGCCGAATACCGATGCAAACTGGTCCATGATACCGCAGTTCACGCCAACATATTTGTGTTCTGTGGCCTGTCCGGCAAGCACCATATCCCACTTCGACACCTTGTTGTCGCCAAAGAGATCGTTCAGCGCATAGGCAAAACAGCTCTCCAAGGCTGCGCTTGAAGACATACCTGCACCCAATGGAACGTCACCGGCAAAGGCGGCATTGAAAGGTTTGACGTCTACGCCGAGCGCTTTCATCTCCTGCACGACGCCGTAGATGTATCGTGCCCACGTTGCGGAGGGACCTTTGGGGTCGTCGATGTCAAAGTTCACCTTGTCTTTGAGGTCAATGGCGTAGACGTTGCAAGTCTTCTGTCCGTTGGGACGCACTTCGGCCATGATGCCCTGCTCAACAGCTCCCGGGAACACGAATCCCCCATTATAATCGGTGTGTTCACCAATGAGATTGATACGTCCGGGAGATGCGTAAATATTTCCGGTCTTACCATCAAAGTGTTTGATAAATCGGCTTCTTACAAATTCTATATCCATAGTTATAATATTTTAAAAGGTTTATAAGTCGTCAATGTTTATTTGCTCAGCCCAACCTTGGATCCCCAATTGCAGAACCAGATGATGTAGGCATAGAATATGAACAGGCAAAGCGTGGCGGCGATAACGCCCGTAAGGTCAACGATGATACCCATCAGAGGCATCAGGATGGCTGCACCAATCACACCTGTGTTGATAATACCTGTAGCGGTCTTGGTATGCGGTCCGAGTTCCTGTAGGCCGAGATTGAAAATCAGAGGCCACATGACAGAATGGAACAAACCGGCTGCGAGCATGGCGTAGATGCCTGTCATGCCGGGAAGCACAATGGAGAGTCCAATGCAGGCAGCACCCAATATCAGGCATGCGGACAAAAGCTTTCTCGGCTCAAACTTCGCGAGAATGGCGGCGCCGAGGAAACGACCGACCATCATGCCGCCCCAATAGAATGAGAGGAATGAGGTGGCTACGGCTGCATAGTTTTCTGCATATTCGGGCATTGCCTTGAACTTATAAGGCAACATCGATGGAACACCAATCTCTACACCCATATACATGAATATGGCCAGTGCACCCAACCACACATGCGGATATTTGTAGACGCTGCTTTTGTATTCGCGTGGTTTACCGGAGGCCTCTGCCTGTTCACGCTCGTCAATCTTCGGCAGTTTCATGAATACTAAAATACCGCATATAACCAGCGTGAAAATACCCAGACCGAGGAAAGGACCGGGAACGGCACTTGGCTCCGGAGCCTGTCCCCTGATAATTACATAGGTGATGAACAATGGAGCAAGCGTTGTTGCTACAGAGTTCAGGGCTTGGCTCAGTGTCATTCGGAAGGCACCTTTCTCCGGACTTCCCAATACCATGACATAAGGGTTGGCCACATTCTGGAGCATCACAACTCCACAGGCAACGAGACACATACTGGCAAGGAACACGGTATAGACGTTAGCCTGACTTGCAATGGCAGAGTTGATGCCGATAGAATTGATGACAAAGCCGATGCCGGAAACGGCAAGGCCCAATAGAAGCGTTCCTTTGTAGCCAATCTTGTTCATCAACATGGCGAAGGGAACGCTAAGCAGATAGGCTCCATAAAAAGCTGTATTGACATACTGGCCTTGTTGGGCCGATAGATCGAAGGCCTTGGAGCAGAAGGCAATCATAGAGTTGTTCATTGTAGTGATAAATCCGATGAGGAAGCATACAATGAACATTACGACAAGAGCGAACGTATAGTTCGGTCTTTGGTTTGTTAGGTTTTGTCCCATTTTTTAATTATAGTTAAAGATTTATTTCTAATAAAAAATAACAAGAGAGAGGCAGGCTGCAGTCGTTTCACAACATGCTGCCCGTCTCTCTCTTATGCGCTTATCGAATACCAAAACGGTAGATGGTCTTCTGTTTGTATTGTTGTTCCGGTTTCAGGACTACAGATGGGAAGTAGGGGCGGTTGGGCGAGTCAGGGAAATGCTGACATTCGAAGCAAATGGCTGAACGACGTGGGAATGTTGCCCCGTTCTGGCCCTTGTAACCATCGGCCCAGTTATCTGTGTAGAGTTGTACACCGGGCTCTGTAGTGAATACCTCCATCGTTCTGCCGCTTACCGGCTCGACAACTCTTGCAGCGAAACTCAGCTCGCCTTCTTCTCTTTTGTTCAGCACAAAGCAGTGGTCATAGCCAGCCCCATGCTTGATTTGCTCATGGTCTGCGTCAATATCTTTGCCCACTTCCTTGGGTTTGCGGAAATCGAATGGAGTGCCTTCCACAAATCGAATCTCTCCCGTTGGAATTGATGTGTTGTCAATGGGTAGATAGAAGTCTGCGTTGATTTCGCAAATAAGGTTTTCAATGGTGGGAGTGGGATTACCTATGCCCGAAAGCGAGAAGAAACCGTGACTTGTGAGGTTAATAACGGTTTTCTTGTTGGTACAAGCCAGATAGTCTATTTGTAACTCATTGTCGTCGGTCCATGTATAGACAACGGTGGTCTTTAATTCGCCGGAATATCCTTCTTCTCCATAGGCGGCAATGTAATGCAACACAAGTGTGTGGTCATTCATCAGTTCCGGATCCCACACCCTGGCGTTGAATCCCCTCAGTCCGCCGTGCAGGGCGTTGGGGCCGTTGTTCACAGGCACTGCGTATTCCTTACCGTGCAGGGTAAACTTGCCCTTAGCTATGCGGTTGCCGTATCGTCCGATCAGTGTGGAGAGATAAGGCTCCGGAGAGTTGATAACGTCTTGAATATTGTCGTGGCCTTGAATTACGTTTGCTCTCTTACCGTCCTTGTCGGGGACCATTATGGCAACTAAGGCACCTCCATAATTGGTAATGGCAACTTCATTTCCTTGGCTATTCTTCAAAATAAACAGGTCAGTCTTTTTACCGTCCACTGTGGTCTGAAAGTCCTCACGTTTCAGACCACAGATATTTTCTGTGTCAGTTGTGTTATTCATAAAAGCAAGTTTTTAGTTATATAAATCCTTTCTGCAAAGTAAACAAAATAAAACGATAATTACAAGCCAATATGTAGAAAAAGTGAGGACGTTTGTGTTAAAAATCATTTAAAATCAGCAAATCCGCAACAATGTAGCTTGAGCCACCTACAAATATGAAATCTTGTTCATCGGCGTCGCGTTGCGCTTGTTGATAAGCCTGAGCTACGGTGGGGTAACAATTTCCCTGCAAATGGTGTTTTTGGGCGAGCTGCATGACCTTTTCAGCGGGTATGGCACGTTTGGACGATGCTTGAGTCCAATAATATTGTGCTTTCTGGGGAAGCATAGCCATCACATGGTCGATGTCTTTGTCATCGACCATACCGAATACAATTCTGAGATGTTTGCAGGATTGGGCAAGAATCTGCTTAGACAGAAAGGTCCATCCTCCAACGTTGTGGCCGGTATCGCATACCGTTTTCGGCCGATTCCTTACTATTTGCCATCGTCCCATCAGTCCTGTGAGGGCGCAAACGCGCGCCAATCCTTTTTTGATGGCAGTGGAAGAAATGTGGAGCAGAGGAGCCTGTCCGTCTCCGTCGCCCTGCAAAATGCGTATGGCGGTGAGTACGGTGTTGGTATTTCTTACTTGGTAATCGCCTCCAAGCTCACCGTAAAGTTCACCGAAGTGCCGAGTGTGGTAATGTCGGCCACCGGTATTGACCGCTTCTGATTCCAAAATTTCGGGCATATCTTCGGCAAAACAAATGGGTGAATGATGTTGTTTTGCCGTTTTTTCAAACACCGGTCTGGTCTCGTCCGTTGCTTCGCCGATTACTACCGGCGTGTTCTCCTTGATGATTCCGGCTTTCTCTCCGGCAATTTTCGCCAATGTGTTACCTAAGAATTGGGTGTGGTCAAAGCTGATGTTGGTGATGACAGAAAGGATAGGAGAGATGATGTTAGTGCAGTCCAGACGTCCGCCAAGCCCCACTTCAATGACGGCAATGTCCACTTGCTGCTCCTTGAAATACAGCAGAGCCAGCGCGGTGGTTAGCTCGAAGAACGAGGGATGTAAAGGCTCGAAGAAATCTTTCCCCTTTTCCACAAAGTCTATCACCCTTTCCTCGCTGATGCATTTGCCGTTTACGCGTATCCGTTCGCGGAAGTCCACAAGGTGGGGCGAGGTGTAAAGCCCCACTTTATAGCCTGCCTCTTGCAGTATGGCAGCTATGCTGTGGGAACACGATCCCTTCCCGTTGGTCCCGGCAATATGTATGGTTTTATAGGCTTTATGGGGATGCCCGAAGTGCTCATCGAGGGCGATGGTGTTGCCCAATCCTTCTTTATAGGCACTCCCGCCGACGTGTTCGAAGACGGGATAACTGTTGAACAAATAAGTTACGGTATCTTGATAGGTTGCCATGGTTTAGAAATGATAAAGGTCATGGAAACGAAGATGATGATGCCGAAATCTTGTTTCTGAACATCATCATCTTTATGGATTTAGTTGAAGTAGTTTTTGAATTTGTTAAAAATACTCCGTTTCGTGTTGCTGTCTCCCTCGAAGTTGTTACTGCCCTTGAGCGATTCTATGGCGTTTCGTTCTTCTTTCGACAGCGTTTTGGGCACATACACGCTCATATTAACAATGAGGTCTCCCATGCCCCTTCCGTAGCCTTGAACGGCCGGCAGTCCCTTTCCTCTGAGACGCACACTCTTTCCCGGTTGTGTTCCGGGCTCTACTTTCATTCTCACGCGCTTGTTGTCGATGGTGGGAATCTCCACACTTCCACCGAGTGTCGCGGTGGGGAAGTCCAACAAAAGGTTGTAGATCACGTCCTGATGGTCGCGTACAAAGGTGTCATTGGGCTCTTCCTCGACAATTACCTGAATATCGCCGTTGATACCATTTCTGGGTCCTGCGTTTCCTTTGCCGTTCACGTTGATCACCATCCCCTCTTCTACACCTGCGGGAATGTTGATTTCCACCACTTCTTCTCCCTTCACAGTGCCGGTGCCACCACATACCTTACATTTGTTCTTGATGATAGTGCCTTCGCCGTGACAGGTGGGGCACTCGCTCTGGGTGGTCATCATGCCGAACACCGAACGCACCGTTCGGTTGACCATACCCGCTCCATGACACGTCGGACACGTCTCCGGGGTGGCGTTGCCTTCGGCTCCCGTGCCGTGACAGTGGCTGCACACAACATCTTTGCGCACTTTGAATTTCTTGGTAACGCCGCTGGCCACGTCTTGGAGAGAAAGCCTTACTTTCAGGCGAAGGTCACTTCCACGATAGGTCCGCTTCCGACCTCCTTCCTGACTTCCTCCAAATCCGCCGAATCCTCCAAATCCGGCACCATGCCCACCGAAGATGTCGCCGAACATGGAGAATATATCGTCCATATCCATGCCTCCGCTCCCGAAACCTCCGAATCCGCCCTGTGGTCCGTTGAAACCGAATTGGTCGTATTGCTGACGTTTCTGGGGGTCGTGCAACACTTCGTATGCTTCTGCAGCCTCCTTGAATTTTTCTTCTGCTTCTTTGTTATTGGGGTTGCGATCGGGGTGATATTTGATGGCCATCTTGCGATAGGCCTTCTTGATTTCGTCTTCCGACGCGTTCTTATCAATTCCGAGCACCTCGTAGTAATCTCTTTTCTCTGCCATTTGCTATTGTCTTGTTGAGAAAATAATTGTTAGTAACATCCATGAATGGGAAACCTTCGCTTCCCACGCATGCGCTTTGGGCAAGGCCTGTATCTTACTGACCGACGGCTACTTTCGCGTGACGTATCACCTTGTCGTTCATGGTATAGCCAGTCTGAACGCAGTCGATGACTTTGCCTTTCTTGTCGTCTCCCATGCCCGGCACCATTGCCACAGCTTCGTGGTAGTCGGTATCAAAGTCCTGTCCTTCGGTTTCGATTTGCTTCACGCCGATGCTTTCCAGCGACTTCACGAATTTGTTGAATATCATGCGCGTGCCCTCTTTGATGGCGGCCGCGTCTTCGCTCTCGTCGGCAACGGCACGTTCGAAGTCGTCGAGAATAGGAAGAATGGCGGCCACGGTCTTGGCTCCGCCGTTCTGTATCAGCTCCATCTTTTCCTTGATGGTCCTCTTTTTATAGTTCTCAAACTCGGCGATGGTCCTCAACAGTTGGTCTTTGAGGGCTGCAATTTGGCTTTGAGCCTCCTCCAGCGGATCTTTCTCCACGTCGTTTTCGGCTTCGGTTTCAGCAGCTTCGGTTTCGTCCTCAGCTTCTGCAGCCTCGTTGTCCACCGTTGTTTCGCCCTGAGTTTCCTCCGTCCGAACGTCATTATCTATGGGGATGTTGTTTTTTTTCATCTCCCGGTTTACTTTATGTTTATTATTTTTTTTCATGATGATATGTTTTACGCTTAGTTGTTGAGCAAAAAACATGCCATTATTTACGCGTGGTAGATAATGGCAAGCTTTTATCAGTTGTACATCTGCGCTTTCTGTTCTTTTATCTGCTCATCATAGATGTATTCGTCGTAGGGCATGAGCTTGTCGATTGTGCCCTTTGGCGTCAGCTCTATGATGCGGTCAGACACGGTCCGAATGAACTCGTGGTCGTGGCTGGCAAACAGGATGTTGCCCTTAAACTGCATCAGATTGTTGTTGAATGCCTGAATACTTTCCAAGTCGAGGTGGTTGGTTGGCGTGTCGAGAATCAGACAGTTGGCGTTCTGCAGCTGCATTCTGGCTATCATACAACGCATCTTCTCACCTCCGGAGAGCACATTGACACACTTTTCCACCTCTTCCTGACGGAACAACATTCTGCCCAGATAGGCCTTCATGGCCACCTCGTTGCCCGGTCCATACTGGCTGAGCCAGTCCACGAGGTTAAGCTCACTTTCAAAGAAGCTGGTGTTGTCGAGTGGCAGATAGGCCGTCGTGATGGTCACACCCCACTTATAGGTGCCGCCGTCGGCCTCTCGGTTGCCGTTGATAATTTCGAAGAGCGCGGTCATGGCCTTGGGCGTGTGGCTCAGGAACACCACTTTCTGACCTTTCTCTATATTGAAGCTCACATGGTCGAACAGCACTGTTCCGTCCGCATCGACAGCCTTCAAGTCTTCCACTTCCAATATCTGGTTGCCCGGCTCACGCTCCATTTGGAAAATGATGCCCGGATATTTACGGCTTGAGGGCCGAATCTCCTCAACGTTCAGTTTCTCCAACATCTTCTTGCGCGAGGTGGTCTGACGGCTTTTTGCCACATTGGCAGAGAAACGGCGGATAAATTCCTCAAGTTGTTTCTTCTTTTCCTCAGCCTTCATCTTTTGGTTTTGAGCCTGGCGCAGCGCCAACTGCGAACTCTCGTACCAGAAACTGTAGTTGCCTGAGAATACGGTCACTTTGCCAAAGTCGATGTCGATGGTCTGCGTGCTCACGGCGTCGAGGAAGTGACGGTCGTGGCTCACCACAAGCACGGTCTGGGTCTCGTCGATATTCCCCAGATAGTCCTCCAGCCACTCCACAGTCTCAAGGTCCAAGTCGTTGGTCGGCTCGTCGAGCAGCAGGTTGTCGGGTTTGCCAAAGAGCGCCTTGGCCAACATCACGCGCACTTTCACGTTGTTCGACAGCTCGCCCATGATTTTTTGGTGCAGAGGCTCCTGTACACCGAGGTTTTGCAACAGCTGTGCGGCGTCGCTCTCTGCCTCCCAACCGTTCATCTCGGCAAACTTTTCTTCCAGTTCGGCAGCGCGGTTGCCATCCTCCTCAGTCATTTCGGCCTTCGCATACAGTGCCTCGCGCTCTTTCATGTTGCTCCACAGTGTTTCGTGCCCCATGAGCACCGTGTCCATCACGGTGAAAGCGTCGTGCTTAAAGTGGTCTTGTTCCAATACGGACAGGCGTTCGCCCGGCCCCATCTCCACGGTTCCCTTACTGGGTTCGAGGTCGCCGCTGATAGCGCGGAGGAGGGTTGATTTGCCCGCTCCGTTGGCCCCGATGACCCCGTAGATGTTCCCACGCGTGAACTTCACGTTCACATCTTTATAAAGCACTCTCTTGCCAAATTGGATGGCGAGATTTGTCAGTGTAATCATTTATGCTTCTTACCTTAATTGATTTTGTGAAATTTTGTGCAAAGGTACAACAAAAAAGCATAATATTCTAATTTTAAACCTAAAAAGCAACAGTGACCATCGGGTGTTTTCAAAAAATCATTTCTGTGATATTTAGAGGCTTGGGCAAGGTGCTGGCTGTGGCGCAAACCCATGAAAATGTCATGAAAACTTCACTGTGAAACGGTCCGGATTTAATGACGAAATAAAAATTCCGAAGTCCGATTTCGCGTCTTGCAGCCCGATTTTCGCATCGAAAATTCTGACAGCCGATGCGATGAGACCTTTGTGGCGTTGCGTTTAAGGCTTAGTCGCCCGGCCATTTGGGCGTAACGGCCCCACGTTGAAGGCTTAAATGCAGCGCGGTTGAGCCTTTGTCGCACGCGGTTTTGAAAACTATTTCTCCGCTCTGCTCGCTCCGCCTCTGCAAGTTTTTGACAGACTGGCAGTTGCTGAAAACTCTAAATTTTGGCCGAATTTGCATCCGATTGTTTTGTGTTTTCAAATAATCGAAATATGAGACGTGTTTTGTCGGTTTATTTCATGGCTTTATTTCGAGCCGGTGATGAAATCAACAGAGCAGGGAGCAGTTGTGCTCCTTTCCGGCTCTTTATGGATTGATGGAAATGCAAGGCTTTAGACCTCTAAAAGTCAGCTCTCCGACTCTTTGGCACGCCAATTCAAAAGTTCGATTAACTTTTTGTACTAACTGTCTGAATTTCCGATAATTTTTCGTAAGTTTGCATACAAATTAGCTAATTGTATCACATGGGATTATTCGGACTATTCAATAAGAAGAAAAAGGAGACGCTCGATCAGGGTTTGGAAAAGACGAAACAGAGCGTTTTCAGTAAGCTCACAAGGGCTGTGGCCGGTAAGTCGGAAGTCGATGACGACGTGCTCGACAATCTGGAGGAAGTGCTCATCACATCGGACGTGGGAGTGGACACAACCTTGAAAATCATTGAGCGCATCGAGGAGCGGGTGGCTCGCGACAAATATGTTTCCACCGCAGAGCTTAACGAAATTCTGAAAGAGGAGATCGGTGCACTGCTGACCGAGAACAATTCGGACGACAACGACAGTTGGGAACTCCCGGCCGACCACAAACCATACGTTATTCTCGTGGTGGGAGTGAACGGTGTAGGCAAGACCACCACCATCGGCAAACTGGCCTATCAGTTCAAGGCGGCCGGCAAGAAGGTGTATCTTGGTGCTGCCGATACGTTCCGTGCCGCTGCCGTGGAGCAGATTTCCATCTGGGGCGAACGGGTGGGAGTGCCTGTGGTGAAACAGCAGATGGGGTCCGATCCGGCCAGCGTGGCTTACGACACGTTGCAGAGTGCCAAGGCCAACGGAGCCGATGTGGTGCTGATCGACACCGCCGGCCGACTGCACAACAAGGTGGGACTGATGAACGAACTGAAGAAAATCAAGGACGTGATGAAAAAAGTGGTGCCTACCGCACCCGACGAAGTGTTGCTCGTTTTGGACGGCAGCACGGGTCAGAACGCCTTTGAGCAGGCCAAACAGTTCTCGGCCGTGACACAAATCACATCACTGGCCATCACCAAACTGGACGGCACGGCTAAGGGTGGTGTGGTGATTGGTATTTCCGACCAGCTGAAAGTGCCCGTGAAATATATCGGACTGGGCGAGAAGATGGAAGACTTGCAACTGTTCAACCGCAGGGAATTTGTAGACTCATTGTTCTGATCGGATGAAGAAAAACCAGATAGACATCATCACGATGGGCTGTTCGAAGAATCTCGTGGATTCGGAAAAGCTCATGCGTCAGTTTGAAAACTTGGGCTATCGCTGCGTCCACGATCCCAAACGGGCACAGGGTGAGATAGCCGTTGTCAATACGTGCGGATTCATCGATGCGGCAAAGGAGGAGAGCATCAACACCATCCTTGAATTTGCCGAGGCAAAGAATGAGGGGCGACTGAAGCAACTCTATGTCATGGGATGCCTGTCGCAACGCTACCGGGAAGAGTTGGAGGAGACCATTCCGGAGGTCGATAAATTCTATGGCAAGTTCAACTACAAACAGTTGCTGAACGACTTGGGACCGTCTGCGGCGTTGGGCGACACGACAACGTTCACCGAGCGCCGGCAGGAATCGGGTGCCGGGCGCAAACTCACAACGCCCAAGCACTATGCCTATATCAAGATTGCCGAAGGCTGTGACCGCCGTTGCGCCTATTGTGCCATACCGCTGATAACGGGCAGGCACGTCTCACGAAGCATGGAAGACATTCTGCAAGAGGTGGAAGAACTGGTTGCCGACGGGGTGAAAGAGTTTCAGGTTATTGAGCAGGAACTCACCTACTATGGGGTAGACCTATACGGAAAACCACGCATCGCAGAACTCATCAGTCGTATGGCCGACATCAAGGGCGTGAAATGGATACGGCTTCACTATGCCTATCCCAATCAGTTTCCGATGGAACTGCTCGACGTGATGCGCGAAAAACCCAATGTGTGCAAATATCTTGATATTGCCCTGCAACACATTTCCGACCATATGCTCCGGCAAATGCACCGTCATGTGACGAAGGCCGAGACGATGGCGCTGATCAGGAAAATCAGGGAGGCCGTGCCCGGCATCACCTTGCGCACCACGCTGTTGGTGGGATTTCCGGGCGAGACGGAGGAAGATTTCCGTGAACTCGTCGATTTTGTGCGCGAAGTGCGCTTCGAACGCATGGGAGCGTTTGTCTATTCGGAGGAGGAAGGCACCTATTCGGCTACCCATTATGAGGATGATGTGCCGGAAGACGTGAAGCAGCGCCGGTTGGACGAACTGATGGCCGTGCAGCAAGAGATAAGCGAGGAAATAGAAGCTGCGAAGGTGGGCAAGACGTTCAAGGTGATCATCGACCGCCGGGAGGGTGATTATTATGTTGGTCGTACAGAGGCCTGTTCGCCTGAGGTGGACCCTGAGGTGTTGATACCGGCTGAGAAACGGCAACTGCGCACGGGCTGTTTCTATGACGTAAAGATTACGGACAGTGACGAATTTGATTTATACGGAGAGGCATGAACAACAAGGAATTTATTGCAGAATTGGCTCAACGAGCCGGCTACACACAAGTGGATACCCAGAAAATGGTGACCCACATTGTGGATGAAATGGGTGACAGGTTTGAAGATGGTGACAGTGTGCAGATTGCCGACTTTGGTACCTTTGAGGTGAAGAAGCGTCTGGAACGAATTGTTGTTAATCCGGCAAGTCAGGAGCGTATGCTGGTGCCGCCGAAACTGGTGCTCAATTTCAAGCCCGTGACGGCTATAAAGGAAAAGCTAAAGAACTCTTGACAACTCATCCGGTTATGAATAAGATAGGAAATAAGGAATTGGCGCGTGCCCTCGCAGACAAGTTTAAACTCGACAAGGCTTCGGCAGAGAAGTTCGTCGGACAGATGTTCGATGTCGTTATTGACAGTCTGAAATACGACAAACAGACGAAGGTGAAGGGCTTGGGAACGTTTAAGATGACCAGTGTTGCCCCACGAAAGAGTGTGGATGTGAACACGGGTGACCCTATTATTATAGAAGGACGTGATAAAATCAACTTTACTGCCGATACCGCTATGCGCGACCGGGTGAACCGTCCGTTTTCTCAGTTTGAAACGGTAGTGGTGAACGATGGTGTGGATTTTGACGAAATCGATCAAAAATTTGCTGAAAATATGAAAGAAAAGGAAGACATTGACGAGCGAGAAGAAGGGTTGGACACTGTTGAAGCTACAGAAAAGACAACAGAAGCATCTATGTCTGAAGATGGCGCAGAAACAAAGGCTGTGAATGATGACGAATGGTCGGCAGAGCCTGAAGCTACGGAGGTTGTGGAAGAAGGGCAGAGCACGCCATTGGCTGTTTCTTCGGACCAGTCGGCATTCCTGAATGAGGAGGAAGAGGGGGGGACGGATAGTCGCTCGGAAGAAACTGCAGAGGAGACTGCAGATGCTTATGAATTGGAAGACAAGGAGGACGTCGCACCGGTTGAAACGAACGAAGCATGTGCGGAGAAGACGGCGGAGACAGATGCTGCGCCAATGCTTTCTGCTGCACAATTGGCGGTCTTGAATGGTCGAAAAGTATCGGATGGCAGTGCTGTCATGGAGGTTGCCGGTGAAGAGACCGAAGCGGTCGGAGCAACGGTTGCTGAAGATGTGCAGACTTTGACAGGCGCAGCGCCGATAGAGCTCGGCGAATCGGCGGAAACTTTGCTTGATGACGATGCTTCCAATACTGCTGAAAAAGAGCTTGAGGAGATCAAAAACTACACCATAGAATTAAAGGAGGAGATAGAACATCAGCATCGCAATGTGAAAATTCTGATGACGGTTGGGGTGGTATTGTTGCTTGCTTGTGTGGGCGGTATAGCCTATATGGCTTCGCAATTACAAAAGCGAAATAACAGAATAGAACATCTGGAAGCTGCCATAGTGTCCGTGAAATACCCGGAGGCAACCGATTCGACGGCAGTTGCCGAGAGCAGCGATGCAATGGTTGCCGATGCCCGGAAAGACAGTGCGAAGACAATGGCAGAATCGGCTGCAACGGCTAAAGAACGGGAAGCAGAACAATTGAAGGCTCAACAGGAAGCCGAGCAAAAACGATTGGCAGCCAAGAAACATGAGGAGGCCGAGGCGAAGCGCAAGGCTGAGGAAAAGAAAGCTGCTGCAACCAAGCAGGCTGCTGAAGCCAAACAGACCGTCAAGGAAAAGGGCGAAGCCGTACGGCAGGACAAATACAACAGTGATGTGAGGATTCGTACGGGGGCTTATCGCATTGTTGGGATAGATCACACGGTAACAGTTCGTGCAGGACAAACCTTGACAGCTATCAGTAAGGCCACTTTGGGACCGGGAATGGAATGTTATATAGAGGCTGTCAATAACGGCCGCACGGAATTTAAGGCCGGCGAAAAGATAAATATCCCCAAACTGCAACTCAAGAAGAAATAAGTGCCAAAGGGCGCTTATTTCCTCAGTCGTGATGTTTCAGGCTTTCAACACGAGGCAACACCAGTTGTCGGTGGTATGCCGCAGATGCTCGTGCAGATTCAGTTTGTCGGCCGTTTCCAGCAGCATGGGAACGTCGTTTTCATAGAAACCGCTGAGAATGAGCGTTGCATCGGGAGCCATCACGGCCTTAAAGGCAACCATGTCTTGTAGCAGAATGTTGCGGTTGATATTGGCAAGGACGGTGTCGAACAGTCCGGACACATGACTTAAAACCGATGCATTGCCATGCAGGACGGTGAGATTGCTGACGTTGTTTTGCTCGGCGTTGTGTCGAGTGTTGTCTACGCTCCATTCGTCAATGTCGTAGGCAACCACCTTTTTTGCTCCTAACTTTGATGCAACAATGCCTAAAATGCCGGTCCCACAGCCACAGTCGAGCACGCGTTTGCCTTCGAGCCGTGTATCTAAAAGTGTGGATATCATCATCTTGGTGGTCTGATGACCTCCCGTTCCAAAGGCCTGACGAGCATTGATATATACCGGAATGGCGGATTTCTCGGTCGGCTCTTGGGGGTGTCGGGCATCAATGATGATCACCTTGTCGTGAATATTGATAGGCTCAAAACCAGCTTCTTCCCATTGTTCGTTCCAATCCTTGTCTTCTACATCTTCAAAAGTGTAGCTTATGAGCGTGTTTTCAAGGGGAATGTCTGCAAGATTGGCATTGAGCAAAGTCGTATTCAGGAGTTCCTGCTGTGCATATCCTTTCAGGCCTTTGGGAGTATCTTCAAAGGATTCAAAACCTGCTTCTGCCGAAGCATCGGCAACAAGGTCGCGCGCCACCTGCAAAAGGGCGGGAGGACAGGATATGTTAAATACCGCAACAATATATTTCATGATAAGTCTTAAATAATATTGCAAAAGTAAATAAAATAGGGAAAAACCTATCATGGTTTAGGGTTTTTCCGTATATTTGTAGGTGAACATATAGTATTTTTGTACTGTACAATAGTACAATGAGTAAACAGTATATATAAAGAACATCAATTAAAGGGAGTGATAAGATGAAAAAGATATTTTTACTTTTAGTCGCAGCAGGGACAATGTCGTTACAAGCGATGGCGCAGAATGACGACCTGTATTTCATACCCAATAGCGTTTCGAAGTCTGCCAAGACCAACGCCCCGGTCGAAAAGCCCACTTACTATGCCGGCAGCGACCGAAGCACAGACGAATATAACCGTGCCGGACGTTTTCGCAGCTATTATCAGAAGATTGGTACGGACACGCTGGGCAATGATATCATAACGTTTCAGGGTGGGGAAGGAGTTTATCCGGATACATCTTATATAGATACGGCTTATGTTTATCCCGGTAGTGCACAGTTCGACGACGACTTTGAATATAGCCGTCGAATGAGTCGTTGGGACGGCTTCTACGACCCATGGCTGTATGGTTACGGCCCTTGGAGATACGGTTGGTATGCCGGTTGGTACGACCCTTGTTATTATGGCTATACCGGCTGGTACGATCCTTGGTACGGTTGGTACGGTGGCTGGCGTAATCCGTGGTATTACGGCTACGGAGGATGGTACGGTCCTTATTATAGTGGATGGTATGGTCCTTATTACAGTGGATGGTACGGATATCCGCGCTATTGGTATGGTGGCGCTTACGTTCGTAACGATGGCGGCAATCCAAGAGGCTTGACGGGAAATCGGACGTGGACCTTCGATGGGCGCGGAAACACAGCAAACAGTGGCCGATTTGGCAGAGGTGCAGTCCAAAACAATGGAAACTCAAGAAGCACTTACACTTCCCGCAGCAGGGGAAATCGCTCTTTCGGAGGGCGTACGCCATCCTCATGGTCTAACTCGGACTATCGCACCACACGCAGCAACCCCAGCTTTGGCAACACCACACGACCATCATCGAGTTTTGGCAATGGCGGATTCGGAGGCTCACGCCCGTCCGGTGGTAGCTTCGGTGGTGGACGTCCGTCCGGTGGCGGCTTTGGCGGCGGACACTCTCCCGGTGGTGGCGGTGGTCACTTTGGCGGTGGAAGAAGATAAATTGAACATGAAATATCAATAGAGAAACAATATGAAGGCGAAGTATAATAAGTATAAATTAATGGCTGTAATGGCTCTGTTGGCTGCACCTTTGGCAGCTCAGGAGACCTATCAGGACACTAAACTCGTGGACAACGACTTGAACGGAACGGCTCGCTATGTAGGTATGGGCGGTGCGATGGAGGCACTTGGCGCAGATATTTCTACGGTAAGTACCAACCCTGCGGGTGTGGGGCTCTTTCGTTCGGGACAGGTTGCCATATCCGGCGGATTAGTCAGTCAGCAGGGTGAAACCACATCGCCGTCTTTCGGAAATATCAATGCAAACGTCAAGGGTAACAAGACCAATGCAAGTTTCGACCAAGTGGGATTGGTATATTCCATGCCTTCAGGACGGAATGGATACTTGAACTTTGCGTTCAACTATCACAAGAGCCGTAATTTTGATCAAATTCTGACGGCTGCCAATAAGTTGAGCTACGCCTCGCAGAACAAATTCACGGCGATGAAATATCCCTTTGCCAACAAATATAATTGGAATGCGGTGGACGCCAACTATGCCGAGATAATGACTCCGATATTGGATAATGATGGTAAAAAGATTGGGATGGATTATCTGGATGGTACAGCCTACGTCTTTGGACAGTATCAGAAAGGATATATTGGCGAATACAGCTTCAACCTGAGCGGCAACGTCAACGACCGAATATTCCTCGGTCTTACCTTTGGCTTGCATGACGTGAACTACCGAAGCAATAGTTATTACACGGAAAATTTGGATAAGAGAGCCATCTCTGAAACGTGGGAGGATCTGCGGATAGACGGTGCCGGCTTTGATATCAAGGCCGGAGTAATCTTTCGTCCGATAGAAAAATCGCCCTTCCGCATCGGAGTTTATGTTCACACACCTACGTGGTATGATTTGAGTTTGAGCGGCGCCAACGATCTGACAATGAAAGATCAAGGTGGAAAACTGGACAAAGGCCAGCATGCGGAATATGATTTCAAGGTATATACTCCGTGGAAGTTCGGTTTGAGTCTGGGCCATACCATAGGTAGGGAGCTTGCTATTGGAGCAACTTACGAGTATGCTGATTATAGTACGATTGACAACCGCGTGAACGATGGTGGCTACTATGACTTCTGGAGTGGTGGTTATTATGAGAATACTTACAGCGATAATGCTATGAACCACCATACCGAGGCAACGCTCAAAGGGGTGAGCACCTTGAAGTTGGGAGTGGAATACAAACCCCTTGAGAATTTGGCCTTCCGTCTGGGATATAACTATCTGAGTCCGATGTTTGACAAGAACGGGTTCCGTGACGGTAGCATTTCTTCGCCGGGAAGTACTTATGCCACTTCGACAGACTACACCAACTGGAAGTCTACCAACCGATTGACTTGCGGATTCGGCTATTCCGCCAAGAAGTTCTTTATGGATTTGGCTTATCAATACTCGCAGACCGATGGAGATTTCTATCCGTTCATGAGTTACTATTCCAAGGCATCTAACCCAAAGGAAGACAATATTGCCGACAGGGTAGGCGTGAGCAACAAGCGTCATCAAGTCCTGTTCACGCTGGGTTACAGATTTTAAGACAGGATGTTGAATGTTTCAGATTATCACAATATAAAAATTAGGATATGAAAATCTTTTAGAGATTACTTTGGTTTCAATATGTACTGAAAGTAGGATATGTCGCGGGGCATATCCTATTTTTTTTGTATCTTTGCGCATATTTAATTCCAAAAGCGATTCCAAAAAAATGAAACGATTATTCTTTCTCATTATTTTAATAATGACATTGTTGAGTTCCCATGCTCAGAAACGACAATTCAGAGGAGCTTGGATCCAAGCCGTCAATGGGCAATTTCAAGGTATGTCTCGCGACGCTATGCAGCAAACGCTCGTCAATCAGCTCGACGTATTGCAGCAAGATGGTGTGAATGCCATTATTTTTCAGGTGCGCCCGGAATGTGATGCGCTTTATGAGAGTCGTTTGGAACCTTGGAGTCGATTCCTGACCGGCGTACAGGGGCAAGCTCCCCAGCCATATTGGGACCCACTGGCATGGATGGTAGAGGAGTGTCATAAGCGCGGAATGGAAATCCATGCGTGGATTAATCCTTATCGTGCCAAGACCAAAGGCACTACCCGTTTGGCCAACAGCCATATCGCCATGACAAATCCCCGTAGCTACTTCGTGTACGACAACCAGTATATTCTCAACCCGGCGTTGAAGGAAAACCGCGATTATATCTGCAAGGTGGCAGACGATATTGTTGCTCGCTACGACATCGACGGATTCCATATTGATGACTATTTTTATCCCTATCCTGCACCGGGACAAATCATTCCCGACCAAGCGTACTATGAGGCATCGCGTGGAGGCTTTACGAATATTGGCGATTGGCGCCGCAACAACGTCAATTTGTTTGTGAAACAATTGGGCGAAACCATCCATAAACGCAAGCCTTGGGTGAAGTTTGGCGTTTCTCCTTTTGGCATTTACCGCAATCAGGCTTCAGATCCGAAGAACGGATCAGCTACCAAAGGACTGCAGAATTATGATGATTTGTATGCCGACGTGTTGCTTTGGGTAAACAATGGATGGATAGATTATTGTGTGCCGCAGGTGTATTGGCAAATAGGACATCCTGCAGCAGACTATGCCACGCTGATCAAATGGTGGGACAAGCACGCCTCCAACCGCCCTTTGTTTATTGGAGAAGACGTGGAGCGCACCGCCAAATATCCCGACCCACAGAATCCCAACAATCATCAGCTTCCGGCCAAATACCGCCTTCACCGCCAGACGCATCATGTAGACGGCGTTGTGCTGTGGTATGCCAAAGCTGTGGTAGATAACGTTGGCAATTACGGCAGTGTGCTTCGCAATTCCTATTGGAAATACCCGGCCTTGCAGCCGTTGATGCCATTTATCGACAGCAAAAGTCCGAAGAAGCCCAAAAAGCTAAAGGCTATATGGACCAGTGATGGTTACGTGTTGTTTTGGCGGGCACCAAAGGGTAAAGACTGGGATGACAAGGCCATGAAGTATGTAGTTTATCGTTTTGCAAAAAACGAACGGGTGAACATCAATGATCCATCGAAGATAGTTGCCATCACAGACTACACCTTTATCAATTTGCCGTATGACAAGGGAGATGTTCGATATACCTATGTAGTCACCGCATTAGACAGAATGTCGAACGAAAGCAAGGCCAAGAAGAAAAAGGTGAAACTTTGAGGTTTCAAAAGGCTGTTATGGGGACTGGAATAAGCCCCAATATAGCTGGAAAGTCGGGGAAGCGGATCTTTTTTATTGGCTTCTCCGATTTCTCGTTTTATTCTCTTTTATAGCAGACAATACGACTATCCCTACCGTCCGCAGTGGCTGTTTGCCAAGAAGCATGGCGGAATGGCAGCGGGAAAAAACGGAAGAGAAGCGGCGAGGGGGACTACGATCCCAGTTGTTGGAGCAGTTGTTTCACATAATAACGCTCCCAATCTTCCGGGTGAAGCTTCTGTTTATCATACTGCAGCATGTCAATATCGATTCTGACAATGTTTTTTTCTTTTTCCGTTTGCGTGCGTCCTAAAGATCGCTCTGCTTGTTTCAGCAGCGCGTTAAGTTCATCGCGGTCCATCGTGGTTTCAGTGATGGCCAAGCAGTTGAGATAGAGCGATGTACCCTTGCCGATGGGAGTGGTCCATAGATTTTGTGAGAAGACAATGTCTCCGAAGATGTTGCATAACAGTTTCCGGGCTTTTGCAATATTCTCTTCCTGATCAAAGTTCGAGCCGAGACAAAGCAGAAGTTTTTTCTTTTTCATGATTAGATGTGTCAGGCTGCACTCTTCCTGTGGAGTGGGGCCATGTTTTGAAGATATGGATCAATGTTTTACAAGCTAAAGCAAGGGACGGACACGCGGTCCGTCCCTGTTCATCCTTTTTTCTCTTTTTTGTGATATGTGAGCAGATGCTGTTTCGTGCGTAAACACACATCATCACATAATTCTTTTGTACCCGTTGCTTTGCAACCTACTTGTTGCAATTAACGGGAATTTTATTGATACGGCGCAGATGACGCCCTCCTTCAAAATCAGTAGAGAGAAATTCGTCCATGATGCTGCGTGCCATTTCGTTATCGATGAAACGTCCCGGCATTACGAGAATGTTTGCATTATTGTGCTGACGGCTGAGATGAGCAATTTCCGGCATCCAGACCAATGCCGCGCGCACGCCCTGATGTTTGTTCAGCGTGATGCTGATACCCTCTCCGGAGCCACAGATGGCAATACCCGGATAAACCTCACCCGACTCAATGGCTCTGCCCAACGGATGGGCAAAGTCGGCATAGTCGGAACTTTCGTCTGTGTAGGCACCAAAATCTTTGTAGGCAATTCCTTTTTCGTCAAGATATTGCTTGACAAACTGTTTTAAAGCAAAGCCGGCGTGGTCGCTGGCCAGTCCGATCGTTTTGATTTCCATATTGATATAGATTTATTGGTGAGTGTTGAGGTAAAGCAAAGCAGCAGGGACCATAAACCGCAGATATGCAGACCATCTGAAGACTATAGTCCCTGCCTGCAGTCAATTCTATTTCTCAAGAAAAGCCTTCACCTGCTTGTACACATTCTCACCCGTGTAACCGAGTTTTTCATCGAGCACCTTGTAGGGGGCGGAGAAGCCAAAGCTGGGCATGCCGAATATTTTGCTGTTGGGGCCTATGCCCACCAAGCCTTCCAAGGTAACGGGAAGCCCGGCGGTCATACCAAACTTCTTGACGTTGTAGGGCAACACGCTCTCTTGATATTCCGGGCTTTGGGTGCGGAACAATCCTTCGGAAGGAGCACTGACTACACGCACCTTGATGCCGTCTTTGCGTAGGGCTTCGGTGCCTGCTTCGAGGGTAGAAACCTCAGATCCGCTTGCAACGAGAATCACATCGGGATCTTCGTCAGATCCGGCCACGATATAAGCTCCCTTGCTCACTTGGCTGTAATCGTTGCCTTCCGGTAGATTTTCGATGGTCTGACGGGAGAAAATGAGGGCCGTCGGCGTGTCGATGTTCTCCATGGCGAGCTTCCAACATGCTGTGGTTTCCTCCACATCGGCCGGCCGGAATACACGGATGCTATCCTTGCCGGCATGGTTTTTCATTTTTTCCATCAGGCGAATCTGTGCCTCTTGCTCAACAGGCTCGTGGGTGGGACCGTCTTCTCCGACGCGGAATGCGTCGTGTGTCCAGATGAATTTCACGGGCACTTGCATCAAGGCAGCCATACGCACGGCCGGCTTCATGTAGTCGGAGAATACAAAGAATGTGCCGCAGGCAGCGATGACACCGCCGTGGAGCATCATGCCGATACACATATCGGCCATCGTCAGTTCGCTCACACCGGCTTGGAAGAACGCCCCACTGAAATCGCCTTTCATGAGATTGGTGGTCTTTTTCAGGAACCCATCGGTCTTGTCGGAATTGGAAAGGTCGGCAGAAGCGCATATCATGTTGGGCACCTGCTCGGCCAACACGCTGAGACAAGCCGCACTGGCAGCACGTGTCGCCGCACCGGCTTTCTGCTCCACCTTTGTCCAGTCTATCTTGGGTGCCTTGTCGGAGAACCATTCGTCCATGAGCGCAGCCTTGTCGGCGTTGGCCTTTCGCCATGCCGATTCCTCTGCCCGGCGTGCAGCGACAATTCTCTGAAGTTCTTCCCTACGGGCGTCATAGAGCGCCTTGACGTCATCAAAGATAACGAAGGGATTATCCACATCGCCACCAAGATTTTTCACGGTGTTGGTATAGGCTGCTCCGCCGAGAGGTGCCCCGTGCGTCTTCACGTTGGCCTCATAGCTCGATCCGTCAGCCTGCAGCGCACCTTTACCCATGATGGTCTTGCCGATAATGAGGGTGGAGCGAGTCTCTTCCTTTTGAGCAGCATCGAGTGCTTGGCGAATTTCCTCAACGTCGTTGCCGTTGATTTCCATCACGTTCCATCCCCAAGCCTCGTATTTGGCCTTGGTGTCTTCGTTCATCACGACCTTGGTTTCCGTGGAAAGCTGAATGTCGTTAGAGTCGTAAAACATGATGAGGTTGTTCAGTCCGAGATTGCCGGCAATACGACCTACACCTTGCGAAATCTCTTCCTGAACGGCTCCGTCGCTGATATAAGCATAGATTTTGTGTTGCATGACGGCCTTGTCGAGGCGTGCCTCCAGAAACTTCTCGGCCACAGCGGCTCCTGCTGCCATTGCATGGCCCTGTCCAAGCGGCCCGGAAGAGTTTTCAATGCCATGCATGACATCGAGTTCAGGATGGCCCGGAGTGATGGACTCCCACTGGCGGAATTGTTTCAGATCGTCCATCGAGAAGAATCCGCGCAGGGTCAATCCGGCGTAGAGCATGGGGCTCATGTGGCCGGGATCGAGGAAGAAGCGGTCGCGTCCCGGCCATTTGGGGTCGTCAGGGTCGTAAATCAGGTATTCTGCGAAGAGTACATTGATGAAATCGGCTCCACCCATTGCGCCTCCGGGGTGGCCTGAATTGGCTTTCTCAACCATGGAAGCTGCCAATATGCGGATATTGTCAGCTGCACGGTTCATTAATTTGATGTCATTCATTGCTATATGTTTTTTGTTACGTACAAAGTTAGTCTATTTCCTACAAAGGTATTCATTTTTAAGAATTATCCCATAGAGTTTTGCAACTTTGTTTGGAATATTTGCCATTCTACGGTAGGTTTGCTTCATAAAAAATGCGAAGTGACGACTTGGATAGCGATGAAGCTCAGACAAGACCGAGCGTTTCCGGCCTACGGTTAGGCTCTAAAAATGCAGCCTGTAAGTTCAATCAGTATGGCTCTCAGGTTTGAGGAAACTGGTTTGAAAGTTCGGCTCATATTGTCTGGAAGCAACGTATACGGACTGCTCACTACCCCCGAACATACCTTTCGGCTTGGAAAATACGTTCTGTGTCATGCGTTCTTATGTAAAATATGTTTACCGTTTTTCGACGATTATTTTCAGAACATCTGGAAGAAAAAGGGCTATGTTTTTGCCTTTATTAGCTGCCCGCAGCAGGAAAAAAGTCTTCGTTTTTTAGGTTTTAAATTCTGTCATGTGATGTCGGAGCCTTAATCGCAGTGCGGTTACGCCCTAATCACCACACGAGTAAGCCTTATCCGCATGACGGTTAGGCCTTCATCGTCGTGCCATTCGATACTTAATCGCGTACGAGGGTATGGGAGTCGCAAAGCGACTTTGCTTTAATGTGCTGACTGTCAGCGCACTGCAAGCTTGCGCAATTTTAGCGTATTCGGAACGAGAGTAGAATTATTTTTGAATTCGCGAATTTTAAAGCACCTTTTGTAAAGAAAAATACGGGTATCTAATACGTTTTCTTCGTGAAACGATTGGATATCCGTCAGTCGCATTTATACGTATTTCTACCGCAGGTTGATCGTGACGACAGACATGGCCGGCACCTTAACCTTGACCTTGTTGTTCTTGATTTTAACATCCTTGAAATCGGCAGGACCAACTGTGTTGGGCCGTCCAAAGTCGTTGCAATCATTCATTTTCTTACTGGTCAGTATTTTTTCAACGGCTTTTCGGGGCATCACCCGTGCAATTCTATGATGTGTACCTGTTATGTAAAGATAATGATATATTGGCCGGAGTTTATTCGAGATATTGCCTGAGGGTAGAAGCGTATTTGCTGAATCTGATTTTTCGCAGTGCTTTTTCCCGCACCTGTCTGATGCGTTCACGAGTCATACCCAGACTGTCGGCAATTTCTTCCAGGCTCTTTTCCATTTCGCCGATGCCAAACGACTCTTTGATGATTTTCTGCTCGCGTGTGTTGAGCACCTCACGCAGCAAGTCGTTGATAAACTGATGCATTGATTCCTTGTCGAGCGAACTGTCCGATTTCATTCTGCTATCGTCCGACGAGAGCAAGTCGGCCATAGAGCCATCGTCCTCGTTGCCCAGCGGGGCATCGATACTCGTGGTGCGTGAACTGGCGTTCATGGCTGCCGCAATCTGCGATTCCTCCACATCCAGAATCTCTGCCAACTCGTGGTTAGAGGGGAGCCGCCCGTGTTCCTGAAGAAATGTTTCTGCGGTTTTGGTTGCTTTGCCATAGATGCCCACTTGGTTGAGTGGCATACGGACGATGCGACTCTTCACGGCCAGGGCTTCCATGATGCTTTGCCGAATCCACCATACGGCGTATGAAATGAACTTGAAACCGCGCGTTTCGTCAAATTTTTCGGCGGCTTTCACCAGGCCCATATTGCCTTCGTTGATGAGGTCGGTAAGCGATATGCCCTGATGTTGGTATTGCTTGGCTACCGAAACCACGAAACGGAGGTTTCCCCTCACCAAGCGGTCGCGCGCAGCTTCGCCTTCCGGTCCGCCTTTATGGATGGATCGGGCTAATGCGGCTTCTTCGTCGGGCGTTAGCAGCGGCTCGCGTGCTATCTCTGTGAGATACCGGTCGAGAGCTTCGCTGTTGCGGCTGGTGATGTTCTTGGTGATTTTTAATTGTCTCATTTCTTAAGGTTATTTTCAGAGTTAGCTTTACAGGTATGTCGCAAAAGTACAAATAAATATCATATCGCCAAAGGATATAGTAAGAAAAATAATCAAAGTTGAATTTGCTTTATGTAGGAATAATCTTGTTTATCATCGTTTTCCAAAAATATTTTCTAACTTTGCGCGAGATTGTAAGATGCCACGATTTTGTTGTGGAAAATATGAATTAAAATGAAATGAAAACGTTGCGGAATTTTGCTGAAATTGTAGAAGGACTGAGGAGCGCCGGCATAAAACGCAGGGTGGCGGTGGTTTGTCCGCGTGATAAGGCTACGATGGACGCAATAGAACGCGCCTCGAACGAAGGATTTGCAGAGGCGGAAATGATAGATAATGAAAACTTGCAGACGGCTGCAGAAACGGCTGTGACGATGGCGCAGGAGGGAAAGGTGGACATGATTATGAAGGGGCTCATTCCCTCTGAAATATTGTTGAAGGCCATTCTCCGATTTAACGGTGGATTGTTGCCGGAGGGAGGTATGCTCACCCATACGGCGTGCGCGCACTTTGCGCAATATCACAAACTGCTGTTCTACACCGATGCGGCTGTGATACCCGTCCCCACGCATGAACAGCGGGTGCAGCAGGTGCGGTATATGGCCAATTTATGCCACGCAATGGGTATCGAGGAGCCTCGCATTTCGCTCATTCATTGCAGCGAAGAGGTGGACGATCGCCATTTCCCCTACACGGTGGGCTATCGGGAGATCGTAGAGATGGCCCGGCAAGGAGAATTCGGGCGGTGTGTTGTTGATGGTCCGCTGGATCTGAAAACTTCATGCTCGGCAGAGAGTCTCAAGGTGAAAGGTATTGCGTCGCCTATTGCCGGCGAAGCAGATGCTTTGATATTTCCGGATATAGAGAGTGGCAACGTGTTTCACAAGACCATCACGCTGTTCAACGATGCAAAATTGGCGAGCCTGTTGCAGGGGCCGCGAGTACCTGTGGTGTTGACTTCGCGCGCCGACGCTCCGGAAACCAAATACTACAGTTTGGCCGTTGCGGCAGCCTTGGGAGCAGAAAAATCATAGGACGGTTGGGTGCTTTGTTGAGAGGCACGATGCAGCCATATATGAACATAAGGAGACTTATGAGATTAGAGAAAAACAAAAAATACAGTGAATAAATGAAGATATTAGTTGTCAATCCCGGCTCTACTTCGACCAAGATAGCTGTCTATAAAGACCGTACCCAAATATACTCCACGAACATTCATCACCCCAACGAACAGTTGGCAAGGTTTGACGACGTACACGATCAATATGATTTCCGTCGGGAACTGGTGCTCGAAGAACTGCGCAAAAATGACATTCCGGTTGCTTTTGACGCAATTATCGGACGGGGAGGCATTGGTAAGCCCGTTTCCGGAGGTGCTTATGACATCAACGAGCAGATGATTCACGACAACCTCACAGGACAGTTTCATCACGCGTGCAACCTGGGATGTAAGATTGCCTACGATATTGCCAAGACGATTCCCGGTTGCCGGGCACTTGTTGCGGAGCCGGGTGTGGTGGACGAGATGACACCTGTGGCCCATGTTACGGGCCACCCGGAGCTGAAACGTTCGTGCGTTTGGCACGCGCTCAATCATCGCGCCGTAGCCAAACGGTTTGCCAAGGAGACCGGACGCGCTTATGAAGATCTGAATCTCATTATCTGTCACATGGGAGGTGGCATCTCGATTGCGGCCCACGATCACGGCAGGGCTGTGGATGTGAACGATGCCATCAATGGCGAAGGTCCCTTCAGCACGGAGCGTTCGGGGTCGTTTCCGAGTTCGAGGATAGTCAGACTGTGCTTCAGTGGGAAGTACACCGAACAGCAGTTGCTGAAGATGATTACCGGGCAGGGAGGTGTGACAGCCCATCTGGGCACGAATGATATGCGGGAAGTAATGCAGCGCATCAAGGAGGGCGACGATTATGCCCGATTGGTGTTGGAGGGTATGGTCTATAATATTGCCAAATGGATTTGCGCGCTCGGAGCCACATTTTGCGGTCGGGTTGATGCAATTCTGCTCACGGGCGGAGTGGCACATTCTGAAAAAATTATAAGCATGATACGCCGCAGGGTAGAGTTCCTTGCACCCGTGTATTGTTATCCCGGAGAAAACGAGCTGGAGGCGTTGGCAGAGTCAGCCCTTGCCGTGTTGCGGGGAGAGATGAAAGCGCAACTATATATATAAGGTGGAAAGAGGATTGGGGCCGTCGGTCTGTGTGACAGACGGTCTCAAGGCGTGTCGACAACTCCGAGATGAGTTTCGTAGACGGCCGACAGACGCGCCCCTGTATAATCGACGCAAATCTTCAGAGGTATCCGGAGCATGGACGACTGTGCGGGTGTCGAGCTGTACCGAAATGCCGATCATGACATGGGCGGATATGAACACAGTGACGCAGTGTACAAAAAATAATACGACAGTAGTTCAAAACGTGTATCGATTTCTTGGAGTAGTACAATAATTTTACTAACTTTGCCTTTGAATGTTAACGTTAGTCATGACACGCTGACAGATGAAAGATATAAAAAAAATAGTTCTTACCGGCGGCCCATGTGCGGGAAAGACTACCGCGTTGGTAAAGATCATAGAGCATTTTTCAAGCCTCGGATTCAAGGTTTTCACTATACCCGAAGTGCCCACGCTCTTTTTACAGTCTGGTATGGACTACCTTACGCCCAATCTTAACTTCTTCTATGAAGGAGAGAAAGCCACACTTGAAATCCAGCTTCAGCTTGAAGACAAGTTCATGAAAGTGGCCGAGCAGGTGGAAGAACCTGCTGTAGTGGTGTGCGATCGTGGCTCTATGGATATTTCGGCTTATCTCAAACCGGAGATGTGGAAAGAGATAACCAGTCGAGTGGGCATTACACCGCAGCAGCTCATCGACCGCTACGATGCAGTGTTACATCTGGTTTCGGCAGCCGATGGTGCGGAGCAATTCTACACCACGAGCACCAATGCACATCGCCAGGAACAGAAAAGCGAAGAAGGATTGCGCATTGCTCGCGAACTCGATAAGAAGGTAATCCATGCATGGAGCAGTCACCCACATTTGCGGGTAATCAACAATCACGACGATTTCG
The DNA here is from genome assembly GCA_001552765.1 of Bacteroidales bacterium KA00344. Classification (GTDB taxonomy): domain Bacteria; phylum Bacteroidota; class Bacteroidia; order Bacteroidales; family Bacteroidaceae; genus Prevotella. Next base: position 156,442 of record KQ959452.1, read on the forward strand.
ACACTAAACTCAACCGTGTGTTGAGGGAAATTTCGAACGTGCTCGGCCTTCCTCAGCCCATCACAGAGGAGCGTAAATACATTGTTGAGGTTGTGGGTGAAGTTCCGTCGGCTATCGACAGCGATATTCTTCAGACCTATCTGGTTTCAGATCCCGATAGTGAAGTGAGGCTGCGTAGGCGTAGTTGGGCCAACGGAAAGCAAGTCAATGTTCACACCATAAAGAAGACTATCAACGGAAAGGAGCAGGTGGAGACCGAGCGACAGGTGAGCAATGCACTTTATGAATCGTTGTTGTCGCAGGCCGACCCCTATCGCAGGCCAATCCGAAAAAAGCGTTGCAGCTTCATCTGGAAAGGACAGTATTTCGAGCTTGACAGTTATCTCGATCAGCTGGAAGGAATGGTTATCCTGGAGACTAAGGGCATTGCCAGCACCGAAGATGTGAATTTCCCACCGTTTATCAAGGTTGTGAAAGACATCACAGGCAATCGTAACTATTATAATTATAATTTGGCATTGAGAAAAGCATAGTATGCACATCGTAATAGCAGGAAATATCGGAAGTGGCAAGACCACGCTTACCAAAATGCTCGTGCGCCATTACGGCTGGGAGCCACGTATGGAGAGCGTGATAGAGAATCCTTATTTGAAAGACTATTATAGCGACATGGAGCGATGGTCTCTCAATTTAGAGGTGTATTTTCTGAAAGAACGCTTCCGCGATCTCCTTGACATCGCTAAGGCCAAGACCACTATCGTGCAAGACCGCTCTATCTTTGAGGGCGTGTATATATTTGCAGCCAACAACCATGACATGGGAAACATGAGCGATCGAGACTTCAATACCTATATGGGATTGTTCGAATCGATGATGATGATCGCCAAGAAACCTGATCTTATGGTGTATTTGCGGTCTTCGGTGCCACACTTAGTGGACCACATCCACAAGCGGGGGCGAGACTATGAACAGAATATCCAGCTTGACTATCTGAACAATCTCAACACCCGTTATGAAGACTTTATCAATAAAAAATATAAAGGACGCGTACTCACCATTGATGCAGACAACCTCGATTTCCTCTATTCGAGAGCCGATTTTGCCTTTATCATTAAGCAGATAGACGCACAATTGGCTGACATACGGAACATTGACAATTCGCTGTTTAGCACAGTCCGATAACGCTTTTATTACTAATTCTCCATCATCTAACATATCAATTATGCACATTGCAATCGCAGGAAACATCGGAAGTGGTAAGACTACACTCACCAAAATGCTGGCCAACCGCTATGGATGGATACCCAGATTCGAGCCGGTAGACAACAACCCCTATCTCGACGACTTCTATAAGGACATGAATCGTTGGTCGTTCAATCTACAAGTTTATTTTCTCAACAAGCGTTTCAAAGAGGTAGTGGACATTGCCAACAGTCCGGAAACATACATCCAAGACCGTACCATCTTCGAGGATGCACGCATTTTTGCCCCCAATCTTCATGAGCAGGGCTATATGAGCGACCGTGACTTTGCCAACTACTCAGACTTATTCGACTTGATGATGTCGCTTGTGAGGTTGCCGCAACTGATGATTTATATCCGCTCGTCTATTCCAACCCTTGTGAAACATATCGAAAAGCGAGGACGCTCCTTTGAGCAAAGTATCCGCATTGATTATCTCACAGGACTGCAGAAACGCTACGAAGACTGGATAGCAGACTATAAGGGCGATCTCATCATTATCGACGGCGACAATCTCAGTTTTGAGGATACGCCCGAAGACTTCCGTAAGGTGACCGACATGATTGATGCCAGCCTCTACGGACTCTTCCCTATGGACGACAAATAGGAGTGAAGTAAAGCCTCCCCACAGAAGCCTTTGCTGCTCTCCTGACATGGCATCGGAATATTGTTTCTCTTCTTTCGCCCTTTTATTGAAGCGTATTGTTAGGACAACAATATTATTATCACAAGACATAAAACACAAGTATCATGACGGAAACAAAGGAAATCAAGACGCCAAGTATCAATCTTCTGATGACGGGAAAAGACGCGGGGCGTGACGTGATGGTCATCGGACTGAAAGAAGCCTATCGCGACAAACAGCAATATCAGCGTTCGCTGAAGCGGGAGTATGCTCAGTGTCATGAGTTAAAACACCCCAACATCTTGGAGATAATCGAAGAAAGAGACGACGATACATACGGACTTTGCCTTGTAATGGAATGGGAGCCTGCCCGAACATTGACCGAATATATGCAGGAATCTCATAGCGAGGAAGAAAAAAAGAGCATTATCCGTCAGCTTGCCGATGCTTTGAGTTTTCTGCATCAGAATGGAAAGGTGCACGGAGCGCTTAATCCCGACTGTATCTTTGTTACTCATCAAGGCGACCGTGTGAAGCTGCTCAACTTCCGCATACGCTATGCCGACCAGATGCACGAGCCTATTGCTTCCTTGAAATTTCGTGCGCCGGAGGCCAAAGACGGTACGGTGGCACTCGATGCCCGCACAGATGTGTTTTCTTTGGGAATGATTTTAAAGGAGATGGGTTTTGGGAGTGATTACGAAGAAGTTGTCTCTGTCAGCAGCAACTTTGCCCGAAACGACCGTTATCCGGACGTACAGACCTTTCTCGATGCGTTTGAACATCGCCGCTATACACGCAGAAGTAGTGGGAGTGATGGTGGAAACGGAGCTGGCAACAAGCGTGCGGCCATGCTCATCGCAACCATTGTGGGGCTTGTTGTGATTGCCGCGCTGTTGTATTTCAACAGAAACAGCGATGCCCCGGAAGCCGAACAGCCTGTCGCTGAAATGGTGGATTCTACACAAGCCGATGCCATGCAGGAGAACAATGCAGCCGAACAAACTGATCCATCGGCAGCAAATGAGCAACCGCAGGACACGAATTCAAAATCGGCAACTGTGAGTGGGCATTATTCGGGCGACCTTGCATTCCTCAACGAATTGGTGCCACAGATGCACATCGACCTTGATAAAATCTATGCTTCGGGTGGTGACAACGCAGCTATCCATGCTAAAGTGGCAAGGTATTACAGAGGATTGAGAAAGGCTTTGGGCAATAAGACCGATGCCCAGTTTGCTGCTTACGACAAGGAGTTTGCAGATTATGTAAACAAGAAAAATGCCGGGCAATAATCCTTGTCATTCTAACTTGTCATCCTATTTTTGTTTTTTATCTATGAACTTATCCCGTTTGTTCATCGTCTTGACCGTTTTGGTCATGCAATATGCCGTTCCCCTCTCGGCTCAAAACAAGCAACCGGAAGGCCGCAGGCTCACAAATATTGCAGTAGGACTCAATCAGCAGCACGATTCTGCTTTGTATAGCAAGTTCAACATTGGACTTCTGTCTGAGGTAGATACGCTACGGGGTGTACAATTAGGGCTTTTTTATGGTGGAATCCGTGGCGATGCACGCGGACTCATGTTTGCCGGCGTGACCAATGCAGCCCATGCCATGCAAGGCGTGCAGCTTAGTGGATTCAGCAATTCGGTGTTCACTCCGATGCGTGGCCTGCAAATTAGTGGGCTTACCAATATCGCAATGGGGGTGAAGAAGGGCGTGCAGTTATCGTTGGCGGCAAACATCAGCTCCGGTTATATGCGCGGCATTCAGCTGGCGGCCTACAACTATGCCGACACGCTTAACGGCTCACAGATAGGAGTTTTTAATGCGGCGCTGAGCCATCCTAAGGGTGTTCAGATCGGTATAATCAATTATACCAGAGACACCATTGCCAACAAGATAGGATTGATCAACATAAACCCCAAGACGCGCATTGACCTACTCACTTTTGCCGGAAACTCTTCCAAGCTGAATGTGGCACTTCGTTTCCGCAACCGCAGCACATACAACATCTTCGGAGTAGGTACACACTATATGGGATTCGACGAAGATTTTTCCGGCTCTATCTATTATCGCATAGGCCAATATTTCAGGTTGTCACCCCGATGGTCTGTCAGTGGTGACTTGGGTTTTCATCATGTTGAGACGTTTAAGAAAAACTCCGCCGACGGCCCCAAACGTCTGTATTCCCTGCAGGGACTTCTCAATGTCGATTATCAAATCAGTCCAACAGTGGGAGCCTTTGTGTCTGCCGGCTATGGAACGACGCGTTTTTATGGCTCTCACTATAATTACAGAACACGCCCAATCCTACAGGCAGGACTGAGCTTCAGGTATCACCACAACATTCGGAAAGAGCAGCTGTGGCTGGCAGAGCGCGAGCGCGACATGGAATACCATTTGGCTAAGCTGAGCGAAACTCCCGACAGCCAACTCTATCGTTTTACCGATTCCGACTATAGAGAACGACGGTGGTGGCGTGCGGCCGGACTGACAACGGGCATCAATCTTCTGGTGCATGGTTTCGACCGTTTTGTGTTGAACGAAGACTTTGCCAAGGTGCATTTTAAGGACATTGGACATAACTTCCGCCATGCCTTCGTTTGGGACAACGACCAGTTCTCTACCAATCTTTTCGCGCATCCCTATCATGGCAGTCTCTACTTCAATGCCGCCCGAAGCAACGGACTCAACTTCTGGCAGAGCACACCCTACGCGCTTGGCGGAAGCTTGATGTGGGAGTTTTTTGGCGAAGTGGAACCTCCCGCCATCAACGACGTCTTTGCCACTACGTTTGGCGGCATAGCACTCGGAGAAGTAACGCATCGCATTTCTGCCCTGATCCTGAACGACCGCAGTCGGGGATTTCGCCGCTTCCTGCGCGAGGCGGCAGCAACGCTCGTTGATCCCATGCGCGGACTCACACGTATGATAGACGGCGATGCATGGGATGTTCGCGAGAACAGATATCTCTATCATGATTTCAGCCGCATTCCCGTTGAGTTCACCATGGCGTTGGGCAGTAGGTATTTGGCCGACGACGGTGCACTCTTTCGTGGAGAAGGGCAGCCCTATCTCACGTTCAGTCTGGAATATGGAGATGCTTTTGAGGAGGAGAATACAAACCCCTACGACTATTTCACGTTAAACGCCACGTTCGGCTTTACGGGCAATCAGCCCTTGGTCAATTCCATCCACCTCATGGGCCGCTTATGGAGCAGTGTCGTGTATAGCGGGAAACAGGGGCAGACACTCATCGGACTGTTCCAACATTTCAACTATTACGATTCCGAGCCGGTGAAAAACGGCAGCGACATCACACCTTATCGCATTTCGGAGGCGGCTGCTTTCGGACCGGGCATTATTTGGCAGTTCCCTCATGTTGGCAATCTTTCGCGTCTGGAACATCGCATATTTGCCGACTTGATATTGCTGGGAGGCACCAAAAGCGACTATTACAACATCATCAATCGCGACTACAATATGGGGTCGGGATTCAGTTTCAAGTCGAACACGTTGATGCAATTTCCCCATTTGGGACGCTTTGCGCTCAACATAGACTATTACAGCATCTTTACGTGGAAAGGCTACGAGGGCAAAGACCTGGCCACAATCGACCCCCTGTATCTCAATGCGCAGGGTGATCGCGGCAATGCTTCGCTGTTGATCATCAACCCCAACTTCTTGTTTCACTTGAAAAACAACTTCGGTATAGAACTTTCGGCCAACTACTATGTCCGCCACACACGTTACAAATACCACAACAATGTGCGTGCCCGAACGTTCGAAGTAAGGGGCGGACTGGTATATCGTTTCTAAAACGATGCAAGGTTTTGCCGTTTGTTTAATTTATAGGGTGAACCAAACTTGATATTGAAGCAATGAAACAGCAACTCAATTCTTTCTTTCTTCTTACGGCGGCTGTACTGATGTCTGCCTTGTTGTATTCCTGTCAGGATGACGATGACCAAAGACCCGTCATCGATCCGAAGATACCATACGTCACTATGTCGGCCGACGGAGTACCCGAAATTTTCAATCCCACACGGATGAGCAGGGAGCTTTTCAACGCTATCATTGTCGGTCGGGGATGGTATCATGAGGCGTCTCATGAAATCAAACCCGACGGAGCGGTGAATATGACCGACTACTATCATAACATGATCGGCATGTCTCCATCGCATTATTATTTTGATGCCGATTCGGTTACGATGTTCAGTTATCATGATTCGCGAGGTTACGTGAATGGGGGATGCGGCTTCGTGCGCTGTGCATATACCTACAACGAGGCCGATCAGGGCATTTATGTGGAGGGCAGGCGGATATTGCAGATTAAACCCATTAAGACGGAAAACTGCAACTATCTGATGACCGTCAAATGGACTGCCATGCGCTCAGATGATTCGCGGGTATATACTCTGGATATTCTCAGACGTATGACAGCTAAGGAGTTGGAAAAGACAAGGCGCACCTACAGCGCCAATTTTACGAAGCGCTGAGATAAGCAGATGTCTTTTTAGAGGACGCACAGCGGACAAAGGGTGACAGCCTGTTTTATCGGTTATTTTTCTTGACTGTCTTGCTGACGATTCTGAAACGTCAGCAAGACACGGAAGGATGGTTTTGTTTCACACGTGCTTTTGCTTTCTCATCTTTCCCTGCTGCTACTCAAAAAGTTTACACGTAA
>KQ959453.1:0-446 GCA_001552765.1 Bacteroidales bacterium KA00344
AGAAAGATGAAAAAGTTTGGAGGGGAAAAACTTCTGAAAAGAGAATTTCTTTCAATAATCATTCAATTACCATTCAAATACACCATTGTCATTCAAACAAAAATGATTCAATCCATTCAATTAAAACATATCACAATGAAAGAAGATTTATCACGCATCAAGCGATACCCCATCGTGGAGTATCTTGAAAGGAAAGGCATCAAGCCTGTGCGCAGAACATCAGTCTATGCGTTGTACCGCTCACCGCTGCGTGCAGAAACACATCCGAGTTTCAAGGTGGACACAGAGAAGAACCTTTGGATAGACTATGCCGAAGGCAGGGGCGGAAGTATCATCGACCTCTGTATGCGTTTGGAGGGCTGCACGCTCTTGGAAGCCATCCGCCGTTTGGGGCAGAACGCTCCCGATAATACATCATATAGTTCTCACAAAGACTTCTCACAAAA
>KQ959453.1:546-1733 GCA_001552765.1 Bacteroidales bacterium KA00344
GGGCGGAAGTATCATCGACCTCTGTATGCGCTTGGAGAGCTGCACGCTATCGGAAGCCATCCACCGTTTGGGACAGAACGCTTTCGATAATATAACATGTAGTTCTCGTAAAAACTTCGTGCCTAATAATTTACAACCTACGATGGCTGCAAACGAGACAAGGAAACTGATAAGCATATCAGACACCTTGCCGCCACATTTGCGGGAGTATCTTACAAAGATACGCTGCATTGATTTGGAAAAGGCAACGCCATTTCTTAAATGTATCAGTTACGAGGTAAGGGGCAGGCGCTATCAAGCCATTGGCTTTGCCAACCTGTTGGGAGGATATGAGCTCCGAGACAATCACTCGTTCAAGGGAACGATAGCTCCGAAGGACATTACTCTGATATTTACGGACAAACAGACAGAACACGCAATAGACAAGCCACTGCCTGTATGTGTGTTTGAAGGATTTATGGATTTCCTTTCTTTTCTTTCAATGAAAGAGGAGATAGCCAGCCACTGCCTTGTGATGAACTCCGTAAGCAATGTGGCAAGGACTGTTCGCTATCTGAACGACCGACACCTGCCCCATATCCGTGCCTTCCTTGATAATGATGAAGCAGGACGGAGGGCAACCAATGATTTCGTCAAGGCAGGTTTCAAGGTGGAGGATATGTCCATACATTACAAAGGCTTCAAAGACCTCAACGAGTTTCATGTCTGCCGTATGCGTAAACAGGAGCAGCAGAAAGTGCAGGAACGGACACGGATGACGGTTACGGAGCAAAAGGAAAGTAAGAAATCAAAACAAGTCAAACATAAAATTAGATAGCGAAATGGAAAATAAAACAAAGACAACGGACAAAGATTTTTCATGGTTTTTGGGTGTGGAAGATAAAACTGAGTACGAATCTACTCCACAGAAAGGGAATGAGGTTCCTGAAATAGAAAGACCAACTAACGAACAGTACACAGAGAACACTGCGCACTCTGAACCTGCGCAGCATACAGAGAACGCAACCGTTCAAAGGCGCATCAGTGCCAAAAAGAGAAAGGAGACGCTCGAAGCCTACAAGCAGGCCTACCTTGTTCCAACAAAACTAAGCAACCGAAAAGCGGTCTATCTGAGCAGGGAAACGCAGGAACGTGCCGACTTTATCGTGCGCAGGTTAGGCGACAGGGGCAGCAACCTTTCAAGTTTC
>KQ959454.1 GCA_001552765.1 Bacteroidales bacterium KA00344
GCTCATTGCCAAGCAATCGGCAAAAGAAAAAGAAACTTCGGAGAGAGAGGCTTGTGAACCTTCGGATATTGTAATCTGTAAAATGGAGAAAACGGCATGAAGACAAACAACAATCCAAAAATAAGAACAAACACTTCCAATCAGCGTAGTTATTTTGATTGGGGCAGCAAAATGCAAGTCATTCGCAAAGGAAACGGAGAGATAGCCATGACAGAGAGTGAACTTGTGAAGTTCTTCGGGGTAACATGGAGGAAACTCAACCACAGGTTGCAAACGATAATAAAATCCTCCAACCTGCATCCTGAAGAAAGGAGTACAGTTGAGAGGGTAACAGTCAGAGATAAGGAGTTGGCAGGTTATGCATCGCTTTATCCACTCCCAATCATTATTGCCCTGTCTTTCCAATTGGATAGCACAGGAGCCCACTTCTTCAGAAAGTATATCATCAATGAACTACAGCGACCGACAACAACTTTAACACCGGTATTTCTTTTTGGAGATACACAGCATTAAATTATCTATATCTTTTTTCTTTCACCGATATTATCCTACTACATAACTACAAATAGGGTAAAACGGTGAAAGAGAAGATGTTGTGGGACCGTTATTATGTTGCGAATTATCTTACTACCAATCTACTACTAACTATGGTAAAATAGGACTGATTGTTCATTTTGGAAATATTTCAAAGACTTCTTTGCTGGTTAGCTAGATAAAATACCCACTATTGAGTATTTTGTGTATCTTTCTTTTTATGTAACTTTGGTGAAAAATTATAACCTATAAACATTTAACACATAAGGACATGAAAAAAATTTTATTATTACTATCTGTTATTGCTTTCTTCTCTTGCAGTAATGAGGAAATCTACAATGAAAAAGAGAATGTGAGTCAAAAATTGTCCGAAGAAAATTTCAATGTCACACAAAGTGATATTGAGAAGGTTGTCGTTGATTATTTTTATTCGACACGGACAAGGGCAAAAGGAATTTCTTGCGAAATTGCAGAAATTGACACTATTAGTAACGATGCTAACAGTGCAACCAGAGCAACAATTGACAGCCCACATAACTTGTTGTACATTGTGAGAATGTCAGACGGATCAACCGTGGTAGTAGGTGGCGACAAAAGAGCAGAGCCTGTTTATGCACATTTTGACAATCTCAATTTGAAAATAAATGAAAAGGGAGAATTTGTAGGTGATAGTATCCCTGAAATTATTGGTAATCTAATGGAAAATTATATAGTTGATGTAAAAAATAAAACAACAAATAATAACCAAGTAAACAGCTATTACAGTAATAGGCAACAATTAAATACCCGAGCTGGAGATTCCAATGACGAAGTTCTCCCTAAATTAGCCTATAGATTTACAGATGCATATAAATACAACGAGAACCACAAGAACTACAATACTTTTTCTTCACAAGATATAAGACCTTGGACTATTCATGCTCTTTGTATTGCAATACCTGATGGAAAAGAAATTAGAAGTTTTGACAAATACCAACTAAAGGCTTCATGGAAACGAGCAAAGAAATTAGATGTTACGCAATTAAAAGGAGATATGTATACAGATTTCGTTGAGATGTCTAATAGAATTCCACAATTTAAATTAATGCCGAACTCTGAAATATCAGGACTTATGGCTTTTGAAGCTGTAAAGAATTTCTTTTCGGGTGCAGATGGAATTCCAAGTTTGTCTTATGATACAGACTGGTTTAATATGCTTAATAACTTAAGATTGGAAACAGGCATTTCATATATATATGGGTATCGTGATAGAAAACATCCTACCTTTTTTAGGCACACTTCTTACTATAATTTTAGTTTCTTTTTAGCTGACGGATACAAAAAAATCAATGGAGATTATTATATCCATGTAGTAGGTCCCATTGGTAATTATGGAATTGTATCTGGTTATGTATTGGATTTTAACAGGAAAAATGCAGGTCGCTTCCAAGATACACATTGGACAGAATGGTATGGAGCCCCATATAAGACAAGAACTCTTAATATTCACACGACTAAATATTTACCGCAATGATGATAAAAAGGATTCTGCTATTCATAGCCGTTATTATAATGGTTTCCTGCTCTGACGAAGATAGGAATAGAATTCCAAATATTACCCCAAGTAAGATAGAACTATCCACTGCACATCCAGAAGGCTTTTTCCAGTTTATGGAAGGTGATTATGCGATGTATGAGTTTAGGATTGATTATGGGAAGAATGACACTGAAGTATCAAAAAGAATAACCAAAGAGATTTTATCAAAGGAACAGACTGTCGTAGAACTTTCTGATGGGAATAAAGCCACAATTTATTGTAAAAATGGCATACTCCAGAAAATAGAATTTGACTTTATGACAATAAGCAAGGTACAGACAGGAAAATATAAAGTCCAATTGAACAAAAATAGCATCCAGCAAGTACCTGTAGCAATTTCCTTTGGATTTAGTGTTCCTGATGGAATATCCACTATTGGAATAACTTTTAAATAGCAAAAGATATGAAAAAAATATTTTTATTTTTATCCTTAGCACTTCTTGTTTCATGCAATCAAGAAGAGCTTCCTCAAAAACAGACAACTCCGATTGTTAAAGAAAATAGTTTTAAGGTCGGGAAAAGTGATATAGAAAAAGTAGTTAATGGCTATTTACAAGCGGGTAACACAAGATCTACAAATAATGCTTGTATGATTGTTGGTATTGACTCTATTAATGCGCAAGATAATACGACAAGAGGAATACAGAAAGAGAGTAATCCACAGAACTTATTGTATTTTGTCAAAATCTCAGACGGCTCTACTATCGTTATTGCAGGTGACAAGAGAGCCGAACCTATTTATGCGCATTTTAATAACATCGAGTTAAAGTTTCTTCATGGAAAGTTGATAGAGCAAGAAAAATTACCAGAATCTTTTCTTTTTATGCTTGGGACGGCAGCTACATCAGTTTACAACCGAATGACTCCGGATGCGCCCATAAATTCTCATTGGGACCAGCCTGAAACAAGAAGCTCAAAAAGATATGAGGAATCCGTGCCCCAAAAATGTAATGTAAGGTGGGGACAGGGTAATCCTTTCAATTTACAGTCACCTTCATCAAATGGGAAATATGCTTCTAATGGACGAGCTGCTGCGGGCTGTGTACCTATTGCAGTTGTCCAAGCACTGACAGTGCTAAAGAATGATTTTGGTGTATTCAAAGGGTATGGATTAAAGACTTCTTGGAGCAAACTGAAGACAAAGGAGTATGGTTATTACTTTACTTCTCAAAGTGAAAAAGACGACATTTCAAATATTATAAAAAGAATAGCAGAAAATATTGGTACATCATACGATAAGGATGGCTCTGCGGGGACTGACACTAAAAAAGCTATGAAATTCTTAGGCGATTATTTAGGTGGAATGTTCAGCTATGATACTGATTGGAATAATATTAGTAACAATATGAAAAATAATTCCTATGGTCTTTCGTTCTTATCGGGCAAAAAGCGCAGTAATGGCTGGTTATGGAAAAAACTGGGAATTGATATGCCAAGTTCTGGACATTGCATGCTTTTGGATGGGTACAAAATAATGAATGGGCAGACCCTATACTATATAAATTTTGGCTGGAACGGATCTGCAAATGGCTATTATCTATATGATGATAAGACATGGAAAGAAGATTCTCCCAGGCAATATGACCTTATGATGAAAGTTTATAATTTCCATATAGATACGGATTATGATGATTTTTAAGTTGTAAAAATATTTATACTGTATTATCGAAAGATTAAGACATATAGTTTCTTATGTTACGACAAATATAGCTTCTTTGATAGATGAGGAAGGATATATCAAGATAAAAATCACCTCATAAATAGTTACAGGTAGTAATGCTAAATCTAACAGAGCCGTATCAAACTTTATAAAAAATATGATACGGCTCTGTTCCCATATTTTGGAGTACTCTCATTTAAGATTAGAGGATTATCCTTTTAAAAGTGGAGTTTTGGCATATATTTATATTATATAGTCATCGTGATATTCCATATAGTTATTTCCTTAATAATATTTTCTCCAAATCCGAAGACTTATAGAGTATCTTCCCAGCAAACTGCGTATAGGGGATAATCTTCCTGTCCCGATAGTCCTGCAAGGTGCGAGGGCTGATGTACAGCCGCTCACACACCTCCTTGCCTGTGAGGAAGTGTTCACCGCCAAACAAGGGTTTGTGTGTCTGTGCTACTTCCTTTATTCGTTTGTTCACACTTCTTATGGCGGACAGCACCACCTGCATCTCGTCCGCATCCATGTTCAAATCTCTTACTGATTCCATTGTCCTCTTATTTTATTTGTTGTTCTTTGATTTCTCCGATTTTGTCTGCAACAACCGCTCCACGTCCTCACGCCTGTAATAGCACTTGTGCCCGATTTGTGTAAACGGTAGCACGCCCGTATCACGGTAGTGCTGCAAGGTGCGCTTGCTGATGTTGAGTAGCTGACATACATCCCCATTGTGCAGCCAATCGGTGTGCTGACTCTGT
>KQ959455.1:0-43033 GCA_001552765.1 Bacteroidales bacterium KA00344
TATGAATTATGCATTATGAATTATGAATTGCAAAGGATTATGCATTTCTAATCTGCGCCGGCGTCTGTCCGCATTTGGACTTGCAGAAGCTGCGCATGTTCTGCACTGTAGAGAACTTCAGTTCGTCTGCAATCTCCTGTTCCGTGCGTGCCGTGTTACGCAGCATATCCGTAAGTCGTTTCATGCGATGCTTCGACTGCCATTCCATCGGTGTCTCTTTGAACACCTTCCGGAAATACCTGATAAACGTGGGATAGCTCATGTTCAGCAGCGAAGCCATCTCTTTCACGGGTAGATAATCATTGGCCAGTCTCATCACATCATTGTAGAAGCGCGCGTTGGGGTCGTAGATGGGCGCAATAAACGGCAACAGATCTGATGGGCGGTAATAGGCCTGCAACACCGCAGCCAGTTCGCGTTGCTTCATGGCGTGCACTTCGCAGCACAACAGTCCGTCGGTGATATACCCCGTCATCTGTCGTACAATAGAGTGTATCTCAGGAATCATGGGTAGCGTCACACCTTGTTTTCCGGAATGTTCGATGCGCTTCAACAGCAAATCTGAGTTTACAATGCGGTGGCAAAAGTCCAGCCCGTCGCCCTGCACGTATAGCCGCATACACACACTATCTTCCATGGCTTCAGCGTACGACTCCTCTGCAAACACAGCTGTCACCATCTCACCGGCATTGACAACGGTTTCGGCGTTCTTATGATAGCATAGCTTTATTTTCCCACTGATCACAAAAATCATCACGGGTACGGGGAGAATATCGTCTATACGCTCACCACGAACGCTCGTGATCAAGGCAAAGCCCATGGGTTTAGAGCCAATGTAGTTGGGACAGTGGAGATGCTTGTTTAAATTATAAAATTTCATGTTTTATAAGTTTGCAAGTCTGTTGATAATGGCAACGTGACTTTAATTTTTGTAAAAATATTAAAAATAAGGTATATACATAAACAGTATATGCAAACATTAACGTCTTAGTATGATAATTAGCAATTATTAACAAATCGGGGGGGGGGTAAGATAGAAAAATCTATTGTTTTGATATATGGTCATTTATTTATGCTATTCGTAATGCGTAATTTTGCATTGTTCGATATACGAACTTTTTAGCGATGAGGTGATGGTATGAGCATATCATTCCACCTTATTATATATAAGCCATAAACCATTGAAATGGCAACAATGCTATAGTAATATAGTGAAGGGTTATTCAGGATGACAAGTCCAATGGGTTGCTGATGCTTCGGGCAGTGTTCATCCACAGCTATTCGTAAAAAGGAAAACGGTCATATCCGTTAGCATAAAACATTATATAAAAACAATTATAAAACAAAAAAATAAACATGGCAAAAAAAACGTATGTAAGTCCAAGCATGATGCTGTTGGCAGCAGATCCGGGGGCGGACCTCGTTCCGTACAGCCCTAATTCCAAAGAGGCCGCTGACGAGTTGGCTAAGCCCGGACGTTTTGATGAATTTGGGGGCGTAGAGGACTTTGAAGGTTATGAATCTCCTTGGTAAGGCAGGCAAGGTCTGCTGATACATTGCGCATCTGCCTGCAAGGCAGGATAATCGATGCGTAGTATGGAAGTTAGAAATTAAAGGTAAAACAAAAAAATACAATAAACAAACATGAAACATTTATTACCAGCAAGGTATGTGCTGACGATGTTGCTCGCGTGCTTCATGGCATTGGGAGCGCAGGCACAGACTAATGTTGCGCCGTTGGAGTATTATGTGTCTGCCGATGCAGGCAATGATGCCCGTAACGGTACTTCGTGGAACGATGCCTTCAAGACGCTTCGTCAAGCGCTCGTGATGGCAGATCAGAGTAAAAATCCCAAAGTTAATATTTATATTGCACAGGGACAGTATGATGTGGGAGAACCAGTGAGCTACAAATCGGGTTTTTACTTTCTCACCAAGCCGGGACAAACCCTCACCATCAAAGGAGGTTTCCCTACTCCGGGAGCGCGTACACTGCCTACGGACAAATGTAACAACAATCCCAAGGAGTACACCACAGAGCTGATATGCAGCCAGAACATACCGACATCCGTGTTCCTTACACAGGCAGAAAACCAGACGCTTACATTAAGTGGATTGACTTTCAATTCCAAGAATTTTAAGGGTAACACAAATTATGGGGCATTGATAACCTTGGATGCAGGGAGTAAAGAAAATGTGCATTTCAAGATGAGCGACTGCGTCATCAATTACTATAAGTCAGCTAATGCAGGGGTCATATTTGTGAGAAATGCCCACAACAATCCCAAGGTTGAACTTGAACGTATCGAGGTGTTGCAAGGAGAGCGTATAGGATTGTTCGGAGGAGGTTTCCTCGGTTTTGAAGAAATTGCCAAAAATGTTAATACGCAGATAGATGTCAGTTATGTAACATTCCATGACATGCGTCATATTGGTTCAACGTTGTCGTGTTGTCTCATTGGTGCTAAAAATTCAGGTACTAAGGCAGAGAACCCCAACTCGTACGTCAGAATAGACCACATGCAAGTAAATCGCTGTGATGGTCTTTCGATGGTAGTTGGCCAACAGCCTTTGATGTCTTTCAACGGTTTTGAGAAGGTAGAAGTTACCAACTCGGTGTTCCACAACTCAATAGCTGGTAACGGTGGCGTCATTCAGGCAGGAGGTTTTGTAAGCTTCCTTTCAGAAAACAACCAATACTACAACAACACTGGCGGAGATATTGGTGGTGCTATCAGTATCATCACCGGCAATAGCGAAATCAATACAAACACACCACGTACAGCTACGTTCCGCAACGATGAATATCATGGCAATCACACAGGTAACACATTGGCAAAAGGCGATGGTGGTGCTGTTCATATTAGCTCTACGAATGTAAAAAACAGCCCGCTTTCTGTATTAGTGGAGAATTGTAATTTCGCAAACAACTTTACAAAAGCACTCGAAGGTGGTGCCATGTTTATAGAAGTAGATGGCAAGGTGGAGATTAAGAACTCCCGATTCTGTAACAACACTGCCAACAAGGATGGTTCCAGTGGTACGGGTTCAGGTGGTGCCATTCGTTTTGCACGTGCCAACCCCCTGATCATCGACGGCTGCTACTTTGGTAATAATTTTACTAAAAAAGGTGGTGGTGCCTTTGAAATTGACATCGCCAGCAACCGCTTTGAGGTAAAGAACACGGTCTTTGTAGGCAACACTTGTAAAGATGGAGCCGATATTGGTGCTGTTATTTACCCGTCAGGTGGAGCTGTTTCTGTGCCAAGTGGCTATGGTTCGTTTACGAATTGTAAATTCATTGAAAACACCAGTAACTCTTTCGGAGGTGGAGTCAGTATCAGGAATAACGACAGGTTGAAACTTGACATGCCGATCACCTTTGACAACTGTGAGTTTGATGGCAATAAATCCAACAATGGAGGTGCCATTGGGCAGATAAACAACAAGCATGAGGTCATCGTAACCAACTGTGTGTTCAAAAACAATCTTGCCTATGGACTTGAGAAAGCTAGTAATGGTGGTGGAGTGCTTGCTATGTCGGATTTATGCAAAGGTCTGACCATCAAGAACAGTACTTTCACTGGCAACACATGTCAGGGAAATGGTGGTGTAGTGTGGTATGCCAGTGGTCATCTCATCTCAGAGGGCAACAGATTCTATAACAACACAGCATACGACGGTGGAGTGTTCTATGCCCAATATCCATCTGCCGCTAACAACAAAGAACTCGTATCGCTCAATGATGTCTTCTATGGCAACTCTGCAGCAACTGTCACTAAGAAAGGTACGGGTAATGGAGGTGCCGTATATCTTCAGATGGCTCAACCAAGAACGGTGACCTTTACCAATGCGGTCTTTGCTAACAATTCTGCCACTGGCTATACTAAAACAAGAGGTGGTGGTGGAGCTATATATTATCTTACGAACTCAGGACTTTTAGATATTTCCGGAGATGCTAAGCTTATAATAGATGCTTTGGACAACTGTACTTTCTATAACAACACAGGCATTGATCCCACGACCTCAAAACCAAGCACAACTGCGCAAGGAGCCGACTTGGAAAGCACAAAAAAAGCTTATTCTTATGTCAAGGTAATTAACTCCAAGATGCAGCTGTCACTTGCAAAATATAAAGAGTATTTGAATTTTGAGCCAGATGCAAAAACCTCCTATAGCAACACCACCAACCCTGGTACGGCCGCAGAGGCTGCGCCCATTGATGGGCAAGGCTACACCAAGCCAACGTCTGCCGAGATGGGTGAACATGGAGAGGGAATGAAGACAGACTGTAAGGAGATTAACGAACGTGAGGAAATTGACGTGACAATGCCGCATGCCGACATTATCACTAACAAGAATAAACCTAGAACTTTTGCTACTTACTGTGCTGACGACAAGGAAAACTATTGGGCTTTCTTCCAAAGCAAGGGTGGCGAAGGACCGTTCAAGTTTACTTATGACGTCTGGAAGCAGAAAGGCCGTAGCCTCAAGCGAATTGTGGCTGGAAAGGTAGTAGAAACATCTCACAAGAAGGTCAAGACGCCAGACAGAGTGATTGAGATTCTTGATGAAAATGGAAAAGTGGTAGATAAGAAAACGATTGCTGGTACAGAGGAGTATCCTGACAGCATCACTGTTAGAGGCAACGACCTTTTCCCATCTTCCGAAATAGAGGAAGGCTATCTCTATACCATTATCGTGCGCCAACTTACCGATCATGCCGGCGAGGTGTATAAGTATGACTGTTATGAATATGATAAGCAGCGCGAGTTTGCACAAAACACTGGCGCACAGATATTCTTCAAAGAATGCGCTGTGGCCCCTGGCGACCTCGACTGGGACGACGATGGTATCAGGAACGATGTGGAGTGTCCAGACATCGCTGAAACCAACCTCACGCTGAAGGATAACACGCTTACGCCAACAGGTGACAAGTGGGTGCGCTATCTTGACAATGTGAAGACACAGGGATTGTTTGCTCAAATGGTAAACGACAACAATTATCTCAATGACAAACCTGCAGGCGGTAAGGTGCTGACGCTGTTGCCATCAGTACTTGGTGTGACATCAGCTTCTCCTGACCCTGTATCGCTGGATATCTCTGATAAGTTTGGTTATAAAAAAGACTCTAAAGCAGTTGTTATAACAATACGCGATTATAGTATTGTAGGCGATCGCTTCATGACCATGAACAGTAAAGATAAAACAATTACTACATGGGAAATAGAGGGAACGATGCATCCGTACGTGCTGATGCAAAGCACGCCTGCGTCTACGTTCCATAAGAATAATCAGTTTGCCATCAACATTCTGACAAACTCTGATGCTTATTCACAAACAGCGTTGTACACACCGCTTAATGACAGGCGCTATACGGTCATAGAAAATGACGGAACGAGAAAGGTTATCTTTAACAATGACGATGCTGACCTTACTAACTATGTTGGACTATCGTATCTGAACACCGATCCCGGCAAGAAGTACTTTGCCTTTACGCAAAGTCCAGACCAGAGTGGACAGGTGAACACCTTAGTAACCATCATGCTGCCTTGCGATGATGATATGGACGGTGTGCCCAACTACTTTGACCTCGACAGTGACGAAGACGGATGTCCTGATGCTGTAGAGGGTGATGGCAATATCACTGAGGACATGGTTGAGGATGGTGTCATCAAGGGTAAGGTAGATGAAAACGGTATACCTGTAGCTGCCAATGGCGGACAGGGTGAAGGCTCTGCTTACGATGCTGATGTGAATGCCTGCGGTAACAACTATTGGACTGGAGACGTAGACAACGACTTCAACAAGAAAGAGAACTGGACTAACAACGTTCCTAAGGACGGCCAGAGCATCATCTTTGCTAACAACCAACCTGATGCCAAGGGTAAGGTAGCTGTACGCGACCTGTACTTGCCTGCTAGTACGTTTATCTCTGTAAACAAGTTGGTGAACAACGCACCGAATGAGAAGTTCGAGAAGGGTGCCACTACCAAGACCACTGGTCACCCAGCTGTGGTTGTTCCCGCTGATGGTGGTTTGACCGTGAAAAGCGTGGAAGGTTTTGGCACAGACGGTGACAAGGACAAGCTCGTAATGAAGACATCCGACGACGGTAAGAAGGTGGGTACGTTTATCTTGAACAACACCGATCCATGCAGCTCTACTGTATTTGCTACTGTTGAGTTCAAGCCGCTGGGTGCTTATGAGCGCTTGCGTAAAGCCAAAGACGATAAGGACAAGACTTCGCCGGATTATGGCAATGAAGTTTTAGCCGAGTTTGATTGGCAGTATATTGGTTTGCCGGTAGTAGAGGCTACTAAGAATCCGGCCTTCGCAGGAATGAGAGTTCGTGCATACGATGAGAAGTTGAACGATTCTTATCACTACTACCAGAAGTGGGCAGCAGTGAAGAATACAGATAAGATGACTGCCTTCAAGGGCTACGAGGTAGCTCCGGTATTGAAGGGTAGCGAGGGTGTTCACAAGATTCAAGGTAAACTGAATCTTTGCGAGCAGAAAATCGAACTGACACGTCAGGCAGCTGTTGTTAAAGATTCCAAGGCAACTGATGAAAACGCCAAGCGTTACGGATTGGGCCACAACATCGTGGGTAACTCGTTCATGGCTGGTGTGGCCATCAAGAACATCAAGCTGGAATCCGGTGAGGATGGTGTGGAAATGGACAAAACCGTTTACATCTACACCACCGGTAGCTGGGATGACTGGAAGAACCAGCATAGTGTAGCGTCTTCAAAAGCTAAGGGTGGCTACGAGGCAGTGCCTGTTGACGTGGCCGGACAGAACGGCATGACCCAGACCATTGCACCTATGCAGGGCTTCATGGTGAAATACAAGAAGCCTACCTATAGCACTGTCAAGGGCAAACTCACCATTCCTTATCAAGGACTTGAGAAGAAGGGCGGCGAACTCCGAGCTAAGCCTTTCTACATGGAGTCTGACTATTGCGATGGTGGTATCGCTGTGAAGCTCGACAACGAGCAAGTGTACGACAAGTTCACCATACTGCAGCGCCAAAACGCCACGACTGCTTACGACAACGGATTGGATGGTGAGAAGCTCAATATGGGTGAGCCTTCGGTCTTCGGAACGACCACCGATGCCAAGAATGTGCAGGTGATGACCGTGCCGAGTGTCATAGGAAGTGCTTTCAATGTGGAAGTTAGCAAGGGCAAAACCTACAACATGGAGCTCACGGCTATGGATCTGGATTATCAGGATCTGAAGTTGATAGACTTGAAGAACGAGACGGTTACTCCGTTTGTTGATAACAAGGCTAAGTACTTCTTCACCGGAGAGGTGGATGGCGTACAGGCAAACCGCTTCGTATTCGTGGACACTCCTGAGACGGATTTCGCCAAGATTCTTGGTTCTGTAACCGGTATCGAGGGATTGACGACTACCCTGACGAAGGGTCAGGCTGAGGTTTACGATCTCTCTGGCGTTAGGGTTGGCACCTTTAGCCTGCCGCTCGACGCAGAGAAGCTGAAGGGACGTGTTCCCGCAGGTGTTTACCTCATCAAGGCCACCGACGGCACCAACGTTCAGACCTCTAAGATTGTCATCGACTAAACTCGATTGAATAATTAACAATAACAATGCTCCCGCAGGTTTTCGAGAAGAAGGCCTGCGGGAGTTTTTTTAATTCATAATTCAAAATTATTCGCAAGCTCATCAACCCGTCATAATTCACAATTGGCTGCGCGTATCAATTCACAATTATTCGCAAGCTCATCAACTCGTCAAAATTTATAATTCACAATTAGGCTGCGCGCGATGCTTCTTCTTTCTTCACTTTTCTTTCTTCACTTTTCTTTCTCAGTTGACCGAATCTTTTTGATATATTCTGACGGCAACATTCCAAATTCATCTTTGAAGCATTTTCGGAAGTAGGATACACTATTTATTCCCACCATAAAACATGTTTCCGATATATTACATTTTCCCTCCAAGAGTATCTTTTCTGCATAGCGCATTTTGTATTTCCGGATATACTCATTGGTCGATACACCCATAACAGCCTTCATCTTTCGATATAGTGTGCTGGTGCTCATGTTGAGGTTGTCTGCAAGATAGTTTACATCTACATCACCCGAAATTCTCACTTCTATAAGCGTGTTGACTTTATCATAAAACTCCCGATCAATTTCGCTAAGTGCCTCACGCAGCTGTTCCTGCTTTTGTATCAGAGTTGCGTTCTTCAGATTCATCATATCCTGCAGAAGCATACGTCTCTGGTTAAGTAGATTCCTTACGCGGGTTTCAAGCAATGAGGTGGTGAAAGGCTTGGTGAGGTAAGAATCTGCTCCGGCTTCATAGCCTTCTTCCTTAGCCGATGTGGCATCTTTGGCTGTGAGAAGAATCACGGGAATATGGCTCGTGCGCACATCAGCCTTTAGCCGTTTGCACAGTTCGTTGCCATCCATTTCAGGCATCATGATATCACTAATCACGATGTCGGGCGTAACTGCAAGGGCCAATGCAAGGCCTGTACGCCCATTCTCAGCCGTCTTGACTTCATAACGTGGTGCGAATGATTCTGCGATATAATCTCGAATATCTTTATTATCTTCTACCACAACAACGATGGGCAGTTCCTTGCCTGCGGGTTCGCTTTCCTCGGTAGATTCGACTGTTGCCTCAGCAACCTTATTTTCTACTTTATGCATCTCTCTTTCCTTATGCAGGCTGTTGGGATATACCTCGTCGGCATGGAGGCTGACACAAAAGCAGCTGCCTTTTTCCGGAGTGCTGTCTACGGTAATGGTGCCATGATGCAGTTCAACGAGTTTCTTGACCAGGGCTAAACCAATGCCGGTGCCCGATGCTTGATAGGGGCCGTTTTCTTGATAGTAGCGGTCGAATATATGGGGTAAAGCATCAGCGGATATGCCATGTCCGGTATCGGTTACAGATATATCTACCATATTTTTACCATTCCGAATAGATCGGTCTACGCTGACAACGATCTCACCACGATCGGTGTACTTGATAGCATTAGACACAAGATTGTCTACGATAACCATGACCACTTCTTTATCAAAGTAAATCTCTATAGGCGCATCGCCCTTCGTGAAGCGAATATCAACTAAATCCTTACGATTAAGCTCTTCATATTTAAGACATATTTCATGCACGCACCCCACTATGTCGTCACGGCTGACACACAGTCGGCGGTTTTCAGTTTCCGTTTTTCGAAACTCCAGTATCTGGCTGATAAGACTGTTGAGTCTCTTTGCACTGTCGTGAATTATGGCAAGTTTTCGCTTGCTGTCTTTGGGAATTTCCGAATCATGGGATATATCCTCTAACGGCCCCATGATCAATGTGAGGGGTGTTCGTAGCTCATGAGTGATATTCGTATAAAATCTCAGTCGCTCTTGATTGAGTTCCTGCTCATGCTGGTGGTGGCGTTTCTCTGACTGGTAGAGATACTCCAATCGAATCTTACGGTTGTAGAATCTCAGCAGGGCCACTATGACAGCTGCCACCAGTAATGCATAAAGCAATTTGGCTGGCCAAGAGAGCCAGAAAGGAGGTGTTATTTCGATAGCTATCTTTGCGTATTGAGCAGGCCAGGGCTGGTTGCGCAGTCGGCATTTAGCCAATAGTGTGTACTTGCCGTAAGGCACATCCCGAAAAGTTACTTCATGAAGTCCCAGCTCTACCCACTCATCCCTCATGCCTTTTAGCATATAGGCATACTCCACCCTGTCGACGAGGGCATAATTTTGGATGTTGAATCTTAGACTAAAAGTATTTTCCTGGTAAGAAAGTTTCAACTTGTTCTTACCAATGAGATTAATTATGCTGTCTTCCTTGCTATTAATTCTTGAAGGAAGCAAGGCGTCTGTGATTAGAACTTCAGGGGACGGTCGGTGAGCGAGTACTCGTTCAGGATGGAAACGTGCAGCTCCTCCGGTTGAGCCAAAAATAAGAGTACCGTCGGTTTGAACAGTGACACTGGCATCATTGAAGTTACCCATAGGAAGATTGTCCACGTAGGTGAAATTGATAAAAGAACTGCTGCCTTTCACCAGACAACTGATACCTTTGTTTGTGCTGGCCCAGATGTTGCCTTCCTGATCTTCGGCCAAGGCACGGATATGAGAATTGTTGAGCCCGTCGGCAATATTGTATATCTGATAATCCAGCGAGTTTCGATTAGGAAATAATGCAATTCCGTCACCGGTCGACACCCACATTCTCCCTTGATGGTCACAAATGATATGGTTCACATTGTTGGATGGGAAGTGCTTGGATACAGAAAAAGATCGCAATAGTTTCAGCTGTGGAGAGTAGACGTGTAGTCCGTCACCAAAGGTTCCTATCCATATACGTCCCCTACGATCTGTACAGACGGAACGAACCAGCTCCTGCTTAAATGGAAAGTCGATCACCCGATGTGACATCCCGTCGGCCACATATACACCTGTACTGGTCGCAATCCATATTTTTCCCTTGATATCTTCGTGAACCCCCCTAACATCTGAGAACTGCGGCAAACCGGCTACCCGTTTAAAATCCTTGGCCTTAGTCTTTACCCATGCACCCTGCTTGTATGAACCAAACCAGAGTGTTCCGTGTGAGTCACAATGAGCGGCCTGCACACAGATGCCGGCCTGCATGAGGTGTTCGGCGATGCACTGTCCGGTGGGAGAGAAGACACTTAGGCCGCTACCGTCGGTGCCCAACCATAAATTTCCGGAACGGTCGGTGGCTATGCCAAAAACAGTATTATTGCTTAGGTGAGCATTCGCTTTGTTGACAGAACAATTGATTTGGTTTATCGTAGGCAGTTGTGAGGTTATAAAATTAACGCCGGCTCCATAGGTACCTATCCAGATGTTGTTGTATTTGTCCTGACAGATGCTCCTGATGGTGCTACCCGATAAGTCGGTGGTTTTCGATCCTTCTGTGATATGCCCAGTAATAGGAAACCTCACTCCACCGGTCTTGGGGTGTTCCGGGCTGATGATGATAATGCCACCGAACTCTGTTCCAATGAACAATCGACCGTCATTCATCTCTGCTATAGCATAAACTCTATACCGCAACTGTCCCTGAGCATTGATGTGGATAAACTCTTCTTTGATAGGATTAAAGAGGTCAAGCCCGCTATCCGTACCAATCCAAATGTGTCCGCTACGATCCTGATAGATACAGTTGATGTTATCTGACGATAATGATCCGGGCTGAACCATATTATGTCTGAAGTTGCGTGCTGTATGTGTGCGGGTGTTGATGATAGACATACCGGCTTCCACATGTCCGACATAAAGCAGGTCTCCACCGGCATCCATGATACACCATGCCTGATTGCTTGCCAAATTCTGTATGGTCTTCTTATTGAAATGCGTGATTTTTCCGGTTTTCTTATTGAATAGCTCAATGCCATTCCAATAGGTAGAGATCCAGATATTGCCATCACGGGCGGCGGCAATGTCTGTAATGTCATTCGTTATCAGGCTGCTCGGATCTTTTGGGTCGTGGCGGTAATATACAAATTGTTCTTCTAGATAGTTGTAGGCATTCAGGCCTTCACGTTGCGTTCCGATCCAGATGATGGGATCGTGTGGGTCGGCCAGGAGGCAGCTTAATTCGTTGCCGCTAATTCCTGTCCCATCAAGTTTTTTATAGTAGGTGTAGAATCGTGATCCATCAAAACGGTTGAGTCCCTCTTCTGTGGCAAACCACATAAATCCATTTCGATCTTGAGTGATGTCCATCACATGATTGCTAGAGAGCCCTTTTTCAAGCCCCAATGGTTTTACCATATAGCCCGTAGAGTGCTCAATAACTGAAGCGGTAGATCGAAGACCGATTAAGGACAAAAGAATGGTCATGATATACCCTGAAAGGAAATCTGATGTGCGCATACGTTCTCGTTTGTTGCAAAATTAAGATATCTATATGAAAGAAATGAAGAAGCGACTGAAAAAAAATAAGAAAAGGACTAATAAGCGTTCATCTTATGGTCACAAATCAGTTAATGAATGATTTGTATCCCCTTAATGACGGATTTCTGACTGATGGCATTCGTCATATTATACTACCTTTGTAGCAATGAGTTTGAAAGGTATTTGATTTACAAAAACCTAAAATAAACCAAACATTAATAAACCTAAAGTCACATTTATGACACTAAACCAAAAAAATCTGAAAAGGTGTTTCATGGTGGGCTTTGCTGTCATGGTTGGTATGCTGTATCAATCGTGTGGCAATGATGACGATTATCCATCGGTAGATAATCAGGTACCCACCTTAGAACTAACAACACATCACATCCAGACAGAACCAAATCGACTGTTCACCATCATGGGTGTGGCCAAAGACGCCGACGGACTGAAATCCATCACTTTGAAAAATGAGGGGATGAATCTTGACAAGACCATTGACCTCTTGAAGTATTATCCGGACACTCTCTTGCATGAATACAATCTCAGCTATGAGTACAAGGCTTTGTCCGATTGGAGTGACGCCAGTCGCTTTCCAGTTGAGATAACGGTAGAAGATGTTCTGGGAAACATTACCCGCGACTCGGTCATAGTGACACCGGATGGAGATTTTACCCGGCCTATCTTTACGCAGGCTCCCTCCGAAGAGCTCACTGTACTTCTTCAGAACCCTGCCCTTTCACTTACCGCAGCCGTTACCGACAATAAAAACTTGAAATATATTAAGGTAGCCATTCCACAACTGAACATCAATGACAGTATTGTGATCAGTGGAACAGCCTATACGCTGACAAAAACGTATAATATGCCGGCAAAGGAAGCCACGTATAATATGGTGGTAACTGTTGGTGATAATTTCGACAACATCACTTCTGCAAAAAGTGTTATCAATGTATCTGACTTGCCTGATTTCGATAAGTTATATCTTGCCGATGTGGAGGATGCTGCTCAGCTAACAACCGACCTTTATGGCGTGCCCATGCTCATAGAGCATACGGGTAGATATCAGTATCGTGCACGCTATTATAACCAAAAAGCCGGCACGGGTGTGCGCTTCATTCCACAGAAAACCGACTTTCAGCCCATTTGCTTTGGCATAGATCCTTACACTGGACTGCTGACCAGCAATCCGAATGTGGGGCAGCCTATCATGCTTGATAAGGTGGGTTACTATGAGATAAATATCAATACGGTTTCCGGAGAGTTTGACGTGAAGAATTATCAGCCAACAACCTCATTGTTGGGTGCTCTTGACGGTACACAGAACATTGATTACAAAGATGGTAGTGGACCACAGAAATTCCAAATCTGTCTTGCGGGAAGCGGCTTGCCTAACACGTCTTCATGGACGACTAACCCTAATGACAAAGCCTTTGTGCTTTATCAAGACAAGACCAATCCCTATTTGCTTTACCGCGAATTTAAACTTGCGGCAGGCGACGAAGTTGAATTCACTATCAGTGCAACGCATATATGGGGATGGTGGCCGGCCCCCTACTGGCGATTTGACGGTTCTGATGATAATGAGAAGAACGTGGCAAACGGTGGTGACAATATGAAAAAGATGAAGACTCCTGCTGACGGTACCTACCGTTTCGAGTTTGACTATGCGTTGCTGCGCAGTCGCATCATTAGGGTGAAGTAGTTTATCAATACGAAAAATTAGAAAAGACGAATATGAAAAAGTTTTTTATACTGTTCATCATCTCTATTTTCACATTAGGCCTACGAGCACAGAATGTGAAAGTATCAGGAACAGTCATTTCAGATACAGACAAGGAACCCCTTATGGGAGCATATATCAAAGTAAAGGGCTCCGACAGTGGTGCCGTCACCGATTTGGACGGACATTACACAATTGATGTAGACAAGAATGCTACACTGAAGTTCAGCATGATTGGCTTCACGACACAAAGCGTACCAGTAAGAGGACGCTCACGAATTGATATTTCACTCAAAGACGACGTTGCTGGGCTCAACGAAGTGGTGGTTATCGGTTATGGTGCTGTTAAAAAGAGCGACCTGACCAGCAGTATCTCCGCTATCAAAGGAGACAAACTGGAAAAGCTGACCACCGGTAATGTGATGAATGCTCTACAGGGACAGGTCAATGGTGTGCAAATTACCAATAACGGAGCACCGGGAAGTGCACCGCGTGTGATCATTCGTGGTGTAAGTTCCATCAATGGCTCTGATCCGCTTTACGTTGTCGATGGAATGCCTGTGGGTACTAATATCAACTTTCTCAACCAGAATGATATTGAGAGTATGCAGGTGTTGAAAGACGCTTCAGCTGCAGCTATTTATGGTACGCGTGGTAGCAATGGTGTAATTCTCATTACAACCAGGAAGGGAGCTAAAGGCGCGACGAAGTTCACGGCATCAGCAAGCGTAGGTTTGCAGTCACTGAAAAAGCCCGATATTGCCAAGGCTTCTGAGTATGAGCAGGTGTTCAAAACCCGTTATTCCAACGACGGACAGGTGGCACCTTACAAGGGTGTCGAAAATATTACCGACGCACAGGGCACCGACTGGTGGAATGAAGTGATGCGTTCGGTGGCTCTTCAGCAGAACTACAACTTCGGTTTCTCAGGAGGAACAGACAAATTCATCTATTCTTCGAGCATTGGCTATTTCCGTCAAGACGCTCAATATAAGATAGGCGACTGGCAGAAGCTTTCTGCCCGTTTCTCTATGCAGTACAACTTCAACAAGATTGTGCAGGCCGGTGTCGACTTCACACCCCGTTATGAGAATTGGAACAACACCCCGTCCCTGATGGGTGCTATTATGGCGATGGATCCTACGACACCGGTAATGAGAGATCCCTCTACATGGACCTCCAATCCGTACAGCAACTACGCACGATCCAACAACAACCAAGAGTGGAATCCGGTGGCCAACATGAACCGTCTAGACGCTCACGCCGATGAGTATGCACTGCTCGCAACACCTTGGGTGAGCATCACCCCATTGCAGGGACTGACCTTCCGCACACAGTTTGGAGCCAACGCCCGCTTTCGCCTCAGCGACTCTTATACCCCCAACTTCTTCATCGACAATCTGGAGCAGGCACCTGTCAGTAAGGCGCAGCGCAGGATGGAGAACTGGATAGATTGGAACTGGACCAACACCTTGACCTATATGACGACCCTCAATGAGAAGCACAACCTTAACCTGATGGGTGGTTACACCATGGAACGCTTCCAGGATTATTATTTGGACGGTAGCCGCGACAAGGTGCCTTCCAATGCGGAGGAGATGAGATTTGTGAGTGCTGGTACCGACAATATGCAGGTGTCCGGAACCAACAACTACAGTTCGCTGATCTCTTATTTGGGTCGTGTGATGTATAACTACGATGAACGCTACTATCTCACCGCCAGCATCCGTGTGGATGGGTCGTCTAAATTCTCTACCGGAAAGAAGTATGCTACTTTCCCCGCCCTTAGCGCGGCATGGCGTATCAGCGGTGAGGAGTTTATGAAGCACCAGCATGTGTTCGATGACCTGAAACTCCGTCTCGGATGGGGTAAGGTGGGTAACCAGAATATTGACAACTCGGCCTACCTTAGTTCCATCGCCACGACAAGATATGTCTTTGGTGATGCCATCGCCATCGGGTCGACCATTGGGTCAATCGGCAACTCCAACGTTCAGTGGGAAACTGTGGAAGACTACAATATTGGAATGGATATGACTTTCCTACAGAATCGTCTTCGTGTCACAGCCGACTGGTTTACCAAGACGAGCCACGACATGCTCATGAGAAAAGACAACCTCCTGATTCTCGGTTATCCCATGTGGAACGGCCAAATGTGGGAGAATATCGGAAGTATGAAGGCTACAGGTTGGGAACTTGGACTAAATTGGAATGATAACATTGCCGACTTCAACTATGGCGTAGGTCTCAATCTTTCTTCGGTAAAGAATAAAGCTGTAAAACTCAACGGCGACTATATTTACACGGGTGGGCACAATGGCGATTACATCATTCGCAATGAAGAAGGAAAGGAAATCAGCCAGTTCTATGGATATGAAGTGGATGGTATTTTCCAGAACCAGACAGAGGTAACGTCGTATACCGATGAGCACGGCAAGGCTATGCAGCCTAATGCTCAGCCCGGCGACTTCCGTTATAAGGACATCAACCTTGATGGAAAAATAGATGAAAAAGATAAGAAATATCTCGGAAACCCTTTCCCCGACCTCATGATGGGGTTGAATCTCAACGCTTCGTATCGCCAATGGGATTTGCAGGCACAATTCTATGGAACTTTCGGCAACGATATCTACAATCTTAATCGCGAACGCTATTTTGGGTTGAAAGGAACCAATGTATTGGCAGGAACACTTGAAAAGGCATGGCATGGAGAGGGTACCTCTAATGAATATCCTCGTCTGTCGGTCAATGATGCCAATCTAAACTATACTCGGCCATCAAGCTACTTCGTAGAAGACGGCAGTTATTTCCGCTGCAAGCTGTTGCAGATAGGCTACACTATTCCCAAGAATGTGCTTAAGCTTTGTACTTTGCGCTTCTCTCTGTCGGCTCAAAACCTGTTCACAATCACGGGATACTCAGGTATGGATCCTGAGGCAGCATCTATGAGTGGCAGTGCAGGAATCACAGAGTCGGGTGTCGATTGGACCGGTTATCCCAATCCACGTACCATTCTTTTTGGTGTAAATGTAAACTTCTAACATCATTTCATAAGCAAACAATATGAAACACTATATTTCCGGCCTTACTTTGGCCGCAGCAATACTTACTATGAGCCTGTCCAGTTGCTCTGATTTTTTGGAGGAACCCATTCTTGGACAGCAAGACATGGCTAACTATTTCCTCACAGAGGAAGAGTGTGCCAAACAAGTTACCGGATGCTACCAGAGTTTGGCATACGATGACTGGTGGCAAATATATAAATTCTACAATGCAACAGATATGTGTACCGATGATATGTGGATGGGTAATACTACCCAAGATCCCGGCGACTATCTCCACTTGGCTCACTATACAGGTAACACTGTACAGGCAGGCAATGACTGTCAAAACTTTTGGCAATATCGTTATAAAGGTATCCTTCAGTGTAATATTGCCATTGAGAAAATTCCGAATGTAACTTTTAAAGATCCTGAGTTAGGCAATCGCTATATCGCTGAGGCTAAGTTTCTGAGAGCGTTTCAGTATTTCGACCTTGTCAAGAACTTTGGTGGTGTGCCGCTTGTTACGGGGCTGATGATGCCATCGGAAGTTAAAGGCATAGAGCGTGCTAGCAAAGAAGAAACGTATGCTTTTATTGAAAAAGACTTGCTTGAGGCTATTCCGGCTCTTCCGGTACGCAGTGCATACGCAGCAGCTGACTTGGGCCGTGCGACCAAGGGGGCTGCTCAAGGGATCTTGGCTAAGGTTTATCTCTATCAGGAGAAATACAAGGAAGCAGAGGAACAACTTAAAGCCGTTATCAACAGTGGCGAGTATAAGCTTCTTAATGATTTTGGCGATGTGTGGAGTATAGATCACAATAATAGCGCAGAATCTTTATTCGAGATTCAGACCAATAGCGAAATTTCCTACAACCTGGGCGAACGCCTGTCGGTTGTGGTTGGCTCGCGTGACGATTCCGGATGGTCTTGGGGACAACCAACCAGTAATCTTGACAAAGCTTTTAAGGACGAGGGAGACTCTATCCGTGAGATATGGACTATTCTTCATCATAACCAAACCTACATTCCCAATGATGACTCTTGGAATGAAGATAATCCGTATATTATATCTCCAAGTAAGCACAAGAGTGCTCGGGCAAACATGAAACTCTATATTCCTATGGCCAAGCGTCCTTCACCTTATGATGCTCCGCATATTCCGCTCAATTACCGACTGCTCCGCTACGCCGATGTACTTTTGATGTATGCAGAGGTTGAGAATGCTCTTGGCAATGATGCAGAAGCACGAAAGGCCTTAAATCAGATCCGCACCCGAGTAAAGCTGTCCAATGTCACATCAAGTGGTAAACAGTTGCGCGATGCCATCCGCCGGGAGCGTCGTCTTGAATTGGCGTTAGAAAACAATCGCCTTTATGACCTCCGTCGTTGGAAAGATGACAATGGAAAACTGGCCATTCAGAATCTGATGGGGCCAAATGGTACTTTCGTGAAATATAATCTCGAAGAAAGCATGGATGTCTACGAAAAGACCAATCAGAATGAGAATAGCAACAAGGGAATAACTTTCAAAGAGGGGCGTGATGAGCTTTTCCCCATACCCAATTCTGAGGTAGTTCAATCGGGAGGTTCCATCAAGCAAACGCCAGGATATTAATATTCGTAATATTGAATAGAATAGGGCTCCGACTTCATGTCGAGTCGGGGCCCCATCTGTATGACTTGACAAATTATGCGTGCGATAATATTTTTCTAAGATATGAGAAATCCTTTACAACTAACTTGGCTTTTAGTGCTATTTGCCCTGTCATTCTTACCGGTTAAAGCACAATCTACCTATTCTGTCACATTAGATAATAGTATCACCTATCAAACCATCATAGACTTCGGAGCTTCAGACTGTTGGACGTCCGATTTTGTTGGCAAATACTTCACCAACACGCAGAAGTCTCAAGCTGCTCAGTGGCTGTTTAGCCAAAATACAGACAGCAACGGTAATCCGGAGGGAATTGGCCTATCTTGTTGGCGCATTAATCTTGGTGCCGGTAGTGCTGAGCAGGGAAACAATAGTAATATTTCCGACGAGACACGTCGAGCAGAATGTTATCTCATGGCAGATGGTACTTATAATTGGAACAAAGCTGCCGGTCAGCAGTATTTCATGCAACAAGCTAAGGAATATGGTGTAGACCATTTTCTGCTGTTTTCCAATTCGGCTCCTGTCCATTTTACAAAAAACGGTTTGGCTAACAACAAGAATAATGCTCCGGGAGCTAACCTTAAAACTGATTGCTATGATGATTTTGCTAATTTTATAGCATCAACAGCAAAACATTTTTCAGAAATTGGTTACCCCATCACGTATGTTGATCCGGTGAATGAGCCTGCATTCAATTGGACCGATGGACAGGAAGGCTCTCCTTGGACAAATGAAGAAATAGCCCAAATTCTACGAGAGGTCGACAAGGCACTCTCCGCTCAAGGCGTTAATGCAGGTATTGTGATGCCAGAAGCAAGCGCGTGGGACAGACTCTATCAGCCTTGCAGCGATTACAACGGACGGGCTTCCAACCAAATTGAGACTTTTTGGAATCCTGCCAACACTAATACTTATATTGGTGATCTAAAGCATATTACTAAAGCAGTAGCCGGACATGACTACTGGTCCTTTGGCTCTAATAACACCCTTATCAATACACGGAAACAAGTGGCAGCAGCTGCAGATAAATATGGGTTGCAGGTGATGCAAACGGAGTGGAGTATGCTTGATCGAGAACCTGACACAGATACAGGTTTCGCTTCCTCTTACGATGAGGCTACAGAGATGGATATAGCCTTATTTATGGGAAAGCTCATTCATATAGGACTTACTGAAGGAAATTTTTCATCATGGTCCTATTGGACAGCCATGTCACAATCAATGTGGGGACAAAAGAATCGTTTTCATCTCATACGGCTAAATGCTACGGGGGACAATGGCTATGAAAGCTATGGAGACCTAAAGAAAGGTGGAATGGTAACGGCCAGTCCCAACTTGTGGGTATTGGGCAATTACAGCCGCTTTATCCGCCCAGGTTATACCCGTATCGCAATGTCAGGTGGTGTTGATAATATTAATGGACTGATGGGTACGGCCTATATATCGCCTGACAAGACTAAGGCGGTAGCTGTGTTTGTTAACAATGGTACTGTAGCCAAAGGGGTAAGATTTACCCCCGATGCTTTAGGTGTAAGGCTGAAGTCCATTCGTAAGTATGTTACAGATACTGCACATTCGCTGACTCGTGACGCTACGCTTGCAGAGAGTTTCTCTCCAGAAACTCGCAATGTTATTCCGCCGCGCTCGGTTGTTACATTCGACTTTGACCTTGATACTACGGATGGAATTAACGAAATAGTCTCAGAACAAAAGGTTTTTCCATCGGCAGTCTATAATCTAAACGGTACTTGTGTGTGCACATCGGCTGATAACATGGATTGTCTCCCACGAGGGATCTATATCGTCAATGGAAAGAAAATAATTAAACAAAAATAAATTATGCCCCATAAAATCATTGTATTGAGTGTACTTCTTATTGCAACCCTGTCTTCCTGTGCACAGTCCAATATTTATCATATCGAGACCAATAGTCCAGAACAGAGCATGATGCATTTTGGAGCCTCTGACGGATGGAGTATGCAGAAAGTTGGACTTTGGCCAGAGGCACAGCAAAACCAGATTGCTGATTGGCTGTTCAGCACAGATAATGATGCTAATGGTCAACCCTTAGGTATTGGGCTTTCGGTATGGCGATTTAATTTAGGAGCAGGCAGTGCCGAACAAGGTGATAAATCACAAATACAAGCCGGTACGCGTTCGGAGTGTTTTCTTCAGGCCGACGGCACGTATAATTGGAACAAGCAGTTGGGACAACGACGTTTTCTCAAACTTGCTAAAGAACGTGGCGTACCTCATTTCTTAGCCTTCATGAATTCCGTACCTGTTTATTTCACGAAAAATGGGCTTGCTACCAACACCGGTCGAGACGGCACCATAAATCTCCAGGACAACCGTTATGCTGATGTGGCTCGTTTCGTAGGCAACGCTATAGCCGGCATTGAAGAGCATGATGGTATTCATTTCGATTACCTTTGCCCTGTAAACGAGCCTGATGGGCATTGGAATTGGATTGGTCCCAAACAGGAGGGTTCTCCCGCTACAAATCGTGAAATAGCACGGTTGGTTCGTGCCATTTCTGATGAATTTAAAAGAAAACGCATATCCACGCATATTATGTTTAGTGAGAGCAGTGATCTTCGATGCCTTTTAGGTACACATGAGACGGATTGGCAGCGAGGATATCAAATTCGTTCTTTTTTCTCAAAAGATAGTACAGAAACTTATCTTGGAAAGACCTATGGGACAGAAAATGTAATCATGGCTCATAGCTATTGGACCAATACTCCTATACCCTATATGCGTAAGATTCGTGAGCAATTACGCGATACATTGCGTCATTACGGTGTACGCTATTGGCAGACAGAACTGTGTATCATGGGCAATGACGAGGAAATAGGCGGAGGTGCCTTATATGATCCATCTATGCGCACGGCACTTTATGTGGCTCGCGTCATTCACCATGATTTGGTTTATGGTAATGCAGAGAGTTGGTCTTGGTGGCGTTCTATGGGGGGAGACTATAAAGATGGACTTATTCGTGTGCTGAGCGATGATAATTGGAGAACCGGTAAAGCCATAGACTCTAAACTTTTATGGACTTTTGGCAATTACAGCCGCTTCATTCGCCCCGGTGCACGGCGCTATCATGTTCGTGTGACTGATCATCAGAACATAACCATCAAAGATGGAGAAACAGACCCCTATGGTGTCATGGTTTCAGCTTATCAAAACATTGACGACAGTTGGGTAGTAGTAGCCATCAATTATAGTGAATCACAGTTCCCATTGTCACTTGATTTGCCAGGAAAAACAGGTCATTGGACAATGTATCGTACTTCTGATGTGATGGGTGAAAACCTTAAGCCTGTTGGCCAAACTGCCGGACAGACAGATCTTGAGCCTAAATCGGTTACAACGTTTGTCATGAAATAAGCTTTTCACTCGAATACAATAATAAGTTTATCTGTATTTGATAATACAGAAGATAATATTAATATGAATGTACTAAAAAAAATCAAGGTACTACTTCTTACCATTGCACTTGCAAATGTTGTTAGCGTGGTAATGGCAAAAGAAAACGTAGGCGATTTCACCGTGGGAAAGGGCACGTTCTTGCTCAACAACAGGCCGTTTGTGGTCAAAGCTGCTGAGTTGCACTACCCGCGCATACCGCGTGCCTACTGGGATCACCGCATCAAGATGTGCAAGGCACTCGGTATGAACACGATATGCCTGTATGTGTTTTGGAATATCCACGAGCAACGAGAAGGCGAGTTCGATTTTAGCGGCAACAGCGACGTGACTGCATTCTGCCGCCTGGCGCAGAAGAACGGCATGTATATCATTGTGCGCCCCGGGCCATACGTGTGTGCCGAGTGGGAAATGGGCGGATTGCCTTGGTGGCTGTTGAAGAAGAAAGACATCAGGCTGCGCGAGTCGGATCCCTATTTTATGGAACGTGTGGAAATCTTTGAACAGAAGGTTGCTGAACAGCTGGCACCGTTGACCATACAGAACGGAGGGCCTATCATCATGGTTCAGGTGGAGAATGAGTATGGCTCTTACGGGGAGGATAAGAAATATGTTGGACAGATTCGTGATGTGCTCAGAAAATACTGGTACACCAATGGCAGGGGGCCGGCATTGTTCCAATGTGACTGGGCTTCCAATTTTGAGAAAAATGGGCTGGAAGACCTTATCTGGACGATGAATTTTGGCACCGGAGCGAATATTGATGCCCAGTTTAAGTGTCTGGGAGAACTCCGTCCCGACGCGCCGAAGATGTGTTCGGAGTTTTGGAGCGGGTGGTTTGACAAATGGGGTGCGCGCCATGAAACGCGACCGGCCAAGGACATGGTGGCCGGTATTGACGAGATGCTGTCCAAGGGCATATCGTTTTCGCTCTACATGACCCACGGTGGCACATCGTTTGGCCACTGGGCAGGTGCCAACTCGCCCGGATTTGCCCCGGACGTCACCTCTTATGACTACGACGCACCTATCAATGAGTACGGACAGGTGACGCCGAAATTCTGGGAGCTGCGCAAAATGATGGAGAAATACAACGACGGAAAGCGCATGCCTGCTGTGCCCAAGGCTTCGATGCCTCTCGTGAGCTTTCCCAAGGTGACGCTCACCCAGGCCAAGACGATGCGGCAGCTGGCCACTCGCCAGGTGATGAGTCGCGACGTGAAGACTTTTGAGGAAATGGATATGGGGTGGGGCTCGGCATTCTACACCACGACTCTTCCGGAGATATTCCAGCCCAGTCTGCTCACGCTGAACGATGCCCACGACTATGCACAGATTTTTATCAACAGCGAATATATCGGTAAGATAGACCGTGTGAGAAATGAGAAAACACTCATGCTGCCTGCCGTGAAGGCCGGTTCGCAACTTACGATTCTCGTGGAGGCCATGGGGCGCATCAATTTTGGCAGAGCTATCACTGATTTTAAGGGCATTACGCGAAACGTGACGATCAGCACGCAGGCCGGAGGTCATGAGCTGACCTACGACCTCAAAGACTGGACCATTGACCTCATGCCCGACGAGGCAGACACCATTCTCTCACGTCTCAAGTTGCCTCACAACGATATAGCCCTTGCTACCGACGTGAAAAACGGTTCGCGCTATCCCGGCGCATACGTCGGCACGTTCAACCTCAGGAAGGTGGGCGACACCTTTATTAATATGGAGAACTTCGGCAAGGGCCAGGTTTATGTCAATGGTCATGCCCTCGGCCGTTTTTGGCGCATCGGCCCGCAGCAGACACTTTACTGCCCCGGCGCATGGCTGAAGAAGGGTAAGAATGAGCTTGTGGTGCTCGATGTTGTGGGCACCGATAATCCCACGCTCTGGGGGCAGGATCGTCCTGAGCTTGATAAACTTCAATTGGAAAAGAGCAACAAGCACAACAACATCGGCGACAAACCCGACCTCAACTCCATGACGCCTGTGTTTGCAGGTGCCATGAAAGGTGGCAACGGATGGCAGACGGTCAAGTTTGACAAGTCCGCGCGGGGTCGTTATCTCGCCATCGAGATTACGAGTAACCAGGACGGCAAGGATATTTCTGCCGTTGCCGAGCTCTATTTGCAGAACACTGACGGCCAACGCATCAGTCGTGAGCCATGGACGACGAAGTATGCTGACAGTGAGAGCGATATGGGCAACCACACGGGAGACAAAGTCTTTGACTTGCAGGAGTCGACCTACTGGCAGACCATTCCGGGCAGCGGCTTCCCCCATTTGCTCGTTATCGATCTTGGCAGCCCGCAAACGATCACAGCCCTTGACTATTTGCCACGTGCTGAACAGGGTGCTCCGGGTAGCATCAAGGACGTGCGGATTTTCATGTATTAAACAACTCGGGTTCATTACCGAACTTCAAGGGGCCATCGATACATTACCGACGGCCCCTTAAATCTTTTTAAACGAAAGTTAAATAAGTATAAAACGAAAAACTGCTTGTTGTTTTATTTTCTTTTAAGTAGGTGTTTTCGTGGAATATTTGTACCTTTGCACCCCGAAACGGGTGTATTGTATGCATACCTATGAAGAGGGTATGGTGTCTCTTTGCCCGTAATGCATTGATTTCGAATAAAATAATATATAAAATTAAAATTTAAAATTATGCCTACAATTCAACAGTTGGTACGTAAAGGCAGAAGCGTTCAGAAGGAACAGAGCAAGTCGCCGGCTTTGGACGGATGTCCACAGCGCCGTGGTGTCTGTGTTCGTGTTTACACTACAACGCCAAAGAAGCCTAATTCGGCAATGCGTAAAGTTGCCCGTGTTCGTTTGACAAATCAGAAGGAAGTGAACTCCTATATTCCGGGAGAAGGCCACAACCTTCAGGAACACTCTATTGTTTTGGTACGTGGTGGTCGTGTGAAGGATCTTCCCGGTGTGCGTTATCACATCGTTCGCGGCTCTCTTGATACTGCCGGTGTTGCAAACCGCACGCAGCGTCGTTCCAAGTATGGAGCTAAGCGTCCTAAAGCCAAGAAGTAAAAAAATAATGCTGAGAGCCAAGGGCCGCAAGCTGGTAGCTTAAGGCCAAGGGTTCAAGGCTTTTTAAAGTCTATTTTATTTTAGTTTTGCTGGAGAAGTTAGATCCGGTTGAGTAAATACTCAGGTGTGAGTATTGAAGAACAAAGTAATGACAGCCCCAGACAGAATTTATTTTTATTAAAAATGAGAAAAGCAAAACCAAAGAAACGTGTGGTCCTTCCGGATCCGGTTTTCGGTGACCAGAAGGTCTCTAAGTTCGTTAATCACTTGATGTATGATGGTAAGAAGAATACCTCGTACTCAATTTTCTACAATGCGCTTGATATTGTGAAGTCAAAGATGGAGAGTGAGGAAAAGTCTCCTCTGGAAATCTGGAAACAGGCTCTTGACAATATTACTCCTATGGTAGAGGTGAAGAGCCGTCGTATTGGCGGTGCCACATTCCAGGTTCCTACAGAAATTCGTGCAGGCCGTAAGGAAAGTGTATCTATGAAAAATATGATAGCATTTGCCCGCAAGCGTGGTGGTAAGAGCATGGCTGAGAAATTGGCTGCTGAGATTATGGACGCTTACAACAATCAGGGTGGTGCTTATAAGCGTAAGGAGGATATGCACCGTATGGCTGAGGCAAACCGTGCATTCGCTCACTTCAGATTCTAATTTAGGTATTTCAAAAAAAGGATAATAACACAATGGCAAATCGCGATTTACATTTGACGCGCAACATCGGTATTATGGCTCATATTGATGCCGGTAAGACAACGACATCAGAGCGCATCCTGTTTTATACGGGTAAGACGCACAAGATAGGTGAGGTACACGATGGTGCAGCTACAATGGACTGGATGGCGCAGGAGCAGGAGCGTGGTATCACGATTACTTCTGCTGCGACAACCTGTAACTGGGCTTGGAACGGCAAGACTTTCAAAATCAACTTGATTGATACTCCGGGTCACGTGGACTTTACCGCAGAGGTAGAGCGTTCGCTACGTGTTCTGGACGGTGCTGTGGCAACTTATTCTGCTGCAGACGGAGTTCAGCCACAGAGTGAGACCGTATGGCGCCAGGCTGATAAATATAATGTACCCCGTGTAGGATATGTGAACAAGATGGACCGCTCAGGGGCAGACTTCTTTGAGACGGTGCAGCAGATGAAGGATGTTTTGGGTGCCAACCCGATTCCCGTACAGATTCCTATCGGTGCAGAGGAGAACTTCAAGGGTGTGGTAGACCTCATCAAGATGAAGGCTATTCTCTGGCATGACGAAACGATGGGTGCAGAGTATGAGGTAGAGGATATTCCGGAAAACCTTGTTGCAGAGGCTGAGGAATGGCGCGACAAGATGCTTGAGAGCGCTTCCAACTACGATGATGAATTGATGGAGAAGTATCTCGAGGATCCTTCTACCATTACAGAAGAAGAGTTGATAAAGACGCTGCGCAAGGGATGTCTCTCCATGGAGTGTACACCTATATTGCTCGGTTCTTCTTATAAGAACAAGGGTGTACAGCCTTTGCTCGACTATATCTGTGCCTTCCTGCCTTCTCCGGCAGATACAGAAAACATTATAGGAACCAATCCTGAAACAGACAAGGAAGAAGATCGTAATCCGAGCGATGATGCACCGACATCAGCACTTGCATTTAAGATTGCCACCGACCCGTTCATGGGACGCTTGGTATATTTCCGCGTTTATTCCGGTAGGGTGGTTGCAGGCTCATATGTTTATAATCCCCGCACCGGCAAGCGTGAGCGCATCAGCCGTTTGTTCCAGATGAACTCTCATGAGGAAATCGCAATGGACAGCATTGATGCAGGAGATATCGGAGCAGGTGTAGGTTTCAAGGACATTCGTACCGGTGATACACTCTGTGATGAGAAGTATCCAATCGTGCTGGAGTCTATGACATTCCCCGACACTGTGATTTCGATTGCAGTGGAGCCTAAGAGTCAGGCTGATATTGCTAAACTTGACAACGGTCTTGCCAAACTCTCGGAAGAAGACCC
Source organism: Bacteroidales bacterium KA00344 (assembly GCA_001552765.1). Classification (GTDB taxonomy): domain Bacteria; phylum Bacteroidota; class Bacteroidia; order Bacteroidales; family Bacteroidaceae; genus Prevotella. Next base: position 26,828 of record KQ959455.1, read on the forward strand.
AACGTTTACCGTGCATACTGACGAACAGAGCGGACAGACAATCATCTCCGGTATGGGAGAGCTTCACCTCGATATCATTATCGACCGTTTGAAGCGTGAGTTCAAGGTGGAGTGTAACCAAGGAAAGCCGCAGGTGAACTACAAAGAAGCTCTTACGAAAGATGTTGAGGGCTGGCGCGAAGTTTACAAGAAACAGAGCGGTGGTCGCGGTAAATTTGCTGATATCATTGTTAATATCGGTCCTAAGGACGAGGACTTTACAGAAGGCGACCTGCAGTTTATTAACGAGGTGAAGGGCGGTAACGTGCCTAAGGAGTTTATTCCTTCTGTAGAAAAAGGCTTTAAGGACTGTATGAAAGCCGGTGTGCTCGGTGGATTCCCAATGACCGACATGAAGGTTACGCTCGTGGACGGTAGCTTCCACCCGGTAGACTCTGACCAGATTTCGTTTGAGCTAGCAGCTCACGCAGCCTTTAGAAACTGTTGCCAGAAGGCAGGTCCCGTATTGATGGAGCCTATCATGAAGGTAGAGGTTGTTACTCCGGAGGAGAACATGGGTGACGTGATTGGCGACTTGAACAAACGTCGCGGTATGGTACAAGGTATGGACGAAGGCCGTGGCGGTGCGCGCATCGTAAAGGCTATGGTACCCTTGGCAGAGATGTTCGGTTACGTAACTGCTTTGCGTACGATAACCTCAGGCCGCGCTACCAGCTCAATGGAATATGACCATCATGCACCTCTGTCCAAGTCGTTGGCAGACGCCGTTTTGGAGGAGTTGCAGAAGTAAATATGAGGTTGGAAAGGTGCTGCTTAGCGAACGACTCTTAAGCAGCATACCTTCCAAACATTATACTATAACAATTTAATTAAAGTACAAAACATGAGTCAAAAAATTCGTATCAAGCTGAAGAGTTACGACCACCAGTTGGTTGACAAGTCAGCTGAACAGATTGTGAAGGCTGTAAAGGCTACCGGTGCTATCGTCAGCGGTCCTATTCCATTGCCAACACACAAGCGTATCTACACTGTAAACCGTTCTACCTTTGTAAACAAGAAGGCACGTGAGCAGTTCCAGTTGTCGAATTTCAAGCGTCTTATTGACATTTACAGCGCAACTGCAAAGACAGTGGATTCCTTGATGAAACTGGAGTTGCCTTCAGGAGTTGAGGTAGAGATTAAGGTATAGTAATTTCAAATTGGAGTTACAGGTTACTGCAAATTAGCAATCAGAATATATTATTATAAACATTTATTGAAATGCCAGGATTAATTGGAAGAAAAATCGGAATGACATCCGTTTTCAGTGCCGACGGTAAGAATATTCCGTGCACTGTTATCGAAGCTGGTCCTTGTGTTGTTACTCAGGTTAAAACCTTAGAGAAAGATGGTTATAAGGCTGTTCAGCTTGGCTTCGCAGAGGCTAAGGAGAAAAGAACGACAAAGCCTATGGCCGGAATCTTCAAAAAAGCCGGTACAACACCAAAGAAGCACTTGGCCGAGTTCAAGTTTAACGAGGAGTATAACCTCGGCGATACCATCACGGTAGAACTTTTTGCTGATACAGAGTTCGTAAACGTGGTTGGCACATCGAAGGGAAAAGGTTTCCAGGGAGTTGTTAAGCGTCACGGTTTCGGTGGTGTAGGTCAGAGAACTCACGGTCAGGACGACCGCGCTCGTAAGCCGGGATCCATTGGTGCCTGTTCATATCCTGCAAAGGTGTTCAAAGGTATGCGCATGGGCGGCCAAATGGGAGGTGATCGTGTGACAACACAGAACCTCAAAGTGTTAAAGGTAATTCCGGAGCAGAATCTCCTTGTTGTCAAGGGATCGTTTGCCGGTTGCAATGGTTCAACTGTTTTAATTGAGAAGTAATGGAAGTTAGTGTTTTAAATATTAACGGTCAGGAGACTGGAAGAAAGGCAACATTGAATGATGCTATCTTTGGAATAGAGCCTAACGATCATGTGATTTACTTGGATGTTAAGCAGTATCTTGCTGCCCAGCGTCAGGGAACTGCCAAGACAAAGGAAAGAAGCGAACATGCCGGCTCTACCCGTAAGCTTATCCGCCAGAAGGGTAGCGGCGGTGCACGTCGTGGTGATATCAAATCACCGGTACTCGTAGGTGGTGGTCGTGTATTCGGCCCACAGCCCCGCGACTACAGCTTCAAGCTTAACAAGAAAGTAAAAGTGCTTGCCCGCAAGTCAGCGTTGTCGTATAAGGCACAAGATAATGCAATCATCGTTGTAGAAGATTTCAATATCGAGGCTCCGAAGACTAAAGATTTCGTAAATATTACTAAAAATCTTAAAGTAGACGGTAAGAAGACGTTGGTTGTTTTGCCGGAAGTAAATAAAAATGTATATTTGTCAGCTCGAAATATTCAGAAGGCTGCAGTTATGACAGCAAATGCAATCAACACCTACAAGGTTTTGGATGCAGATGTTCTTGTCATATCTGAAAGTGCTCTGAAGACCATCGACAGCACCTTAAATAAGTAATAAGAGGAGAATTAGAATTATGGCATTTATCATCAAACCCCTGGTCACTGAGAAGATGACCAAGATTACAGAGAAGCAACCCAACCGTTACGGTTTTGTTGTACGTCCAGAGGCTAATAAACTCGAAATTAAGAAAGAAGTCGAAGGTCTGTATAATGTTACCGTAGTGGACGTGAACACAGCCCGTTATGCCGGTAAGCGGTCAAGCCGCTATACCAAGGCCGGTCTTGTGAAAGGCCAGAAGCGGGCGTTCAAGAAAGCTTTTGTTACCTTGAAAGAGGGTGACACAATTGATTTTTACAGCAATATTTAAATTAAAAAATGGCAGTACGTAAATTAAAACCGGTTACACCGGGACAAAGACACAAAGTTATTGGCACGTTCGAGGAAATTACTGCATCCGTGCCAGAGAAGTCTCTCGTTTACGGCAAGCGTAAGTCCGGTGGTCGAAACAACACCGGAAAGATGACAAACCGCTATATTGGCGGAGGTCACAAGCAGAAGTATCGTTTTATCGACTTCAAGCGAGAGAAAGATGGTGTTCCTGCTGTAGTAAAGACAATCGAGTATGATCCTAACCGTTCTGCTCGCATTGCTCTTTTGTACTATGCAGATGGTGAGAAACGTTACATCATTGCTCCTAACGGACTGAAGGTTGGCGCAACACTGATGTCGGGTGCAGAGGCTGCTCCTGAAATAGGTAATGCCCTTCCGTTGGCCAACATTCCTGTTGGTACCGTGATTCACAACATTGAGTTGCGTCCGGGCCAGGGTGCCCTGCTCGTTCGTTCGGCTGGTAACTTTGCTCAGTTAACTTCGCGTGATGGCGCATATTGCGTGATCAAGCTTCCTTCAGGAGAGACTCGTTTGGTGCTCTCTACTTGTAAAGCTACTGTAGGTAGTGTAGGTAATTCAGACCATGCTTTGGAGCGTTCGGGTAAGGCCGGTCGCTCGCGTTGGCTGGGCCGTCGCCCACGCACCCGTGGTGTGGCTATGAACCCTGTTGATCACCCCATGGGTGGTGGAGAGGGCCGCCAGTCAGGCGGACACCCACGCTCACGCAAGGGCTTGTATACAAAGGGTCTTAAGACTCGCAGGCCTAAGAAGCTTTCAAACAAGTACATCATTGAAAGAGCTAATAAGAAGTAATTAAGTTAATCAGAGCAAATTATGAGTCGTTCACTTAAAAAAGGTCCATATATCAACGTTACGCTTGAAAAGAAAATTCTCGCGATGAACGAGAGTGGTAAGAAGAGCGTTGTAAAGACTTGGGCCAGAGCATCAATGATTTCCCCGGATTTCGTGGGTCACACTGTTGCAGTTCATAACGGAAATAAATTTATCCCTGTTTACATTACGGAGAACATGGTTGGACACAAGCTTGGAGAGTTTTCTCCTACACGTCGCTTCGGTGGTCACTCCGGTAATAACAAAAAATAAGGGATTGTCCATTTAAAATTAAGAAAATTAAATAATGGGAGCAAGAAAACATATCGCGGCTGAAAAGTTAAAGGAAGCCCGTAAAAATCAGTACTTCGCTAAGCTGAAAGGTGTGCCTTCTTCTCCACGTAAAATGCGCTACGTAGTAGACATGGTTCGTGGAATGGAGGTAAACCGTGCACTCGGAGTATTAAAGTTCTCTAAGAAGCAGGCTGCTGCTGATGTAGAGAAGCTGCTGCGCTCGGCAATCGCAAACTGGGAAACCAAAAATGAGCGCAAGGCAGAGGAAGGAGAACTCTTTATAAGCAAGGTCTTCGTAGATGAAGGTGTTACAATGAAACGTATGCGGCCCGCACCTCAGGGACGTGGTTATAGAATACGTAAGCGTTCTAATCACGTAACCTTGTTTGTAGATGCCAAAACTAACGACGTAAAGGAATAAATAGAATGGGACAGAAAGTTAATCCAATAAGCAACCGCCTCGGTATTATCCGTGGATGGGATTCAAATTGGTTTGGTGGTAAGGATTTTGGTGACAATATCGTTGAGGACCAGAAGATCCGTACGTATCTGAACAAGCGTCTGGAGAAAGCCAGCGTTTCACGCATTATCATCGAACGTACTTTGAAACTGGTTACCATTACTATTTGTACAGCCCGCCCGGGTATCGTCATTGGTAAAGGTGGTCAAGACGTAGACAGATTGAAAGAAGAGTTGAAAAACCTTTTCAAGAAGGATATTCAGATCAATATCTTCGAGGTAAAGAAGCCTGAACTTGATGCCACAATTGTAGCTAAGAACATAGCTAATCAGATTGAGCACATGATGGCTTATCGCCGTGCAATCAAAATGGCTATACAGAATACCATGCGTGCAGGTGCCGAAGGCATCAAGGTCCAGATTTCCGGACGTCTGAATGGTGCGGAGATGGCTCGTAGGGAGATGTATAAGGAAGGCCGTACGCCTCTGCATACATTCCGTGCAGACATCGACTATTGCCAGGCAGACGCATTGACTAAGGTAGGTCTTCTTGGCATCAAGGTATGGATCTGCCGTGGTGAGGTTTACGGAAAGCGTGACCTGGCTCCAAACTTCTCTCAGGAGAATAGGGGCGGTCGTGACAATCGTCGCGGTGGTCGCGGTGGTCGTAGAAGAAGTAATAACCGTTAAAAGAAGAAGTTACAATGTTACAGCCAAAAAGAGTAAAATATAGAAGACCTCAAGATGGGCGTGGCAGAAAAGGCAATGCCCACAGAGGTACACAGCTGGTCTTTGGGTCATTCGGCATCAAGACCCTTGAGGCCAAATGGCTTGATACCCGCCAGATTGAGGCAGCCCGTGTTGCAGTCAATCGTTATATGAACCGTGAAGGTCAAGTATGGATACGTATCTTCCCGGATAAGCCAATCACTCGTAAGCCTGCAGACGTCCGAATGGGTAAAGGAAAAGGTGATCCCGCAGGATGGGTGGCACCTGTTACACCGGGTCGCATCCTCTTTGAAGTAGATGGGGTAAGTTTAGACATTGCTAAAGAGGCTCTTCGCCTTGCAGCACAGAAACTCCCTGTAAAAACAAAGTTTGTGGTAAGACGTGATTACGATAAAAACGCTTAAGTAGTATGAAGATTAATGAAATTAAACAACTCGCCGACAAGGACTTGCGCGAGAAGCTGGAGCAAACAGAGGAAGCTCTGATCAAAATGAAGCTTAACCATCAGGTTACTCCGCTTGAGAATCCGATGCAGATTAAAGCTGTTCGTCGTGATATCGCACGCATGAAAACAGAACTTCGTCAGAGAGAACTTGTTAAATAATGACCCAGATGGAAACAAGAAATTTAAGAAAAGTAAGACAGGGTGTTGTTATTAGCGACAAGATGGACAAGACTATCGTCGTTGCATCTAAGTTCAAGGAGAAACACCCTATTTATGGTAAATTTGTTCAGAAGACAAAGAAATACCATGCTCATGACGAGAAGAATGAGGCTCATGTAGGTGATACCGTACAAATCATGGAGACTCGTCCTCTGTCTCGTACCAAGAGATGGAGATTAGTACAAATTGTAGAAAAAGCTAAGTAATTATGATACAGGCATTATCTAAACTTACAGTATGTGATAACAGCGGTGCGCGTGAGGTAATGTGCATCCGTGTACTTGGAGGTACCGGCCGCCGTTATGCAAGTGTCGGTGACGTAATCGTTGTTTCTGTAAAGAGCGTAATCCCGACAAGTGATTTGAAGAAGGGTGCAGTATCTAAGGCTTTGGTTGTTCGTACCAAGAAGGAGATCCGCCGCCAGGATGGCTCGTACATCCGTTTCGACGATAACGCATGTGTTTTGTTGAACAATGCAGGGGAACTCCGTGGAAGCCGTATCTTCGGTCCGGTAGCGCGTGAATTGCGTGCTATCAACATGAAGGTAGTATCCTTGGCACCTGAGGTTCTTTAATTCTATAAAATTTAAAGTAATGAGTAAGTTACATATTAAGAAAGACGATACCGTAATTGTCCTTACCGGTGCGGATAAGGGCAAAAAGGGTAAAGTGCTTAAGGTGATTGTAGACGACAATCGTGCCATCGTTGAAGGAATCAATATGGTATCAAAGAGCACAAAGCCTTCAGCCAAGAATCCTCAGGGAGGCATCATTAAGCAGGAGGCTCCTATTCACATCTCAAATTTGAGCTTGATTGATCCAAAGAGTGGCAAGCCAACCCGTATCGCTATTAAGCGTGAAGGCAAAAAAGTTACTCGTATCGCTAAAAAGTCAGGGGAGGAGATCAAATGATGGATACAGCACAATTAAAGAAACATTACAATGAGGTAATTGCTCCTGCATTGCAGAAGCAGTTCGGCTATTCTTCACCAATGCAGACCCCTGTTTTGCAGAAGATAATTATCAATCAGGGGCTCGGAAATGCTACAGAGGATAAGAAGATTATCGACGTAGCCATCAATGAGATTAGTGCTATCACAGGTCAGAAGGCTGTAGCAACATATTCAAAGAAGGATATTGCTAACTTCAAACTTCGTAAGAAGATGCCTATCGGCGTTATGGTGACATTGCGTCGTGAGCGTATGTACGAATTTCTGGAGAAATTAGTTCGTGTGGCCCTGCCTCGTATCCGTGACTTCAAGGGTGTGAACAGCAAATTTGATGGTCGTGGAAATTACACACTGGGTGTTGCTGAGCAGATTATTTTCCCTGAAATCAATATCGACCAGGTAGATCGTATCCAGGGTATGAATATCACGTTCGTGACAACTGCAAAGACTGACGAAGAAGGCTATGCTCTTCTCAAGGCTTTCGGCATCCCATTCAAAAACGCTAAAAACGATTAAGAGATATGGCAAAAGAATCAATGAAAGCCCGCGAGGTAAAACGTGCAAAACTCGTTGCTCGTTACGCTGAAAAGCGTGCTGCGCTGAAAAAGATTATCGCTACTACAGAGGATCCCGGCGAAGCATACGAGGCAGCCCGTAAACTTCAGGCAATTCCAAAGAATGCAAGCCCTGTCCGCTTGCACAACCGTTGCAAAATTACCGGTCGTCCAAAGGGATATCTGCGCCAGTTTGGTATTTCACGTATTCAATTCCGTGAAATGGCTTCAGAAGGTCTGATACCCGGTGTGAAGAAGGCAAGCTGGTAACAAACACTTCTGGTGAAGAATTGAGTTCGATCGGCATGTGGGACGGCTGATGGACTCGACTCTCATTTCAAAAGACATTTTTTAATATTGTCGGGGAAGTCCCGATTAATTAAACATTTATATTTATGACAGATCCAATAGCAGATTATCTGACAAGACTCAGAAACGCAATCATGGCTCATCACCGTGTTGTGGAGATTCCTGCATCTAACTTGAAGAAGTCTATCACAAAGATTCTCTTCGAGAAAGGGTACATCTTGAACTACAAGTTCATCGAGGATGGTCCTCAGGGCACAATCAAGGTTGCTCTGAAGTATGACCCTGTAACAAAACAAAGCGCTATCAAGAATTTGAAGCGTGTGTCTACACCAGGTCTTCGTATGTACTCTGGTTACAAAGACATGCCGAGAGTAATTAACGGACTGGGTATAGCTATCTTATCCACGTCTCAGGGTGTAATGACTAACAAAGAAGCTACCGACCTGAAAATTGGCGGTGAAGTTCTTTGCTACGTATATTAATTGGAGGATTTTATATGTCAAGAATAGGAAAATTGCCAATTAGCGTTCCATCAGGAGTTACTGTAAATTACGATGAGAAGGCAAATGTTGTTTCAGTAAAAGGTCCTAAGGGTGAACTTTCTCAGAAGATTGACGCTTCTATCAAGTTTACCAATAAGGATGGTCAGATAACGCTGGAAGTTGATGAAAACAGTCCTGTAAACTACAAGCAGAAACAGGCATATCATGGTCTTTATCGTTCGTTAGTAAACAATATGGTTGTTGGTGTGAGCGAGGGATTCTGCCAGGTGCTTGAACTTGTCGGTGTGGGATTTCGTGTTTCCAATCAAGGTAACATCATTGAGTTGTCACTTGGTTACACTCACCCCATCTTTATAGAACTTCCGCAGGAAGTAAAGGTAGAGACAAAGTCTGAAAGAAATAAGAATCCACTTATCAGACTTGAGTGTGCTGACAAGCAATTGCTTGGACTCATTTGTGAAAAAATTCGTTCTTTCCGTAGGCCTGAGCCTTACAAGGGTAAGGGTATCCTGTTTGAGGGCGAGGTCATCCGCAGAAAGTCTGGTAAGACCGCTGCAGCAGCTAAGTAATTTTAATTAGGATTTACGATTATGACAACAAAGAAAGAACAAAGACGAATTAAGATAAAGTTCCGTATTCGCAAGAGTGTAAAGGGAACTGCAGAACGTCCACGTCTCAGTGTATTCCGCTCTAATAAGCAGATTTATGCTCAGATTATTAATGATAGAGAAGGCAAGACATTGGCTTCTGCAACATCTTTAGGATTGGAAAAACTTCCTAAGATTCAGCAGGCCGAAAAGGTTGGCGAGCTTGTTGCCGAAAAGGCAAAGGCCGCTGGTGTAGAAGCTGTAGTGTTCGACCGCAATGGCTACCTGTATCACGGCCGAGTTCAGGCTCTTGCTGATGCAGCTCGTAAGGGTGGTCTCAATTTTTAAACGTTTATGGCAATGAATAAAGTAAAAGTAAATAGTGACACTGAATTAAAGGATCGCTTGGTTGCCATCAACCGTGTAACAAAGGTTACCAAAGGTGGTCGCACATTCACATTCGCTGCCATCGTTGTAGTTGGTGACGGCAAGGGAGTAATCGGCTACGGTCTTGGAAAGGCCGGCGAGGTTGCTGCTGCTATTGCAAAAGGCACGGAGGTAGCTAAAAAGAATCTTGTTAAAGTCCCTGTTCTCAAGGGTACTGTTCCTCATGAAGTGGAAGTTAAATACGGCGGTGCCAGAGTCTTGCTGAAGCCTGCCGCTGCCGGTACTGGTCTGAAAGCGGGTGGTGCCATGCGTGCCGTTTTGGTGAGCGCAGGTATTACCGATGTGATTGCAAAGTCACAGGGATCTACCAATGCACACAACTTGGTGAAGGCTACTATTAAGGCGCTCTCAGAAATGCGCGATGCCTATCAGGTGGCTGGCGAGCGTGGTATAGCTATGGAAAAAGTTTTTAACGGTTAATAGGATTATAACAATGGCAACAATAAAAGTAAAGCAGGTGAAGAGTGCTATAGGCTATCCTGCAAATCAGAAGAAAACTCTTCTCTCTCTGGGACTTCGCAAGATTTCTCAGGTTGTTGAGATTGAAGATACTCCTAGCAATATGGGTAGGGTACGCACAGTGCATCACCTTGTTGAAATAGTTAAGTAATAACTTTTTTAAATTCAGACGTAATCATGAAATTAAATAATTTGAAGCCTACTGCAGGCTCTACTCATTCTCGTCGTCGCATTGGACGTGGTACTGGCTCTGGTTTGGGCGGGACGTCTACTCGTGGCCACAAGGGTGCGAAGTCTCGTTCAGGCTATAAGAAGAAGATTGGTTTTGAGGGTGGTCAGATGCCTTTGCAACGCCGTGTTCCGAAATTTGGATTCAAGAACATCAACCGCAAGGAATATTTTGTAGTAAACCTTTCAGACCTTCAGAAGTTGGCCGAGGAGAAGTCTCTCACAACGATTGGTATCGCCGAACTTGTAGAGGCCGGTCTTACCAACGGCAAGAAACTTGTAAAAGTGCTTGGCGACGGTGAGTTGAAGTCGAAGCTCGAAGTAAAGGCAAACGCATTTTCAAAAACAGCAGAAGAGGCTATCAAGGCCGTTGGTGGTAACGCAACGATAATCTAAACAATGAAAAAGTTAATTGAGACACTAAAGAACTGTTGGAGAGTGGAGGATTTGCGTCAGCGTCTCCTCGTCACTCTTCTGTTTACGGCTATTTACCGTTTTGGATCATTTGTAGTATTACCGGGCATTGATCCGGCTAAACTTGATCAGCTTCAGTCGCAAACTGCGGGTGGCTTGATGTCACTGCTGGACATGTTCTCTGGTGGAGCATTTTCCAATGCATCTATCTTTGCACTTGGAATCATGCCTTACATCTCAGCTTCCATTGTTATGCAGCTTCTTGCTGTTGCTGTACCTTATTTTCAAAAGATGCAGCGAGAAGGCGAGAGTGGCCGTAAGAAAATACAATGGTACACTCGTGTCCTGACAATTGCAATCCTGCTTTTTCAGGCTCCGAGTTACCTTATCAACTTGAAGATGCAAGCAAGCTCTGCTCTTGCCAGTGGCATCTCGTGGAGTGTATTTATGATTCCGGCGACAATCATCTTGGCAGCAGGAAGTATGTTTATCCTTTGGTTGGGTGAACGCATTACTGACAAGGGAGTAGGAAATGGTATCTCACTAATCATTATGCTTGGTATCATCGCCCGCTTGCCTCAGGCCTTTGCGCAGGAGTTGAGCTCAAGATTCACGGCTATTTCCGGTGGTGGTCTGGTGATGTTTATTGTTGAGATTTTGATACTCTATGCAATTATTTGTGCAGCAATCCTTTTAGTTCAGGGAACACGAAAGGTTCCTGTACAGTATGCTAAGCGGTTGGTAGGTAACAAACAGTATGGTGGTGCTCGCCAGTACATTCCTCTCAAACTTTTTGCAGCCAATGTGATGCCGATTATCTTTGCGCAGGCATTGATGTTCATTCCTTTGGCTATCGTTCGCTATCAGAGCGAGGGCGCTTCTTGGTGGGTTCAAGATATGTTGAACAACCGAAGCTTGCTTTACAATGTAATATATGTTGTCCTGATTATAGCGTTTACATATTTTTATACAGCCATTACGTTGAATCCAACGCAGATGGCAGAGGATATGAAACGCAATAATGGTTTCATCCCGGGTGTAAAGCCGGGACATGACACTGCGGAGTATATAGATACCGTGATGTCACGTATCACGCTTCCGGGATCTCTTTTCATTGCATTTATTGCAGTTATGCCTGCTCTTGCTGGACTTCTGGACGTACAGGATGCTTTCTCACAGTTCTTTGGTGGTACTTCACTGCTGATTACTGTCGGAGTAGTTATTGATACGCTCCAGCAGATTGAGAGCTATCTGCTCATGCGCCATTACGACGGGTTACTGAATTCTGGCCATACTCGTGGTAGAGGTACTGTCAGCGCATATTAATTGGGTCTTTCGAAATGCTAATATTTCTTAAGACAGAAGATGAAATCGAACTTATGCGTAGAGCCAACCAACTTGTTGGTGCGACTCTTGCAGAAGTAGGCAAACATATCAAACCTGGTGTAACGACCCTCCAATTGGATAAAATTGCTGAGGAGTATATTCGAGATAATGGCGCTGTGCCAACGTTCAAGAATTTCCCGAATCCATATGGAGAGCCGTTTCCCGGATCAATTTGTACCTCGGTGAACGAAGTGGTCGTACATGGAGTACCGAGCGACAAAGTTATCTTGAAAGAGGGTGATATCGTCTCTGTAGATTGCGGTACTCTTTTGGATGGATTTAATGGGGATAGTTGTTATACATTTTGTGTCGGTGAAGTGAGTGATGAAGTGAGAAAACTTCTGGAAACAACTAAGCTGAGCTTATACAAAGGGATAGAGCAAGCCCAGCACGGGAAACACGTAGGAGATATAGGAGCTGCAGTACAGGAATTCTGCGAGGCAGAAGGCTATGGAGTTGTACGGGAACTTTGTGGACATGGCATCGGGCATGAAATGCACGAAGCCCCTTCAATCCCAAACTACGGCTCTCGTGGCAATGGTGTGATGCTTAAGTCTGGTATGTGTATAGCTATCGAACCGATGATAACTATGGGGGAACGTAGTATATGGATGTTGCCGGACAAGTGGAGCATCGTTACGCGCGATGGTAAGCCTGCAGCTCATTTTGAGCATACAATAGCTATCCGCAAAGGAAAAGCTGAGATTTTATCAACGTTTAAGGAAATAGAACAATAAGAAAAAGAAGGAAATTAATTATGTCAAAACAGGCAGCAATAGAACAGGATGGAACGGTAATAGAGAACCTCTCTAATGCAATGTTTCGAGTGGAACTTGAAAATGGAGTACAGATAATAGCAAACATTTCCGGTAAGATGCGTTTGCATTACATCAAGATTCTTCCGGGTGATAAGGTAAAAGTAGCTATGAGTCCATACGACCTCACCAAAGGGAGAATTGAATTCAGATATAAATAAACAATTATATAAGATATCTTTTAGATATGAAGACAAGAGCATCATTGAAGAAACGTTCAGCTGACTGTAAGATTGTACGTCGTAAAGGTCGTCTGTTCGTTATCAACAAGAAAAACCCTAAGTTTAAATTACGCCAGGGTTAATGTTAAAAATGTGCAAAAGATACCTATTACACTTATAAATTAGTATCTTTGCATGATTTTTAACGAAGACAACGTTTAATTTTTTATTAAATTTATTTATTCAATTAACAAATGGCAATAAGAATTGTTGGAGTAGATTTGCCCCAAAATAAGCGTGGCGAAATCGCATTGACCTATATCTATGGTATCGGTCGAAGTAGTTCAGCAAAGATATTGGATAAGGCCGGCGTAAGCCGTGACTTGAAGGTCAGTGAATGGTCTGACGACCAGGCAGCTAAAATCCGTGAAATTATCAGCGCTGAATTCAAAGTAGAAGGAGATCTCCGTTCAGAAACTCAGATGAGCATCAAGCGCCTGATGGATATTGGCTGCTATCGTGGTGTTCGTCATCGTCTTGGTCTTCCTGTTCGCGGTCAGAGTACAAAGAATAATGCTCGTACCCGTAAGGGTAAAAAGAAGACTGTTGCTAACAAGAAAAAGGCTGTTCAGTAATTTATAGGAGGAAATTAATTATGGCAAAAACAAAAGCAACATCTAAGAAAAGAAATGTAAGAGTGACAGCTATGGGACAACTTCATGTTCATAGCTCGTTCAATAATATTATTGTATCGCTCGCTAACAGCGAAGGCCAGGTTATTTCTTGGTCATCAGCTGGTAAGATGGGGTTCCGTGGTTCTAAGAAAAATACTCCTTATGCAGCCCAGATGGCAGCAGAGGATTGTGCAAAAGAGGCTTTCAATCTTGGCCTTCGTAAAGTAAAAGCGTTTGTAAAGGGACCGGGTAATGGTCGTGAAAGCGCTATTCGTGCCGTCCATGGAGCTGGAATTCAGATAACTGAAATCGTTGACGTTACACCGCTGCCACACAATGGCTGTCGTCCTCCCAAGCGTCGTCGTGTGTAATGAGTGAGTTTGAATATACAATAGATTAAAAGCATACAAAAATTATGGCAAGATATATAGGTCCGAAATCTAGAATTTCACGCCGTTTTGGAGAACCCATTTTCGGTGCAGATAAGGTACTGGCAAAGCGTAATTTTCCTCCAGGGCAGCACGGTAACGATCGTCGTCGCAAGCAGTCTGAGTATGGGATTCAGCTTGCTGAAAAGCAGAAAGCAAAATACACTTACGGTGTTTTGGAGCGCCAGTTCCGTAATCTGTTTGTGAAGGCTAATAAGAGTGGGGGCGTTACGGGTGAAGTATTGCTTCAGCTTCTTGAGTGCCGTCTGGATAACGTAGTTTACCGTCTTGGAATTGCTCCTACACGTGCGGCTGCCCGTCAGTTGGTAGGACACAAGCATATAACCGTAGATGGTCGAGTAGTTAACATTCCTTCTTTTTCTGTAAAACCGGGACAAGTTGTTGGTGTTCGTGAGAAATCTAAATCTCTCGAAGTTGTTGAAGCTGCTCTTGCAGGATTCAACCACAGCAAGTATCCTTGGCTGGAATGGGACGAAAACACAAAGAGTGGCAAATTCTTGCATACTCCCGAACGTGAAGATATCCCGGAAAATATTAAGGAACAGTTAATCGTTGAGTTGTACTCTAAACAATAAATCATTAAATTAATGGCGATATTAGCATTTCAAAAACCTGATAAAGTAGTGATGCTGGAGGCATCGGAGAGTTTCGGAAAATTTGAATTTTCTCCTCTTGAGCCTGGCTTTGGCGTTACCATTGGTAATGCTTTGCGACGCATCCTCCTTTCATCATTGGAGGGTTATGCTATCAACACCGTCCGTATTGCCGGTGTAGAGCATGAGTTCTCTTCAATTCCTGGTGTGAAGGAAGATGTAACCAACATCATCTTGAATCTCAAACAAGTTCGATTCAAGCAAGTAGTAGAAGAATTCGAGAATGAGAAAGTTAGTATCACCGTAGAGAATTCCACTGAATTCAAAGCAGGTGATATTGGTAAGTATCTGACTGGATTTGAAGTGTTAAACCCTGATTTGGTGATTTGTCATTTAGACTCCAAGGCATCTATGCAGATAGACTTAACCATCAACAAAGGACGTGGTTACGTTCCTGCTGATGAGAACCGTCAGTTCTGCACTGATGTCAATGTGCTTCCCATCGATTCTATCTACACCCCAATCCGTAATGTAAAATACAGTGTAGAGCCTACTCGCGTAGAGCAGAAAACAGACTATGACAAGCTCTGCATTGAAGTAACGACGGATGGTTCCATCCATCCAAAGGATGCGTTGAAAGAGGCTGCTAAAATTCTCATCTATCACTTCATGCTGTTCTCGGATGAAAAGATTACTCTTGAAGATCCAGACAGGGATGGCAATCAGGAGTTTGATGAGGAGGTGCTCCATATGCGTCAGTTGTTGAAGACCAAGTTAATTGACCTGAACCTCAGTGTTCGGGCTCTTAATTGTCTGAAAGCAGCCGATGTGGAGACACTTGGTGACCTTGTACAATACAACAAAACGGATCTTCTTAAGTTCCGTAACTTTGGTAAGAAATCGCTCTCAGAGCTTGATGATTTGCTCGAGAGTCTGAATCTGTCCTTTGGAACCGATATTTCAAAGTATAAACTGGACAAAGAATAAGAATTAGGGGTATAGGTAGTAGATATACAGTCTACTTCCTCCCATATTTCCTACGACTTGTTCTAAACATGTAAAAACAAAAATGAGACATAATAAAAAATTCAACCATCTGGGTCGTACTGCATCTCATCGTGCCAGTATGCTTGCAAATATGGCATCTAGCTTGATAATGCACAAAAGAATCACTACGACCCTCGCAAAGGCAAAGGCTCTGAAAAAATATGTTGAGCCACTGATTACACGTTCCAAGAATGATACAACAACCAGTCGTCGTGTTGTTTTTCGTTATCTGCAAAACAAATATGCAGTGAAAGAACTTTTCGGAGAAGTGGCCGGCAGAGTTGCTGATCGTCCCGGAGGTTACACACGTGTTATCAAGTTGGGGACACGTAAGGGTGATGCTGCCGAGATTGCTTTCATCGAACTTGTAGACTTTGATGAAAACATGGCAAAGGCACCTAAGGCTGCGAAGAAGACACGCCGTAGCCGTCGTTCTAAGAAGGATGAATCTGTCAATACAGCCGCTGAGAACACATCAGAAACAGTTGCAGAAGAGGATGTAAAGACAGAAGCTAAGTCAGAGGCTAAAGTAGAAGCCAACATCGATGATGCTAAGAAAGCAACTAAGTCTGTCGAAAAAAAAGCTGTTAAATCAGAAAAGAAGGCTCCAAAAGCTGAAACAACTGAGGCAAAGGACGCCAAAGCAGAGAAGGCTGAATAATTTCGATATTATTTTCAATAATCAAAGGTGCGTTAATTTAATAGTTAGCGCACTTTTTTTATACTTTTCTCTCTAACTCCTTGTGAGTAACTGTTTTCTAAGTCGGGTCTGCTAATTTATTTTTTTCATACAACCTTGTGGTGTGGGTAATAC
>KQ959455.1:43133-61409 GCA_001552765.1 Bacteroidales bacterium KA00344
GTGGTGTGGGTAATACAGCCTCCATGCTGTTAAAAATGCTCATAATACTATTGTCCAAAACGAGTACCCCCTCGCCGAGAGGTTGTCTGCATCTCTCGGCGAGGGGGTACTCGTTTATTGCACTTCGTTTTGGACAATAGTTAATTAGCAGACCTTAGTTAATATATGCACGGTCCATGACAATGATCTCGTCATGCTTGAAATGGCAGGGGGCGAGCATGAAGGAATCGTTAGTCGCGGCAGAGGTGAACTTCACGTCACAGTGAACTCCCTTGTTTGCATGAATGACGGAATGCACTTTTATGCCACCCTTCTTCCTTCCCGTCTTTGGATGCCGGCCCACACCCTTGAAAATGACGTTAGAAAACAGAGTTATCGTGGTGGAATCGATGATTCTCAGACGTTTTATCCATTCCTCCGTACCATTGCGTTGGCTGTCCGAAGAAAGTTTGTCCTTATTGGACTCGTAAAGGTCATGGTACACGTCCTCAAAGAACCTATCCGAGCGTCTGGCATTAGCATCTGACAGGGTGCTGGGCTTAGGAACCTTGTCAATGCCTATGTGTTGAAGCTTGCGCACCTCTGCCGTCATCGCCGCCTCTATCTCGCGCAGGGAGTCGAAACGCATGATCACTGCATACAGCATCGTAAGTAGATGGGTGAAGCCGTCAAAGCTCTTTATATAACGCTCACCCCCGTTCCGGCGACTTATTTCAACTATTTTGTCATGGTCAAGTGCTTTTATCAGCTGATCATACACTGTCTGTCCGAAAAAAATGTGTACTTTTGCCTATGTTATCTGAGTTTGGAAACAAAAGCAAAGATAACAAAAAGGGCTGATACCTCGTGAGAAGTGTCAGCCCTAAATTTGTATTTTCACAAAAAGTTTAGCGGACAGTAATATATTTAAATATAGGAAATACCCTATGTTAAAGTAGGGAAAATATCGTTTTGTTATCGTTATTTCCTCTTATCTTTGTATGTGGTTCAAAATGGAATATAGTCTTATGAAAAAGTGTTTTATATTTGTGATATTGGCATCTGTAGTATTCTTCAGCTGTGATTCTTATACAGGCGTAGGCGCATACGGTGGCAGCACTATTGGTGCTGTCTTAGGCTCCGCTATCGGTGGTATTGCAGAAGGACCGCGTGGTTCAGATATTGGCACTCTTGTCGGCATGGCAGGTGGTGCTATTGTTGGTGGTGCTATTGGCAATGCCAAGGACAAACAGATTCAACAAGAAATGGCCGAGTATCAGCATGACAAGGCGGAGCGTGCTGCTGCTCGTTCTTGTCGTAATCAGAAACAGGAGGCGAACGGGAAGATGCAGATGGATTCGGAAAGCTCTTATGACAGTGGTTTTGATGCAACTAATAGTGGTGATGACCGTCTGTACGATTTCAACTCTACTGATTATACGGGCGATTATAGTGTTCAGGAACCGGAAGTTAATTTCCCATTGGAGTCCAGTGTGGAGCGTATGGCGGAAGGCTTGCATTACTCACCGGTTATCGAAATTCGGAATGCTCGCTTTGTAGACGATAATCAGGATGGAGAGATAGAGCGTGGAGAGTTGTGTAAGATTATTTTTGAGGTAATAAACACAGGTGACATACCTCTATATGATATTCAACCCACAGTGATAGAAGCAACCGGCAACAAGCATTTGATGGTTTCGCCCAATATGCATGTGGATAAAATTATGCCTGGCAAGGGTATTCGTTATACAGCTATGGTAAAGGCAGGTTATCGTTTGAAAGCTGGTGCTGCCAAATTCTGTGTGAGTGTAATACAAGGCACACATGCTATTTCAAAGGTTGTAGAGTTTAATATTCCTACGCGGAAATAATTACGCATTAGAGGAGGCTCTTTATCTCTCAGCTTTTCTCATGTTTAGAAACACTCTTTTTAATAGGAGTTTTCGTTTTGTTATGCGTTTGCTTAACAACATTGTTCTTGTGTTTTCCCCTGCTTTGTGCAGACGTTTTCCGGTCTCTGCCGGTCTTGGTACTGTGGTTCCTGACGTTGGCCTTTGACAATATGGTAGAACCCTTTGTGGGGGGAAACGTTTGTTTGTCTTCGTCATCGGGTATTCGATCCATTTGGTCGATGGTTCCATCAGCAAAGTCACACATATCGAAATTGATATTGGGAAGCCCCTGTTCTGCATCATCCATACGATATGGAGGTTTAATATTTTCTATGCGTTCCACTTTAACTATGCCAATACCCTGTGCAAGCATACCTAATTGTTGGGCAGCTCCATAACTCAGGTCAATGATCCGTCCACGCACAAAGGGGCCTCGGTCTGTGACCTTGACCACCACTTCCCGATCGTTAGCCAAGTTAGTCACCTTGAGCAGTGTACCAAAAGGATAAGTACGGTGGGCACACGTTAGACTGTCGTGATGCAAGAGTTCGCCGCTGGCAGTTCGAACTCCGGTGGCTCTTTTAGAATAATAAGAGGCTTTACCCCTATGCGATTGAGCACCTATAGGAGTAAAGCCAGTTATGAATAGGATGATAACTAATAAGTTCTTTTTATAATCCACAATCTTTGTTTATACGATACCTTCCGCCATCATGGCATTGGCCACCTTCATGAAGCCTGCAATGTTCGCTCCTTTGACATAATTGATATAGCCATTGGATTGCTTGCCGTATTTCACGCATTGTTCATGAATGGAATGCATGATATAGTGAAGTTTTTCGTCCACTTCTTCAGCACTCCAATGCAGACGGATAGAGTTTTGTGTCATTTCCAGTCCGGAGGTAGCTACACCACCGGCATTTACAGCCTTGCCGGGAGCAAACAGTTGCTTGGCATCGACAAATTTCTCTGTTGCCTCTGCAGTGCATCCCATATTGCTTACCTCGGCAACGCAGAGAGGCTTGTTGGCCAATATCTTTTCAGCATCCTTGCCGTTAAGCTCGTTTTGTGTGGCGCAGGTCAAATAAATGTCTGCTTTCTGTTCCCAAGGTTTTCTGCCTTCAAAGAATTTAGAGCCGGTGAATTTCTCGGCGTATGGCGAACAGATGTCTTCGCCGCTGCTGCGCAAATCAAGCATATAGTCATTCTTTTCTCCACAAATGCCATCGGGATCGTAGATATATCCGTCGGGTCCACTGATTGTAATGACTTTGGCACCAAGTTGTGTAGCCTTCTTTGCAGCTCCCCAGGCCACGTTACCAAATCCGGAAATAGCAACGGTCTTACCCTTGATATCAATATTGCGGGTCTTCAACATTTGATTTACAAAATAGAGCGCACCAAAGCCCGTTGCTTCCGGGCGAAGAATTGAACCACCCCATTCCAATCCCTTACCAGTCATGACACCCTGGAACTGGTGGGTCAGTTTTTTGTATTCGCCAAAAAGATAGCCCACTTCACGAGCACCTACACCGATGTCACCAGCCGGAATATCTTCGTCCGGGCCGATGTGATGATAGAGTTCCTGCATGAATGCTTGGCAGAACCGCATCACTTCTGCGTCAGAACGTCCGCGAATAGAGAAATCGGAACCTCCCTTGCCACCACCCATCGGAAGTGTGGTGAGAGCATTCTTGAAAGTTTGCTCAAAACCGAGGAATTTCATGATGCTCAGATTTACAGAGGGATGGAAGCGCAAGCCGCCTTTGTAGGGGCCGATAGCACTATTGAACTGTACACGGTAGCCAGTGTTTACGTGTACCTTACCATTGTCGTCTGTCCAAGGCACACGGAACATATATATACGTTCTGGCTCAATGAGACGCTCAATGAGTCCGGCTTTTTCAAATTCCGGATGCTGGTTGTAGACCTCTTTAATCGATTCTAAAACCTCTTTCACTGCCTGCAGAAATTCGGGCTCGCCCGAATGTTTTTCCATCAGGCCTTTCATTACTTGTTCAACTTCCATAGTAGTAATACGATTTATTTTAACGCTCAATAGGGTTGAAGAAAACCATTTTTTGTGGTTTCATTTTGTATTAATTACATCGCAAATATAGGGTTTTATTCAATAGAGTCCAAATAAAAAATTAATAATTTCATGTATTTAACTAACATTTTGTACATTGGTCCTTGTAAGACCTCGAAAATTATCGGTCTGCAAACCGAAGATCTAACGATTAAATCTTCGGTTGCAACTGCTCCAACTTAGTCTATTGCCGAAATCGCTTGTAGGCTTCGTTATCTTTTTTCCAATACCAACAACCGTATGTTCACACATTAATTTCATTACCATTTTCCTAAAACAGAATAGTAGGACATACTGCCCCAAAAAACTCACCCGAATTTAATATGGCAGAGCGGAAACTTCATATTTATTTCCTTAACCCTGTGTTTGTTATGGAAAACACAGGGTCCTCAAAATAAACAGCTAACAACAATTGCCAATACGAAGTATCAGATAGATATTTAGTGCTTTCGGCAATATTTTACAAATATTAAAATTATATAGCAAAAATCAATCAAGAAAAAGTTGCTTCTTTGTAAAAGAATGATTATATTTAGGAACGTATTACTATTTAATATCCTAAACATGAAGAAGAAATTTTTTAATGCGAAAATCTATCGTAACAGTTCTGCAACTGAGATGATAGTAGAGAATGGAAAAATCACCCAAATAGGTACTAACTTACCTAAGTGTGATGAGGAGATAGACTTGAAGGGTAAATTTGTTTTGCCACCTTATGTTGACCCACATTTACATTTAGACTACGTCTATACCTTGGGTGAAATGGAGGGCATTGGTGCAGCATCAGGTACACTTTACGAGGCTATTGAGAATTGGCCCAAGTACAAAGCCACAATGACTATCGACGGTGTGAAAAAATTAGCTCGAAAAGGCATTGAGGATGAAGTTTCACAAGGTGTACAGTTTATCAGAGCACAAACTGATGTTACAGATCCTAAGTTCATAGGTTTCAAAGCCATTATGGAATTGAAGGAGGAACTGAAAGA
Organism: Bacteroidales bacterium KA00344; assembly: GCA_001552765.1. Classification (GTDB taxonomy): domain Bacteria; phylum Bacteroidota; class Bacteroidia; order Bacteroidales; family Bacteroidaceae; genus Prevotella. The sequence goes on from KQ959455.1 coordinate 48,080, forward strand.
TGTTGTCGACATCCAGGTAGTTGCTTTTCCGCAAAACGGTATGTACACCTACAAAGGCGGCAAAGAACTGGTTGAAGAAGCCCTGAAAATGGGTGCTGATGTCGTAGGAGGAATCCCACACTATGAGCCGGCAAGGGAGTTTGGTGAAAAATCAATTCATGATATTGTAGAGCTTGCACTTAAATACAATGCATTGATAGATGTTCACTGTGACGAAACCGATGATCCAATGTCAAGATTTGTTGAAATCTTAAATGCGTTGGTATACTTCGAAGATTATGGTACAAGATCGACAGCAAGCCATACCTGCTCATTCGGCTCTGCTGATAATTCGTACGCATACAGAATGTTTGATATGTTCAAGAAAAGTAAGTTGAACTTAATATCCTGCCCAACAGAGAACATATATCTGCAAGGAAGACAAGATACATATCCAAAGCGTCGTGGTTTGACAAGAGTTAAAGAGTTTATGGAAATGGGGATCAACGTCGCATTTGCACAAGACTCAATTAACGACCCATGGTATCCTCTTGGAAGTGGAAACATGATGAATATTTTGGATAACGGTATCCATATATCTCAATTTGCAAGTCCAGAGGAAGTAGAGGTGGCATTTGACTTAATTACTTACAATGGCGCAAGATGTTTGAATATTCACAATGAGTATGGTCTGGAAGAAGGCAAGGATGCTAACTTTATTGTCTTGGATGGAGACAGCGCATGGGATTGCATCCGTAGACGTGTTGGAGTATTGGCATCTGTAAGGAAAGGCGAGTTCCTGTTCAAGAAGAAACCAACAGAGTATGAAGTTGCGTTAAAGATGTAGGAGTTTGGTTGAAAGAAGAGTACAAATCCAAATTATGATAAACCCCGAAAGTCCGCAAAACTTTCGGGGTCTTTTATGATAGTATGTAACTATCCTTTATCCAATTCTTCGTAATGTATGTTTTGCAAAAATTGAGATAATCATTCCCGGTACTGCCAATATTACAGCGTACCATATAAGGCTTAACGCTCCAAAACTTATCAGCAATACGCCTGCAATCCAGGTTGTAAGCATAATGGATAAATTAAACATACACGATTGCACTGACATAGCCACGTCTTTGGCGCTTTCCACTTGGTTACCCACTGCAGCTTGGAATAATGTTACCAGAGGACCGAAAGACAAGCCCCACAAGAAGAAACCTAAATGAGAGATGAACATCGTACCCTTGAAGAAGTAGAATATCATCATTGCAATTGCAAGGAAAGCAAACATCAGCACGGTAAGCTCTCGTAGGTATATGTCGATATACTTTGTCGCTATAATAATGGATACCAGTGAGCCGATACCAAAGACAAGCAGTGCCATTTCAATACCACCCTGAATGCCAATTTTTGTTACCAGCTGCGTGATATAAGTATAAACTCCGTAATGTCCACAAACTCCTAATAGCGTCAGGAGGATTATCAACAAGATAGACTTGTTTTTCAACATGACAATAGGAGAGGTGCTCTTTGTAATTTTTTCGCCTGGAGTAGAAGGCAGCATAAAGAGTGAAAGTATAGCAATCAGAGCCACCAATAGTCCTAATGCAATAAATTCAACACGCCAGCCAAAACGATCTCCGATAGATGTCATCAGAGGCATTCCTAAGCTAATTCCCAATGTATTACCTGCCATAATTACCGCCACGGCTCTTCCTTGATGGTTATGCTCTACCAAGCGCATACCAAAAGCAGCAATCATGGGCCACATTATTCCTGCACTAATACCTCCAAGAAATCGCAGTATCAATATCAAATAGTAGTTGTGAACCAAGCCCGACGCAATGTTACATACGGCAAAGCCTATAAGCAAAAACAGAAGCAGACTTTTACGATTAAATTGCATCGTTGCTGAGATTAGTGGAATACCAAATATGGCCGATGCAAGGGCATACAATCCCACCAATCTGCCTCCGTCTATTTCGTTAATGCCCAGATCGGTCATAATTTGGGGCAAAACTCCAGAAGGCAACAACTCTGACAAAATTCCCACAAAAGTAACTGAAGACATCAAAATCATGATTACCCACGGGAAAACACCTACAGAATTTCTTTCTTTCACCATAAGTTAGTAAATTAATAATAAGACATATGCAAATATAAACATTTAATATGTTTAAAGCAAATTCTTTGTTCCAAATTAATGGTGGATTTCACACATATTTCCACTGTTATGTTTCAGTCATGGTACAGTCGTCTTGTGCAATCAGAAAACTATATGGACGGCACTTGTATGGCAGCTGTCTTTTGAATTTACGCATTATTAATGTGGCGTTTATAAAGACAAACACAGTAAGTCTGCCTGCAGAAATATCATCACATATAAAAAAATAAAACAATGGTTGCATCAAATGAGCTGCATTTCGAATTTATTTCGTAATTTCGCCCTATTGATAGAATACGTCCCCATGAACCATGGGCAATGGGTAGGCCAATTCTAAACCGGATAAAAATAAAGTCTCTGCACAATGGAAGAGAAAATACCACAATCGTGGAGTAAGTTTATATTAAAAGACGTGACGTTTGTCAACCTCATGATGCGACGCATCTATAATGTGCTTATCGTGGCCAACCCCTACGATGCCTTTATGCTTGAGGACGACGGACGGGTGGAGGAGAAAATCTATAATGAGTATATGGAGCTTGGACTCCGTTACCCTCCGACGTTCACGCAGGTGTCTACGACAGAAGAGGCAGAAAAGATTCTTGCCACGATGAAAATAGATTTGGTGATTTGTATGCCGGGTAATGCCGACAATGATGCCTTCACTGTTGCTCGCGCTATCAAGGGAAAATTCCCTGAAATCCATTGTGTGGTGCTCACGCCGTTCTCTCATGGCATCACCCGTCGTATGCAGGACGAAGACCTCAGCATCTTCGATTATGTATTTTGTTGGTTGGGCAACACCAATCTCATTCTCTCCATCATCAAGCTCATCGAGGACAAAATGAACTTGGAACAAGATATTCGTGAAGCAGGTGTACAGATGATATTGCTTGTCGAGGATTCTATTCGTTTCTACAGTTCTATCCTTCCCAATCTCTACAGCTATATTTTACAACAGAGCCAAAACTTTGCTACAGAGGCTCTCAATCGCCACGCGGCCACCTTGCGAATGCGTGGGCGTCCCAAGGTGGTGTTGGCTCGTACCTACGAAGAGGCCATGAAGGTGTATGAAAAGTATAAGGACAATTGTCTGGGCGTCATCAGCGATGTACGGTTTCCTATGAGATCTACCCGCCAATCGGAAATCGTGGGTGCGGGAGCGTCATCGGTTGAGAAAGATGCCGAGGCTGGATTCAAACTGTTGGAGGCCATTCGCAGGGAGGACGAATATCTGCCATTGATCATGGAAAGCGTGGAAGCTGAAAATCGGGTGCGCGCTGAGGCAGAAGGTTTTAAATTTGTAGACAAAAATTCCAAGATGCTCAGCGTATCGCTACGCCATCTCATGGAAGAACATATGGGTTTTGGTGACTTTATTTTTCGCGATCCAAAGACCCATAAAAAAATTCTGAGGGTGCGCAGTTTGAAGGAGTTGCAAGACAATATCTTTACGATACCGCGCGACTCGATGCTTTATCACGTGTCGCGAAACCACATGAGTCGCTGGCTCTGCGCACGCGCCATATTCCCCGTGAGCAACTTTCTGAAACACGTCACGTGGCACAAACTTCAGGATGTAGATGCCCATCGGCAGATTATTTTTGATGCCATTGTGCAATATCGCCGCATGAAAAACATTGGTGTGGTGGCCGTGTTCGATCGCCACAAGTACGACCGTTATGCTCATTTTGCCCGCATTGGCGATGGCTCTCTTGGTGGCAAGGGTAGAGGCTTGGCATTCCTTGACAACGTGGTGAAGACCCATCCGCAGTTCAACAGATTTGAAGGTGTTACGGTGCAGATTCCTAAAACGGTGGTGCTATGCACCGATGTGTTTGACCGGTTCATGGAACAAAATAACCTATACGATATAGCTTTGAGCAATGCCGGCGACGAAGAGATTCTCGCAGCCTTTCTCAAGGCGCAGTTGCCCGAAAGTTATGTCGAAGACTTTAAGATCTTCTTCGAAGCCACCTGCAGTCCTATTGCTATCCGGTCGAGTTCGCTTCTGGAAGACAGCCACTACCAGCCATTCGCGGGGGTCTACTCCACCTATATGATACCTTATCTTGAAGACAAACAACAGATGTTGCAAATGCTGGTAGCTGCTATCAAAGGCGTGTATGCTTCTGTATACTACAAAGGCTCCAAGGCATATATGACAGCAACCTCCAACGTGATAGATCAGGAGAAAATGGCCGTTGTATTGCAGGAAGTTGTGGGCAAAACCTACGGTGACCATTATTATCCCAATATATCGGGTGTGCTCCGTTCCATCAACTATTACCCCATTGGCGATGAGAAAGCAGAAGACGGAATCGCTTCTCTGGCCCTGGGACTTGGTAAATATATTGTGGATGGCGGACAGACATTGCGCGTGTCGCCCAAGCATCCGCATCAGGTGTTGCAGATGTCGGAACTGGATTTTGCCTTGAAAGACACTCAGACCCGCTTTTATGCACTCGATATGCAGCACGTGGGTACAGATTTTCAGGTGGACGATGGCTTCAATATCCATAAACTGAAGGTGAAGGAAGCCGACGAAGATGGGTCGCTCAACTACATTGCTTCGACTTTCGACCCCTACGATCAAGTTATACGCGACGGGCTTTATGAAGGTGGGCGAAAGGTTATTTCGTTTGCCGGCGTGTTGCAACACGATGTGTTTCCTCTGCCCGAAATCTTGCAAATGTCAATGAAATATGGCGCGGAAGCCATGCGACGGCCTGTGGAAATAGAGTTTGCCTGCAATCTTAATGCCGACAAGACGGGTGACTTCTATTTGCTTCAGGTGCGCCCCATCGTCGACTCCAAACAGATGTTGGACGAGGATGTGGTTGCTGTGCCCGACGAGGAATGCTTGCTCCGCAGTCATAACTCGTTGGGTCACGGCATCTCGGAGGATGTAACCGACGTGGTGTATGTGAAATATGACGATCAATTCTCGGCCATGAACAACAGTCGTGTGGCCGAAGATATCGAACGCATCAATGACAAATTCTTATCATCGGACACCAACTATGTCATCATCGGTCCCGGTCGATGGGGCTCAAGCGATCCTTGGCTGGGCGTTCCCGTGAAGTGGCCACACATTTCTGCAGCCCGTGTCATTGTGGAAGTAGCGTTGAAAAACTATCGCGTAGACCCAAGTCAGGGTACTCATTTCTTCCAAAACCTCACATCGTTTGGTGTGGGATATTTCACGATAGACACCAATCGGCCCGGCGAAGGCGGTCTTCTGCGTAAGGACGTGTTGGATGCCATGCCGGCTGTTGAGGAGACCGACTATGTGCGGCACGTGCGATTCGACCATCCGTTGAAAATTATGATGGACGGCATGAAGCAGGAAGGTGTCGTCATGTTGGGCGAGAAAACGAAAAGCGAAACAAGGAATTGAAAATCATTTTATAGCTGACGAATCTCTATGCAGAATTATTATAAGGATAAGTCAACCGGTTTAGCGGTCCGCATCAAATCTCTCAAAGGGCGTGCTCACGGTTATGTGATGGGCGAGATAGTCTCGTTTCTGTGTGCCGTTGCCTGTGTGGTGTTCATCACCGTAACCGACAGCGCCAATCTCCGGATATTGGAACTTGCCCTGTCCGTGTTGTTTCTGGCTGTCTATGTTGTCATCAGACAGCACGACACAAAGAACGACGAGCACATTCAGCAACTCGAAGACTTGAAACAAGTCTACGACAACGAGTTGCGTGCCGTGGCCGGAAACTTTACGTGTTTCGACGATGGGCAACGCTATGCAGATCCACACCATGCCTATACCTACGACCTCGACATCTTCGGACGAGACGGATTGTATCAGCGCATGAACCGAATGGTGACCACCGGAGGGTGCGACGCCCTGGCCGAAAGGCTATGCAGTCTGGATGGTCGCCATGATTCGTCTGAACATCAAGACGGTATGGATCAATATGATGAGGCTTACCGGCGGTGGATTCGCATTTTGGCCGAGAACGAGAAGTTCCGTTCTGAGTTTATTTCCTATGGGGTAAGACAGAAGATAGACACAGAGGTGATTCGCGAGGCACTGCATACAGCCGGCTATGCAAAGGTGAATCATCTTTTTGCCCATCCTGCCATACTTGGCTTGGCTATTGTCGATTTGGTGGCTTTCTTTGTCTCTATTGTGCTGGCTGCGATAGGCAAAGTGAACGGAATGTTACCCATTTGGTGGGGCATTCTCCAATTTTTTAGTGTCTATCTGCTTTGTTCGGATACGCTGAAGGAGGTGCATAAGGTTGTCAACAAACTTCACGGGCAGGTGAAACAGTTTGCCAAGGTGGTGGAGTTGGTAAAAAATCTTTTGGTCGGTGACGCTGTTGGCGGAGCGGCTGTACATTCCAATGATCATCCTGAGCTATTTTCAACATCAAACAATGTATTTTGCCGACTTACGGAGTTGCTCGACGGACTGGACAAGCGTGGCAATATTTTAGGTTTGTTTGTGGTCAATATGTTTGCGCTTTACGATTTTTTCCTCGTGCGCAAATTCCTCAAATGGAGTAGGGACGATGTGCATACATTCGAAGCATGGATAGACCGCATTATCCAAATAGACCAAGAAGTTACCATTGCCACCTTCTTATATAATCATCCCAACACTTGTTGGCCGGAAATAATTGCTGACGAGGGAGTGGTCTACGAAGCCAAAGGGCTGTATCATCCGTTTTTGGGCGACACGGCCGTGCGCAACGATTTCCGGATAGACGATTACCATTTCTACATCATTACCGGAGCCAATATGGCAGGGAAGTCCACCTTCCTGCGTTCGGTGGGCGTGAACTATATTCTTGCCATGACCGGTATGCCGGTCTTTGCAACGTCTTTGCGCACATCGAAGTTTACATTGTTCAGCAGCATGCGCACCACCGACGACCTCGCGCACGGCATTTCCTACTTCAATGCGGAACTGCTTCGCCTGAAACAACTGTTGGCCTATTGCAGGAAAAACAACCACACGCTGATTATCCTCGACGAGATTTTGAAAGGCACCAACTCGCTGGATAAACTCAACGGGTCGCGTCTTTTCCTTGAGCACATATCCCGATTGCCTGTGAGCGGCATTGTCGCCACCCACGATTTGGAACTTTCCAAGATGGAGGGCGACCGTTATCATAACTATTGTTTCGAAATAGAGCTTGGTGCCAACGTTACCTATTCGTATAAGATAACGCCCGGAGTGGCTCGCAACCAGAATGCCACGTTTCTTCTAAACCAAATCATTACTGTGCATTAAATGCTTACGATGTAGTTAGGATAAAATGGCTTAAAGTATAAGGTTTTTATGCAAACCGTTGCTGATGAATGATATTTTATCTAAATTTGCAATATTCTGTTGATAACATAGGGACAAACCTTTTATGTTCAACAACCTAAGTACAAAACACTATTTAGCAGAGATTGTTGAATCCCGGTAACTGGGGTTGGCATTACTCCATCTTATGAGAAATAGTCTTATTTTATGAAACCCGCTCGTTCTGCCCTTACCAGCAAGCAATATTTGCTGCCGTTTATTCTCGTTACATCGCTGTTTTTTCTTTGGGGCTTTGCCCGAGCCATTCTAGATGTGCTTAACAAACACTTTCAAAACGCGCTTGATATTTCCATAGGGCAGTCGTCGCTCATTCAGGTGACCACGTATCTGGGCTATTTCATCATGGCCATCCCGGCCGGATGGTTTATCAACCGACACGGTTATCGCACAGGTGTTGTTTTTGGATTGTCGCTGTTTGGTGCGGGAGCACTGCTGTTCATACCCGGTGCAGAGGCCGGAACGTTTTATGCTTATTTGGGAGCTTTGTTTGTGATAGGCTGTGGACTGGTTTTTTTAGAGACGGCAGCCAACCCCTATGTCACGGAATTGGGCGATCCGTCGAGTGCCACCAGTCGTCTGAACTTTTCGCAGTCGTTCAACGGGTTAGGCTCTTTGGCAGCCACATTTATCGTTGGCCAGTTTCTGTTTAATGGCACAGAAACAGGTGGTAACATTGTGATACCCTATACCGTGTTGGGCATTTTGGTATTGGGCATTGCCATTGTGTTCTCTCGGGTGGATCTCCCCGAAATCAGACATAAGGAAACCGAAGAAGACCGCAGTCAGGGAACACGCATCATGAAGTTATTTAGACTTCATCCGATGTTTGTATTTGGGCTGTTTGCGTTGTTGGCCTATGAGGTTGCGGAGATATCCATCAACAGCTACTTCATTAATTATGTGACGGGGAAAGGATGGATGACCGACAATACGGCATCGCTCGTCCTGACCGTAGCCTTGGCGCTGTTTATGCTGGGTCGGTTTGGCGGCAGCTGGATTATGCGTCGGGTGAAGGCCGAACGTATGTTGTTTTATTGTGCCATAGGCAGTGTGGCGTGTATGGTCTTGGTGATGCTCAACCTTGGCGCTATCTCCATGATAGCCCTTATTTGTAACTATGCCTTCGAGGCCATCATGTTTCCCACGATATTTTCGCTGTCACTCCACGGGCTGGGCAATCTCACCAAGAGTGCCTCCTCGCTGCTGATGATGACACCTATTGGTGGTTGTGGCTTCCTGCTGATGGGGCTCATGGCTGATGCCACCCACATGATGAGTATGCCATTCATCGTTCCGTTTCTTGGATTTTTCGTAGTGTTGCTGTTTGCTTCGGAGCTGACCAGAAAAGGCAAAGGTACTGTATTGACATTGTAGAATTGATAGTAAAAGTTTAATAGGTGTTGTTTTTTCGTAGATTATTCTTTGTAATAGTATTGGTGGTAGGAGTGTGCAATATGTTGCAAGCCCGCCACCTGACCGGTCACGTGCTTGATGCGAAGACTAATGAGATGTTGCCCGGTGTTACGGTGGAGTTACTTTCGGCTGCCGACAGCAGTCTTGTGCGGGCTACAGTGACGGCCGAGCATAGTTTTTGGGGACACAAAATCGTCAAGTATGAAATCGATGTAGAGAATCATACGAGTTATATTCTGCGTTTCTCGATGCTGGGCTACAAAACGGTTTATAAGAATGTAGACGTGGAAATGGCCGACCGTGTGAACGAACAGTATGTTGAATTTGTGAAGATGGAGGAGGATTCCAAGCTTCTGGACGAAGTGGTGGTGAAGGCTACGAAGATAAAAATGGTGATGCGGGGCGACACGTTGGTCTATGATGCCACAGCATTTAAGCTGAGCGAAGGTTCCATGCTCGATGCCCTGATTCGGCAGTTACCGGGTGCGACACTTGAGGATGGGGTGATCAAGGTGAATGGACGCGCAGTGAGCTCGCTGCTTGTGGATGGTCGCGACTTTTTTAAGGGTGATGCCAAGAAGGCCTTGGAAAACCTTCCGGCCTACACGGTGGACAAAGTGAAGGTGTACGACAAGCGTGGCAAGGAAAGCCGATTGATGGGTCGCGATATGAATGACCGCGAATATGTGCTCGACGTGGAACTGAAAAAGCAATACCAGCATGGCTTGATGAGCAACTTGGATCTTGCCATCGGTACGGATAGCCGATATAGCAGTCGGCTGTTTGCGATGGGATATAGCAAACATTCGCGGCTGTCGCTTACCGGAGCGATGAACAATGTAAATGCGTATGGGATGCCTGGAGCTAGCCGAGGAATGAGAGCCATGCCTACGGCTGGTGGTGGACTCACTTCCACGAAGGAGGCTGGACTGAACTATCGCTATGACGGCAAGAGTGAAGACGACTATTTTGACACCCGTATGGACTTCCGACATTCGGACAATGAGACGCAAACGCGTACTACGTCGCAAACGTTTCTAACGGGCGGCGACTACTACGGGCTCAGCAGAAACAGTAACAGAAGGAAGAACACTGCGTGGTCCGGACGCGGCTCTTTTGGCTTGCATCCCGGAAAACATATGCTCGACGGAAACCTGAGTATCAACTATTCCAAGAGTGAAGGGTGGGGTAGCAATAAGTCGGGACGTTTCAATGCTAATCCCTCAGGAATAAGTACACTCGACAGTCTGTTTCTGCCCACGGCCGGACAGAAACTGTTGGCCATGACGATAAACCGCGTACGCAATGACAGTAAGGACAATGGAGAAAATCTCGGATATTCGCTTAATCTGAATGAACGTATGAGTTTTGGGACGGGCGAAAGCTGGCATAACATGCTTTCGGCCTCGGCCTCGTTTGACTATGGGCGTTCGAAAAACTACCGATATGCCCTCAATCAGATTGATTATCTTGCCAACAACCCCTCCTCGGATCACCGCAACCAATACTCCACCACGCCCAACCACGACTATTCGATCAATGCCAATGTGGATTATACACGATTGTTTGAATGTGATTCGAACCAGGTGGCTACACTGTTCTTCCGTCCGGGTTATCAGTTCAGTCAGCGTTACAGCGACACGGACTATTCGCTCTACCGCCTCGACCAACTTGAAGACTATACCGATGAAACCTATACCTTGGGGGTGTTGCCGTCCACACGCGATGCACTGATGCGGGTGAGAGACGGCGACAACAGCTATCGTAACAGGGAACGCACGGTTTCGCACACGGGAACCATGAATGTGTCGTATACTCACGGAGACGGGACGCGCATGCCGCGATATGCGATCGATATTACTCTTCCGCTCGAATCGCGTTATGAGAAGATAGACTATTATCGTACGAAAAGCTATGTTAAAGACCGAACGACACTCTATTTTAATCCGTCACTGCGTGCCAGCTATCAGTTCAACGACTCGACGGGCACTCGCATCGTGTCATTTGGCTATAACACCATCCAGAGCCAACCCTCACTCACGGCTCTGCTCGATATACGCGATGATGCCGACCCGCTCATTGTGACGCTGGGAAACCCTAATTTAAAGAGGTCAAGGAGTCATTTGGTCAATATCCTGGGTGGAGTGTTTCACATGGCCACGCAGCGTAATGTGATGGTCGGACTCAACTATCAGGTCATGCAAAATGCCTTCGCCACATCAACACTGTACGACAAAGAGACGGGAAAGGCAACAACGCAGCAAGTGAATGTGAATGGCAACTGGAGCATGGGAGGAAACGTGAGCTTGGAGTGTCCGATTGACAAAAAGCGGCGGTGGACCTTTCAGGGAGGTCTCTTGGGTAATTACAGCGATAATGTGGACCTCACCACGGTGGAGGGTACGCAATCGGTACGCAGCAAGGTGCATAACTGGAACGTGACCAACCAAATGTCGCTGCAATATCAGTTGGGACAGAAACTGCGCACCTATGTTAGGTCTAACGTCACTTATCAGTGTGCCACCGGAGATCGCAAGGGATTTCAGAAGGTAAGTGCGTGGAACTATAATGTGACTCTTGGCGGGGAGGTTCAACTGCCCTGGGATTTCGAACTCTCTACAGACATCACCGATTACAACCGCAGTGGTTACAATGATGAGCAGATGAACACCAGCGAATTGGTGTGGAACGCGCGCCTGTCCAAGAATTTCATGAAGAAGAAACTGGTTGTTTCGCTCGACGGTTTCGATATATTGGGTAATCTGAACAGTACCTCCTTCACACTCGACACGCAGGGACGCACTGAAACTTGGACCAACGGCCTCACCCGTTACCTCATGCTTCATGCAGCCTACAAGTTCACTTTAGGAATGAAGCAGTCGGGCAATTTTCCCCGTAACTTCTAAGAGAGGAAAATGCAAAACTCATATTGCAAAATCACAAAGGAGGTTCCGTTTATATACGCTAATTAACCTTTTTAACCCAGATGTAACATTAAAAAACATAATTCACCTTTGAAGTAATAAAATAAAGTGTTATTTTTGCAAATGGATAATATTCCAGGATTATTTATTTTTAAATTATTATAAAATGGCAGTAAGTTATAAAGATTTAGGTCTTGTTAATACAAGAGAAATGTTCAAGCGTGCCGTAAATGGTGGTTATGCCATCCCGGCGTTCAACTTCAATAACCTTGAGCAACTTCAGGCTATCATCACTGCTTCTTCGGAATTGAAGTCGCCGGTGATTCTCCAAGTGTCTAAGGGTGCTCGCAACTATGCAAACGCTACATTGCTTCGCTATATGGCTGAGGGTGCTGTAGAATACGCCAAGGAATTGGGCTGCAAGCATCCTGAAATTGTGCTTCATCTCGACCACGGTGACAGTTTCGAGCTGTGCAAGGACTGCGTAGACATGGGCTTTTCTTCGGTAATGATCGACGGATCTTCTCTTCCCTACGAGGAGAATATTGAGTTGGCAAAGAAGGTTGTAGACTACGCTCATAAGTACGATGTGACGGTTGAGGCTGAGCTTGGTGTACTCGCCGGCGTTGAGGACGACGTGGTGGCTGAGGAATCTCACTATACCAAACCTGAAGAGGTTATCGATTTCTCGAAGCGCACAGGTTGCGATTCGTTGGCTATTTCTATTGGTACCAGTCACGGCGCCTACAAGTTTACACCGGAGCAGTGTACACGCGACCCGAAGACAGGACGCCTTGTTCCTCCACCATTGGCATTTGACATCTTGGCCGAGATAGAGAAAAAACTTCCCGGATTCCCCATCGTGCTTCACGGATCTTCTTCAGTTCCACAGGAGTATGTTGACATCATCAATAAGTTCGGTGGCAACTTGCCCAACGCTGTAGGTATTCCTGAGGAGCAGCTTCGTAAGGCAGCCAAGAGCGCAGTATGCAAGGTTAATATCGACTCTGACTCTCGCTTGGCTTACACTGCAGGCGTTCGCCAGACATTGGCCGAGCATCCTGACTACTTTGATCCCCGCCAGTATGGCAAGGTTGCACGTAGCTACATGGTTGATCTCTATAAGAGCAAGATTACTAATGTGCTGGGTAGTGACAACAAACTTGCTCAGCTCGACTAAGGAACTGAGAGCTTGCGAAACAGTATGTTTACGTTAAGCTGATATCATAAAATTAAGAAAAGGTGAGTTCGCTGTATTGTTGAACTCACCTTTTCTGTTTTCAGGGAGAAACCTTTTGTTGTATTCAGACTGTCAGTCTGGTCTGGGAATGGTGTCAAACTCAGTGTGACAAATGCTCTATGGACTCAGTGGATATTTACTGCGAAGATAAAGGCTCAACAGACATTTTCTTTTTGGGGACACTGTATGTACCCAAAATGATGGCAACCAAGTAATCACCAAATAGGATTGAGAATAGGAAGATATGATGTAGGAATTCTTCATTCTTCACTCCTCATTCTTCA
>KQ959455.1:61509-61920 GCA_001552765.1 Bacteroidales bacterium KA00344
TCATTCTTCACTCCTCATTCTTCATTTTATAAAATATACTTACCATTTTTTGATCATTATTTTCGAGACATCCAGCGAAAAAAAAGCTATGTTTTTTCGCCAAAATCGGACTGAGCATTCCCAAAAATCGTAAGGGCGCTGCGACTGAGGTTTTCTCATAACATGGTTAGGCCCTATTGACAGCGCGGAAGAGCCTCAATCACACTGCGGTTGAAGCCTTGTCGTCATGCCGGTAGATACTTAATCGCAGGTGGTAAAATAGGAAAATAAAGGTCGATTTTTCAAAAGTGCTGATTGTCAGCGGTTTATAAAATATCTCAATTTTTGCGTATTTCGAACGAAGGCAAATTTATTTTTAAATACGCGAATTTGAGAAGGTCTTTTGTTCATATATTTGACCATTTCTATTTT
>KQ959455.1:62020-79366 GCA_001552765.1 Bacteroidales bacterium KA00344
TTGTTCATATATTTGACCATTTCTATTTTTCAAAATCAGCGTTCGGGATAAGCAGGATTTTCAAGATAAACTCCTAAAGTAGGTGAATATACTGTCTCTATCCTGAAGCGGACACACGCCACTTTTGTCCCCTATGTCGCACACGGTCATTATCTCTCCAAAAAAGATCAGATGATCATTGATTGTACCAATGGGATGAAGCTCAGCGACACAAAAGATCTCTATATTTTCTACTGAGCCGCGCTTTGTTGTCGTAGGAAACCGGCATGCGAACCAATAGACGCTGCATGAAGATGGATGTGGGGATGGACTGAAACTTAAACGCCATCACGACTTCGCATGAATCGTGATGGCGTTTGAGCTTATAACAGGCTTGTGGAACTTAATCTACGGGCATGGCTTCAATGGTCTTGACGCTTCCTGTGAGCGGGTCGAGAATGATTTTCGACGACTGTTTCTTGCCAAACAAATCGCCACTGAGTGACTCGACAGTGCCAAATTGCGGAGCAGAAACTTCGTATGTACCAATGGTTTGAACGCCATTGCCTACGGTTATGGTAATTTTGCTTGGCTGACTTACACGTAACCCAATGTCGTTTTTATCTTCTTTCTTGTTTTCCGGAGCCGGATCCGGGGCAGCTACAGTGTGATTGTCTTTCACGTTGATATAGTAGGGAACACCTGCGAGGTCATCGTTGTCTACAAGTCCCAGATGTTTGGACAGACGGAACAAAACCTCTTGTCCCTCTGCTGTAGGGGTGTAGTCTATGGTGGTCCATGTCGTATCTTTTTCCACTCTTCCCTCAAAGAGTTGCGCCAGGCCTTGTTCCTGCCTGTCGAGATTGGCGAGCATCATCCGTAGCTGGGCACCATCTTGAGGCATGAAGTCGGCTTCGCCACGGCTAAGCTGATTCCTACTGTCGCGAATATCGTAGATTTCGCGTGCGGTCAGCTCCGCCATCTTGGCGTTGCTGCCTGCGTTGAGAATATCTTCTGACATCAAATCCTTAGGATTGATGGGTTTAGGCTTGGGGGCCGGCGTAAAGATGGGCGTAATCGTTTCAGCAGGTTTTGCCTCTGCATTTATGGCAAGCAGCTGCCCATTGTTGGCTCGGCTCACCTTGAAGATGCTGCGTTTCTTGTCTAAATTGAGAGTAAAGTGCTTGGCTGTGTCGGCTACAGCAATCGGCATCATTTCTATACCGATAAGCCGATAGATGGTTTTACTCTCTTGCTCCACGTTCTTTTTCAGATAGAGGCGTGCAAATTGGGCAAACTTTCCGGGCGTGTATTGGCTCTTTTCAACTTTTACGGTAAATCTCGCCACAGCTTTGGGAAGATAGTATGAGGTTCCGTTCACAGATTGAGCAGATGCAGACAGAGACAGCAATAAGGCCGTCAAGATGCTGCCCACACCCTTGCAGAGAGGAGTGTTGGTATGCAAATTTGCAAATAATCTGGAGTTAAAGCTCTTCGTTGTAATCATAATTATTAAATCCTAACTTCTAATTCTTAATTTGGCAAGGCCAATTAGTCTTCCAAACGCATGAATGCTTTGGGAAGGTAGTCTATGATGTCGCTTGCCACCAGACTCTCTTTACCCATGTCTCTGATGGCAAAATCTCCAGCCAGTCCATGCAGATACATCCCCAACAAACAGGCTTCTGCACGTTCATAACCTCTTGCCAACAGGGCGGTTATGATGCCGGTGAGCACGTCTCCGCTACCGGCAGTGGCCATGCCGCTATTACCTGACGAATTGAATATAACGCGTCCGTCGGGCGTGCATAATGCGGAGTGGTGACCTTTCAGTATGATATAGCCTTGCAGTCGATCGGCAAGCTGCAGAGCATGGGTGAGACGCTCGTAGTCGCTGTTGCTCACACTGCCTATGAGGCGATCGAACTCTTTAGGATGCGGGGTCATGATGATGCCCTTAGGCAGCTGCTGCATCCATGCCCTATGGTTGGAGAGAATATTCAAAGCGTCGGCATCTATCACGATGGGACACTGGGTGCGTCTGATCTGGCTGATGAGTGCAATGGCCGTATTCTCTGCCAATCCTATTCCAGGACCGATGGCTACCGCGTCGAAGTCGCTGGTTTCGATGCTTTCGGAGAAGTAGGTTTCTTCATGATCCATTTGCATAACGGCTTCGGGTACAGCCACCTGCATGATGCCGTAGTTTCGTTTGGGCGTGTGTGTGGTTACTTTCCCCACTCCCGAACGCAGGCAGGCTCGTGTAGCCAGGATAGAAGCGCCGGCCATGCCATAACTCCCTGCAATGATAAGAGCGTGCCCCATAGCGCCTTTGTGGGCAAAGTCGCTGCGCTGCCGCATACAAGGCCGCAGTTCGTTTTCTTCAATAATGTGATGGCTTACTTTTGTTTTGTTGATGTATTCGGGATGAAGCCGGATATCCAACACCCGCAAACGGCCGATGTATTGCTGGCAGTCGGCAAACATCATCGATAGCTTTACCTGTTGGAGGGTAAGCGTCAGGTGGGCCCGAATAATGTTTGTCCGGATGTTGTAACTGTTGTCATCACACATCAGTCCGGAGGGAATGTCGATGCTTACTACCTTGGCGGAACTTTGGTTGACATATTTTACGAGTGACGCAAAGCCTCCCATAAGGGGTTTGTTGATGCCTGATCCGAACAGACTGTCTATGACAAGCGTATCGGGGGTAAGTTCGGGAGGGTCGAAATTGAGCGTAATCTCCGTAAACTTGCTCAATTTTTTGCAATCGATGACACGCTGACGATTGGAAGCACAATCGTCAGACAACTTGTTGTGAATGTTGAAAAGATAAACGCTGACTTGATAATCAGCCTCTGCCAACATACGGGCAACGGCCAAACCGTCGCCTCCATTGTTGCCGGGCCCGGCAAACACAACTACGGGCGTGCGTTCGGTCCACTCCTCCATAATGGCTCGGGTGATGGCCTTGGCAGCACGTTCCATGAGGTCGATGGACTTGATGGGTTCGTGTTCTATCGTATATTTGTCAAGCTCACGGATTTGAGCAGCGTTAAATATCTTCATAACACTGCAAAGATAATCAAAAGATTGCAGAATGGTGGGTGCAGTTTGGAGAATTTTGTTAAGAATCACAATTTCTTTTAATGGCTCTATCCTTTGTCATTACTTTTTCGTATTTTTGCACTAACTTATAAATGATGCACTATGAGTATAGTTAAAATCAAGGATAAGTCGTTCAAGACGTTTATCCCGGAAGAGGAGATCTTGAAGCGCGTAAAGATTGTGGCAGACAAGCTAAACAAGGATATGGAGGGTAAGAATCCTTTGTTCTTGGCCGTACTCAACGGGTCGTTTGTTTTTGCGGCCGATCTGATGCGCTACATCACCATACCTTGTGAAATTTCGTTTGTGAAGTTGGCTTCCTATCAAGGGACTGCTTCTACGGGTCAGGTCAAGGAGATATTTGGAGTCAATGAAGATTTGCAGGGACGCACGGTGGTGATCATAGAGGACATTGTCGATACAGGACGCACCATGAAACGGATGTTGGAATCGTTGGGTACGCGTAGCCCGGAGTCGCTGCATGTCTGCACATTGCTCCTCAAACCTGAAAAATTGGAGTCGCCGCTCAATATCGAGTATGTGGCTATGGAAATCCCTAACGATTTCATTGTGGGCTACGGGCTCGATTATGATCAGCAGGGACGCAACTTGAGAGACATCTATACGGTGATGGATTGATAGCGGAAGGCTTAATTGTAGTGGAAAAAGACGAGAGAAAACAGCATATTTCCGCCTCTTAAGATGGGAATAGACAGCTGTGGCCAAACAATGGCTTACTCTCATTTGGCATTTCAACGAATCAGTCCCTAACAAACAAATATATTTACATTTAACAGTAATGAAGAATATTGTAATATTTGGTGCCCCCGGCTCAGGCAAGGGTACCCAGAGCGACAAGATGATCGCTAAGTACGGATTCGGGCACATCTCTACGGGTGATGTGCTGCGCAGTGAGATTAAAAACGGAACTGAATTAGGCAAAACGGCTAAGGGTTTCATCGACAACGGACAGCTCATCCCCGACGACTTGATGGTTAATATCCTCGCAAGTGTGTACGACAGTTTTGGCAAGAAATACAGTGGTGTTATTTTTGATGGCTTTCCCCGCACCATTCCACAGGCTGAGGCTCTGAAGAAGATGTTGTCCGAACGCGGGCATAAGGTGGCAGCGATGATAGAACTCGACGTTCCCGAAGATGAATTGATGAAACGTTTGCTGCTTCGCGGACAACAAAGCGGACGCAGTGACGACAATGAAGAAACCATCAGGAAGCGTTTAGGGGTGTATCATAACCAAACATCACCCCTTATTCAATGGTATGAGCAGGAAGGTATACACCATCACATTAATGGTCTTGGTGAGCTCGACCGTATCTTTGCAGACGTTTGCGCTGTAATTGATGCCATGTAATCTTTGAACTTTAACTTTTGAACATTGAGCTTCACGGTTTATCCTGATTGAAGGAAAATATGTGAAAAACGGTAAGAATGTGCCCCCATAGGCTTTTGTACAAATAGTGAAAAGCCTATGCGAACATAAAGCGGAAGATAAAAAGGGGCACGTCTCATCGCAGCTGATTTCCCGTTCGAGGACAAATATAAGTGCCAATGTTCATAAAGGCGAGAAAGCATCAAGATACGCATACTTAGCAACCAACATAGCGACAACTTCGAAAGCACATGCGATGTTGGAATGTCGGCAGTTCTGTTGTTGTATGCTGAAAAGGTATGAAGACGGTAACATCGTTGGCTGTTCAAGGATTACGATAAAAGAATAGCCGTTCCAACCATGATGTTGGAGCCATCAGGACTTTTCAGAGCAGTCGTAAAGTTTAATGTTCAAATCTCAAAGTTCAATTTCAATGGAAAGTAATTTCGTAGATTATGTAAAGATAGTTTGCCGCTCCGGAAAGGGCGGACGAGGCTCTATGCATCTGCGCCGCATGAAGTATCAGCCTAAAGGTGGGCCCGATGGTGGCGACGGAGGCAAGGGGGGAGATGTCATTCTGCGTGGAAACCATAACTACTGGACGTTGCTCCACCTGAGATACCAGAAACATATCTTTGCAGAACATGGCGGAAATGGCGGCAGCAATAACCGTAGCGGTACCGATGGCAAGAATGTGTACATAGACGTGCCTTGTGGAACGGTGGTCTATAATGCGGAGAATGGCAAGTATGTCTGCGACATTTCGTATGACGGGCAGGAGGTTGTGTTGCTGAAAGGCGGACGCGGCGGATTGGGAAACTTCCAGTTTCGCACGGCCACGCGTCAGGCTCCGCGCTATGCCCAACCGGGTGAGCCGCTGCAGGAGATGACCGTTATCCTTGAGTTGAAACTCCTTGCTGACGTGGGATTGGTGGGCTTTCCCAATGCCGGGAAGTCTACGTTGCTCACGGCTTTGTCGAGTGCCCGACCCAAAATTGCAAACTATCCGTTTACCACACTTGAGCCGTCACTGGGCATCGTGAGTTATCGTGACCACCAGTCGTTTGTCATGGCCGACATTCCCGGCATCATCGAAGGGGCCAGCGAAGGTAAGGGTCTGGGTTTGAGGTTTCTCCGCCACATTGAGCGCAACTCGTTGTTGTTGTTTATGGTGCCCGGCGACAGCGAGGATTCCCAACACGACATCAAGCGCGACTACGAAATATTACTCAACGAACTCAAGGAGTTTAATCCTGAATTGCTCGACAAGCATCGCGTTTTGGCCGTTACCAAAAGCGATTTGCTTGATGAGGACTTGATAGCAATGCTTCGCGAGACACTGCCTACCGATTTGCCCGTGGTGTTTATTTCATCGGTTACGGGATACGGACTCGATGAACTGAAGGATATTCTTTGGAGGGAACTCAACAGCGAAAGCAACAAACTGCAGGATGCTGTTGGCGAGGATACCATTGTGCATCGTGACAAGGATTGGGCTTCGTTCCAGGAGGAAATGCATGCAGAGGGAGCCGATGAGGTGATAGAAATAGACGAGGAAGACCTCATAGATGTGGATGAGGATGAGTTGGACGATATAGCCGACCTCGAAGATTACGAACTGATAGACCCCGATGAAACCCGGTGAAACCGCTCTTAACTTATTATGATATAGCCGATGGTGTGACGGCTTTTTCCACAACCAGACACGGTGGAGAAAGCAAGGGAAACTACGGTTGTATGAATATCAATTCCTATTGTGGTGACGATATGCAGACCATTGCTGCCAACCGCAGGTTGCTGGCTGAGGAATTGAATGTAAAGGGGGAGCATATTGTGGTGCCACATCAGGTGCACGATGTAGTTTGCAGGGAGATAACTGATAATTTTCTCAAACTCCCGCCGTCTGAACAAACTGATTTTCTGGATGGGGTGGACGCCGTGCTGACCCGATGTCCTAATTTGTGCATAGGAGTTTCTACAGCCGATTGTATTCCCGTCCTGTTATATGATGAGCAACATCATGCTGCCGCCGCAGTTCATGCGGGGTGGCGAGGTACTGTGTGCTATATTGTGTGCAAGGCCATTGAAGCGATGAGTCAGATTTTCGGAACGCTCCCCGATAACCTCAGGGCGGTGATAGGACCGGGCATATCGCTCAGGAATTTCGAGGTAGGACAGGAAGTTTATGATGCTTTTGCCGCATCCGGACACCCTATGAATGCTATTGCCGTAAAATATGAGAAGTGGCATCTGAATCTTCCCCTGTCCAACAAGTTGCAGTTGGAGGACGTGGGAGTGCAACCTGCAAATATCATCATGACAGATATTTGTACATACGACGCGGTAGACGATTATTTTTCGGCGCGGAGGTTGGGCATCGCTTCCGGCAGAATCTATACGGGTATCATCCTTCGATAGCCTGTCACCAAGGGCCTTTGTGGGCCCTTTCTCAAAACATTAGCATATGAAATCTATTATAAAAATATACATTGCAGGTTTGTTTTTGTCTGTGACGCAGCTTTCGTTTGCTCAAAAGCTCGTGCTTTTCACTCCGGCAGAACAACAGCAGGTCAGTATCACCACTCCGGGAATATTTTCCGGAGGCAGCAGTTTCACGATAGACTTCGACGCGCTGGGTGATGACGAGTATTCGTTTCCATTGCCGGTTGGCAAGGCTACTGTGGTTAATGGACAGGCTCTCAACATCACGACGACTAAGGGCGATGCCGTGAAAGCCATGTTTGATGGGGCGGTGCGTATGTCCCGCAAGAGTCCCCAATATGGTAATGTTATTGTTCTTCGCCACGACAACGGACTGGAAACCATATACGGCAACAATGCACAGAATTTGGTCAAGGTGGGTCAGCGCGTGAAGGCCGGACAGACTATCGCTATTGTTGGCGAAGATAAAGGCAAATATTCCTGTCTATTTGCTTTCATGGTGAATGGTGGTTGGATCAATCCTTCCATCATTGTTGATCCGGGCAGCCACCGTCTACGCAATGCCATGATACAGTGTCGCAAGGTAGGAACTCACGTGAGCGTATCGGTGGTAAAGTCCGAACAAGCGGGGGCAAACAGTTTAGATCCGGACCATTTCAAGGAGGACCCCTTTGCTCGCAAATCAACTGTAAAACTCAATCTTGCTCGTATTTCTAAGGCGCATTGGGCATATCCCTTGCCGGGAGGCAACGTCATTAGTCGCTATGGGGGAAAGCGCAGACATTCGGGGGTAGACCTCAAGACCAAACCCAATGACAATATTGTTGCGGCTTTCGATGGAGTTGTCACCAAATCGTCCCCTTTCTTCGGTTATGGAAACTGCATTGTCATACGTCATGCCTACGGTTTTGAGACGCTCTACAGCCATCAAAGCAAGAATCTCGTGCGTGTGGGACAAAAGGTTAAGGCCGGCGAGGTGATAGGCTTGACCGGCAGAACGGGGCGTGCCACTACCGAGCACTTGCATTTTGAAGTGAAGTTTCGCGGCTCCAGACTTAATCCTGCCATGCTGTTCGATCATGGCAAGCGTGCCTTGAAGAAGGTTACGCTGACACTGTCCAAGAGCGGGCGCATCAGATAACAAAACAACAAGGGCCCAACTGCATAGTTTTCATACCTGTTTGCTGCCTCCTGAATATGGGGGGCATGGCATGGAAACCTTGCGGTTGGGCCTTGATTTTGAATTCGCTTTTCTTATTTCTTTTGCGATTTCCTATTAGCGCGTTGTTCCCTATACTTCGCTTTCTGCTTGGCCGAGCCAGAGCCGTGAGCACCGGTAACATATTTCTTTTTCTTGGCTTTGGTCTTCACCTTGTTGTCTTTGGATGCTTTCTTGGGAGCTGGCTTAAAGATAATGCCTTCTTCTAATATCTTATCAAAATCGTCCATTGGTAAAAGTGTAAAAGTAAGGGGATTTTTGTTTTGAATTAATGGTGGAACAACCTAACACCGGTAAATGCCATCGCAATGCCGTATTTGTCGCATGTGTCGATCACATGGTCGTCGCGAATGCTGCCTCCGGCCTGTGCGATAAATTCTACACCGCTCTTGTGGGCGCGCTCGATGTTGTCGCCAAAGGGGAAGAATGCATCCGATCCGAGCGCAACCTGCGTGTTTTGGGCAATCCATGCCTTTTGCTCCTGACGAGTGAAAGGCTCCGGCTGCTCGGTGAAGAATTGCTGCCAGGCTCCGTCGCGCAACACGTCGTCGGCTTCTTCGGATAGATATATGTTGATGGTGTTGTCGCGGTCGGCGCGGCGAATATTCTCTTTGAAGGGCAAGTTCAGCACCTTTGGGCTCTGGCGCATCCACCATTCATCGGCTTTGCTACCTGCCAGACGGGTGCAATGGATGCGGCTTTGCTGACCGGCACCAATACCAATGGCCTGTCCGTCTTTCACATAGCACACACTGTTGCTCTGTGTGTATTTCAGCGTGATAAGCGCAATCTTCAGGTCGCGCAAAGCTTCGGGGCTGAATGTCTTATTTTTTGTAGGGATATTCTCGAACAAGGCTGGGTCGTTGAGATCCACCTCGTTGCGGCCCTGCTCAAAGGTCACGCCAAACACCTGCTTTCGCTCAATAGGCTCCGGCACATAGTTGGGGTCAATTTTAATAACGCAATAGTTGCCCTTGCGCTTTTCCTTCAATATTTGGAGGGCTTCCGGAGTATAGTCGGGCGCAATCACGCCGTCGCTCACCTCACGCTTGATCAGGCGTGCAGTGGCCTCGTCGCAGGTGTCGCTCAAAGCACAGAAGTCACCGTATGAGCACATCCGGTCAGCACCCCTGGCACGAGCATAGGCGTTGGCCAACGGAGTGAGTTCAAAATCTACGTCGTCTACAAAATAGATTTTTTTCAAAGTGTCGCTCAGTGGCAGTCCGACGGCAGCTCCGGCCGGAGAAACGTGTTTGAAACTGGCGGCGGCAGGCAGTCCCGTTGCGGCTTTGAGTTCTTTTACCAACTGCCAACTGTTAAGGGCATCGAGGAAGTTGATGTAGCCGGCACGGCCGTTGATTACCTCCACAGGGAGTTCTCCCTGCTCCATATAGATGCGGGCAGGCTTCTGATTCGGATTGCATCCGTACTTAAGTGCGTATTCTTTCATGCTATGGTGAATATTTATATGCTATGGCAAAGTTACATAAAAATCGCGATATATAAGCCAGTGGGAATAAGAAACGGGAAATAAATTCCCGAATCGCCTTGCCATTTAACGGAAAAGTATCAAAGCCTGCATAAATTCTTTGTCCTAATGCGCGCTCTAAGTCACAATAGTATTATCTTTGAGCAAAAAATAATAATTCTCAAATGTAGGCTTATGAGAATCGTATGTGGCCTTGATGTGCACAAAGATGGCATTTATCTTTGTATTTTAAGCAGCACGGTCGAAATTATTGAGAAAGTTTTTGGTGTATTGACTCTCGAACTGTACGAAATGCGTGATTTTATGCTCAAGCTTCCTCAGTAAGTTGCTTCTTCATTTCTTCGATAAGTTTTTTAAGTATTTCCATTATTTTATCCTTGACCTAATTTGTTGTTGTTCAGTAGGAGTAATCTTAAAGAGAGAATATACAGCGTCGTCTAATTCTTTTTGATGTTTCTCTGAATATGAAGATGATTGAATCGAAGAAACGAGATTGCTTAATTTCTGATCTTGACTTTTGGTAAGCTTTGGAAAAGGCAGCTCTTGTAAATTACCTTTAAGTACCTTTATATCAGAGAATTTTATCGAATAATAGTAATGGTACAATGAAGAATTTAATAAAGCAGCTGTACTCTTAATTGATATGCTGTCCAAATCCGGAATAAGGATATTTGCACTATTCAAGCAGAGACATTGTTTGTCATCATAAGCGACAATAGGATATTTTGCTATAAACCTATAGATCAACTTTTCAGGTGCCCTAAAATACTCTTCTTTGGCGCATTGTTGAAATGATTCCGGCGCAAAGAGAATGTATGAAGATACATTATGTAACTTAAATGGAGTTACCTGTTTGCCGGTAAATACAGGTTCCAGGCCTTGTGCTTTTTCCTTTTTCACCTTATTCTTGTTGTCTCCGGTTACAATCCCCAAAGCCCACTGGCTATGGGTAAGGTCGTCATTTTTTTTAGCCTCCATTTTTTTTATTATAGAGTCGTCTATATTAGTGAGTTGTTCGACAGCTATTGTACCGGCTTTACTTTCCGTACTTGAAAGGTTGATTTGACGAGTTTCGTCACCAGTTGTAACAACATAGCTTTGAGAATTGCTTTGTAAACTCGATAGTTTAATACTGAAGTAATCCGTAAACACTCCATCAAATCTATCGGTGTATAAATCTATCTTTTCTATCGAAGAGTTTGATAGAATATACTTTCTAACATCATTGTGCGTCTTTATTTTTAACAAAGAAGTTGGTAAGAGAAAATAAAAACTGCCTTGAGGATTGAGCCTTCTCAAAGATTCTACTATGACCATTGATGCTCTTTCCTTTGATTTTATTTCAGGATAGTTTGCAAGATATATTTTTTCTTTATCAGCCCCCCAAGGTGGATTGGTATAGATATTGTCGAACTTGAACGGAATGTCTTCTCTTGTTGTATCAAATAAGTCTTTTTTTAAAAAATCAATACAAAAAACACGTGGCACAAAATCATGATCTTTATATTTAACAAGTAGATTTGTGCCAGCTAACATTGCTGCGATAGGATTTATATCAAATCCATACAAACATTCTGGAGTATTAGTATGTATAGACAGCAAGAAAGCACCACTTCCGCAACATGGATCAAGAAAAGTTTCTCCATCTGCAAGATTTTTGCCGTCAATCATATAATCAATAACTCTCTTGTTGGTGTAATACTGACCAGTTAGGTTCCTTTCTCCTTCAGTAATCAGAGATTGATAGATAAAACCTAATACGTCATTATCTCCAGTCCATGTTCCTTCTGGAATGGTAATATCAATTTTTTTGCAGCAGTTAAACTGTGAGAGAAAATATTCTACATTCTTATTTGAAAGGAGGTCGAAGTGATTTAAGTAAGACAAGCATAGAGAATACATTATATCCTCTATTTTTGAATTTAGGCAAGTGATATTACTAAGAAGCTGATTTGAAGGCGCAAAATCGAGATAGTTTGTAGCTGTTACCTTTTTGGGGGATTGAGTTTTATTTGCACGTTTAGTCAACTTTTCAGAAGAGTCACTATTTAATTTCTTCCAATTATATTCTGTTGCTTTACTTATTCGTAGCATATATCAAATTTTCGTTATTTGATGCTTGCATCATTAAGCAGATCTTGAACATTTACGCGAATCACTTTTTGCTATCTGGCCTAATACTCTTAAGTCAGGCTGAGCGGAATTGCCACACCATTTACTAACACTACATGCGGTTTTTCCTGATTTTTCTGCAAGCCGTCTTCCCATTTTTCTTGTTCGGCGAGAACGAGTTCAGTTCGATTAAGACGAGCCATCATTATTAAATCGTTTTAACTATGACAAAGTTAATGAAAAAACAGAGAAAGGCGAGGCTCGGTGCTCCCTTTTTGGGTAAAAGATTGTTGTCCTCAGAATTCAAGCAATGCTGCATTCTGTTTTTTTTGTAACTCTGCTATGCATTTTTCGGTTCTCTCCACGCTTCTATATTTGTAAAGACTAATTACCGTTTTTTGGTGATTATTTTCTGCTCATCCAGCGCAAAAAGGGCTATGTTTTTGCCCTCGCTATCCACTCTCACAACACAAAAATCTCCCCGTCTTCGGGTTTTGTATTCTGCCACATCATGACGGAGCCTTAACGACGGTATGGTTATGCCCTAACCGCTATCCGACTAAGGCCTATCCGCATTGCGCTTACGCCCTTCTCGCAGTGCCGTTTGATACTCAATCACGAATGACAACATAACGGGCGAAGAGACGTAAAGATAAAACTCACTGATAATCAGCGAACTATTAACTTTGCGAATTTTGCGATATTTCGGCTGGGAAGCAAAGTTTTTTTGAATTCGCGAAATATAAAGATGCTTTTGTAAAGATAAATAGGGGTAAGCTATGCTGCTGTTTCAAAACCATATTAAACGGCAATGATTTGACGTCATGATGATTATTGACGATGAGCATAATTTTAATGGAAAAATATGATTGCCGTATGGAAAGATTGATTAACTTTGCAGTGAAAAATTAGAGAACCGTTAGTATAGAAAATGAAACGAGATTTAAGACTTCTTCTTGCAGAAGTTGGAAAGAAGATGAAGCAGGAACCTCAACAGGTTGTGGCAGATTTAGACCATGTTTCGGTGGCTCTGTCCAAACGTCGCATTAATCTAAGCAGTGCTTCGCTGAGGAAATTGTGGAAGATTTTGTTGGGAAAGCACAAATTGTCGAATGATGCTCTAAACAGGTTGGCTCTCTTCGCCGGATTTCAAGACTGGCGCGATTTGCTTGATGCTTTACATGGCGACGTGGATGCCTCGGTGAATTACAATGAAGAGAAGGATAGGTGAGAACAGAAAGATGCGCCATTGCGCCTGCGTTCTGTTTTCTGACCGGCAACCCTTTGGAAACGCGGGTGCCGAAATCTGACGAGCCAAACATATTTGGTGAATCATCTTAAAACACAAAAAAACTCAATCCTTGTGGATTGAGTTTTTTTATTTCGTGGAACAACGTGATGTACGTCGTTACAAAATTATTTCTTTTCGGTAGAAACATTGATTTTTTCCTTGATACGAGCTGCCTTACCAGTACGTTCGCGCAGATAGTACAACTTGGCGCGACGAACTTTACCACGTTTGTTGACTTCGATGCTTGCAATAGAAGGAGACTCGATGGGGAAGATACGCTCTACACCAACTGTTCCGGACATTTTGCGAACAGTGAAGCGTCTTTTGTTTCCATGGCCATTAATTTTGATAACGATACCACGATAGAGCTGAACACGCTCCTTTGTACCCTCGACGATTTTGTAACCAACAGTTATGGTGTCACCAGCCTTGAACTCGGGAAACTGCTTGTCGGTTGCAAATGCTTCTTCAGCAACTTTAATTAAATCCATTGTTTTGATCATTAAATATTGTTTGTCGTTCCAACTCAACATGGCATGAAAACTCTTCTTTCAACCAGCGGTTAAGCCGAAAAGCTGTGCAAAGGTACGGCTTTTCGTCGGAATAGGGTGATGATATGGCGAAAATCTGTTGATTTTAACATTTTTAGACGATAGATTGTATTTCTTGAGTGCTCGGAGGATGCAAAACAGAGGGACGACAGTGGATTATAACATAAAAAATTATAATAAAAAGTACTAACCTCTTGCTGCTTTTGCATAAAAATGCTAATTTTGCGACAGTAGTTTATAAAATCTATATATGAAAAAACGTACATTGTATTTAAGCCTTATCGGCTTGACTATGCTTGTGGGTGCGTGTCGCACGCATTATACGATGAGTGGCATTTCGCGTACGCGTGTATTAGTAGACAAGCGATATGATGCTCATGAGAGTCAGGAGGCGATGGATTTTCTGCAATCGTATCGCCATGTTGTGGATAGCATGATGAGTCCCGTCGTCGGCAAGGTGGCTCGCTATATGGCCAGTGACAAACCGGAGAGTGCATTGTCTAATCTGCTGACCGACATCTTGATGTGGAGTGGAAGCAGATATGGAGAGAAACCGGATTTTGGCGTCTACAACGTTGGAGGAATCCGTGCGGCCTTTGCCGAAGGTGATGTGACTTTGGGAGGCATTCTTGATGTGGCACCGTTTGAAAACAAAGTGTGTTTTCTGACGCTTTCCGGCTCAAAGACACGTGAACTGTTTGAGCAAATCGCAAAGCGTAGAGGTGAAGGTGTGAGCCACGGCGTGCAGCTGGAGATAACAAAAGACGGGAAACTCTTGAAGGCTTTGGTCAACGGTAGCCCCATTGATGAGAACAGAAGTTACCGTGTGGTTACCTTGGACTATCTGGCACAGGGAAATGACCAGCTGACAGCGTTCAAGGCCTGCACGGACAAGAACGCTCCACAAGGCGACAAGGACAATGTGAGAGTATTGATAAGAGATTATTTTAAGGAGAAATCTGCCGAAGGTGTTGTTGTAGACAGTAAGGTGGAAGGACGTATAAAAGTGGTTGAAAAATGATGTATTCAAGATTGATATTGGCGTTTGCATTGTATATGTCGAGTATGGGCATGAGTGCCCAAAAGCAATTGACTATTCTCCACACGAACGACACCCATAGTTGTATCATGCCGTTGAGTGAAAATCTGGCCGACACGATTCTGGCCGGGCGTGGTGGCTTCGTGCGTCGTATAGCAATGTTGGAGAAGGAAAGGCGAACGGAGCCCGATTTGCTGTTGTTTGACAGTGGTGACTTTTCGCAAGGGTCCTCTTATTACACCTTGTTCAAAGGAGACGTGGAAGTCGGTTTGATGAACAGGATGCACTATGATGCGGGTACGATAGGCAACCATGAGTTTGATTTTGGATTGAAAAACATGGCCCGGGTGTTTGCAGCTCTTAATTACCCAATAGTTTGTGCCAACTATAAGTTCAGTCAGTATGGGCTGGACAAGATAGTGAAGCCTTATGTTATCCTCAAGCGCAATGGGGTGAAAATTGGTGTTTTTGGTTTGTCGCCGGAGCTGGATGGCCTTGTAGACCGCAAAAATTATGAGGCCACGCAGTATCTTGACCCTGTTGCCACAGCTCAGGCTATGGCCGATTTGCTTCACAAAAAGAAGTGCGATGTGGTGATTTGCCTTTCGCACCTTGGATGGAATGAGGATGGAATGAGCGATCAGGAAATGATCAGCAAAACGCGTGGCATAGATTTGGTGCTAGGTGGGCATAGTCACACCTATTTCGAAAAGCTGCGTTACGTGAAGAATCTTGACGGCAAACCGATTCCTGTAGACCAGAACGGGAAACACGGTATATTCTTGGGGAAGATGAAACTGAGCCTTTCGCCTCGCCCGTAAGGCCGTGCCGGTAAGAAGAAAAACGGAGGTTGCTTCGAAGAACAAGTGGTATTGTTGTCGAGGTAACCTCTTTTTCTATTCTTGAGAGCGAATGGAATTTTGCTGTAAGCGGGTAGGGGGCGGCTCTTTGAATGTATGTAGACTATTCAAAATAGAACGTAAGCACAATCATCTTAGACCTTGCTTTGCTTACGGATTTGGCATAGGGTATCATGGTTTTGTCCTTGATGTTGTTAGGATGGTCTATATCTATAGAGTTGGTCAGCCCGTACATGAATTTGAGTTCAGGACGGAGTTTGAAGAAAGGGAGGTAGAAGTCGCATCCCAAGCCGGCTTCAAGAAAGATATCGTAGCGCTTGAGTTTGAGATAATCGTTTCCGTTACTTGAGAGGTTAATCACCGGATTTATTCCTGCCATGATATATGGGCGGTGGTTGTTGAATCGTTCAGCTCCGAAAATCAGGTCCATAGCGCAGCCGATATAAACCGATTTGAGGTTTTGAGTACGCAAAATCAGTGAGTCGTTGGCTTGCGAATCCATGTTATGAAAGGAAAAGTGCCTGTTGCCGAAATACAGTGTGGGAGCCATCCTGAACTGAAAACTTTTGTTTAACCTAAGCTCGCCCAATACGCCAACATGGAATCCTTGATCCCAGCGGTCTTGGTCGGCGGTAATGTTGTATTCTTGTTGGGTGCCATCATCATGAACGAACGTTTGTGGGTCAATGTTAGTAAACTCTATGTCTTGCATATGCGGCCCGACGAGAATACCGAAATGAAAGGGGCGAAGGTCGGTGTATGGGCGGTTTTGTACAGTGCGCTCCTGAGCCTGTAATACTCGTAGACAAACCAATGTGGACAGTATGATGGAAAGGATTCTTTTCATATCCATATAACGTTCACGGCTTAATGATTATTGTTTCTAGGGTTGTATAACCTGCGATAATTTTACAACGGGATACTTAATTTTAATTAGACAAAGTTTAAATGATGCAAAAAGTACTCATCATTTGTAGGTATTACAAATAAACTCTTTATCTTTGCAATGTGTAAAGGAAGGGGAATGTTTCTCCTTGTGCATACATGATATATAAAACATTATAAACAATAAATTAATAACTATTATGGCTTACGTAATTAGTGAAGACTGCGTTGCATGCGGGACTTGCATTGATGAATGTCCTGTTTCTGCTATTTCTGAGGGTGATATCTATTCCATCGATGCGGATGAGTGCACAGAGTGTGGTGCATGTGCAGCTGTTTGCCCACAGGAAGCTATCAGCTTGCCTGAGTAAATTTGTTTTCCACTGCCCGTGTTTTTGACTGAAACGGGCATCCGGATTTTTGAGTAAAGATAAAGCCTCATTGTCTACTTAAACTGACAATGAGGTTTTTTGGCTTATATGACAAAAATGTGCATGGAATCTTCTTTGCTTCCTCCATCTCGTCGTTTGCCTGCTGTATGGCATTCCAGCGGTGCTTGATGCGCAATTCCTGTACGGCATCGCATGCTAACTTCTGTACATGAAACCTGTCGATGACACGCTTGGCGTTGGGAAATGAACGTCTGACGATTTTGCGCATGGAGTCAGACAAGTCCAGGGTGACTTCCTCAACAGAGGAGCGCTTGTCCTCATCAATTCTGTCCAGCACCGCTATGACATCCTCCGACTTTGTTCCCGCAGCTACTGCCACCAGACTCCTTTCCCGTGTCTGTGCTGCACGGTTGGTCACGAAAGTGTACAGCTCGCCGTTGGACAATGAAATCTCGTCAATGGGCAGAGATGGACCGATGTTATCAGGAAAGAGCAGCCACTCGTCGGCATGTTCAGCCTGGTCCCATTGTCGGAAGCCGCTCAGGACTTCCTTATATTGTTTCTCAAATGTGTGTCCGTCAATATGATA
>KQ959455.1:79466-80072 GCA_001552765.1 Bacteroidales bacterium KA00344
CCGTCAATATGATAGAAATCCTCAAGCGTAAGGCAAGTCACGGGGGATGTCTCCATACGTTTCTTTTAAAAAAGCTCTAAATTCCTTGGAGTAACGGGTGCCCTGAGCTACCATGTCTAAAGCGATGGGAAGCGTAAAACTCTTGCCCGTGCGCAAATCCGTCCATCGTCTGCGACGGATTTTCAAAATTACCTTATGGTCTCGGATCGGAAAATCGGTTATGTTAACTGCTTCCATAAAACCCTTGGAGTCGAAGTTCGAATCATCTGACAAAGTCTTGTTCATACGTTCGTCAAGACTGATATGAAACTCTGATCCAACCTCGTGAACAGAAACAATAGCAAAAAAATCTAATATTTGAGAGGGCAAAACAAGAGTTGCCAAAGTATGTAACATTTTTTCTTCCATGATGCGAAGGTCGGAATTATTAAGATAAATGACAAATTATTCCCCCAGTAAATTTCTACTGAGTAATCATCCAATATTAGCCGTCTTTCACATTAACAAATAACCCTTATATGTCTGGTAGCATATAAGGGTTATTTGTTATTTGAAGTTTGAAGGTAACATTTTCGTGAGTTCCTCCTCCGTCATATCCGGCAGTGG
>KQ959456.1 GCA_001552765.1 Bacteroidales bacterium KA00344
TTAATAAAGTTTTACCGGACAGCAATAATTCAGATCCTACCGGTATGGAGATTAGGGGTGTAACTAAAAGTGACGCTGAAGAATTCAAAAGCGATGTTCATTTAATTTTAGGAGATTCGAAGTTTGATAATTTACGTTCTTTGATTTCATTGAAAGGTAAAAAGTTCCAACAAATTCCTGACGCAGCACTGGCAGACGCTCTTGATGGTGTAACTTGCTCAGAAGATGAAATGGCATATATTAGCTTACTCGTCAATACCATTAATTCTAAAGAAGTTCATTCAATAGAATATTTGAAGGATGGAGAAGAAGTTTCATCAAGCGGGTACTCAGATATTAATAAGTATCTGAACAGTATTGACCCTGATAGTAAAATTGGAGATGCATACAGAAAACGAGAAGAACGTTCTGATGGGTCTACACGCTACTATTACGATGATGCCACCATTCAAACTCTTGGAGGGGAAGGATTCAATGTCCCAACATCTAAAGGATCGCATTCTTTTATTAGGGGTGTCCAAGATAAGCTTAAGGCCGTAACATCTGCACATGAATTATTGGGTCATGGACTACCATCTGCAAGAAAAGAAAGTCCTGTACATAATAATACAAACGCAATTAGAACGGACAATCTTGTAAGGAGATTGCTCAGACTCCCCCAAAGAGATGGATCAGACCATGCCGGAGGAAAAGATATTGTAAGTCCTTATAGTTTGCCTTATACTAAATAACAACAAGCATTCTGCTGCTACTCAAAAAGTTTACACGTA
>KQ959457.1 GCA_001552765.1 Bacteroidales bacterium KA00344
TATTTAATAAAGTTTTACCGGACAGCAATATTCATTTTTCTTTGTTTTGTGCTACAAATATAGCAAAAGGCAGAGAATCTATCCCTGCCTCTACGCCTAATCTTTTAAAAATCACATTGATAATCAGATAATTATTTCAATAACTCCCGATTTGGGGCATTACCTGTGCTGTTCCTTGTCCACTAATTGTAGGTTTTATTATCTTTGTATGCTTCATCTGATAATCGTCTAATTAAATAGGCCCAAAGACTTGCATTAATTGGTAAAGGAGATGTAACTGCTGACAATCGGTACTCGCCATACCTTTTGCCATCAATATCCTTTAGAACAAAATAAGAATATCTTCCACTCGTATATTTAGTATCAGGCATTTTCGTTATAAAATCCGTGTGGTACTTGCTTAAATCAAATATGGGTTCTGCCTCTGATAGTAACTGCCGGTATTGCTCCTGTTGCTTCCTCTGTTTTCTGGTTTTTGTTTTTGCTTTTACAGGACGCATTTTATCTATTCGACCTAAGCTGTCTAAGGCAACATAATATTCCTGATAACAAGGATTATTTTTAATAATGACGTAAAA
Organism: Bacteroidales bacterium KA00344; assembly: GCA_001552765.1. Lineage (GTDB taxonomy): Bacteria > Bacteroidota > Bacteroidia > Bacteroidales > Bacteroidaceae > Prevotella. The sequence continues at coordinate 579 of KQ959457.1, forward strand.
ATCTTTATTGTCCAAAGAATATAAAAGCTTGGGAGCTACAATTGTATCAAAAAGCTGCAATATTTTATCTGCTTTAGTCCTGCTGACCATTGCCATTGAGTCGGCTATGTTTCCTCTATCTTCCTGTGCTTTACACACAAGCGAAAAGCACAGCATTAAAATTATGGAATACGCTGCTTTCATCTTGTAATACTTTATTGGGTACGTGGTAATTTCTGTGGGTCAACAATTCCTCCATTAGATCCACCTGCGTGGTCACTGCCATCTCGTTGTGGTAACCCTAATATTCGTCTAATTAAATTATCTGTCCTGATGGCATTGGTATTATTATTTTCTTTGCATTCAATTCTGTCATAACTTACAATTGATAATGTTTATCAACTGTTTTACGTCGTTCTTTCCTGTTTATTGCTTACGGCTTTTAATACCCATATAAGGGTAATGATTATAATTTTCCTTTATAATACTTTATAAGCATCATCCTTTTTGTATCTGTATACTTCGCAACAATCTGAGAGTCTTGGTAAGATTGGACTTTTGGAAATTAAATAATAATATCCTACAATTATTTTGTTGCAACAACCAATAACCCTTCTTATGATAATCTATTTTCTCCAAAAGAGAAGATATGGCTTTATAATTTCTTTCATGTCGGAGATAAGAGAATTTTTCGGATATAATATCTTTCATAAAATCTTCAGAAGGAATATATGTCGTATCATTTAGTATTTCGGTATTAATGATTTCCACAAAAATGGTTTGTTTCTTGTCCAATATAAACATTAATTTCCCTGGTATTTCCGTATACCATTTTAATGTTTTAGGAAGAGGGAACATATAAGAAGGATATTGATATAAGAAATTTCCATCAGGCATGGCTATACTTACATATGATTTAAACATCCAATATGTTCCCATATCTGTTAATTTTGCAGTTTGCGCCCTAATTGCAGTATTCCATACAAAAAGGGCTATAAATAAAAGAACCCTCATATGCCTATTGTTCCTTGTTGATCTTTTTTACTGCTGATTTAAAATCAGAAAACCTTATCTCTTCCGAATTAATAGCACCATTTTTGTTGTAGAAACAGATAGAACGATGTAAACTTACATCTGTCTGCCCGCTACCAAAGGTATTTAGATTTCGAGTTTCCTGGAAATAGTACCCAAGGACAACACTTGGTTGATTACCTACTGTATTCATTTGATCTGTTTCAGATGGCATATTATTAAATGGAATGGTTTGACTACCCTGTTCATATTTTGGTTTAGGATGAGTATGAACATCATATGAGACAAGATCTCCTTGTTCCACAATACTTGATACCGCAAGCTTCCATTCGTCTGGACCAATTTCTGTTTCTCTCCCAGAAACCATCGTTGATATAGTTCCTTTATTTCCTACTCTAAATCCATGTTCTTTTCCTGTGTTCTCTGTCAAATTATATGCCTCTTCCATTTTGTCTACAACTTTATTTGAAGGTACTTTTATAAATGAACCTTGTTCAATTGCAGCGTTAACTTTATCATCTTTCTTACTATTTATCAGTAACATAATTCTATCAGTTTTCCCATCATCAACATTTCTTACAAGCTTTCCGTTTAAATTATAATAATCCGTCATACCATTAGGAGCTATTAAAGTAATTGGATTGTTATGGCAATAAGTATAAGATGAAATATCAGGATACTTTTCTTCCATAGGATCCGTACTCATCCACAGATTCAACCTCGGTTCATAATACCTCGCACCATAGTAGTACATACCTGTTTCCTCATCCAGTTCTTTAGCGTTGAGTTCTACTCTACGATTGGCTGCACTCGGCATAGAGCAAGCAAGCTTGCCTCTGCCCTCGTTGGCACAATCGTTGAATCGATAAGGTGTGTTCCAAGTGTTGTTGCAGTTGGCTTTCCCTGCGGCCGCCGATTTCCGCGTAAGCTCCAATTCATCTATGAACACCTCACCGAACGGCACATACTCGATATGCTGTGCCACTTCGCCATCGAGGTTGGTGATGTAGCTACTGCTGCCCAAGTGGTCGGGGTGATAGTAGAACTGCAACCGCTCGTTAGTGCCAGCTTCGCCAGCCCTCGTCTTGACCATCGCCCTTGCCTGTGAAGCCTCCGGCGTGTCGTCATCACTGCTAAAG
>KQ959458.1:0-321 GCA_001552765.1 Bacteroidales bacterium KA00344
GACAAACATCAGTCTTGCCAGCTCCGCTTCCTTGTCGTTCATCTTCATTGACATCAGTTTCATTACATCGCTCTTTTGCAGAAAACGTATCTTCTTTTCCTCCTTCTCATACTTGGCATTCTCAAACGGATTGCAGCGGATAATTCTCTTGCTGACCGCACGGAACATTAGTCGGCTCAGCCAGCAGAGGTTGCTGTTGACGGTAGATGCTTTCAGTCCACGCTTTTTGAGAAAGAAGCGGTATTCCTCGAACAAGTCTTCTGTAATTGTTCCGATGGATATATCCTGCATTCCTTTGTTTTCGACAAATTCACGGAGATT
>KQ959458.1:421-751 GCA_001552765.1 Bacteroidales bacterium KA00344
TACAAGCATGTCCCGATAGGTCTTTTCCACCAAATCCCTGAATTCTTTGATTCTTTGGTTTGTCTTCTTGTTTGTTGTCAAACTCTGCTTGGTGTTCCACTCGCAGACTTTACACTCTTCTCCTGTGGTAATGGCTGTATTCTTTCCGTCGATGGTGATACGGCAGAGAATGGCGGTATTGCCGTCTGCCTTTGTCTTCTGTCTGTTGATATAAAACAGTATCTTGAATGTACTTCTCATAATTGGTCTTGATTGAATTGTTCATGTGTTATTTAGCTAGCTATAAAACAATGTTGAATGAAAGAAATGGTCAAATAGCCAACTGCATAT
>KQ959459.1 GCA_001552765.1 Bacteroidales bacterium KA00344
AGACAGGCATGAACGTCTGGAGGACTATTGAGAGGGAATCACATATCTCAATTCACTCGGACACACCATATTGGCTATTGTGGCAGATGGCTTCAAGGGGCTCAGGAAGATGTTCTCCAGGTATAAATTCCAGCTTTGTCAGTTTTACCAGGTGCTGACAGTCAAGGCCAAGCTGACTTCCAGACCCAAGCTGGAAGCCTCTCAGGAATTGCTCAGGCTCACGCTTATGTTATGTCACACGGACAATGCCTTGGAATCGCTAAACTCTGAATTGAAGATAAAATTGAACCTGCACAGGGGTATGAGTGTGGAGAGAAGAAAGATACTATCTCGTTTTATTAAATTAGTTTTTCCAATTGTGAAGACTCTATAATAATATGCTCCCAGATTGGCCTTATCGTTGATATTTAGTATTTTTGCAACTCAAAGGTATGAGTCACAAACCAAATTTTTCTTCAAAACACATGATTAAGAAAGGCAAAATCAGAGTACTTTTTATTTGTCTCGGAAACATTTGCCGCTCTCCTGCGGCTAATGGCATCATGCAAAAAATGATTGATGAACGAGGCGTCACACAGCATTTCTATATTGATTCGGCAGGAATAGGCAACTGGCACGTAGGCGACTTGCCCGATGCACGTATGCGTCGGCACGGACAGTCGCGTGGCTACAACTTCAATCACCATGCTCGCCAGTTTGAAGCAACCTCCGATTTTAATAATTTCGACCTCATTGTCACAATGGATGAAGACAATTATCGTACAATTACACGCATGGCTCATGGCGATGATGAACGAAAAAAGGTTGTGCGCATGACCAACTATCTGAAACGCAACCCACACGCTACAAGCGTTCCCGACCCTTATTATGGTGGAGAGAGCGATTTTGAACTGGCGCTCGACCTGATAGAAGACGGATGCGAAAACCTTCTAAACGAATTGATGGAATCTACTTATGTATAAATTGATCATACTCGATTTTGACGGTACCATTGGCGATACCAACAAAATTATCATCGACACCATGCAGGCCACACTCAGGGAATTAAAGCTCCCCATGCGCTCACGCGAGGAATGTTGCAAAACCATTGGCCTGCCCCTGAAAGTAGGTTTCCGCACGATGATGCCACTCACCGATGAGCAAAACGAAGAATGTTTCAATACCTACAACCGCATTTTCGATGAAAACAACCGAGATAACAAGGTAGAGATGTTTCCCGGCGTGAAAGAGGCCATCAAACAATGGCACAACGCCGGCACTATTATTACGCTGGCCAGCAGTCGTGGAAACGCTTCCCTGACTAACTTTGTCGAGCAAATGCAACTTGGCAAGTATATTTCCTTAATACTCGGAGCCGAAGATGTAGAATTAGCCAAGCCCAACCCCTACCCTGTGTTGAAAACCCTGAAACATTTCAATATTGCTCCGGAAGATACATTGGTGGTGGGCGATATGAGTTTTGACATCCTTATGGGTAAACGTGCGGGATGCCACACTTGTGCAGTAACCTATGGTAATGGTACAGAAGAGGAACTGCGTGCAGCCGGTGCAGAACAGATCGTCGATTCCTTTTTAAACATAAAATAAATAATCTTTTGCTCACCATTAATTAGTAGTAAAAATATTAACAAACACTTGCGTATATTTCGCGTATTTGAAAACAAAAACAGTTTGGTGAGATATACGCGAAGCATGAGCAAAGTTTGCAACCTTCTGCACATCACGTAGTTACAACTTTCTGACACTTGCGGAGCTTTTTATACTTGTTTTTTGTCCTGCCGTTACTATTTAATGGCAGTGCGTTTCGGGTGTCAAGGCATGCCGTCTAGGTCTCTTTCGTCCTGCGTCTAAGGCTTACACGCACAGCCATTAAATAGTAACGGCGGCAAGAAAAATATAATATGACGATAAAAGTGAGAATAAAAGCCTAAAAGTTCATATTGCTCTCTCTGGATGGGACTATAAAGATGACAGAAAAATAGTGAAGTTTTATTGACAAAAATTTATTAAAAAATCACCACAAAAACAAAACAACCAACCCTTAAATTTTATTGATATCCACATATCCATGCATCACGGCATAGATGGTCAGGGCCGAAACGCTTTTCACACCCAGCTTTTCCATAATGTTTTTGCGATGGGTAATTACAGTGGTCAAACCTATGTTCAACCGGTCCGCAATCTCCTTATTGATAAATCCCTCTACGATTAGGGCAAGCACCTCTATCTCTCTGTCTGATAAAACCTTGTTAGACAACGTCTTTGTCATGGGCGGCAAATTCTTGCCATGAGCATGAGCGCGCTGTTCAAGAATCAGAAGAGAACGCACCAATTGTTCTTCAGATACATTAATGCAAAGACAATGGAAACCACTGGGCTGGGTCGCCGGGTCGTTACTTGTAGTGAGAACAATCGTTTTATGTTGCCTTTCGAGAAAATATGGACGGTGAGAAATGAGGATGTCCTGAGCTATGAAATAGTGAAAAAAAGTGTCAGGATCGCTGTTTCCCAATTCTTCGAACGATGCAAACGTATGCACGTCCATAATGGGGATCACGTGTTGGAGAATCTGTTTCAAACCCAACACCGACAGAATGTTGGAATCAATGATAGCAATTTTAGGTTCCTTCATCATAACTTTACACTACTGATATCTACCAGATTGTTAACAATGGCGTAGATGGTGAGACCCGCCGGAGAATGAATCTGAAGTTTGCGGGTGATGTTTCGACGATGGGTGATAACGGTATTGACAGAGATGCACAAATGGTCAGCTATTTCCTTGTTGGTCATGCCCTGCACCAAAGCAATAATAACATCCTTTTCTCGGTCTGACAAAGTTTCTTGTGAGCCGGGAGTATTGTTAATCATATTGCTTATCCTCACACTCACATCGCTCTGGTTAGATTTCTTTTCGAGACGGCGGATTACGGGTATGAATATCTCATCTTCGACGTCAGCATGTTCCTTGAGCCATTGCTCACAGTTGTATATCTCATAGAGAGCCGCTGTGAGTTGATTGTTGCGTAAACCATCGGAAGGCAGATATTTAATAATGATATTCTTCAGTTCGCTCAACTTTCGGTCTATCTGTGTATGGTGTTTGGAAAATGTCTCAATGTCATAATTAGACGACACATTTCCTTTTTCGAGTTCTTCCACATAGGGGAATACCATTTTTTCCTCATACTGCATATGCTTGCGTATGTTGTAAGCATATTCATCGAAAAGCTTTAGAATAAGTCGGGCCAAATTGTCATTCTCGTCAAGAGCACGCTCCAAAGAACGACGGATGTGGGGAAGTTCAAAGTCGAGATAATAAACATGACTTGCCTTGAGATATTGCATGAGTGTAGAGATGGATAGTCGGTCGTCATTTTCATAGTTGCGATAGCCATTAATTGTGAAATTAATAACAGCAAGAAATGTATATGTGTCCACATTTTGGCTTTCACAAACCTCCCTCACTGTCTTGTCGCCAAACCCTAAGTTGATACCAAATGAACCGAGACTTTGCAAGGTGTTATAATTGTCGCTGATGATAGAAATAAGTTTATCATCAGGCTCGTACATCTTATAATTCTTCATCTCTACCGTTCTTTATTGCATATATAGGTTACAAAATAACTAAAAAAAAACGATATACCCAAGCAATTTGTTGAACATTTTCTCAAACAAAACGTATAATACTTATAAATGATGATGCAAGTGGCCGACAGCATGAGTATTTGGCTCCTTTGGGCTCGAGCAAAAAAAACACCTAAAATGTGTCAATTTTTGTTGCTTATCCCAAAAGATCCTTCTTAAAAGCCTGCCTATAATCGCAACCCTCACGCCATCGTGAACAGCCATAAGCTGTTTTGCCCTTAACAATATGGCCTTGTCCACATTTGGGACACAAATCTCCTTCCTTCACCAAAACGTTTGGTGACGAGGAAGTTTGTTGTTGTTTGATGGTTGTCTTGGATTTGGTCGAACGTTTTTGAGGAGTCTTTGGGGTTGATTTTTTTGCACCTCCCTTTGTAGAATCAGTAGGCTTGGGTTCAGGCTTTGTTTCTCCTCCCTCTATTTGGCGGTTGCTATTATCATGTAACACGTCCTGCACAATTTTAGTAACCTGTTCTTTCAGTTCGTCAATAAATTGTTGCGGACTGTATTTTTTCGCCTCAATATCACGCAGTTTTTTCTCCCAGATACCAGTCAGTTCGCAACTTGTAAGCAATCGTTCATGAATGGTCTCTACAAGTTGGATGCCGGTCGGGGTTGCCACAAGGTTTTTGCGTTCTCGTCGGATATAATGACGTTTGAATAAGGTTTCAATAATTCCGGCACGCGATGACGGACGCCCAATGCCGTTTTCCTTCATTGCCGAGCGAAGTTCCTCGTCGTCTACAAACTTTCCTGCAGTTTCCATAGCTCGCAATAAGGTCGCCTCGGTATAGTGTTTGGGAGGAGTGGTCTGTTTCTCCGTCAGTGTAGGTTGGTGCGCTCCCGACTCTCCTTTTACGAATGTGGGCAACGTATGCTCTTCGTCGTCTTTCTTAGCGTTTTCTTCATCCGGCTCTTCGTCTTTGGAATAGACGTCTCGCCATCCCGGATCGAGGATTTCCTTGCCGGTTGTTTTAAATTCCACCTTATCAACTTCGCCCAATACCGTTGTTGTGGAAAACTTACAATCCGGATAGAATGCAGCAATAAACCGTCGTGCAATCAGGTCGTACACCTTTAATTCAAAGTTGGTCAGACCATTTGCCGTCTGTCCTGTCGGAATAATAGCGTGGTGGTCCGTCACTTTTGAGGTATCGAAAATACGTTTGGTTTTTGGCAACTTTGGGCTTATCTCTGCCAGTTTTTTAATGGTGTCGAGATAAGGTTTCTTTCCCGCTGTCATCATCTGGCTCACACCATTCAGTATATTCGGACATTTCGGATAGATGTCGTCAGAGAGATACTGTGTGTCTACACGTGGATAGGTGGTGAGTTTTTTCTCATAAAGTCCCTGTATCAGATTGAGCGTCATCTCTGCCGAGAAACCAAATTTACGATTGCAGTCCACCTGTAGCGAAGTAAGGTCGTAGAGTTGTTTGGGCTTCTCGCTACCCTTCTTTTTCTGTACACTTGTCACCGTAAAAGGCTTGCCGTCAATAGTAACAAAGTCTTTTTCTCCCTCCTCTCTCGACATATATTTGCCCGATGTTGCAGTAAACAAGGTGTCCCTATAAATGGTGGACAGCACCCAATAAGGCTCCGGCTTGAAACTGTCTATCTCTTTTTGTCGATTTACAATCAAGGCGAGCGTGGGCGTTTGTACCCTTCCAACCGACAGCACCTGATGGTCGCGCCCATACATCAGTGTGTAGAGCCGTGTGGCATTCATGCCCAGCATCCAGTCGCCTATGGCACGACAAAGTCCTGCCATGTAAAGACTTTCATAATTACGCTGTTCCTTCAGATTGTTGAATCCTTCTTTAATGGCCTCGTCGGTCATCGACGAAATCCATAAACGTTTCACCGGGCACTTGACTTGAGCCATCTGCATCACCCATCGCTGGATGAGTTCACCCTCTTGGCCCGCATCACCGCAGTTCACAATCATTTCAGCCTTGCTATACAGACGCTCAATGGTTTTGAACTGACGTTCAATGCTCTCGCTGGGAATTAATTTTATACCGAAACGTTGCGGTATCATTGGCAAAGCTGCCAATGTCCAGAATTTCCAATTGGTCATGTAATCGTTGGGCTCCTTCAGCTCACAAAGGTGCCCGAAAGTCCATGTCACCTGGTAGCCATTGCCTTCCATGTAACCATCCTTGGACACGTTCGCCCCAAGAATTCTTGCAATATCACGTGCCACACTGGGTTTCTCCGCAATACAAACTATCATAATTTCAACCTATATGAATGTACAAAGTTACTAAAACTTTGGGCAAATACTACTTAATCAGCAATGTAATCGTAATTCTTCCGTGATTTTGTTTTATCGATTAGACTAAAAATATGAGAAACACAAGAAGATTCACGTCAGGAAAATCCATGTATGAAAATAGCACAAATATAGAAAGAAATAGCAAGTAAGAGTGATGAAAGACGGGGCGGCATTATGCTTACTTACCAAAACGACAGATGGCATCGCAGACAGTTTCCACTTCTGCATCGGTCATTGCCTGATTGCATGGAATGCTCAATTCGCATTGGTGGATGCGTTCGGTAATGGGAAAGCTCAAGGAGTTCCATTCCCGATAACATACCTGTTGGTGTGGCGGAATGGGATAATGGATCATCGTACCAATGCCTTTTTCTTCCAAATATCGCTGCAGTTCGTCGCGACGATCGCACAGCACGGGGAAGATATGATACACACAATCTTCGTTACGAAAACTTCCGACTGTGTTTGAGGGTAAAGCAGATTCCCACTCCGCTTTACCGGGTAGCACAATCAAGGGATTATCGATGTTGCTATAATAATAATCGGCTATAGTTTTACGACGTATATTATCATCGTCAAGATACTTCAATTTAACACTCAACACGGCGGCTTGTATTTCATCGAGCCGACTGTTTCGGCCCAAATACGGAAACACATATTTTTTGCTTGAGCCATAATTGCCCAAAGCTCTGATAATATCTGCCAACGTTTCGTCATTGGTGGTCACCGCACCGGCGTCTCCAAATGCACCCAAATTTTTGCCGGGATAAAAAGAATGGGCAGCCGCATCGCCCAAAGCCCCAGTATGTGATAATTTACAATTCATAATTTTCAATTCACAATTAGGTGCATCAGGGTACCCTATTTTTGGTTCTTTATTTATGAATTGTGAATTATGATTTATGAATTGTGAACAGTCTTTCTCCTCTTTCGCGTCAGCCAATTGTGAATTATGAATTATGAATTGTGAATTACCACACCCTTGTGCCTGCGCATTATCCTCAATTAGTTTAAGATGATGACGATTGCAGATACGTTGGATAGCAGGGGTGTAGGCATTCCTTCCATAAAGATGAACAATAAGAATGGCTCGTGTGCGAGACGTGATGGCTTGCTCTATCAGATTTTCATTAATCTGCAGCGTGTCTTCACAAGGCTCTACCAAGACAGGAATAAGCCCATTCTCAGTAATCGAAAGCATGGATGCGATATAGGTGTTGGCTGGCACAATGACTTCGTCGCCGTCGTGGAGAATGCCCATCTCCTTATAGGCACGGAAGATGAGCGTCAGGGCATCGAGGCCGTTGCCACAGCCCACGCAATGCTGCGTACCGATGTAATCGGCATATTCCTTTTCAAACTTAGCATTGGCTTCACCCTGAAGATACCAACCGGAGTTTACCACTCGTGCCACGGCTTCTTGTATTTCGTCGCCGTGCATGGCGGTGACAGCTTGCAAAGACAGATAAGGAATATGGTTCATGTTAAAAAATATAATGTTGAAAAGGCTGTCATCGGTCTATAATTCCCACTCGTACCAATCATAGCACACACCGCGACCACCGAAGCCCTCTTTTTGATAGACAAGACCCTCGTTGAGCACCTGCCCCCGTTGCTCATTGGATGTACCGAAATCGAAATACGGGCAGTGGCGATAGTCCTGCGTGAGAATGGTTCGGAATATGGCATCGAGGGCATGCTTGCGCTTGCCTTCGGGCGAGGCCGAAATATATTGCGCGTGCACAACACGAGGCGTGACGTAGAGCAGCACCCCTCCCAGTACCTCGTTGCCGAGCCGGGCGGTGTAGAGTTTGATGTTGTCGGGAAAGGCGGCGTGCAACCGTTGCATCTCCTCGAGCGTATGCACCGGAGCCACATGGTGAGTGGTTTTCAGGTTTTCGGTGAGCACTTTCCAGAATGGAGCATAGTCAGCATCGCCCAATTTCACTTCTATGCCATGCGTATGCGCCTTGTCGGCACCCCAGGATCGGATACGGCTCCACTTCAAACTGTTCGAAGACCTGATGACAGACGCAATGCTCCTGACCGTCAGCCGCGCCCGGCAAACATTGAAGACGGCATACAAATCTTCCTCGGCCGGCAACCGATGATATATCCACGGAATCGGCTTGTAGAGAACCCGATGAAAGCCTTGGGCACGAAGGTAGTTGTTGATGTGGCGGAAAATGTCGCAAACCTCTGCCGTCTTGGTCTTATCAAGCGTGAGCAACCCACCATAAGTAAGCCCTTGGTGCGACCACAACACGTCTGCCTCCTGATTGGCCGGAAGCACGGCGACGAGTGCATTATCGTTCCAGACCATCAGCGAATGGTCGTGGAAACGATCGCTGTGATAGTCCATGTAGTCGCGGCAAAACAAGAACGTGCCTTGCTTGGACCGTGCAACGAAATTATCCCAAGCCGTCTTCCGATCAGCAGTGTATCGTGTTATTTCAAACATGAGTTCACATAGTTTCTATATTCGTCATAGTCACGAATATAGTCCTCCTCGTCGAAGGGAAGTTCTGCCAGCACAAGGCACACGGCTCCCGACGAGAAATCTTCCAGCGTGCGCCACACTCCGGTCTGTACGATAAGCCCCTGATAGGGGTGGTTCAGCAGGAAAGAAGATTTGTGCTCGGTGTCGTCCAAGGTGACGGTGAACGACCCACTCACGGCAACAATTATTTGTCGGCATTGTTTATGAGCGTGACCGCCTCGGTGTTCTCCTCCGGGAACATCGTAAACCCAATATACTCTGCTTATCTTGAAAGGTACCTCCTTAAACTGTTCGACTACCGTGAGGTTGCCCCGGGGGTCCAATATCTTGGGGAGGTCTATGATTTCACCTAATTTCATACGCTTATTTTTTCATATATGGGTCTGTTCCCAACACCGTTTTGGCCAACCGCTTGGCCTTGTCGCGCAGGAAGTTCATGTCGCTTCCCACCTCGTCGTAGCACAGCACCACGCCCATGCGGCGGCCAACATGAGCTTGCAACTTGCCAAAGATGCGAACCCGTGCACGGTCTTCGCCGCACACTTCTTCGAGCTGATAATCCAAAGGCATATCGGACTCGACGGGCGAGAGCACCACCGCCGACACTCCGTGATGTTCCAAGTGGATAGCCGGGATAGGCAAACCCATGACTGCACGGAAGTGCAGTTCAAACTCGCTGAGGTTGGTACAGTGGCTGAGGGTCACCATACCGGTGTCGTGAGGCCTCGGACTAAGCTCCGAGAAGATGACTTCTCCCTGCTTCGTCAGGAAAAACTCTACACCCCAGAGTCCGGCTCCGGTCAGTGCCTTGGTCACTTCGTCGGCCATGTGTTCGGCTGTTTTCAGGGCTTCATTAGGAATTTGGAAAGGCATCCAGCTTTCGCGGTAATCGCCGCCTTTTTGGACGTGTCCAATCGGAGGGCAAAACAAAGTCGGTCCGTTCTGTTGTGTAATGGTGAGCAATGTGAACTCGGAATCGAAGTCGATGAACTCTTCGATGATAACCTCCCTCACATCGCCGCGGCCCTCTTCCATCGCCTCGCGGAAAGCTTCTTCCAACTCTTCCTCGTTATGCACATAACTCTGACCGTGCCCGGAGGATGACATCAGAGGCTTGACCACACACGGATAACCGATTTGGTCGGCGGCATGCTTGAACTCCTCAAAGGTTTTGGCATAGAAATACTGGGCTGTGCGCAGCCCGAGCTCGCGCGAAGCCAAGTCGCGGATAGCCCTCCGGTTCATCGTATAGTTCACCGCCCGGGCCGAGGGGACAACCTGTATGCCCGCCTTTTCGAAGTCGAAAAGGCGCTCGGTGCGAATGGCCTCAATCTCCGGCACAATGATGTCGGGGTGATGCCGCTCCACCACGGCAGCCAAGGCATCGCCGTCGAGCATGGAAAACACCTCGCATTCGTCGGAGACCTGCATGGCCGGTGCTTCTTTATAATGATCACAAGCCACCACATATTGTCCGGCTCTCTTGGCCGCAATGGCAAACTCCCTGCCCAGTTCGCCTGAGCCTAATAATAAAATCTTCTTCATTTTTACAACGGATGTTCTGTCCTACTATATTAAACTACACCTATTTTCTGTTTTACGGTGTCTGAGAACTCTTGCTGTATCATTTGCCATTCAGGCGTGATGGCTATTTTCCGAAGGTCTTTTGCTATGATCTCGTTAATCACTTCCGGCTTCACTCGATGCTTTTTCGCAATATCAGCCAATGGTTTTTGTGGTGTCCCAAACAGGCCATAACAGTCACAAATTATTTCCTTGTCGAGTGCTCCAAGCATAGTAATCAATATATCCATGTTAGCCTTGTTTTGCTCACTGACCAACAAAACAGAATCGTTCATCAGCTTTAAAAAGTTATGTACTTGTTTTGCGTATGCATCCATTGCCATGTTAGTTTAACGTTTACCTAATGTAATAACCTCACAATCGGTGAAATTATTGCCCTCAATGGTCAGCCTGACAAGTGTTTGTTCCTTGTGCCACCCCGTCTTTCCGGCTGCACCCGGATTGATATGCAACAGATTGAGATGTTTATCCGGCATCACTTTGAGGATGTGAGAGTGGCCGGAAATGAACAGTTGGGGAGGATTGCTGCGTAGCTCTGTGGCTATCGATCTGTCATATCGGCCGGGATAGCCACCAATGTGGGTCATCAGCACCTCTATGTTTTCAACCTTAAAACGGAGAAATTCAGGATAGCGCACGCGCAGTTTATCATCATCTATATTACCGTGTACGGCCCGAAAACGTGGCTTCAAGGCTTCAAAACGATTAGAAACATCTATATTCCCAATATCGCCGGCATGCCATATCTCATCACATTCGGCAAAATAGGTTTCGTATCGATCGTCCCAATAACCGTGAGTATCACTGATAATTCCTACTTTCATCAGTCGTTGGATTGATTCCCTAATTTATGATTGCATGGCAAATTAAACCTCTTGCGAATAAAATCGGCGATAAAACCTGCTGTTGCATCAATTCCTAACAAACTTGAGTTGATGCAAAGATCGTAACTTTCAGAATGTCCCCAATGCTTGCCGGTATAATAATTATAATAGGATGCGCGGTTGTCGTCTTGGTGATTGATGTATTTTCGAGCTGTCGCACGGTCGCAATCACATCGTTTACATATACGCTGTATGCGTTGGTCCATACTTGCGGTGATAAAGATATTGACCGTGTTCTTATAGTCGCGCAGCACATAGTCTGCTGTTCTGCCCACAAACACAGAGTTCCCTTCTTGGGCAGCCTTGCGTATTGCATCACTTTGGAAAAGGTAAAGATTTTCCTGAGAGAAATTATTTTTATAAAAATTGTTCTCGCCAAGCAATGGTACGTGCACATGGAACAAGGATTTCAGAAAGCCTTTCTTCTCATCGTTTTGCTCAAAGAACTTCTCACTGAAACCGCTTTCTTTTGCTGCGAGATTAAGCAATTCCTTATCATAGAATGTACAGCCAAATTCCTCGGCAAGCCGTTTGGCAATAGCACGGCCACCCGAACCTATCTGACGACCTATGTTAATAATAATTTTGGGGTTGTCCATAGTGTTTATTTTAATTGCTTATTGAATTTACTCATGAAGACAAACATAATGCCTGCGGTCACAATGGCCGATGTTAAGTCGGATGCCGGGAGTGAATACCAAACACCATCCACCCCGAAGAAATTTGGTAAGACGGCCAAAAGGGGTAACAGGAATAGCAGCTGGCGCGACAGAGAAAGGAATATACTAATCCTGACCTTGCCGATGCATTGGAAGAAATTGGTTACGACCATTTGGAAGCCAATAACCGGGAAGACCAGCATATTAATGCGAATAGCCTTGACAGACAGCCGAATAAGAGTGTCGTCTGTAGTAAACATACGAGCACAAAAATTGGGGATAAACATGGCAATGAGCCATCCCACAGTCATGATGCACGTGGCCGTGAGGATAGATAGCTTTAGGACGCGCATCAGTCGGTCTGTCTGCTGACTGCCATAGTTATAGCCGGCAATGGGCTGCATCCCTTGATTTACCCCCATGATAAACATTACGAATACCGTACCAATGGCATTTGCAATTCCGTATGAGCCGACAGAAAGATCGCCTCCATATTTCACAAACTGATTGTTCATAAAGATAACTACGACACAGGCACACACGTTCATGAGAAAAGGAGATATGCCGATGCCAAGGATATTCTTTACAAGGTCGGTCTTCAACTTATAAATGTTGCGCTTAAAATGCAGTATTTGGCTCTTATCGGCCAGTAAATGTGTCTGATATATAAGTGCAAGCGACTGTGATATGATGGTTGCTAAAGCCGCTCCGCGTATTCCCCATCCCCACCAAAAGATGAAGAACACATCCAGCAAGATATTCATCACTACCGTAAAAATAGTGGAATACATGGCCTGACGAGGTTTACCGGCCGATCGCAACACAGCATTCATACCAAAATACATGTGAGTAATCATGTTTCCGGCAAGAATAACTTGCATGAAATCGCGTGCATAAGATATGGTTTGCAAACTTGCACCAAAGAACAGAAGAATAGGATCAAGGAACGCAAGACAAACTACAGCAAACACAAAACCTACGAGAAGATTCAACGTAACAGTGTTGCCCAGCAATTTAATGGCTGTTTGATAATCGCGCTGCCCTAACTTTACAGATATGGCTGTAGAGGCTCCCACCCCTACGGCTGCACCGAAGGCAGCGGAAAGGTTCATAAAAGGGAAGGTAATTGCAAGTCCGGAAATAGCCATCGCGCCAACTACATGACCAATGAATATACGGTCGATAATATTATACAAAGACGATGCAGTCATCGCAATGATGGCTGGCAGGGCATACTGCAGCAACAATTTGCCTACAGGTTTTGTGCCCAATTCTAACGTTGCCTGCTTGTTATCTCTATCCATAGGACACCTGCAAAAGTACAAAAAAGATTTGGAGTTTCGCCTTTTTCCAACTACTTTTGCAATGAATACATAGAAAAGATATTAATGAAAAAAACACTACTTATTCTCTTTTTGGCAGTGGGCTCTATGACTGTCCTGGCTCAACACAACAGTAAAGTACCCTACCCCGACGGTCAATTTAATATTTTCAGAGTAAGTTTGAAAGACAAGAAAGGATCAGAATACTCTTTGAAACATCCGGAAAGATTCTTGTCTGAGAAAGCCCTCAAACGAAGAAAAAGACAAAATTTACCCATCGACTCCACAGATCTTCCTCTATCTAAGAAATATATCACCAAACTTACAAAGGAAGGATTGCAGATTATTGGTGGCAGCAAATGGAACAATACTGTTCTTATCAAGTCGTCTGAGGCATACCTGACTCCCCAACTGGCTCATTTGCCATTTGTTACAAACTGCATAAAAGTGTTCACTGCACCCGACTCTGTCTTTCTTTCACGCATCGATTCTGTCGTTGTGGACTCCGCAGCCATGACAGAAACTTCCTCCCATCGTTACGGTCGTGGACGACATCAAATAGAAATGCTCAACGGACTCAAGCTGCACGATGCAGGATTTAAGGGCGACGGTATGCTCATTGCTATCGTAGACGGAGGCTACATGAATGTAAACCGTATAGATTATTTCAAAAACGTGAACATCATTGGACAGCGTGACTTTGTATATCCTTATACTGCCAATCTGTATGATGAACTCGATCATGGCACAATGGTACTCTCGGATATTGGTGCTAATGTGGATGGCAAATTTATTGGGACTGCGCCTCACGCTTCATTCATTCTTTTAAGAAGTGAGGATGGACGCACGGAGAGCTTGGTCGAAGAAGATTATTGGGCACAGGCTGTGGAGTATGCCGACTCTATTGGGGCTGATGTAGTGAACTCATCACTCGGTTATTCAAGATTCGACGACAAGACTACCAATCATAAATATGTAGAGCAGGACGGCAAAACAACACTTATTTCGCGCACGGCATCCATGATAGCCAATAAGGGAATGTTGCTTGTTAACAGTGCCGGTAATGAGGGAATGGGTACATGGAAACGCACAAACTGTCCGGCCGATGCCACCAATATTCTGGCAGTTGCAGCTCTCAGTGCAGATAGTGTGAATGCCAAGTTCAGCTCTGTAGGCCCCTCGTATGACGGCCGGGTGAAACCGGATGTCGCCGCTCAGGGTGTAAAATCCACTGTTATTGACGGCTCAGGCGTCATCACTACAGCCAACGGTACTTCGTTTGCCTCTCCCATCACCTGCGGTATGGTGGCGTGTCTGTGGCAGGCTTTGCCACATAAGACAGCTGTTGAAATAATGAATTTGGTTCGCAGGTCGGCCGATCGCGCTTCGACGCCTGACAATATTTACGGTTATGGCGTACCGGACTATTGGAAGGCGTATCAAGAAGGGATAAATGAAAAGGGAAGAGTGAAAAGAAAAGAATGAAGAATTTAGGAAAGAAAGAATAAATTATTAGGGAAGGGAAGAATGAGCCACACAACACTTACTCTTTTTGAGCTCAACTCAATTGTACGTGAAGTGCTTGAAACCGCGTTTGATTCCGCTTATTGGGTAGAGGCCGAACTGTCGGAAGCACGAGAAGTTCGTGGGCATTGCTACATGGAACTTGTGCAGAAAGACTTATTCTCTGCCACTCCCGTAGCACGTGCTTCGGCTAAGTGTTGGAAGTCTAAATGGTCAAACCTGCGACCTAAATTCGAACGGATTACCGGACAACCATTTCATGCGGGCATGAAAGTGATGCTATTGGTAACGGCCAATTTTCACGAAGCTTATGGCTTTTCATGGATTGTACAGGACATTGATCCTACCTACACAATGGGTGATATGGCTCGCAAACGACTCCAAATCATTCGACAACTCCAAGAACAGGGTGTCTTTGAAATGCAGAAAGGGCTGACCATTCCTAAGTTTGCTCAGCGCATAGCTGTCATATCCAGTGAAAATGCAGCAGGATATGGCGATTTCTGTAATCAGCTTGAAGCCAACGATTACGGCTTTAAGTTCTACACAAAACTGTTTCCTGCCACCATGCAGGGGGAACAAGTTGAACCGACCATCATAGCTGCTCTCAATCAAATCAATCTTCATGTGGACCGCTTCGATGTGGTAGTGATCATCCGTGGCGGTGGTGCCACAGCCGATATGAGTGGCTTCGACACATTAACGTTGGCTGAAAATGTTGCTAATTTCCCACTGCCCATCATAACGGGCATTGGACATGAACGTGATGAAAGCGTCTTAGACATGGTTTCCAACATTCGAGTAAAGACACCTACGGCAGCAGCAGCCTATCTCATAGACAATTTAGCTGATGTATGGTCACTGATAGAAGACTGTCAAAACCATATCACTACCTACGTAAAATATCGTATGGAACAGGAACGTAACCGTCTCACACGATGCTCCGAACACATCCCCATGCTATTCTCTTTAGTAAAGACCAGACAGGAAGCACGACTCCAGCAGCTGTCCGTACAAATGGTGACGCATATCAATAACTATCTTTCCCTATGTCGGCATCGTCTGCAACTCATCAGCACAAGCATCCATCCTGCTGTCGAACATCGTATTCTCAAAGAATCAAATCATATTGAGCAACTCGACATAATGCTTAAATCCCTTGACCCTCAGATTCTTTTGAAACGTGGCTATAGTATTACAATGTACAATGGGAAAAGTGTTCGTGATGCTTCGAAACTCCAAAAGGGAAATGAAATAGAAACTCTTGTGGAGCATGGAAAAATTATATCCGTAGTGAAATAAAATTATATGAACGTAACAAAATACTAAAATTCAAAACGCACAAATGGCTACAGAAACGAAATATGAAGATGCTGTCCGTCAGCTGGAAAATATTGTTGAGAAGCTGGAAAACAATGAATTGGGCATCGACGAAATGTCCAAACAACTAAAGAAAGCACAACAACTCATCAAACTGTGTAAAGACCGGCTAACCAAAACCGATGCTGAAATACAGAAAATATTGACAGACAATTAGAATTTATATACAAAAAGTTGCAAAGTATTGTTATTATTTGTAATTTTGCAATAAATCAGCAGCATCTGCTTTAAAATTTAAATCATTATGAAAGAATTGGATTGGGCTAATTTATCTTTCGGTTACATGAAGACCGACTACAACGTACGTTGCAACTATCGTGATGGAAAATGGGGCGAGATAGAGGTGAGTTCAGACGAGTATCTCAACCTGCACATGGCAGCAACCTGCCTGCACTATGGGCAGGAGGCTTTTGAGGGACTTAAGGCCTACCGCTGCCCCGATGGCAAAGTGCGCATCTTTAGAGTAGAAGACAACGCAGCCCGTCTGCAAAGTACCTGTCGTGGCATTCTCATGCCTGAAGTTCCTACAGAGCTCTTTGTAGAAATGGTTAAGAAGGTGGTACGTCTCAATCAGGAGTATATTCCTACCTATGAGAGCGGTGCCACGCTTTATATTCGCCCACTTCTCATTGGTACTAGCGCTCAAGTGGGTGTGCATCCGGCATCAGAATATTGCTTTCTAATCTTCGTAACTCCTGTTGGTCCCTACTTCAAGGGAGGTTTTTCGAGCAATCCTTACGTTATCATCCGTGACTATGACCGTGCTGCTCCGCTTGGCACCGGTATATATAAAGTAGGTGGAAACTATGCAGCCTCTTTAAAAGCCAATTCCATTGCTCACGAAAAAGGATATGCCAGCGAGTTCTATCTCGACTCCAAGGAAAAGAAATATGTAGACGAATGTGGTGCGGCGAACTTCTTTGGCATCAAAAACAATACCTATGTCACACCAAAATCGAGTTCTATTCTACCCTCCATCACCAACAAGAGCCTCATGCAAATAGCTGAAGACCTCGGATTGAAAGTGGAACGCAGGCCTATACCGGAAGAAGAACTCGAAACCTTCGAAGAGGCCGGAGCCTGCGGTACGGCAGCCGTTATCTCACCTATTTCCTATCTTGACGACATCGAAACCGGCAAACGCTACGATTTCGGAGAGAAACCTGGACCTTGGTCTAAGAAACTCTACGACACCCTTCGAGGCATCCAATACGGCACTGTTGAGGATAAGCACGGTTGGACCACTGTAGTCATTGAATAAACGGATATATTATTATATAAGTTGTTTTACCTTTAGCTGGTAAGACAACTTTTTTATTAACCTAAAATTTAAAATAATGGGAACTACAAATGATTACAAAAACCGGGCGCTCGCATCGCTCGATTCCAGATGGACAACACCTGTTCTCTGTACACTGGTTTACTATTTGATCTTTCTTGCTATTAGTATTATGACTAATACTCAAGGTGAAGACATCGGCGCAAACACGTTCTCAATAGTGCTCTATATCGCCGCCATACCGCTGGCATGGTCGTTAAGCGTGTTGTTTCTGGATTTGATACGCGGGGAGCAGGTTTCCGTCAGTTCTCTATTTCGCGGATACAAAAAACCTTGGTGGAGCAAGAGTTTGCTTATTCCATTGCTTGTTGGCATCTACACTTTACTCTGGACGATGCTGTTCATCATCCCCGGTTTTATTAAAAGCTACTCTTATGCCATGACCCACTTTGTCTACAGAGACAACCAGGAAATGGGTTGCGATGCAGCCATAGAGGAAAGTATGAGACTCATGGATGGCCACAAGATGGACTTGTTTATTCTCGACTTGAGTTTCATCGGGTGGCTGTTGCTTTCCATTCTCACACTAGGCATTGGTCTGCTGTGGCTGGTTCCTTATGTGCAAGCCGCTCATGCACATTTCTATGAAGACTTAATTCGTGAACGGGGAGCATCCGTTCAGCAGATATAATCCCTTCTTTGATTAAAAGATACCTGTGTTACGCTGTGGCTCACCGACCGGATTACCATAACATTCTTTCAGTGAGTTACAGCGTTTTCGTATAGACAAGCTGATATTCTTACCTTTTCGGCTGCGTGAATTTAGGTGATTATAGATTATCACAATCCGGAACAACTTATTCCTCCCATTTGTATGTTACAGAGGCAACAGGAACTTCGGGAGACAGATATACCGAGTACTGCTTGACCAATCCCTTTTCTATCGTATATTCATAAGTTGTAGACTGATTTGAACGTATAGAAGAAACGTTCTCGCTATGAACCAAATGTTTGGGCAATTTGCCCAGATAACCCACCCGTTGCAACGGATAAAGGTTGGCATTGGGAGCAGGAATGGTAAATTGCGGTTGCGCACTTGATAAAGTATAGAAGTAATTCCTGCGCTCAACAGTCTCTTGTTTACTGCTGCTTATAAAAGTCTTCAGGTCATCCTGTTCCCAAATATATTCATGCTCCTCGTTCAAAGTATTCCCATTACCCATAAACCTATTCTCAACATTAATTTTTACAAGCTGTCTGTCATGATTATACCGCATTTTGAAATGGTAGACAGTATGACCATGTATAACGCCCGAAACGCTGTCTATCAATCCGTTCCGTAGAAATAGCGTGTCCGTGTAGACAAGCGCTGCATTGGGAATGCGCATACGGTCTGTCATTTCAGCATATATACGCTGCTGCTGATCATCATATTGGAAGCTGATCTCTCTTTCCACCACATTACTCTTGTAGGAAACATAGGAAATAAGGCGATGCTTCTTATCATATTTATAAGCTGCGTGCCCATCCTTCCACAGCTCCATGTTGAGAAGCGGAATCGAATGGCGAGATGGCATGGGCAGGTCGGGAGAGGCTCCGTCTGTCTCACAAGAAATCATTCCAAGTGAAATACCAGCCAACACTACACTGCTTGATAAGCGCCACAAAAATTTCTTTTTCATCATGTTATTAAATTGTGGATTGAATAAAAACACGACAACAGTTGATTCTATAACGCAGCGCCGATGCTTTTATTACATCTTCTAACAGTTTTAAAACGCTTTCCCCTTTCACAATATGATATCATTTTTGAAACACATATTTATAACGCAGGCATCAGAAAAATCAAAAAAGAACTGGAGAAACAACAAAGAATGTTTCTCCAGTTCTTTTTATTAAATTGTCATTATTTCGACTTACCGCTTGTCAATTTTTATTTTGAATAAGCAACCGGTTTTCGAAAGCATTTACTTTTTAAGTCTAATCGGTAATCACTAGTTTTCTACCTGTCCTGTCGGCAGTGTTTTTTCCGATGATGATATATACACCCGGTACCAATCCCAATTTGGGGAATGTTCTTTCATTTGACAGACTGATTTCTTTCACCAAAGTTCCTGCAAGGTCATAGATAAGGAAATCTCCTGACAATGTTTCGCTATGCAGGTCAATGCTTGTCTTAATGTCTTCAAACATGGTAGCCTTGGTATTCATCAGCACGAATCTATTCTGATTCATACGCTTACCATCTGTTGTAAACGTATAAGAGAGCGTGTCAGCATCAAACGGGATGATCATCCTTGATTGACAGTCTACCAATTTCAGGTTATCATATTGATCAAGATCTTTTTTGGTCGCCTTGATATAATACGTACCCTCCTTGGCGATCTTCGTCGTAATGTTTGCCTTGGTAATGTCATTGGTTGTATTGACTTGCCAAATACCATCTTTCGTTGTTGAATAGATGGCTGTCGGCATCATTTCACCACCAAGTTTACTACCATCCCAACCATTGTCGAATCCTTCTGTCGCATTTTCTGATTCGCAAAGCCACATTTGGTCGCCGGTATTCTCGCCCAAAAGAGTAATCTTCACAAAACCAACAGGGCGGCTGCTTGTCATAAACAGAGGTTTGGCTCTTTGTGGAAGCGATGCTGTCGTCATGACATTATTGTTATAACTCAATTTCACCTCTGTCGGAGTGGTGCTGTAAACGGTTTTGTCCTTCGTATATTTGAGGAGGAAGCCCTGCATAGAAGGAATTTCATTCATGTCAAGTATTGCTGCTATATCGATTGGAACAGCCGTGTAGGTGCCAGCACCCTTTGCATCTTTATTGCTTAGCGTAGCAGTCCAGTCTTTTCCACTTCCTGTGTTATAGAGATAAACCGTTTTTTCTAAGTCGTCTGGGAATGTAATCGAATTGATTTTGATTGGCGCGGTGAACGAATTGCCAAACAAATTTTGTCCTAATCCCCATCTAACGAACGACTCTTCGCCATTTGCACCATCCACCTTGGCAGCCTCACGCGTGAGTTTCAATGTAACATCGTTATAATTGAGATAGCCTCGCAGTGGCATTGTTCTCGGTTCGTCAAGACGGATGGAATATGCCTTGAACGCATGCATCGTTTCACCTTTTGCTAAGTTTCTAAACTTATGGTAAAACTCTTTTTCAGCATTGTGCGCCTCATCATAAACATAGAGTCTTGACTTTGGGAATTGTGCTGCCGACATTTCTGCAAACGGTATTCCGAAGAATTGGTCGGTCGAATTGATGTGGATTGTTCTTCCGAACGTCGGCGAACCAGTGAGGTTGTCCGTCCAAGTCTCCTTTACGGCCTTGGTAAGTACGTTCATCTGAACTTCTGCATAAATCTTGTCTTTCTCTACTCCTTGATAGCGTGCGACAAATGTTCCGTTGGCCTTGCCATTAGAGCCTGCTTCTATTTTCAGGCGCACGGGGGCATATTTACCGTTATTATCTTTCTGATGTTCAAATCCCACAGTTGAGGTTTTTACATATAAAGCGGAGCCTTGAGGAATAACCATGGCCTTTTGGCTTTCATTAACGAGATTTGTTGCAGTGAAATTCAACGGCAGTCTTCCTGTGCCGGTCAGTCGGCAATCGTTCACCGCTGCATGGCCGTTGTTGTTTTCCTCGGTTGCAAAAACAATGTCTTCCCCTTCAGTAGGTACTTTGTTAGCTGTCCAGTTAGACGCAACGCTGAAGTTGTCACCATTGTTCTCATCGGTGCTTCCCATCCAGTAGTTCTTTTGCTCATTTCGAGTAACAACAAATTTTACCAATCTTGTTCCTCCCGAAGAACCCGAACATGAGGTGTTGCCGGTAAACTGAGTCCGGATTTCATAAGTATATGTTCCTGGCTCCGTGAAAGTAACGTAGATATTATTACCGTTTTGCTTCAATTCGTTCTTTCCGTTCGTGATATCATACCAAGCAACATCATAAACGTGGTTTGAAACGGGGAGAGAAACTTGCCATGGTTTCATACCATCAGTAATGTCAATATAGACATTATCTTTAACCTCATTACCTTTAGGAGTTTTCACAATGACTTGAGGAAGGTCAGCAGTCGTCAGGTCAACAACCTTTTTCATGTTGCAACTGCCTTCAGATCCATAAACAATTTTAACAGCGTAGATGCCTTTTACAAGATCTTTCCACACCACATTTGCCTGTTCAGTTGAATGCGCTGTGTACGTTTGGATGGCAGATCCTTGCGGATTTCCGTTTGCATCTGCTTTATAAAGTTCATACGTAGCCGGCATGGTAACTGTCTTTCCACTTTGTAAGGAAACAGAAATATTACCTTTCTTCGCATTAACATCACAAGATGCTCCAGTCACGTCAAAAGCATTCACCTCGCTTTCCTTAAAAACAAACTTATATGATTTTGCCCAATAGGGGTCAGGCTGATCCACAGGCTTCCAAGAAGCGGTGCCATCATTCTCATGGATGTTCATGACCTTATAAGGAGAATATGTGCGTTTTTCTTTTGCAATTGCCGAATAAACCTCTTCGTCTCCAGGAGACCATATATCGGCACCGCTAGAAATATAGGGATAATAGCTGATGCCGAAATAGACGTCGTCTTTCAAATCACTCGGTTTGTCAGTACTGTAAGTCCAATCGTCGGAAGTCGAGCTTTTAACTTTTTGGGTAACATATCCATACTGCAAAGTTGATCTGGAATACAAATCCTTGTCCCTAGTAGTCCCAAAGTCAAAATTCACCTTGTTGCTTTGGTTATCACAACTGTATTCAACCAAAACTCCCTCGCCATACCCATGGTCTCTTCTCAGCTTATAAGTCATCAAGTTGTCGGCTTCAATTGTGATCTCTGTGTCTTTTGTTCTTCCGCATTGGTCCTTTAGCGTAAACACATAATCACCTGCCGGCAAATCTCCGATGTTGTAGTGGCCGTTTGGCTTGGTGAAGTCTATCGTCTGCGGGAAGTTAATTGTTTTTTGATATTCGTGGTCGTCACCAAAATCAGTGATCATAAAGTTCTTCTTGCCATCAGGCCTGTTTACAATCACTTGGAAAGGACCTTCCAAGTTGATAGTAGAGAAAACGATGCCGGCTGTATTGCCGTGTATACCCAAACTCTTTCTTTGAAATGTCCTGTAGCGCGGTTGTGAAGCATAATAAGCCATATCCGGCTTGGGATCACTAAAAATAAATTCGCGTTCAAAATCTGTTTGCGGATTACCTGTGGAATAAACCATCTTGTACACACCAGGCCCAGGTAAATAGAATGTGAATCTTTTTTCGATATCAAATTGTTCTGTCCACATGGGGACCTCCATCAAAGGCTCAGAAGGATAGGTATGGTCGGCGTTTCGCTTATAGATTTTTGCATTGCGATGCTCCTCGTCCATAAAATAATAAACATGCTTACCACCCAAAGACTTCCTTCCTTCAAAACTATAAGACAATTTATAAGATGTATCTTTCCATCCACAATCATCTGTCGGTGTTCCATACGTCCATGCTCCGAGCCACAACATATCCTTCACAGTAGTGTCCCAAAAATAGAAATCTTTTGTTTTCTCTCCTTCGCAAAGCTGTGTATATTTTATATCATATCTTCGATCCTTGATGTCTAACTTTCCGTTGTCAAAGGGGATTTTAAAGAAATAACGATAATAACCACTCCAAAATTTATGGGTATAAGCGGAGGCAAATTCGAGCGGGTACCACTCTCCATCATTATCCTTAGCCCTAATTTTAGCCGTTTTCACCAACATATCCAATGCTTCCTGCAAGCTCTTCTCGTCATCGCATGCAATCTTAAACGACGTATAATAGTCGAATGTGTCCTTCCCCGTACGCTTGACAAAATAATTGGATCCATCTGGCCAGAATTCAGGAGAAACAGACTGAATAGAATTTATGGAAGCAGATGCTTTCCTTCCCTTGGCATCGGTCACCTCGACCGTTACTTTGTCATCTTCTACTAAATTGTCGATCACCCAACCCCTATCGGAGGTACTTTCTTTAGTCCTGATATCGCTTCCTCCTCTATAATGTGTAATAGTTGCTTTGTAACTAAACGGTTTTGCACCTCCGGCCAGGTCAACATTTACATATCCCAGAGAGCCGCATGTCACATTCTTTTTTGTCAGGGTTAATTTCGGCGCCGGTGGTTCTGGTAATTCCACCACCTGAATGTCATGCAAATGGGTGTGTTCGCTGCCATCTGTTTGCTGGAAAAACACCTTATAGTCGCCTGCCTTGACGTTGTTCCATGTGATTTCCCAAACGTTGGGATTTGTGGATTTTTGTGTGAGCACATTGTCCAACAACTGTGTGGTTTCACCCATCACCAACTTGTTTTCATCCGATGCCAAACGTAACTGCGCCTGTCCGTTGGGAGCTTCGTTGTCTTTGAGCGTAACGGTCAGCGTGATGCTGCTGACTTTGTCGCCTCCCACATCCACTTTCGACACCTTACTGTTCGAAGAAGTCACGTCCACATACTCAAAAGCCGACATGGGCAAGCAGAAGACCAAGAGCATGAAGATTATAGATGCGGTTATGTGTAAAAACTGCTTCATTATTGTCATAAAATTAAATCGGAGTAAAAAACAATCCGATGTGTTTATGGTTTTGTTATGGAGAAATAAATGATTATTTTTACTGCTTGTACATAGTGGTCTCCTCCGCTACCTACCACAGCATCATAGCTTGAGCCAACAACCTGTTTAGGGATTGGGCCATTTCCAACTTTGGGAATCATCGTCCCATACCATTCCGTCTTGATAATCATCGCCCTGCACCTCTGCATCGTTCTGTGATCCTATATTCGGACCAACAATTTGCAAAGGAAACAGCATGATAGATGGTTTGAAATACTGTTTACGCTTCATTTTATTTACTTTTAAGACTGTTTCTGAACAGCCTATTTATATGAATACAGGCAAAGGTACGAATAATTATAAAAATTACAAAAAATATTATATAAATTAAAACAAAATTAAAGGTTAATACAGTCAAAGGAGTTAAGACTATACTGTTTCAACCCTCTATAAGAAGGAAACGTATAGTCTTAACTCCTGACTTCTTATCAGACGAACAGTAGATTCTTATATATAATACCGTTCGGTTCTATAGTCTATCCTTGGAACAAGTAACTTTGAGTTGTGGCTGTATACTTCCTCTAACACACACACAAGCTGAACTCACCATTCATGTTCCACTTTCAAATTCACGCCAACAGCTTTTCTGCCATGCTCTGAGCTGCCCGTCGTCCGTCACCCATAGCCAATATTACCGTTGCACCACCACGTACAATGTCGCCTCCGGCATAAAGGCTGGGGATTGAAGACTGCATTTGGTCGTTCACTACAATTGTATTCTTGCGTCCCAATTCCAGTCCGGGTATCGATGTCGGTACCAATGGATTGGGAGATACACCCACTGCAACCACAACCTGATCACATTCCAACGTTACTGTCTTGCCGGTAGCAATAGGTCTGCGTCGTCCGGAAGCATCGGGCTCACCCAGTTCCATTACGTCCAAGACAGCAGCCGCAATCCTGCCGTTTTCATCGCCAATATATTCCTTGGGATTATGAAGGGTCATGAAGTTGATACCTTCTTCCTTGGCATGTTTCACCTCCTCCAAACGGGCGGGCATTTCTGCTTCCGACCTGCGATATACCAGTGTTACGTCGGCTCCGAGACGCTTAGCTGTACGACAAGAGTCCATAGCCGTGTTGCCGCCACCCACAACCATTACTTTTTTGCCAAGAATAATGGGTGTGTCGGTTTCAGGGTTGGCTGCATCCATCAGGTTTACGCGCGTCAGATATTCGTTGCTCGACATCACATTGATAAGATTTTCACCGGGAATACCCATGAAATTGGGCAGTCCGGCTCCGGAAGCAACAAAAATCCCCTTGAATCCTTTGGCTTTCAATTCTTCCACAGTGATGGTTTTGCCAATGATGGTATCTGTTTGGAAATGCACGCCAAGTCTTCTTAAATTGTCAATCTCCACGTCTACAATGTGGTTGGGCAGACGAAATTCCGGAATGCCGTATTTAAGTACACCTCCCACTTCATGCAGGGCTTCGAATACGTAAACCTCAAATCCTTTTTTCACCATGTCGCCTGCAAAGCTCAATCCTGCTGGTCCGGAGCCAACCACAGCCACCTTGATGCCATTGCTTGATGCAACATTAGGTATGGCCATTTGACCGCTTTCGCGTTCATAGTCGGCAGCAAATCGTTCCAAATAGCCGATGGCCACAGCAGGCTCGTTCATTCTGAGATGCACACAGCGGCTCTCACATTGTTTTTCTTGCGGACACACTCGCCCACACACTGCCGGCAAAGCAGAAGTCATCTTCAACACTTTGGCAGCTTCGAGGAAAGCACCGCGTTCTATGTTTTTGATAAACGAGGGAATATCAATATTAACCGGGCAACCCTCAACACAGGTAGGTTTGGGACAGTCCAAACAGCGATGAGCCTCTCTGACAGCCATCTCTGCAGTCAATCCGAGGTTTACCTCCTCCAATCGTGTTGTAGCACGATAGACAGGGTCAAGCTCCGGCATCTTCACACGTTCGATTTTAGTGCGTTCCTTTCCTTTCATAGAAGTTCGTAACTCCTTTCTCCACTGAGCATTACGGTCGGTAAGTGATGCTGCGTCTTCAGCTTTTTCATCTCGATTTTCACCATTGGGAGATAGGGAGCCTTTGTTCAGGGAAACCGTCTCTATATTCTGTATTTCCTTTCCGTTGTCAGAAATGGAGCAAGTTTGATAATTCTCCATTTCCTCCTTTTCCACATTCCTAAAGGTGCCCATGCGTTTCATCATCTCGTCCCAATCCACCAAATCTCCGTTAAATTCCGGACCGTCGATGCAAACGAATTTGGTTTTGCCTCCAATGGTCAGGCGACAGGCTCCACACATTCCCGTTCCGTCTACCATGATGGTGTTCAATGACACATCATTGGGAATATTGTATTTTTGGGCTAACATCGAAGTAAACTTCATCATCATGGGAGGACCGATAGCAATTACCTTGTCTACTTTCTCCCGCTTGATAACCTGTTCTACCCCAACGGTTACCACACCTTTTTGTCCCCGGCTGCCGTCATCTGTCATAATGATAACCTCATCACTATATTGTTTCACATCATCTTCCATGATGACAAGCTCCTTTGTGCGACCTGCCAACACAGAAATGACACGATTTCCTGCTTTTTTGAGCGCAGTGAGAATAGGCAGTATGGCGGCGATACCAATGCCTCCACCGGCACATATCACCGTTCCGTAGTTTTCTATTTTCGATGGAGTTCCCAGTGGCCCTACAATATCATTGACGCTATCGCCTTCATTGAGTCTGCAAAACTTCGCAGACGACAGACCAACCTCCTGAACAACCATTGTCAGCGTACCTTTTTCTACATTGGCCTTAGCAATCGTATAAGGTACCCGCTCACTCTTTTTGTCTACCCTTACGATAATAAAGTTACCGGGGCGACAACTTTTAGCAATCAGTGGAGCTTCTACCTCAAAGCAATATACCTTCTCAGAAAACTGCTTTTTGCTTATAATTTTGTTCATGTGAAATTAAATATTAAGGATTTATAGCGTTAGGCTGCTGAGATGAAATAACGCTACGGGATATTCCACACAGCAAGCCCCTTATGTTTGTTATCAATGATCATATATCGAATTGGCAACCAAGACTGAATAAATAAGCAAATTACTCTAAATCAGCACCATCGAGATGTGAGTCTTGTATATGATCTTCCGAATCATAGCAATATGTTTACCAATTAGAAATTTTTATCATCGAGCATATCGAAACCACAGTATGGTACCAGCACCTTGGGTACACGTATGCCTTCTGAAGTTTGATTGTTTTCGATGATGGCAGCCACAATACGCGGCAATGCCAAGGCAGAGCCGTTCAGGGTGTGACAGAGTTCCGTCTTTTTGGTGTCTTCACGACGATAGCGACAGTGCAGACGATTAGCCTGATAGCTCTCGAAATTTGAAACCGAAGAAACTTCAAGCCAGCGTTTCTGGGCAGCACTCCATACCTCAAAATCATAGCAAATGGCTGAGGTAAAACTCATATCACCACCGCATAGACGCAGAATGTGATAAGGGAGTTCCAACTTTTGGAGCAAGCCCTCTACGTGGTTTAGCATTTCTGTCAGGCTTTCGTATGAATGTTCAGGCGTATCAATACGCACAATCTCCACCTTATCAAACTGGTGCAGACGATTCAGTCCGCGCACATCTTTTCCGTATGACCCAGCCTCACGACGAAAACAAGCTGAGTAAGCACAACGCTTAACCGGCAGTTCTTTTTCTTCAAGAATCACGTCGCGGAATATATTGGTAACAGGCACCTCTGCTGTTGGAATGAGGTATAAATTATCCATATTGGCATGGTACATCTGTCCTTCTTTGTCGGGCAGCTGTCCTGTTCCATATCCGGAAGCCTCATTCACCACGTATGGGGGTTGCACTTCCAGATAGCCGGACTTGCGGGCCTCTTCAAGGAAGAAGGCTTCCAAAGCGCGTTGAAATCTTGCCATCTTGCCCAAATATAGTGGAAATCCGGCCCCCGTAATCTTTACACCAAGGTCGAAATCCACAAGATTGTATTGCTTGAGCAAGTCCCAATGGCAAAGTGCATGCTCTCCTAAATCAGGAATACATCCGCCTTCCTTTACAACCACATTATCGTTAGCATCCTTACCTTCAGGAACGTCTGCGTGTGGAATGTTGGGGATTTCGAGGAGTATGTTGGTCATGTCCTCCTGAGCCTTGTTCATCACTTCCTGAAGCGCCTTGTCTTGGGCCTTCAGCTCAGCTATTTTGTTTTTTATCTCGTTGGCCTCATCCTTCTTTCCCTCTTTCATCAAGTCGCCTATCTGCTTGGAGATAAGCTTTTGCTGCTGCTTGTTTGCATCCAGCTCTTGTTGCGACTCGCGACGTACCTTATCGTATTCCAACACCTTGTCTATTGCCTCGCGAGCGCCTTCGAAATGTTTTTTCTCCAGTCCTTTAATGACACGCTCTGTTTCCTCATTGATGAGTTTAAGTGTAAGCATAATGCTATGTTTTTGTTTTTATATCAATTATATCAGGCAAAAGTACAAAAAAACTACGAATGTGCAAACGAAATCTTTTTTTAGTTACCGACTTTCATAAATGAATATTTGAAAATATTATCAAAGCATCCGTTTATGTGATTGAATACGGGCTTTTGTACCTATGCTGTATTTTGGCTTAAAAGGAATAAAACGGAAAAGTATGCTTTATATGTTTAGGAACACGAAATGGTCTTCTGCAGTTTTTTAGAGACTCAAGCCATGTGTAACGCAGAGACGGAGGGGGCCCGGCTCTGCTTCAGGATATAGGCGCTATGTTCATGCTTTAGGGAGTTAATCTTAAAAGTGTCGCTCTTATTCCAAACTCAGGTTATGAAGAATTTAAATTGGTTAATTATATTGACATAATGCCCTCAGATTTTCGCTTATTTCAAAACAAGTTTACTTTTGTTTGAAATACGCTAAAATTGCGATATTTTGTAAATAGCTGACAATCAGTGATTTTGAAAAAATGCCCTTTGTTCTGCTGTTTTTCCGCTTGCGATAGAGTATCTAACGGCATGATGAAAAGGCCTCAATCGCTGTGCGATTGGGACTCTTCCGCACTACCAATAAGGCTTAACCATGTCGTGAGAAAGCCTCAATCACAGCGCTCTTGCAATTTTAGAGAATGCTCGACCCGGTTTTGACGAAAAAAGATAGCCCTTTTTACTCCAGATGTTTCAAAAATAATGTTCGGAAAATGGTAATAAAATTTTATAAAATGAAGAATATGAATTAAAGTGAAGAGTGAGGTGTGAAGAGTGAAGAATGAGGAGTAAAGAAATAAAATAAATGACAAGTGCTTGGAAAAAGGACCGAACACTTGTCATTTAAACGAAGTAATGTGCTATGATATTGTAGTTTTATCTGTGTTTCTATGATGCATTATTACACTTCATACGCTTTTGTATGAAGACATTTCGATTTCAGAATCGTAGCGTACTTATTCACCAAGAATTTGTGCAGCGTGTTCCTTGACCTTAATTTGTTTAGGTTTGAAGATTTGCTCGATGACACCATTCTCATCTGTAACGAACGTAGTACGGAAAGTACCCATATAAGTACGGCCATACATTTTCTTTTCACCATAGACACCTAATGCTGTAACCAGCTTGAGCTCTGTATCGGCTATCAACGGGAACGGAAGTTGATGCTTCTCTATAAATTTCTTGTGCGACTTCTCATCTTGAATACTTACGCCTACAACGGCGTAACCTTTCTTGAGCAAGGTGTTGTAATTGTCACGCAGGTTGCAGGCCTGATTGGTGCAACCGGATGTCATATCTTTGGGATAAGCATAGAGCACAAGTTTTTTTCCTTTAAAGTCACTCAATCGGATTTCGTTCCCATCTTGATCTTTTCCGAGGTATTCCGGTAATTTTTCTCCTATTTCCATTTTGTCGAATTTAAATGTGTATTTTGAATTATCTTAATTATAACGTGTCACTAAAAAAGTGAATAACTTTTAATTATACCGTCTCTCATCATGGACTGAAATTCACCTGAACTTTGCATTAAAACCAAAGCAAACCATGAGGTGAAAGCCTATATAACGGGGTGCAAAGCTATTTATTTAATACTTGATTTTCATATCTGTTGTTTTAATTAATAAATAAATTGATTGTAAATTTACAAATATTTTATTACAAATCGTGAATAAGCAATGATTTTAACACTATTGAAGTCTATTGTGGAATTATATTGGATATTATGAATAAAATGGTCTTCCAACAATAGCATAGCTATACTTTATGGAAGCACTCGTTATAAAAAGACGTTATCGTTTTGAGCCGAAAAGAAAGCAGGGTATTGCAAATAAGAAAAGTCCTTATCCTGCATTGGATGCTGGACAAAGACGATATGTGGGAAGGTAATTAGGTAGTGTATCACCTCAATAGTCCCTAATATAAAAAATCAAAATGGTACGACTGGTTTCCAAAAATCGCTGATTTGATTGAGCTTCAAGTTCTTTTTCCAAACATTAGTCTTTATAAAATGCTCTTCATAAATAGCCCTGTCCCGCTCAGGATAAATATTACCTTGCCAATATTGTCTTAATTCAGCAACCTTGACGAGGCGTCCATTGGTGCATACATATTTGGCATATTTATTCTCTGCGGCAGAAACATGCCCTCTTGAAAGAATACACTTGTATTTGTCGCTGATTACGGGGTTAGGTATATCTCTGAATTCTTCTATTTTGTCATAATGTTCTGTTTTAGGATTCCACACTCTGGCATCAAAATATTCTGTGCCTGAAGCTCCAAAACTGCCCAAATAAAACAATACGTCTTCTTTTATTCCGTCAAAGTTCAAGTCAGTCAACAGACAACTATCAATACGTTCTCCATTTGGTACAAAATCATCGTCCTCAGGATATTTGTATCCGAAGCGATGAATGGTCTTGTCTCCACATTTAATAATCACTTCATAATCAACATCGTCAACCTCATGCCCTATAATAAGTCTTAGAGTGTCATCATTACTTTTCATAGAAGAATCTGAGGTTGCTGCATACTGTGGAACACATTTCGTTTTATTCTCAGTGCATCCCAATAGTAAAAGAGAACTACAAAAAACGAGTAGAGTTACATATAATTTTTTCATACTACTTTTTAAATTTATGACTACAAATATACATATATTTTTGAAATGGTGTAAGAATGAACAATTATTTTATACCGCAATATACACCAATGAAAGCTGATTCTAGGGAATATCGAGATAACACATCAAGGACATTATCGAAAAATAAATAACAGCTCCATAAAGAAAAACGGATTTTTAAAGCCAAGAGATATGATGAAGACAAAAATAGTATAACTTTGCACTTACTCATGGAATCCGTCCGAAAGTTAACCATAATAATATATTCTAAAATATTCCTATTTTTCTTTATCTCTCAAAATATTTTCTTTATCTTTGTTTTTAAAATACCGGCTATGAAGAAACTCAAGATATATCTTTTCATAACGTTACTGTCTCTATCCGTATCGACACTATGTGCTCAGCGGGGAAGGGTAAAACCTAAGAAAAAGGTTGCTGCTGTCGAGGAATCTCCTGAACAGAAATTATATAAAACAATGTTGCCGACTACAGCAAAAGTTATGTTTATTGATAGTGTTGTAGTAGGTAAGGAGGAGTTTATCTCAAAGTTGCCCATCAATCATGCGGCAGGGAAACTGTCAGTGACATTTTCCAATAGCAAAAAAATAATGTTAGGGCAATATGAGAACGACTTTGCCGATCGTCGCCTTTATGCTAAAGGGGACACGGCTGGCACGGCACTCTACAGTCAAGTTTTATTGGGAAGTGGTTGGGGTAAACAGAATGCTCTGAGCGAAATAAGTGAGAAGGAATTTCCTTTCCAGAACTTCCCCTTTCTATGCACAGATGGAGTGACCTTGTTTTTTGCTGCTAAAGGTCAAAACAGCATTGGAGGATACGATATTTTCATGACCTCCTTTGACAGTGATAAGGGAGCATGGTATGCACCGCAGAATTACGGACTACCCTACAACTCTACAGCCAATGATTATTTGTTGGCTATTAACGACTTGGACTCCTTAGGGTGGTTGGTAACCGACCGCTATCAGAATGAGGACAGTGTGTGTATCTATACTTTCGTGCCCACTTATCCCCGCTTGGATTTTACAAGTGAGGATTTAACCCAAAGCCAATTAGAAAGCTTTGCCAAGATAAGTGACATTAGCCAAACGTGGAGGTTTGGAGATAGGCAGAAAGCACTTCGTCGAAGGGACGCTATGATTGCGAGGACAACAGGAATACAAGTCGGAGAAAACATGTGCTTTGTCATTAATGACGACCGAATTGTAAGCTCTGTATCTGATTTTAAATCTGAGAAAAGCAGAATGCTCTATAAACAATTACAGGAATTACGTTCCATGATGCAATCAACCCGGAAGGTTCTGGAAGATAAAAGGGAGGGCTATGCGAACGGAAACAAGGGAGCAAAGGCAGACTTGACGGATGACATACTGCGGTTGGAGAATGAACTCTCCCATCAAAACGCTGACATTAAATTACTGGAAAAAAAGATAAGACGACTTGAATTAACACCTTAAAATAATATATCATATAACCATTTAATAAAACAAGCAATTATGGATACTTATATTGCAGAATCAGAATTGATAATTAATAGTGATGGCTCTATATTCCATCTTCACCTTCGGCCGGAACAGTTAGCTGACAAAGTAATCCTTGTGGGTGATCCCGGACGCGTAAACTTGGTTGCTTCGCACTTTGAAAACAAGGAGTTTGAAGTGGAAAGTCGCGAATTTCGCACGGTGACAGGAACTTACAAGGGTAAACGAATTACTGTGGTAAGCACGGGTATAGGATGTGACAATATTGACATTGTGGTTAATGAGCTCGATGCGTTGGCCAACATTGACTTTGAAACCCGTCATGTAAAACCGTCGCTGCGTTCTCTCACGCTCGTACGTATAGGCACTTGTGGTGGACTGCAGGAATTTACCCCAGTAGGCACTTATATTGCCAGTGAGAAAAGCATCGGATTTGATGGACTGCTTAATTTCTACGCCGGGCGGAATGAGGTGTGTGACCTTGAATTTGAGGAAGCATTCAAAAAACACATGGATTGGAATCCTCAGAAAGGTGCTCCCTATGTGATCGATGCCAATAAGGAAACCCTCGATCGCATAGCTTGTGACGACATGGTACGTGGTGTGACTATTGCCTGCGGAGGATTTTATGGCCCGCAGGGACGTGAACTTCGTGTTCCGTTGGCAGATCCCAACCAGAACGCCAAAGTAGAAGCCTTTGAATATAAAGGCTACCGCATCACTAATTTTGAAATGGAGTCTTCGGCTTTGGCCGGGTTGGCCAAACTTTTGGGACACAAGGCACTGACCTGTTGTATGGTAATAGCCAACCGACGGGTTAAGGAAGCCAATACCGGATATAAAAACTCTATTGATGGACTGATTAAAACAGTGTTAGATAGAATTTAAGTTCCCGTTTCATAAAAGAAAATAGAGCAATGACTCCCTTAAAGAGTCTGCTCTATTTTTATGTTATTTTATCTGTAGGCAAAACCACTCATTATGCTCAATACAGACACTATTGTTGCCTTAGCAACGCCTTCCGGAGGCGCCATCGGGATGGTAAGACTTAGCGGCCCCGACGCTATAGCCATTACATCACGCCTTTTTAAGCCAAAGAACACAAAAAAAAAATTGCGTGAAGCACAAGCCAATACACTTCATTATGGCATACTTCATACATTAAAAGGCGATGAGATTGATGAGGTGATGGTAAGTGTATATCATGCTCCACACAGTTATACAGGTGAGGAGAGTGTTGAAATTACTTGTCATGGCTCAAGCTATATTATGCAAAGTGCTGTACATGCCTTAATTGATGCAGGAGCAAGGCAGGCCCGTCCGGGAGAGTACACACAACGAGCATATCTCAATGGGAAGATGGACCTTTCGCAGGCAGAAGCTGTGGCCGACTTGATAGCGTCTACTAATAGAGCTACCCATAAAATTGCATTAAGTCAGCTGAAAGGACATTTTAGCAACAAACTTTTAATATTACGGGACCAATTGCTTAAAATGACCAGTCTTTTGGAGCTTGAACTTGATTTCAGCGATCATGAAGATCTGGAATTTGCCAATCGTGATGAACTGAAAGCACTCGCCTGTACAATCAGCAACCATATCAAGTCTCTGACCCATTCATTCGAAACGGGAAAAGCACTGAAGAAAGGAATACCTGTGGCCATAGTGGGTAATACAAACGTGGGCAAAAGCACTTTACTCAATCAGTTGTTACATGAGGAAAAGGCTATTGTCAGTGATGTGCATGGAACAACCAGAGATGTGATAGAAGATACTATGGAAATTCATGGGGTGACCTTCCGCTTTATTGATACTGCCGGACTGCGCCATACGCAAGATAAAGTGGAGCGTATCGGTATTGAGCGAGCCTATCAAAAATTGGAAGAAGCAGCCATTGTACTATGGGTGATAGATCAGCAACCTACACAAAAGGAAAGTGATCAAATTCTCTCACACATTGAGGATAAGAAAGTCGTTCTTGTTAAGAATAAGGCAGACTTGATCTCCTCTTCAAACGCCTCCTTAGCTTTTCCTTCTCTCCCCTCTCCTCTTTTACATATATCCATTAGTGCTAAACATGGGCAGGGGATTCAAGAATTAGAGGAACTCATCTATGCTACCGCCGATATTCCGGAACTTGACGAGAACTCTGTCATCGTGACCAACGCCCGTCATTATGAAGCTCTCAGTCGGGCTCAAGTCAGTATCTCACGTGTAATTGAAGGGTTGGATCTAAATCTTAGTGGAGACCTTCTTGCAGAAGACCTCCGTATCTGTCTTGAAGAATTGGCTGAGATAACCGGTGGTGCAATAACATCCAACGAAGTTCTTGGGAATATTTTTAAACATTTTTGCATCGGCAAATAACTGATAAATTTACAATGAGAGACCGCTTTCTTCCAAAGATAAATTCATTTTGTAATTGCAGTCTGAATCTACAATTTTCATTTAAAATTACATTTGGACTTACATAATAATATGTAGCGCACCTACGTTTCATCATTAAATGTCTATTATGAAAAAAACTCTCGTCGTTATCGCTCTTGTGTGGTCAGCTACAACCATAAATGCTCAAAGTAACACAGGAACAATCTCTGTAATTCCACACGTTGGCGTCACATTCTCCAACATTACTAAAGAATCCATGGGCTTTGGCCATTCATCAGATGTCCAAAATGGTAAGACTCAGGTTGGTCCCGTCGCCGGTGCAGATTTACAGTATCAAGCTCATCCAGCTCTTGGTATATCGATCGGGGTAAACTATCAACGTATGGGTTGCACCTATGACGACACCGACCTTTCGCAAGCAGATGCCGGAGAACACACGGTCTATCAAAATAGCCACACCTATATACACTATCTCGGTGTGCCGTTGATGGGACACCTCTACGTGGCTAAAAACTTTGCCATCAACGCAGGCGTCCAGGCATCCTTCCTACTGAGCAACAATATGCATACGGAATCCTCGAACGTCACCATCGGAACTGATGGAAGTTACACCTACCAAAAGGAAACTGAAAAACTGAATGTAGAAAACAAAAATATCCGCAAGTTTAACCTCAGCATACCGGTAGGCGTTTCTTATGAATATGAAAACGTAGTGTTGGATATTCGTTATCAATTTGGCTTGTCGAAAGTGTACAAATCCCTAATCGGCAACGGCAACAAAAACAAAGCTGTTGTTATCACCGCAGGTTATAAATTCAACTTTGGCAGCATTTAGACAACAGTGCTAAGACACCATTGAGCAAATGTCAATGGTGTCGCATTATTTACTCAGGATAGACAAGATTTTCTGGTTTTATCCTTTCGAGCACTTCTTCTACATACTTTCGGGCTTCCCATTTGGCCATTGGCAAATCGTGAAGCAGGTAACTGCCGCAATCGCGTGGTAAAGCCCCGGGGATATCGCCCTCAAAATTTATCACAAAACGGAAAGCTCTGATCATCAAGTCTACAATATCTTTTGACTCCAAATCCCCTCGCATGAGCAAGTAGTTTCCCGTCAGACAGCCCATTGGCCCCCAATAGATAATACGATCTTTCCATTCTGTATCATTTCTGAGATAGGTTGCCACCAGATGCTCCATTGTATGAATGGCACCATTGTGTAGTGTCGGCTCCCGATTGGGCTCTTTCATGCGAATGTCAAAAGTAGTAATTATCTCCTCGCCTACCTGATCCTTTCGGGAGACATAAATGCCACGTAGCAATTTGTTGTGGTTTATAGTGAACGATGGTATTTTCTTCATTTCGTTTATATGTTTTTAAATTCTGTTGTTAAATGATTTCCTTTAAAAATGCCTTTGTTATCTCAAAACTACCTTCTGCCATACGGTTCCAGAAGTCATAGTATTGCGCGCCACCTTCATCTTTCAAAGGAACATCACTGATAATACGGAAGGATATAAATGGTGTTTTATAGATATGACATGTCTGCGCTATAGAACAGCTCTCCATATCCACAGCAGTTGTTTCAGGGAACTGTTTTAATATTCCTATCATCTTTTCCCTGCTGTCTACAAACCATTCTCCGCTAACGGTCAATCCACTTTTTACCTTAAACTCAGCACACCTTTCGTTCAGTTTCAAGGCCTTATCTACCAAATCTTCAGGCGATTTGTATCGAGCAGGCATACCCATAATTTGACCGTATTCAACCTCTGCCCCACAGTAGGCATCGTGGTACGCACATTCTGTCGCTACCACAACATCCAGAGGATTCAGCGCTGGGTCGGCTCCTCCGGCAACTCCCGTAGAAATCAACAAGTCAGGATGGTAGCCATCAATCATTTCCACAGCGCCTATAGCTGAATTGACCTTTCCTATACCACATTGCTGCATGATAACTTCCGCATCGCCCATACGACCAATCACAAAGTCTTTGAAATTGCGGTGTTCTGTATGCGCTTCGTCGAGCAAAGTCTTGAGTTGCACGAACTCTTTATCCATTGCAACTATAATTCCTATTCGCTTCATACGGCAAAGTTACAAAAATCAAAGTATATTGCACCTTTTATCTTTAAACTTTTATTTTTTTAGCAAAAAATACATACCTTTGTCCGACATAATATAAACGTTTATATCTGATATATGGAAAGTTTGAAGAAATGTCTACCGGATTTTCTGGCAGTCCTACTTTTTGTTGTAATTTCCTTTGCCTATTTCACACCCGCTGTCTTTGAAGGACGTATTCTTTATCGCCACGACTCGTCGGCTGGGCGAGGTGCCGGACAAGAGGCTAAGGAATATTTTGAAAAGACGGGCGAACGCACTCGATGGACCAACTCGACCTTCAGCGGAATGCCTACCTACCAGACCTCTCCTTCATACAACAGCACCGATATGCTGAATCAAGTTTCCAGTGCTTACCATTTAGGATTGCCGGAAAACGTTTGGTATGTATTTGCCTATTTATTAGGCTTTTATATATTGCTTCGAGCTTTCAATTTTCGACAATATTTAGCCACTTTGGGAGCTATAATTTGGGCCTTCTCCAGCTATTTCTTCATCATTATTGCTGCAGGGCACATATGGAAAGTCATGGCATTAGCTTATCTGCCCCCGATGATAGGAGGACTGGTGCTGACATATCGAGGTAAATACTTATGGGGCTTTATCGTAACTGCCATATTCACTGCCTTTGAGATCAAAGCCAACCATGTGCAGATGACCTATTATTATCTGTTTATCATTCTTTTCATGGTAGTGGCTTGGCTTGTTAAATCTATCCGCGAAAAACAGATGACACAGTTTTGGAAGGCCTCGCTCGTTGCAGTTGCCGCCGCCGCTATAGGTATCTGTATAAACCTGTCCAACCTTTATCACACATGGCAATATTCTCAAGAGAGTATGCGCGGCAAGAGCGAACTGGTTAAAAAGAACTCGGACAATCAAACCAGCAGTGGACTTGACCGAGACTACATTACACAATGGAGCTACGGTATCAGCGAAACATGGACTCTACTCGTGCCCAACACTAAGGGCGGAGCCAGTGTGCCTTTGGCAAATAATGCTAAGGCAATGGAAAAAGCAGACCCTAACTTCATACAGATATACCAACAGTTGGGGCAGTATTGGGGTGAACAGCCGGGTACGAGTGGCCCAGTATATGTAGGTGCCTTTGTGCTGATGCTATTCGTCTTAGGCCTGTTTATTGTCAAAGGACCCATGAAATGGGCACTGCTCGCAGCAACAATCCTTTCTATATTACTATCATGGGGTAGAAATTTCATGGGATTCACGAATTTCTTCCTTGATTATATACCGATGTATGCCAAGTTCAGAACAGTGGCCTCTATATTGGTTATAGCCGAATTTGGTATTCCCTTGTTGGCTGTCATAACCTTGAAGAAAATTGTCGACACGCCCGATATTCTCTCGAAAAACATGAAGTGGGTTTATACGAGTTTTGCACTTACGGGAGGCGTAGCCTTACTTTTTTATCTGGCTCCTACCCTGTTTTTCTCTGACTTTATATCCAGTACGGAAAACCAAGCACTCTCACAGATTCCACAGGAATATCTCAATCCGCTAAAGAGTAATCTCGTAGCCATTCGCCAATCCATATTTACTGCCGATGCCCTACGTTCGTTCGGAATTGTGCTCATAGGCTCACTGATTCTGCTGCTCTTCAAGGCAAAGAAGCTAAATGCCAAGTTTATGGTGGGCTGTATCACAGTGTTATGTCTTATTGATATGTGGCAGGTGAACAAACGCTATCTCAACGATGGAATGTTTGTAGAAAAAAGTGTTCGCGAAACGCCACAACAGATGACTGCTACTGACCGACAGATTCTCATGGATAAGTCGTTAAACTACCGTGTTCTCAATCTGGCATCCAATACATTTAATGAGAACGAAACTTCGTACTATCACAAGAGCATAGGTGGATATCACGCAGCTAAACTGCGTAGATACCAGGAAAT
Source organism: Bacteroidales bacterium KA00344 (assembly GCA_001552765.1). Taxonomy (GTDB): domain Bacteria; phylum Bacteroidota; class Bacteroidia; order Bacteroidales; family Bacteroidaceae; genus Prevotella. The sequence goes on from KQ959459.1 coordinate 38,748, forward strand.
GATTGATGCCTACATTGCTCCGGAGATGCAAAAGATGCTTCCGGCCATTGCCAATGCCGAAGGAGATATAACTAAGGTAGACGGCGACTCCATCTACCCGGTACTCAATATGCTCAACACCAAATATATCATCATGGGCTTGCAGAACGGGCAGACAGTACCTATTCATAATCCGTATGCTGCCGGCAACGCATGGTTTATAGACAAAATTAGTTATGTTGACAATGCCAATGAGGAGATTGAGGGCGTAGGTAAAATCAATTTAAAACATGAAGCGGTTGCAGATAAGAAGTTTGAACAGCAACTTGGGCAAGCAACTACGCAAGGAAGCACGGCTATAGCTACGCTCAAAACCTACGAACCAAATGCGCTTACCTATGAGGTGAATTCTGATAAGGGGGGAATTCTCGTCTTTTCTGAGATATATTATCCGGGTTGGACAGCTACTGTAGACGGTCAGCGTGCGGAGCTTGGTCGCGTAAACTATATTCTAAGGGCCATGAACATAAAACCTGGCAAACACGAGGTTGCGTTGAGTTTTCATCCCAGTTCTATTCGTACAACTGAGTCCGTTGCCTATGCTTCGTATGGCATTCTGTTTGTTTTGATTGCCTTAGGATTGTTCTTCGAATGGAAAAAGCGAAAGCAACCCATTAGACCGACGGAATAATATACAACTGATTTATAAGTCTACAAGCATTAGGCACATACGAAATGTGTAGGAATTGAGATGGGGTTACATAGTCATGAAGTCAAAATTCCTACACATGAAGGAATAGATAAACTATCAACTATGTACACATACGAATATCCTCATCCGGCCATTACTGCCGATTGCATTGTTTTCGCAAAGAGTGGCGAAGATACCAAGGTATTGCTTATCAAGCGAAAAAACGCTCCATGCAAAGGATATTGGGCTTTTCCCGGCGGTTTTATGAATATTGATGAAACTACTGAAGAGACTGCCAAACGTGAACTTGAAGAAGAAACAGGACTTAAAGTAAACGAGATATATCAAAGTAGGAGCATTCTCTAAAGTAGACCGTGACCCGCGCGAAAGAGTTGTAACAATAGCCTATTATACTATTCTTGAAAATGTTATTAGGGTACAAGGAGGTGACGACGCAAGTGAAGCACAATGGTTTAGCATTAATGATTTACCACCTTTAGCGTTCGATCACACAGAGATTCTCCAACAAGCCATTGCTCTATTGCATCATGCCCACCCAGCTACTTCTAAAGCATAAGTTCGTACTTCTTTCACCCCTAAACTTATCTATATTTTACGTCAAACTAATAGTTGCTGATTCTAAACACTGAAAATGGAATTTCGTACGATAGTAAACATAGAGCCGTCTCTTTGGAAAATAGAGCCTTGCGAACGCATGCTTTTTGTAGGCTCGTGTTTTGCCGATAATATGGGGAAGCGATTTCAGGAGGCAAGATTTCGTGCGGTGGTAAATCCCTATGGCGTGATGTATAATCCGGCAAGTATTCTTCACACTGTTGAACGCTTGTTCGAGGAGAATAAAATGCCTTTTGAACCTAACAAAAAAGGTACTGCCGTGTTTACTCTCGGTACCAATCATGTATATATTCTCAAGGAAACCGGCAAGATAGTAGACAACTGTCAGAAGCGTCCTCAACGTTTATTTGAGGAACGAGAACTATCCATAGACCAATGTGCACATTATCTTGAACAAGCCATTGAGCTTATTCGATCACGCTTTCCACTCGTTCGTTTTATCCTTACAGTAAGTCCAATTCGCTACCGAAAGTATGGCTATCACGGCAGTCAGCTGTCTAAAGCAACGCTATTGTTAGCCATAGAAAAAGCCATAAACTCCACAAATGTTTCTTACTTCCCATCCTACGAAATCATCAACGACGAACTGCGTGACTATCGATTCTACAAAGAGGATATGCTGCATCCTTCCGACCAAGCTGTAGATTACATCTACCAACGAATGGCCGAAACTTTCTTCTCGCCCTCTACTTTTAGCTTTCTCAAAGCATGGAAACCTATTCGCGAGGCCCTCTCCCATCAACCTTTCAATCCGGAAAGTGAGGAATATAGATCATTTCTCGCCAAAGCAAAAGAACAAGAGAAAGCTCTGTTACAACAGTATAAAGAGGATTAATTGCCATTTTCCCCTCTTCCTCTCCTCCCAACATCATATTACGAACGACCGAACTTCCGTATTGTAATGCTACATTGTTAATAAATAGGGTCTACTAGTTTGAAGATTGAAGATTCAAAATCGAATTCCCCATTGAAAATAGAATTTCCCTTCAAAAGAATGAGTTTTTCTGTTTTTATTTGTATTTTTGCCATATCTGTCATTTTCTTTTTAAAAGAGAATTTTGCGACATGACAAACACCTGAGCAATTTTTTTGCTCAGGTATAAAAATAAATACAAGAGTTTCGGTATAAAAAATAAATACAAGAGCAGTATGAACAATATAATTGATATCATTAAGTCTGAAATTGCACAGAAGTATTATCAACAGAATTTTCCTAATGACGGGCAACGTTTTGTTGCATGGTATATGCGAAATATACACCTACTCGACCAGCGTCAAACTAAGGATGCCATAACTGACGGACAGGGAGACAAACAGATTGACGCGACGTATATTGATGAGGACGAACAAAAGATTTATATTGTTCAGGGGAAGTTCTATCTTGGCGAAAGTGTTGATGCAGAACCCGTTCGAGAAGTGATTTCTTCTTGGAGCCAATTCCATGACCTTGCAAAACTTCAGGAAAATGCTAATGCTAAATTGAAAACAAAAATTTATGAGATTGCAAATGCCTTGGAAGATGATGCTTATTGCATCTGCTTTGAATTAATAACCACTTCATCATTCACCCCTAGTGCTCAGCAAGATATTAATGCTTTCCAGTCCAAACTTGCCGAAGATGAGGATTCTGATTTCAATGCACAGTTTTCCGTCATAGACAAACAAGGATTAGCAGATACTTACAATCGTGTTTTAGAGCAGACCAACCCTATCCTAAATCATGTTATTACTTTGGAAAAAGGTAAATATTTGAAGACAGAGCTAAGCTCTACTAATGTACTTCTTGCAACTTTGCCACTAAAAGAATGTATTAAGATACCAGGTATTAAGGATGGCTCACTATTCCAGAAGAACGTGCGACAGAGTCTTGGTATCAACAACTCCGTAAACAAAAAAATAAAGAACACTATCAACAACCCAGATAAATGTAGAGATTTCTTTTTCTTCCATAACGGAATAACTGCCATTTGCAACAAGATGGAAGAGATAGAACCTGGTGTCTTTAAATTCTATGCTTTGAATGTTGTGAATGGATGTCAATCATTAAATACCATTCTCAGTTGTAGTGAAAATGTAAAGAAACGGGATGATGCCTACATTCTTTTCCGTTTTTATGAAATTCCTCAGCGAGATAGGGCCGACTCTATCAGTACGAATACGAATACACAAAGTACCGTAAAGGCTCGTGATCTTAGAAGTAATAGCCGTCAAGTTCTGAAACTTAGAAAGGCTTTTGAACAACAATTTCCAGAAGGCTTCTTAGCAACAAAACGAGGTGAGGCTATACCTGCCGACAGGGATCGAAATAAAGTGGTAGAACTATCCCTTTTAGGTAAACAGCTAACCGCTTGGTATATGCAACGTCCAAATTTATCCTATGGCGAAACCAAAATCTTTGACAAGTACTTCAATACACTTTTCAAGAATGAATACGCTCCTGCCGACATCTTATCTTTAACAATATGGATGAATAAAATAATGGAAGCATGGACAGATGAAAATCCTCTCGGACTAAATGAGGATGTCCTTACAATGAAAGCGTATGCTCCTTATCATATGCTTTATGCTATTTCTGCTATCTGTGCAAAATGTAACAAGCAAACAAGCGTTCCCTCTCCATCAGAGTGTCTGCGACTCTCGCAAGTATTTAACATTACTGATTCTGTTATACAATTAGCAGCTAACTGCTTAAACAACGCCATTGAAACAGAAATAAACAAAAATCAGTTAGACGAGAAAACCTTTATCCCACAGAATTGGATAAAGAGTAAAGCAAGCATTAATGCTATTAACAGTGCTGTTATCAACTGTTTCTCGTTTAATCCTTATGCGAAAGAATTGGAATCAAAACTAAAAATGGATGCTAAACACTTCTCGTACAGAGTTCAGGCAGATAACTAAAATCTGGGCATGATGACAATTTAACATTCCCCGCACAAATTGCAAGATTCATCTTGATTTATATACAGTACAACATGCTCTCTGTACGGTGAAGCGGTTAGAATTATGTGAAACTTTGGCACTCTCTGTGCAGGTATCACCAAAGAATCTCTCAGTTTGTCTGTAACGGAAAGAATTTGGTAATTAACATAATTTGTAAAATATTAAAAACAAGAATAGTAGGCTCGTCTTAACAAGCCGTTTCTACCAAAACAAAAGTTCATGGGTAAAGGAAAATTAGCTAAGTTTGCAGAGATGAAGACGATGAGGAACGTCTTCGAATATCCCTATTCTGTTGTTGATAACGTGCCTTTTACAATGAAAGGACACTGGAGAGAAGAATATTTTCATAACGCCAACCCCATCGTTTTAGAGTTGGGATGTGGCAAGGGAGAATATGCCGTAGGACTTGCTAAGCTTTTTCCGGATGTCAATTTTATTGGGGTCGATATCAAAGGAGCACGAATGTGGACAGGAGCTAAGCAGGCTTTAGAGCAAAATCTGCCCAATGTGGCTTTTCTTCGTACTAACATTGAAATTATCGACCGTTTCTTTGGTAAAGACGAAGTGCAGGAGATATGGCTTACTTTCTCTGATCCCCAGATGAAAAATCCACGCAAGCGGCTCACATCAACTTTCTTTATGGAGCGCTATCGCAGGTTTCTCATAGACGGAGGATTGATCCATTTGAAAACAGATTCCAATTTTCTGTTCACCTATACCAAATTTATGGTGGAAAAAAATAATCTCCCCACAGACTTCTGCACAGAGGACCTATACAATGATACGCCTGAAAAATTAGTGGGATCCCCTATCCTTACCATCCAAACCTATTATGAATCAATGTGGATGGCACGTGGGCTCAACATTCGATATATGCGTTTTCATCTCCCCCAACAAGGCGTACTTGATGAGCCGGATGTAGAAATTCCACTCGACGAATATAGAAGCTATCACCGCAATAAACGCAGCAGCCTGGAAACCTCCAAATAGATATTGCTCAGACCGAGCTACCCTATTCCTTATATTAAACAACAGCATAGTCATGAACAAGCATACAAGATCATGCGATATCTATAATATATTTTTACTGTTTATGGTTTCTGCAATTGTTTTCCCAACTTTCGAAGCGTTAATACAAACACCGTGCAGACCAATATGCCGGTAATGACCCATGTCACAGGATAGCAAATCATGAGATTTTCAAATCCCGGCCACACGGGCGTAATGAAAAACACCCATATTAATCGAAACACGCAGGTTCCGAAAATGGTGAGCAGAGCAGGCTCTAAAGAGTGTCCAAAACCACGCATAGCTGATGAGGGTATGTCATAGGAAGCAGCTATGGCCTGAAACACTAACACGTATTCCATTCTTAGTTTGGCATAATAGACCACTTCCGAATCGGACGTAAACAATGATAACACTTCGTTTGCAAAAGTCATAAACAACATATTACCCACAAAGCAGGACGCTGCACCCCCTATCATGCATATCCAGAAAATACGTTTGCAACGAGCCATCTGACCTGCACCGTAGTTTTGTCCAATGAATGTCACGGCGGCACCACTAAATGCACTCATCAAAAAATAGCAGTAACTGTCGAAAGTTTGTGATACCGATGCACCGGCAACTGCTGCCGACCCATAGCCGTTGATGGCACTCTGAATGAAAATATTGCTCAACGAGAACACCATACTCTGAAATCCTGCCGGTACACCTATTTGTAGAATACGTTTGAGTTCGGTGCCGTAGATGCGAATATGGCGTACGTTGAGTTGAAAAGCACCCTTTTCTTGTCGCAACAACCATACAATAACGCCTGCACAAAACACATTAGCAATGTCTGTAGCTATGGCCACGCCAACCACACTCATGTGGAAGCCAATAACCAGTAACAAGTTGAGCAAGGTGTTGATCACTCCTGCAACAACCAGCACATACAAGGGACGCTTTGTGTCACCTTTGCTCCTCAGAATAGAGGCGCCAAAATTGTAAATCATGAAAAAAGGCGCACCAAGAAAATAAACGCGAAGATACAAAATAGCATCCTCTAAAATATTAACCGGTGTTTCCATTAACTCAAGCACCGGTCGGGAAACTATGATGCCCAGAAACAACAGAAAAATACCACTGGCCAATGCAAGGGCTGCAGTGGTACTCACAGCATGACGCAAACTCTTGTTGTCGCGTTGTCCTATATGATTGGCAAGAATAACGCTGGCTCCAATAGAAATTCCAACAAAGAAATTAATCATCAGATTGATGAGAAAAGTATTGGCACCAACAGCAGCCAATGCCTCGCTGCTGGCGAACTTTCCAACAATAGCCACATCGACAGAAACAAACAGCTGTTGCAGAATGCTACTTGCTGCAAATGGCATCGCAAACTTCAATATCTTGGCCAGCAAGGGGCCGTTGAGCATATCTATTTCATTGTTTCGCGTCATCCACAATCTACATTTTCACTGTTGATACAAAGGTACCCCTTTTTAAAGTTTCACACAAAATTATGGTCACGATTTTACGCTCTTTAAAAGCTATACATATGATGTAATTAGATAGTTGTTGCATGATTTCTATTCCTGCTCTATATTGATAAATGTAAATAAAACTATAACACAAACATGACTGAAATTCCGGACGAAATAGAAGAGAATTATGCGGTTTTCTACAAACTGACGCACGATATTCTTATCAACTTTTCATCGTTCCATTGCGTTTAAGCCTTCATGCAAGTCCCTTTCGATAGTAACCACGAGCAGGTTACAGCCTAATCAGCTGTTCTAAAGGTAATAATCGCAATACCATTAAACCCTAACGGCAAGCGTAAAACAAAACTTTATTGACATCAAAAAAAATAAAAATAAGCTAAACGACTGTTTACCAACTCTATACAAAAAACGCGTATTTTTCGCTTTTTTGAAAACAAATGCATCCTTGTTTTAAATAAGCAAAATATGAGAGTCTTTTTGTTGTAATAATTCAATAATTACATCGGAGCTTTAAGAACCCAGTGCGAGTGAACTTTCATATTATCTCACTGCTGTCTCATTTAGGATAATCTGAACAGATTAGCTTTGAGAATGAAAAATATCCTGATGTATTAGGAAAAAATATTATAATTATAGTAAGTGCCATTGCTTATCTTCCCATGTAATAATGAGGAAAATAATAATAAAAAAGAAATTTTTGGACAGAAGCTATTACCCCCAAAAAATCTAAATACATTCTATATAATATTTGCTACAATGATAACAAAAAAGTCAGCTTGCATTTTGCAAGCTGACTTATTTGTTATAGCAATGTCTAGCATTCCACTTATATCAGATATTGAGAAGATATGCTCTCATTGTTTACTACACGACGGATTGTCTCGGCAATCATGTCAGCCACGCTCAGTTGCACTACCTTAGAACAGCGCTGGGTGTAAGGAATGGAGTCGGTAAACACCATCTCCTGAAGTGCCGAATTCTCTACACGCTCATTAGCCGGACCACTCATCACGCAGTGAGAAGCACAGGCCCTAACACTCAAAGCACCTGCTTCCATCATCACATCGGCAGCCTTTGTGATAGTTCCGGCGGTGTCTACCATATCATCTATGATGATCACATTTTTACCCTTAACATCACCTATGATCTGCAAACTCGCCACAACATTGGCACGGGCGCGCGTTTTGTTGCAAAGTACGAGTGGACAGCCCAGGTATTTAGCGTAGTTGTTGGCACGTTTAGAGCCACCAACATCCGGAGATGCTATGACAAGGTCTTTGAGATGTAAACTCTGAAGATAGGGAAGTATCACAGCTGAGGCATACAAATGATCTACGGGAACATTGAAGAAGCCCTGTATCTGGTCAGCATGCAGGTCCATCGTAATCAGTCGGTCAATGCCGGCAACACTCAGTAAGTCGGCCACCAGTTTGGCCCCAATGCTTACTCTTGGCTTGTCCTTACGGTCTTGACGAGCCCAACCGAAATAGGGTATAACAGCAATAATTTGCCGGGCAGAGGCTCGCTTGGCGGCGTCAATCATCAAGAGCAATTCCATTAAGTTGTCTGATTTTGGGAAAGTACTCTGTACCAGAAAAACGTCGCGTCCTCTGATAGACTCCTCGTAAGAAACAGCAAACTCACCATCAGAGAATCTCGTAACGACTAAATTGCCCAATGGACAGTTCAAACTTGCACAAATTTTCTCTGCGAGGTATCTTGAACGCGTACCTGAGAATACTAAAAAAGAGCTTTTTTCACTCATGTCATTCAATGTGTTTTATATATAATGTAGACCTTTAATTTCACAAGGAATGCGGATAATGATTTCAAGAGAGTTCTCTTATCTTCGCTTTCACGTGCAAAAGTATAAAAAATACTTGGAATAGACTATATAATTTGAAAATAAAAATTAACTTTGCACGAAAACGAAATGATATGAAAATAGACGTGACTACATTCAAAGAAATACATCGTCCCATGTATATTCTTGAAGAGGCCAAACTTCGCAAAAACCTTGATCTCATTACCCGTGCTGCCCAAGAGGCCAACGTTGAAATCATATTGGCATTCAAAGCCTTTGCGCTTTGGAAAACGTTCCCCATATTTCGCGAATATATCCACTCAGTAACGGCAAGTTCTCTTGGCGAAGCCCGTCTTGGACGAGAAGAATTTGGGGCTCCCGTACATACCTATTCGCCTGCTTACACCGACTATGAAATAGACACTATCGCCAAATGTTCAAGCCATCTTACATTCAACTCGCTATCACAAATGGAACGCTATGCGGCACGAACAAAGAAAGTGAATCCAGACATTAGTTTAGGACTGCGCATCAATCCGGAATATAGCGAAATAGCTAACATTCTGTATGACCCTTGTGCGCCCGGCTCCAGATTTGGGATCAGAGCAGATAGGCTTTCTGAACAGTTACCCGCCGGAATCGATGGTTTCCACTGCCATTGTCATTGTGAAAATGGGGCAGATGTATTTCAAAGAACGTTAGGTCATATTGAACAGAAGTTTGCCAAATGGTTCGGACAAATTAAATGGATCAATTTTGGTGGTGGACATCTCATGACACATAAAGATTATGATATTGATCTGTTGATCAAAATTTTGTCCGATTTCCATAAACGGTACCCCCATTTGCATATTATTCTTGAGCCGGGAAGTGCGTTTCTTTGGCAAACGGGTCCTCTTGTGAGTCAGATCGTAGACATTGTCGAAGACAAGGGAATACGCACTGCAATATTGAACGTGAGTTTTGCCTGTCACATGCCCGACTGTCTCGAAGGGCCATATTGGCCGGCCGTAAGAAACGCACAGACCTTTGAAAGCGCAGACGGTACACCAGTGCAAAAGGAAAAAATAAAAAATATATACCGACTCGGTGGAAATTCGTGTCTAAGTGGTGATTTTATGGGGTATTGGAGTTTTGACCATGAACTCCAAATAGGTGAAAACATTATCTTTGAAGATATGATACACTACACCACTGTCAAGACAAATATGTTTAATGGAGTTACTCATCCATCTATAGCTTTGGCTCATATCGATGGAGAATTAGAGATTCTTCGCGAGTACAATTACGAAGATTATAAGAACAGGATGGATTAGAGGAAAAATCACAAATCTAAACTATGTAGTGCTTTCTGTCTTAAATTCATATTACGAAATCAACCAATTGAAAATTTCTTAAGACTAAAGACGAGGTGCATTTCCTTAGACTGATATTTTAAATCAATCTCAAATATATAATATAAAACAAGCACAACAGAAAGATATTTTGTTGTGCTTGTTTTTGATATAGCCCTTTAATTATCAGGGCATTTGTGTTCTAAAAAAGAATATTCAATAATACACTGCTACCGCTTATTCTGCAGCGGGAGCCTCTTCTGTTGCAGGAGCTTCCTCAGCAGCGGTCTCTTCGGCAGCCTCTGCTGCAGCTGCAGCTTCAGCCTCCGCTTTGGCAGCGGCTTCAGCAGCCTTCTTGTCTGCTATCTTCTTAGCGATAGCCTCATTCACACTCTTTTCCTGCTTCAATGCCTTGGCAGCCAGTTCTTCACGGCTCTTAACCTCTGCGTTACGAACATCAGTAAGTTTCTGTTCCTTACCGGCTTTCCATGCGTCAAATTTCTGCTGACAAGCAGCTTCGTCGAAAGCGCCTTTCTTTACGCCACCCTTAAGGTGTTTCATCATGTACACGCCCTCGCGTTTGAGGATGTTACGAACGGTGTCTGTAGGTTGAGCACCTGTTTCTACCCAATAGAGAGCACGCTCGAAATTCAAATCTACGGTTGCAGGATTGGTGTTTGGATTGTAGGTACCAATCTTTTCTGTAATTTTACCATCTCGTGGAGCTCTTACATCAGCGATGACGATGCTGTAAAATGCATAGTTCTTACGACCGCCGCGCTGTAATCTAATTTTTGTTGCCATTTTGTTTTAAAACTTTAAATGAGGTTTGAATTATGCTCCCATCTCGTGGAAGCGGGTGCAAAGTTACTAAATTTAACCCATACTCCACTCTATATCAATCGAATTATGCCTCTTTATTAAGGTTCTTTAAGACTTTATAATGTCGGAGCGGATTCCATAAGCAAGTGCAAAGTTATACTATTTTGGCATAGTCATCTGTTTACAACATATTTTATGCTTTAGATCCTATAACATTATCTACAACAATGCCTGCTACTTGAGATTGGGGTAAATAATATAGCAGAAAAGCTGTTAGAAAGTACACATTACCTGCGCTTCATCAGAGACAGACTTGAGTTTTACGGGCTAAGATAATAAAGTGAATATACCACACTAAAGAGTCTAATGTTAAATGCTTACCCTCTATCTAAATATCATGATGACCGACCGGACTTCCGCGTTCGAAATTTAGCTCCATAGGCAAATGGATTAAAATGCGGAACGCCTTGATTAGAAAGATAAACGCCAACCAATATCAGGGCAGAGCCGACGTATGCTAACAGCGTCATGGGTTCGTCAAGCACCAAGGCAGAGAACACTACCGTCGATACTGGATTAAGATAGATGTAATTGCTTGCTTTCAAAGCGCCCAATCGCTTGCTGACCCAACTCCATAATACAAAGCATCCAAAACTTGCCACAAATCCCAAGAACAACAAATTTGCCCATACCGCTGGTTTTAGGAAGTCCTCCAATGGGAATTGCCAGGGATGTATCAAGAACACCGGCAACACCGTGAGCAATCCGTAGAAAAAGACCTTGCGTGTCACAAATACTACATTATAATCGGCCATTTTGCGCAACAACAGACTATACACTGCCCAACAGAGTGCGGCACTCAATGCCAATATATCGCCCAAAGGATTAAGTTTAAGCATAAACTGACCGTTAAATACGACCAGTGCCACTCCTAATACTGCTGCAACAGATCCTAAAACAAGTCCCTTGTTGGCTTTCACGCTTTTTAAAAAGGCCAGCGCAAGAAGCGTTGTCAGCAACGGAGCGGTGCAGACTATAAACGACACATTGTTTACATAGTCTATCCTTACGGCTTCATTTTCTGTCACAAAATACATGGATCCACCCGTCATACCCAATAACACAAACAGCAATTCGTCCTTCAGACTGTTAGCCCAAAGCCGACGCGGAGAGATGGTCCATATACATAGATATGCGAAAAAGAAACGCAAGGCAAATATTTCGTGTGCCGAAAGTCCGTGCATAAGCAGAACTTTGGAATTGACAAAGGTACAACCCCATATCAAAACCACCACCGCTGCCAATAAATGATAGCCAATTTGGCCTTTTGTATTACTCATCTTCTTTTTTATCCTTTATACAATATTTTCTTTTTTCTCCAATTAATTCAGAATTGACGCAAAATATATACAGGCGAATAATCTTTGTTAGATTTCCTGATGATGCTATGCCGTAATGGTAGCAACGATGTGCCGCAATCCTCCATGTTCCCTAAATTCACACAAATATATTCCCTGCCACGTGCCCAAAGCCAGATGACCATCTATGATTGGGATGTTGAGAGATACGCCAACCATTGTGCTTTTGGCATGAGCACTCATATCCGTCGGCCCTTCGTCCTGATGCCAATAACTTGGATCTCCGTCAGGAACTAGCTTTTCCATGATACCCTTCAGGTCATGACGCACATCGGGGTCACAGTTCTCATTGATGGTCAGTCCGCAACTTGTATGCTGCACAAAGAGATTGAGCATACCCGTTTTAGGAAACATAGGCAGCTGCTGCATAATCTCTCTTGTTACTAAATGAAAACCTCTTGGAAAAGGACCAAGCGTAAAAGTCACCTGTTTTATCATGATTACTTGTTTTTATTGACTGGTGTGAATATCATCCTGCGAAATCGGTAAGTACTCCTCTACTTCTTGGATTCATTAATTAGGGTTTTCCTCTTCCTTGTCTTGGGGCAATAGCAAATTGAGTACTACTCCAACCAGCGCACTCAGACCGATACCGCTGATGGCAAAGCTTCCCCACGACAAGATGGCTCCGCCGATACCCATTGTCAGTGTTACGGATATGATGATTGTATTTCGAGTCACATTCATATCTACTTTGTTGTGCACCAAGTTCTGTATACCGACACTCGCTATCGTACCAAAAAGCAGCAACATGATGCCACCCAAAACCGCTACGGGAATACTCTGTAGCAAGGCGGATAGCTTACCGATAACCGAGAACACTACAGCCGTAGCAGCTGAAATGCGTATCACCTGCGGATTGGTAACTTTTGTGATACTCATTGCGCCCGTCACCTCAGAGTAGGTTGTTACCGGAGGACCACCAAGGAAACTTGCCGCCAAACAGGCCAAACCGTCTCCGAACATGGTACGGTGCAATCCGGGCTCAGCTACAAAATCTTTTTGAGCCACCGCTCCAACAACATATACATCCCCAATATGCTCTATTACAGGTGCGATGGCCACCGGTATCATGTATAGAAACGGCTCCCATGCAAAGGCGGGCCAATGAAAATTGACAATAGACGGAGGTAGAGCAAACCAAGGTGCGGCCTTTACAGCCGTGAGGTCGACTTCGCTCATAGCCAACGCCACCAAATAACCCACGATAATCCCGCAGATAATAGGTACTAATTTGACAAGACCTCGACCAAGCGACAATACCACAATAGAAGTTATCAAAGAAATGAAAGCGAGTATCCAGTTATCTTTAGCCATGTCAACGGCTGATGTGGAAAGCGACAAGCCTATGAGAATGATGACCGGACCAATAACCACAGGCGGGAAAAGCCTGTCTAACAGTTTTTTGCCTTGCCACTTAATCAGTGCCGACATCACGAAATAAACCAGCGACACTCCGATAATACCAGCCAACGTCCCAGGCATCCCCCATTGCTTGCTGGCAGCAATGATTGGTGCGATAAAGGCAAAGCTGCTGCCCAAAAAGATAGGCACCTTGCCTTTGGTAACGAAATGGAAAAGAAATGTTCCGATACCGGCCGTCATCAGTGCTGTAGCCGGGTCAAGCCCAACTAATAAAGGAACAAGCACTGTTGAGCCGAACGCGATGAAAAGAAACTGTACGCCAAGTATGGTTTTCTTAAATGGTGAAAGAGATTCGCTGTTCATAATACGTTGATAAAAGATGATGATCCAAGATGACTTGAGTCATACACAGACCATCTTATTTTTATACAAATTATCGGCGTACAAAGGTATAGAGATTTCTTTAGAAAACAGCATGCATAACCCCTATTTATAAACAAATATTGCAAGCTGTTCAAAATATAAATACATATTCCTTATACCCACTTTGGCACCACCCTTCAAAATGTTAAAAAAGATTACCATTTTTCGGTGATTATTTCCGGACGATCTGGAGCAAAAAGGGCTATGTTTCTACCCTTGCGACCAACTCATCCCATCCGAAAACTGTCTGAAAAATATGTTTTTAATATTGCCATACTGCGATTACGCCCTATCCACTATATGAAAAGGCTTTAACCATCATGCGAAAAGAGCTTATTTATATGGCGATTAGGCCTCTTTGACACTGTCATTCCATATCTAATCGCAACCCATAAAAATATCAGCACAACAACGGATTTTCAAAACAGCCTGACTATCAGCAAAATATAAATCATCGCATATTTCGCGTATTTCCAACAAAGATAGATCTTTTTTAAAATACGAGAAGCATAAAGAGGGTTTTGTAAATAAAAATACCAATGCAACATGCGAGCAAACACTCTACTAATCACGCTTCAAACTGCGAGCGATGATTTTTTTTCGATTTCGACAAGACTTCCGGAGCAAACTAGCTATGGTCATCAGAAAATAGACGAGCCTTACAAAATCGATAAATCAGGATTTACGACACATATTGAATTCCGACTATACTTCATCTACCCGTAACGTCTCTACAAGGCGCGCCGTATTTGTTGTGGACATTTCGGCAGGCAGGCTTCACAATCAACACATTGTATGGCCCGTCCTGTTTCGGGAATGGCTTCCATATATTTAGTTCGGAACGCTTCAAGTTTTTCAGTATAATCGGGAGCGGTTTTGTCCGTCGGTATAGATTTGTCGTTTACCGCTTCATTATACACAGCGAAGTTGGAAGGTATGGCTACACCGTATGGACAAGGTAGACAATAATGGCAGTCGGTACATGGAATCACGGGAATACCCGCCATTTGGTCAACAATCCTTGCCATAAAATCGTTCTCTTGCGGTGTGCATGGATCCAGAGGAGAGAATGTCCTCACATTTTCCTGCAAAACATCCATCGTGGTCATTCCACTCAAGGTAACCAATATGTTAGGATGCGACCCTACCCAACGGAAGGCCCACGATGCAGGGCTTGCCCCGGACGCCTTGCTTCAAACTCCTGTCTGACATCGTCGGGAACTTTGGCCAACCTTCCACCAAGCAATGGCTCCATTACCACACATTGCAAGCCAGCTTTCTCGCATTTGAGCCCATACCCATTCCTAACCGTTTCAGGAATTCGCGGCGAGTAAGATTGTTGTTGTTCATTGATGTTTTGTGTTGATAGGTGTATGTTCTTGTATGTGACCTTGCAAATATAACTGTTTATCTGAAAATATTGACCGATAACACCAATAAAAATACGTTAAACTAACGATAGTGATTTATACCATTCACTTTAAATGTGAAGTTCTGGTAGACATGGCGGAAAGCAATCATGGAAATATGAGCAAGAACGTTATAAAATGATTTTACAACAGCATTATATGATTTTGCACTTGCTTATGGAATCCGCCCGCCTGCCCCAAAATGTTAATATCTACTAAATACGCTATAAATCTATAGTTATAGATACCATATATTGAAGTTTTTTAGTAATTTTGCATCTGATTTACTCCGCGGAGGCTCAAAAAGTAATGACAACCGTTGTTCGCCTTGCGGAAAAACCCGTTTATATTAATAATAATGTACGCAATTGTAGAAATTAACGGTCAGCAGTTTAAAGCTGAGCAGGGCAAGAAGCTCTTTGTACATCACATGAAGGATGTAGAAGTCGGCAAGACTGTTGAGTTCGACAAAGTGCTGCTCGTAGACAATGACGGAGCAGTTAAAGTCGGCGCGCCTAAAGTAGAAGGTGCAAAAGTTGTAGTAGAAGTAGTGAATCCGCTTGTTAAGGGTGACAAGGTCATCGTTTTCAAGATGAAGCGTCGTAAGGACTCTCGTAAGAAGAACGGTCATCGCGCTCAATTCACTGAGTTAGAAGTTAAACAAGTAATCGCTTAAATCAGGAGGTATTCATTATGGCACATAAAAAAGGTGTAGGTAGTTCTAAGAACGGACGTGAATCAGCTTCACAAAGATTAGGCGTTAAGATTTGGGGTGGTCAGAAAATTATTGCCGGCAATATTATTGTTCGCCAGCGTGGCAATAAGCACTTCCCCGGTGAGAATGTTGGTCAGGGCAAAGACGACACATTGTATGCTTTGACTGATGGCGTTGTGTATTTCCATAAGGGAGCGCGCAATAAGAGTACCGTCTCCGTACTCTCTCCAGAGGCTTACGCTGACAAAACTAAGAAAGCTGAAGCTTAAAAAGTTAACAACTTATTCCAAACAAACATAGAAGCCTGTTCCTATTGGGAGCAGGCTTTCTGCATATATATGGTTTTAAGAATACAAAGGCTTGGGATTCTACCAACTTCATTGTAAGGGGAACCACTTCGGATCCACACAGAGGTGTACCTTTTATTTATATATACCGTTTGGATTTCTCAGATAAAAAAACTACCTTTGTTATAACTAAAATCATAGATAACAGGACGCGCCATGACATCTATCAACAAACCGCTTACCATCTATAAAGCCAGTGCAGGAAGTGGAAAGACCTTTACGCTGGCTGTAGAATATATCAAGCTGCTCGTGCAGGAGCCGCAGAACTATCGCTATATTCTTGCGGTGACCTTTACCAACAAGGCTACCGAGGAGATGAAAATGCGTATATTGAGCCAACTTTACGGCATTGCCAACGAATTACCGGATTCAGAACTCTATATGAAATGTATTCGAGAAGCATTTCCAAACAAGGCAGATAGGATTATACGTAACAGAGCTAAGGAGGCGATGGAGCTCATTTTACATCATTATCATTATTTCCGTGTAGAGACTATCGACAGTTTTTTTCAAAGCATATTGCGCAATCTCGCACGCGAACTTGGGCTAACTGCTAACCTTCAAGTTGGTCTGAACGATGCGGAAGTAGAGTCGCAAGCCGTAGATAATATCATCGAGAATATACAACAAGACAACGATCCTCTGCTTTCATGGATTATGGATTTCGTAAAGGAAAAGGTAGACGACGAGAAAAACTGGAACGTTATCGGACAGATCAAAGACTTTGGGAAAAACATTTTCAAGGACTTCTATAAAGATCACCAGAAAGAACTGCAACGCATTATGAATACCCCCGGTTTCTTCAAGGAATACAATTCGAAACTGAGGGCCATGAAGAAAGAAGCCAGTGAAACGATGGCAGCCTTTGCCAAAGAATATCGGGACATAGCAGAAAAATACCAACTGGAGGATGCCCATTTCAGCAGGGGAAAGCAAAATGCGCCAGGTTATTTCGAAAAATTGGCATCGGGAGATTTTGTCAAGGACGATTTTCCATCCAACACAATACTCAAAGCTTGTGACGATCCGACTTTAATGCTCAGAAAGGCCGATATCGACACACCACATGGCCGGGTAATCATCAACGAGGTTGGGCCACTGCTCATCCGCGCTGAAAAAGAACGCAAGAAAATGTGCTATATTGTCAATTCTGTGGATTTGACACTACGAAACCTGCATGAACTTCGGTTGTTGGGACGCATTGAGCAAGAAGTCAACAACATCAATACCAGCACCAACAACTATCCGCTTAGCAACACACAAAAACTATTGAGTGACCTTATTGACAAACAAGACTCTCCCTTTATCTACGAAAAGACAGGAGCACAGTTGCGGTATATCATGATTGACGAGTTTCAAGACACAAGCACGGTACAGTGGGACAATTTCAAGGTGTTGTTGGATGATTGCTTGGCACATAACAATGGGTCGCTCATCGTTGGAGACGTGAAACAGAGTATCTATCGTTGGCGAAATGGAGACTGGCGTCTTCTGCAAAACTTGACACAGGAAAACGATAGTCGCATAAAAGTAGAATTTCGTGATACGAACTATCGTTCCAAACCCAACATCATACGATTTAACAACACATTCTTCATGTTAGGTGCAAAGATAACTTCTGACGAAGCACTTAGTATGCTACAATCCAATGATGCACCGACTTCTCTGATTAAAGAGGCGCTTGATATTAAGCGGGCTTATGAGGACGTGGTCCAAAAGATAGCTCCCAAAAACCTCACGGTGGCAGAAAGTGAGGCTGGCTCTGTAAATATAAAACTCTTGCCAAGGAGTGATTATGAGAAAAATATGATAAGTGAGGTGCAACATATCCTGGAGCATCTGTTATCTTCGGGTATTCCACCGAAGAAGATAGCCATTCTTGTTAGAAAAAATACTCATATTCAACTGTTGGCCAACTATTTTCAGCAAAATCCCATTACTGTGAATGGTGAGCATCAAATGATAAACATGGTTTCCGATGAGGCTTTCCGACTTGATGCCTCCTTAGCTGTATGCACTATCGTCAGAGCCATGTATCTACTCGTTCATCCCGAAGATAATTTAGTTACGGCAGCATTGGTAAAGGTCTATCAAAAAATATGTTCCGGAGAGAGTTCTATCGACGACAGTTGTCTCTTTATTGATAATGACAACCTACGTGCCCTTCTGCCAACCGAATTGACAGAGCAGAGCGAAATACTCCTCTCTACCCCACTCGTAGATATGGCAGAAAAGCTCTATCACATTTTCAAACTCAACAAACTTGATGACCAAAGTGCCTATGTATGTGCGTTCTTTGACAAGCTTTCCGACTTCATGCAAAATCACGTTGCAACTGTGGAAGAGTTTATCAAGGAATGGGAAAACACAATATCGAAAAAAGCCATACACAGTGATGAAGTGAATGGAATAAGATTACTGACCATACACAAAAGTAAAGGATTGGAATTCGATAATGTCATTATTCCCTATTGTGATTGGGACTTAGAAAAGCAAGGAGAAGTGATTTGGATGTTGCCACAGGAGGAGCCGTACAGTAAACTTCCGGTTGTTCCGGTAAATTTATCTGCCCAAAAATTGCAAAATTCTATATATGGCGAAGAGTACCAGAGTGAACATCTTAAAAACTATGTAGACAATCTGAACTTGCTCTATGTGGCCTTTACACGAGCTGGAAGCAATCTCTTTATTATCGGAAGAAACGAATACGCCAAATATCCATCTACGCTTATAAAGCAGGTTATAAGCTATAAGGATAGTGATTCTGACCATAAGAGTGAAAACTTTACTCAGAATCCGGAGAATCCCCAACTCATTTTCTTACCCGACCACATCGTGCAACAAGACGATAATGGGGTGACCACATTTTGCTTAGGAAATCTGTGCATGGACGAAGAAAAAAAGGAAAAGACCACCCGTAATGTTTTTGAGCAAACAGAAGAAGGTATCAATGTTACGATTCAAGAATACAAAGACAAGACTGTTTTCCGACAGAGCAATAACAGCACCGATTTCATTACCCCCGACGAAGAATTGGAAAAACAGCAAAAACAACGTAGCTATATACAAACCGGTAATATTCTCCACGCTCTGTTTGCCTCAATACGTAACGTAAATGATGTGAACAAAGCTATCGACCAAATGGAATTTGACGGCGTGCTGTATGACAAGCCCATGAACAGAAACGAATTGCGACGTATCATAGACGACCGATTGAAAACACCGCAAGTGGCAGATTGGTTTTCTCCGACATGGAAAGTTTATAACGAATGTACAATCCTTTCTTACGACCATGAAATCGGACAGATAAAAGAAAATCGTCCCGATAGGGTTATTTATAATAAAAAAGAAATGATTGTCATTGATTTTAAGACCGGGAAGGAGTACGAAAGCCATCATGTGCAGGTGAGAAACTACATGAGTTTGCTACGCAACATGGGCTACGACAATGTGTCAGGATTCCTGTGGTACATACGGACCAATCGGATTGTGAGAATTAGTTAGAGATAAGAAAACAAGCATTTATTAATACATAGAAATCATGAAGTCTTTCCTACAATATGTGGCTAAGGATGTATTGGCTAAACACCCTGAAGGACTGAGCGACGTGGCAGTGGTGTTCCCCAACAAACGCGCCTCACTCTTCTTTAATCAGGCTCTTTTCGAAGAAACACAGATGCCTTTATGGAGCCCTGCATACATAACCATAAGTGAACTGTTCCGACAACACTCCGAGCTGAAGGTGCCCGACCAAATACTCCTTATCTTTAAACTTTACAACACATTTTGCGATGTAATTGGCACAGATGAGCCACTCGACCATTTCTATTCATGGGGACAAATGCTGCTTGCCGACTTTGACGACATAGATAAAAACATGGCCGATGCCGACAAACTCTTTATCAACTTAGAGGCATGGCAGGAGATAAAAGACTTTTCTTTCCTAAGCGAAAAACAGAGAGAGAGTTTAGAAAAATTCTTTGGCAAATTGCTGGATAAAACAGAAATGCAGCAGCGTTTCAATGATTTGTGGCGACATTTGGCAAGCATATACCATAGTTATAAACAAAGTCTGACAGCAGAGGGATTGGCTTATGAAGGTATGTTGTATCGAAATGTAGTTGAGACGGAGCAAATAGATTTTCAATATAAGCACTATATTTTCATAGGATTTAACCTGTTACAAAAGGTAGAGCAGCAACTATTCCGCAAACTAAAGGCAAGAGGAATGGCGGAATTTTACTGGGACTATGATGAATATTATATTAACAACACCAATGAAGCTGGTAAATATATCGCGAAATATATTGATAAATTCCCAAATGAATTATCTCCTTCGCGCATCTCACAACATCTCCCGTATGAAAATATTTACAACAATATGGCCTCTCCCAAAGATATTACATATATCTCTGCGCCTACAGAGAACGTTCAAGCCAGATATGTAAGCGAGTGGCTGAAGCAAGGCGACCGCATCAAGGCGGGTAGTCGCACAGCTATTGTGTTGGGAAACGAGAATCTGTTGGAAAATGTTATTCACAGCCTTCCGGAAGAGGTAGAGAATGTAAACATAACAACCGGCTATCCTTTGGCGTCGTCACCGGTCAGCACTTTAGTAAATTTATTACTTAATCTACAGTTAAGAGGAAAAGTGGAAAGGTCTGATAAATACAGACTTAAGTATGTTAGCCAAATATTAAGACATCCTTACGCCAAATACATTTCCGACGATTGCTTGTTGCTGCTTAATGAACTAAACTCTGGCAAGCATTATTATCCCACTCGCAAGTTGCTCACCGAAGGATACGATGAAGCGTTAAACGTGCTTTTTGCAGATGTGTCTGCGGATGATGGAAAACTCCCTATCCTCTCAAGAATAGCTGCCGTTCTCAAACTTGTCGGCATAGGAGCAAGAGAAGAAAATAATCCGTTGATGCATGAGTCCATATTCAGAATGTACACTCTGATAAACCGTTTGGATGAAATTATGATTCCTACGATTGCAGAAATGGAACTGGCATTTGGAAACGTTGATAAAAAAAGTGGAAAACAATTGGTGTCTGTTACTATTCTTCAACGACTCATAACGCAAATGATACAAAGCACCTCCATTCCATTTCATGGTGAACCGCTACTCGGTATTCAGATTATGGGTGTTCTTGAGACGCGTAACTTGGATTTTGACCATGTGCTACTTCTATCATGCAACGAGGGGAATCTCCCCAAGAACATAAACGACGCATCGTTTATCCCTCACTCGCTTCGTGCCGGTTACGAACTTACAACCATAGAAAACAAAGTAGGTATCTATGCCTATTATTTCTATTCACTCCTGCAACGAGCTAAAGATGTGACACTCACATTCAACAATTCCACCGATGATGGACAACAGGGAGAAATGAGCCGGTTTATGTTACAGTTCATGGTAGAGAATGCGGAGAAGCATCGCATGAATCATAAAACATTACAATCCGGGCAAAATGCTACACTATTAAGACGCTTGCCGATAAAGAAAGATAATCTTATAAAAGATAAACTGGACGCTATAGAGCGGCTCTCCCCATCGGCAATCAACCGATATTTGAGATGCCAACTGCAATTTTATTATAATACTATTTGCCATCTTCGGGAGGAAAATAACGAAGATGAAGACGAAATCGACAACGTGATGTTTGGAAATATATTCCACAGAACGGCCGAATTGATATATCTTGATTTATCTCATCATTACAAAAAAACAATTACAACGGATGCAATAACAGCACTGCAAAAAGATAATCTTAGGCTCGAACAGCATCTAGATCAGGCTTTCCGTGAAATTGTTTTCAAGGTAAATGACCATCATTTTACACCTCAATATAACGGATTACAACGTCTCAACAAAAAAGCAGTAAAGCTTTATATTGATAGGCTTTTAGCACTTGATAAACAGCTCGCACCGTTTGACATCTTGGCATTGGAGGAGAGTTTCTATGACAACCTGACATTTGAGGTACGGGGAGAAGAACGTACAATCAGAGTGGGAGGCCAGATAGACCGTCTGGATTGCATTGTAAAAGACGGAAAAAACATGATACGAGTTGTTGATTATAAGACAGGAACACCGTTATCTTCTATTCCATCAAAGGTAGAAGATATTTTTGAGCCAAAGTATATAGACAGTAAACACACTGCATATTATCTACAGGCATTTCTCTATGCCGGTATCATACGTCACGGAGCAGACGCCTTAAAAACCATCAACAAAGAGCAACTGCCTGTTTCGCCGGCCCTTTTCTTTATTCGGCAGACCGCTTCCACTGACTACAATCCTATTCTGCAAATTGGAGCAGGCAGGGGCAAGCGAGAGACTATAGACGATATTAACACGAAATATGATGATTTTATTATGGGACTGAAACAACTTTTAGGAAATATCTTTGATTTCGAACAACCTTTCCTACCTACTGAAGATGGTACACGCTGTGCATCCTGTCCATATAACAATATCTGCGGATTATAAATGGATTATATTACCTCCGAGTATAAGTGAAATGAGATTTATAACATGATATAATTATAAATTGGCACAATAGTTGCTCTTATTAGATGTACAACATACGATAAATATAATTTTTGAAAAGTAGAAAGGACATAAATATGACCAGTCAATTTTCACCTAAAGTATCAGAAATACTTGCCTTCAGCAGAGAAGAGGCGACACGTCTGGCCAGTAGCTATGTTGGGCCGGAGCACCTCCTGCTCGGCATTCTCAGGGAAAAGGGTGGTCCCGTAATAGACCTCCTCAATCATTTAGAACTCAATATTCTCGGTATTAAATATGCTTTGGAAGAACGTGTACGCACCGACCAAGTGGGTACACCGTTCCAAACCAACGACCCTGTGCTCAATGACAAGGCCAGCAACATATTGAAATTAGCTGTTCTTGAAGCTCGGATTCAGCACACCCAAATGGTTGATGTGCAACATTTGTTGCTTGCCATATTACACGACCAAATGAACAACGGAGCTAAAGAAGTGCTTGAAAATAACAACTTAACCTACGAAAAGGCTATTCAATTGTTAAAAAAGAAGCCGATGACAGACGGTTTAGGCCTATCTGATGAGGATGAAGAAGAACTTGATGATACAATATCAAGCCATCAACAGGATGGTAACCTTCGTCGTACAACGACTGCTGCTCAGCCCCAGGGCAAGAGTAACACTCCTATTTTAGATAATTTCTCAACAGATTTAACACGCGCGGCAACTGAGGAAAAATTAGACCCAGTAGTAGGTCGTGAAAAGGAGATCCAGCGTGTTACGGAAATTCTGTGTCGCCGAAAAAAGAACAACCCTATATTAATAGGAGAGCCGGGTGTGGGTAAAAGTGCCATTGTAGAGGGACTTGCACAGCTTATTTCGAAGCGTCTTACTTCTCCTGTGTTGTTCAATCGTCGTGTGGTAAGCCTTGACATGACGGCCATTGTAGCAGGAACGAAGTATAGAGGCCAATTTGAAGAGCGTATTCGTGCACTCTTGAAGGAACTGGAGCAAAATCCGGACATTATAGTATTTATTGATGAGATACATACACTCATCGGCGCTGGCTCTACTCCGGGCAGTATGGATGCGGCCAATATCATGAAACCGGCCTTGGCACGCGGTACCATTCAATGTATCGGAGCCACTACACTCGACGAGTTCCGGAATTCTATAGAGAAGGACGGTGCTTTGGAACGTCGTTTCCAAAAGGTATTGGTGGAGCCGACAACACCCGAGGAAACCCTCCAAATATTGGAAAATATAAAAGACAGGTATGAAGAACATCACCATGTCAGCTACACCAATGACGCTATCGAGGCTTGTATAAAACTCACCGAAAGATACATCACAGACCGTTTCTTCCCTGACAAAGCCATTGATGCACTCGATGAAGTAGGCTCTCGAGTACATTTGCAAAACGCAAAAGTACCGAAGGAAATTACCGATATGGAGAAGCAGATAGAAAACGTGAAGGTGAAGAAGCAGCAAGCTGTGAGCAACCAAAATTTCGAACTTGCCGCAGGTTTCCGTGATAAACAAACGGAATTGGAGCAAGAATTGGAGAATATGCAACAGCGTTGGCAACAAGGCGACGCTGCCTCTCGACAAATCGTAAACGAACAAGAGGTAGCCGATGTAGTCTCAATGATGACCGGAGTGCCCGTACAACGTATGGTAGAGGCCGAAGGTGCACGGTTGAGAAACATGGCTAACGTGCTCAAAGAAAATGTAATTGGGCAGGATCAGGCCATCAACAAAATGGTAAAGGCCATTCAGCGAAATCGTGTAGGACTGAAAGCGCACAATCGCCCCATTGGAGCATTCATGTTCCTGGGACCTACCGGAGTTGGGAAAACATATCTTGCCAAGAAACTGGCTGAAAACATGTTTGGCTCAGAAGATGCCCTAATTCGCATTGACATGAGTGAGTATACAGAAGCCTTCAACGTTTCCCGACTCATTGGAGCACCTCCGGGATATGTGGGTTACGAAGAAGGCGGACAACTCACCGAGCAGGTGCGACGTCACCCCTACTCCATTGTTTTGCTTGATGAGATTGAAAAGGCACATGGCAACGTCTACAATCTATTGCTCCAAGCATTAGACGAAGGCCGACTGACCGATGGTAACGGCCGTACCGTGGATTTCCGCAACACAGTAATCATCATGACCTCCAATGCGGGAACACGGCAGTTGAAGGAATTCAGTCGTGGTGTTGGATTTAATGCCGGTGGCATTTCCAATGTAGCTAATATGGACGAGCAAGACAAGGAATACGCACGCTCGGTAATACAGAAAAGCCTGAGCAAGCAATTCTCGCCCGAATTCCTCAACCGTTTAGACGAGATTATAACATTCGACCAGCTCGACTTGAAAGCCATTAGGAAAATCATCGACATTGAGTTGCGAGATCTTTACAAACGTATTGGTGATTTGGGCTATACCGTTCAGATTACAGACAAGGCCAAAGACTTTGTTGCATCCAAGGGATATGATGTACAATTCGGTGCCCGACCATTGAAACGAGCAATCCAAACCTATATCGAAGATGGTATTTGTGAAATGATCCTATCCGGAGAACTCAAGTCCGGCGACACCATTTCCATAGGAAAAGCAGCAGGAAAGGAAGAACTCACTGTTAAATAAAACAAAGTAATTACTATTATTGCTGTCCGGTAAAACTCAAAAGAG
>KQ959460.1:0-376 GCA_001552765.1 Bacteroidales bacterium KA00344
GAAAGAAATCATTACACAGCAAGACCCTCAAATGCAGATGTTTGCACAGTTGATGGAGGGAATATTGAAGAAACTGAAGCGTTATTGTTCTACAGCCCGTCCGATGTTGGGCGGAGAGGTTTGCAGCCAATTACGGCTCAGCACACGTACGCTCCAAGAGTACAGAAATGCAGGAATACTTCCTTTCTACAAAATCGGAGGGAAGATACTATACAAGCAGACTGATATACAGACAATGCTTGAAAGGCATTATAATCCAATACCGCAAACAGGTAAGTTATGAGTTAAGTTAAGACATCAGTCGCGACTTAAGTCAAATGGTCAGTTATGACTTTGGTCAAGAAATTAGTTTCGACCTAAGTCAAAATTAACTTTA
>KQ959460.1:476-32352 GCA_001552765.1 Bacteroidales bacterium KA00344
TTACTTCTTGAACTTTGAACTCTCGTCTATTATAAGCACCCCTGAAAGGTTACTTTATGGAACATAACAAACTGTCTCTTTCTTTATACTGGCAAGGTGTGTCTTTGTACCACAAATTGCTATTTGTACCACAAAGACCCTTGCCCCGAAAGGGGATTAAATCACTCCAAAGTCGTGATTAGAAAGCAATGAAGAAGCAAAAACAAAAGAAGTCAGACGGCAGATGTGCCACCTGCCCACGATGGGACAGATGGCACATCAGGATACCTAATTTCGAAGACCAGCAGAAACTTATCAGATTCTACCGCAAGTCGGGAGCAAAAACTAAAAGTGATTTTGTCCGAGCAAGGCTTCTTGGTGAAGCCTTTAAGATCATCACCCAAGACCCTGCAAAAGAGCCTTACTTGGAGAAACTCTCCGAAATCGTCACCATGACTCATAAGATAGGCGTGCTGTACAACGAAGTCGTGAACGTCCTCAATACTTATCATTCTGTAGCCACTTCTCAACAACTGCTCGGCAAACTTGAAACTTATTCCCAACTTCTTATCAGACTACAACAGCATGCACTGTTTCTGACAAAATTTTAATACAATTGGTTAAAATTAACAGAGCGTTTGTAAATCACCATCCCATTGTAAAGGCATGGGATGCCAGGTGTTGATGAAGGAGGGCTACCCCTCGCGTGTCACATCATGCTGCCCACGTCATTTAATCACCTTCTTTCCATTGACAACATACACACCTTTAGGCAAACGGGCGATGCCCTCTTTGCCCTCTCCAACTTTAACCCCTTGAAGGTTGTAGATGGCATACCGGGAAGCATTTTCCATTGTATGGGCAGGAATACCCAACTCTACGTCATCCAACACAACAGCCAGCGACCTCACGGCATTGTCGTCATTGTTATGATTAGGCACCACAAAAGCAGAGAAACACTCAATGGTTGGTGTCTGAGACAGTTCAAAGCGATTTATTGCCGCATTATAGAGATAAGCCGAGGCTGGCTGATGTTGTTCAATCGTTCCAACAAAGTTATAATTGTCAGAGCCGAGAACACTCTTGGCTTGCTGATTTACTTCTACATCCTTGCCATGAATGGTCAGCATCATGTCTGCTGTTGCGTCATGAATGTGTTTTATTTCCAGAAGATAAGGACAATAAGCCTCTATATGCTGAGTCGTGTTAAAATAAAGTTTGTTCTCCTGCTCATGAACGAAATTATAAACATGCAATTCGGCGGGTTGGCCGTTTATCTTCATGGCATCGGGAACAAAAGGCAAAGAGACGGTAGTCCATGCGCTTCCTGCATCCTTACCATTGGCAACCAAAGGACGCTGGCATGTAATTTCTCTTGCGGTAAAATTGCGCAACATCTTTATGGGCTGGTTGGTTTGTAAGGTTATCTTCGGTGCTTCATCGCCCAAGATAACATTTTTTCCTTTCAAAGTCTCGGGTACGGTGCTTGCTTCGTGCAGATAATATAGACAGTTGGGATTGTTGCTTGGCTTCAACTTTGTATCTTGCTTCATATTCAAGTCGTGCATGTCTACCGCTATGGCATCCGTCAAGTCGATACTCCCTTCTGGCTCAAGAGCCATTGACGTTCCATCTGACAGGTACTTCATCACGGCAGCTTTGCATGTAATGGCGCCATTGCATATAGCCTTACCTTTTTGATAGATACCTTCGTATCCCAGTAATGTTACGATATATCTTGTTCCAGGAATCAGGTCGTCGAAAGCAAACGGTAGTGTGATAGTCTTTCCTGCGGGAATGATGGCGTTTAGCTGTTTCATCTGTACGTCTTGTTTTTCTCCAACTATCGCGATGAGCAAATCGCGGTCGTAATCATCTGTCGCCGTATTTTTAACCTCAAACCGTCCTTCCATGTGGGTGCCGTACAGTTCATCCGCCTTTTTGCGACTGCCGTTTGTGCAGAATACCGATGCCGTTAATTTGGCGTCTGGTACGTTCTTTCCTTCTGCGACGTCTACTTCTCCTTTGCCTACGAAATCGATGTCACGATCTTGCATGCTGTCCCAAACGTTAATGCGATATTGTGTTTTAGGCTTCGCTACTTCGGGTTGAAAGCTGAAAGGTACTTCTATCGTTGCGTCAGGTGCTATGGATAAGCCCAATACCGAGCGTTTGTTGCCGAAAACAAAACTTAACGAGCCTGTAAAGTCGGGACCAACATTCTTTATTTTTGCCATAGCCGTATAAGTTCTGCCCGTCTTGATGACTTTTGGCATGTCAATGGAAACCAATTTCAAGTCGATGGTTTGAGGGTTGATGATGGAAGCGTTCAACTGGGTTTCCGTAATATGTAAGTTGCATACCGACTTCTCCGCACCAGGGCAAAGTTGCCAGGTGTTTGCCTTTTTGTCTTTGCACATAGGCAACAACTGATAGTCACCTTTCAGTCCTGCGCCAAAGTTTTTCAAGATTGCCTTATAGAAAGTCCTTTTAGGGGTGATTGGCTCGTACGAGATAAAATCGCTCTCGTGCACTACCTTCATCAACTTACCGTCTTTATATAAGCCCACGCCCATTTTACCTTCAAAGGGCAACAGCATGTAATTGAACACCTCGTAAGACATACTGAGGCTTTTAAAACCTTGCTCAATTCTTTTTCTCGACATCTGGCTAAGTCCCCGCAAGTGCAGGTCTATTACCGTCATGGCGTCCAACTGCTCTTCACCTTCATTCGGCTTAACGCCTAAAATGGCACACTGGCTCAATGAATATCCGCCCTCAAACGATCCTATTCCTTGTTGGTCTGGATTGAGAACAGACAAGCGGAAATATCCATCAGACAAGCCGCTCCATCCCCAGTTGATGTGAAAGTAATCGCCCGACTCGTATCCGTCGCATACGAATTCGTGTCCACCTCCTGTTGGCGTCACGCCACCATACAGTACGGGGCGACCTTCCTTCAATTCCTCGTAAATCATGTTGTTCCATGTTTTTGAGGTATATCCACTACGGTCGGCATAGCGTGCCGCCTTGCTGTATCCAAAATAGTGCGTCAGTGCGTATGGCAACTCAACGGCTACCGTTCCCGAGCCCCCTTGCTTGGCGGTGGCATAGTCCATTTCTGTGGAGACACCGCAATATTTCATCAATTTCGCCACGGCGTTTTTCTGCTCCCGATTGGCATTCTCGTCGTACGTCCGCAGCATGTTTTTCCAGTCGAATGTCGTTTTGGGCAGCGTGTCCAGAACCTTTCCTATCTTCGGGCTCTTGTAGCCGGGTATCGTGTCAAGGGTTTCTCCCCGCGGCCATTGATGATAATACATCACTTGTGCCATGGCAGTTGCGACGCATCCTGTAACCGTTCGTTCAAAAGCCCCCATTGGGCAGGCGTCATTATAGGGTGCTCCTTGATTCCAGCGTGTTTCAATGAGCGGGTGAATGGAGCGTTTCACGCTTAGTCCCGCACGTGTTCCGGAAGCTGTTTTTAGGTTTTTCAACTGCAGGCGGACAGCAGTTTTTATCTCGTGCTCATACAAACTGAGCAGGTCTTTCAATTGCACGGGAATGTTGTTTACGTCAAACTTTCCCGTATAGGCATATCCCAATACGGCGTCTGTCCGGTCGTCTGCCGACGTGATGACGAAACCTTGCCCGTTTCCATTGTTGAAAATATAATAAGCGTTGGGACACTGCATGACCATTTTCAACTGGTTGCGCTGAGACTTTGCGCGAGTGCTTGTCGTTGATTGTTTTTGCTTCAAAAATCGCATGGCCAGCTTCATGGCCTCTTGCTTTCCGATGGGATTGGCATTGGCCAAGGTGGAAATGGCGATTAAAACGAATAATAGAGTTTTCTTCATTGTTGATTTCTTTTGCAGGCACACGAGCGTTGCTTGCGTAAGTATGGAAATAAAGTACGGCAAGGGGGTACAGCTTCATTGCCGTAAGCTCCCCTGCCTTATACTGTCGCGATGTGTTAAGATTTTGAAAATTTAACAACTTTGCTTCCTATTTTGGCTATATATTCGCCAGCGGGTAACGTGTTCAGGCTGATAGCTTTGTTGCCTCTTACCGCATGGGTTGCCACCAATTGTCCTGTTACGCTGTACACGCAAACTTGCTCCGTGCCATTGTTTGTTGCTCCCTCTATGATTAAGCAGCCATTGCTAAAGCTTATGTTCGCTTGGTCATGGGTAATTTCTGCAATACCATCCGTTTTCCCCTCTACTGCCGTGTTTTCTTCATAACTACATTCGGTGTCATCCGTAGATTCGCTCATGGGAACATGCTTAAAAGCCTTGTTGAGCGGAAGGTGGTTGAAGTACAAACAGTTGCGCGGACCTAAGTAAAGGCGGTCTCCTTCTGATTGCGTCAAAGGAATGAACGTATGTGCGGCATCGTACTGTTCTTCGCCTTCATCGCCATAGCTGAATGTGTAAGGGAAATCTGCTGTTCCTGTGTTCTTGATGTCTCCATTGTTATCGTACACATACTTTAGCTCCATGGTTGTGCGATCCGTCGCTTCTTCTCCTGGAATATATTTCAAACCTACCATGCGGTCATCAATATTGTTATCGTATTCAAACACTTCTTTCCATACATTGTTGCCGTTGCTCATCATAAAACTAAAGGTCTGCTCACGTCCCTTGTCATCATAAGCGATGGTGGTATGGCGATCTGCGAAGTCTTCCAGTTTCAGATTTTTCTCATCAAACTGCACGTCATTGGTTTTAATCACGCGCATCTGCGCATCGTACAGGTATGTAGAACGTACATCTTCCATCAACACAAGGTTCCCCTCTTTATTCGGTTTCAACGTATATCTGTGATAGGTCTTGATGAATCCATTGTCGTCACGATCGTAAACGTCGCGTCGGTCTATTCGCTGTCCGCCATCTGGCTTGACGGTATAGCGTGTTTCTTCTTTCAAATAGCCATTCGCGTCATAAGCGAACTTGATGACTTCCGTTGGTTTGTCATCTTCGGTAGATTCCACTTCTGTCAGAAAGCCATAGTCATCATATTTATATTTAAAGACTTCTGAACCTCCGAACGTACTCCATTGCGCAAGACGGTGCGTGTGAACTTTTGGAATAGCTCTGTAATAATTGGGGGCTTTCTTACTTTCGGCGTTAACGCCTAAACACAATACTGCCAAAAGAGCAGGTAGTAAAATTTTTTTCATGTTAATTGTTATTTTGTAAAAGTTTAAATGAATTTCTATGATAGTACGCAAACCAAATGCGGTAAGCGTATTTGAGTTATAGTGCCTTGTGGGTTGCAAAAGTACTTCTTATCAATATAATGAGCAATACCTGCTAATTGGGATATTACTTAGGCATACCTGTTTGTAGGTATAAATGTGAGTTTTTTAAGACATTAAGTTGTCTATCAGGTTGTTAGCTTGTTCGATATGAAACTTATATAACAATTAATCTATGTCCTTTATGTTGTCACCTTATTTTAAGGCTCTTCATTTTTCTTCTACCTACAACTTGTTACTTCTCTAAAAAAATCATTTTATTAGCTTATTGATAAGTGATAGAAATACATAAAAATAGGTATTTTGCATTTTTTTTCATTTTCGTACCTTTGCAACCAAATTTATAATACTCATTATTCAAACAATTATTAAAATGAAAAAAACAACTACCGCCCTGTTTTTGGGGCTTACAGCCATGGTCTTTACATGGACATCGTGTGACAAATCGGAGGATTTATCCGGAGAGAAAGAGAAAAAAGAACAAAAAGCGATTTGCAAGCATGCCGATATTTTGTTGCAAGAAAAACAAATGACCAACTACGACAAGTGGGTTTACATTGATTTGGAAAGTGGCAAGACTGAAACCCAGACAGATTATCGCGCATGGGTGTATGGCATGATGAACCGGCAAACGGGCGAAATGGATCAGATTACCAAAGAGATACCCGAGCGTGCTAATAACGAACCAAAGAAGTGGCACATCGCTTTCCACTTGTATGACCCCATGACCAATGGCGGTGAGGTTATGATTGCAGGTAAGGATACCACCTCTCTTGACCAAATCACTGAACTTCCCAAGGGTGGAACATGGACACCAGACAAGCCTGTATGGATTTTGGTAGATATGGCAGGTATGATGCAGATGCCTCCGGCAATGGGATACAGCAAGGGATTTTCTAATCCTAATCTGCACAAGTATATGCGTCGTGCGGGGATGGGGCAATATGAAATGGCAAACAAAGGGCGCATCTTTATTGTAAAATTCAAGGATGGAAGTTTTGCAGCCATCAAGTTCACAGACATTACTGATGCGACAGGAAAGAAGAAACAAGTGTCATTCGACTACAAGTTTGTTAAAAAGAATTAAACCCTTGTGAAGATAACCACCTTTCATTCCGTTGGTAAGGGCATGAGAGGTGGCTTTTTTGCTTTATCTTATCAAGGCAGCAACCTATCAAACCGAATGTCCATCCTCGGAAAAGCGTTGTCACCTATACGTCTTTCACCGTAATATCGATCACTATATATTAAAAAGGTGAGAAACAAACAAACCATCAAAGGTAGGTAACCCTTATCTATTTTTTCATTGTTTTCATGAACAAAATATTCTTGCTCTGCTTATTCGCAATACTCCAATTTTTCACGACCTCTGCCAAATCCGACGCTGCATCCTCTCGCTATACCATTCGTGGAACGGTAACCGATGAATGCAACAGACCGCTGCCAGGAGCACTCATTGCGGTTTCTGGCACTACCATTAAGCAAGGAACCAATAGCAAAGGCATGTTTGAAATCACGGTCAACGAAAATCGTAATTATGACATTACTGCTTCGTATGTAGGCTTTCAGCCAAAACATGTCATCGCACGCCCCGGTCAAGACGCCAGCATTACGCTGTTCCCCTCGCGCACCAACCTGAACGAAGTGGTTGTAACCGGAACCCGTAGTGACCGCCCATTAAAAGACATGCCTGTGCTGACACGAGTTATCTCGCGGCGCGAAATAGAAACGATAAACGCCATAGACCTTACCACACTGCTGCAAACGGCATTACCGGGATTGCAATTCTCGTACAATGACATGTCACAAGCTACCGAAATCACTTACCAGGGTCTGGGCGGAAAGGCGGTACTCTTTTTGCTCGACGGTGAGAGAATCAGTGGAGAGGGTGGTGCCAACAACATAGATTACGGCAGGTTTAACGTAAACGACATTGATCGGATAGAGATCGTGCGCGGAGCTGCCGCTACTTTATACGACAGCAGAGCCATCGGGGGTGTCATCAACATCATTACACGCAAAGGTTTCCGTCCCGTTACCGCTCGCGTTTCCACCCGATATGCAGGGCGAAACGGCGAGATGTACTCGGTTTCGGCAGGTGTCAACCGTAAGAACTTTTCAGCACTCACCTCGTTTGGGTATCGCAAGCGCGAGTCGTATACCATTGCCGACAGTACAGGTAAGGTGCGTGAGACACGTTTGTCTAATGGGATGGTCATGCGTGATACGCTGCCTGCCTACCAGTCTACCATTCACGGATACAGCATATTGGATGTCTCTCAAAAATTGTCATACGTGTTCAACGACCAGCTACGCGCAGATTTTCGGGGCTCGTACTATAACAACAGGCGTCCGAGCAATGAGTACAAAAAACTGCATCAGGTTTACACGGATTTGACTTTGAGCGGAAAACTGTCATACATACCATCCAGCAATCAGAACATAGAGCTGACCGTGATACGTGACGACTATCGGAAGACCAACGTGTTTGACAAGGTAGACCTGAAAGAACATGTGTATCGCAACATCAACACAACGGGAAGACTGTATTATTCGGGTACGTTAGGAAAACACACCATAAGCGCAGGTGTTGACTATGTTCGCGAAGACTTGAAACATTATTTCCTGCCAGACACTGCACAAATGCACACAAGTCAATTTTCTTGCTGTTTGCAGGAAGACTGGAAACCGTGGCGGCAACTGAACATTGTGGCGGGCGTGCGTGCCGACAAGGTTACAAGATATAAGCTACACTTTACACCCAAATTATCAGTCATGTATCGCCCTTGGCCGTTTGTTACTGCCCGCGCAGGTTATTCACAAGGGTATCGTGCGCCAAACCTAAAAGAGTTGTATCAAGAATGGACCATGGGTGGACTTATACAAATGTATGGCAATCCTGACTTGAAACCTGAAGTGGGAAGCCAATTGTCCGCATCTGTCGAATATGATAAGAATGGGTTGAACCTTTCCCTGTCGTCTTACTATAATAATTATCTCAACAAGATAACTTATGCGTATGTTCATCCTGAAAAAAACAAGGACATGAGATGGGAAAACGCCGACAGTGTTAGGACGTTTGGGGTGGAGGCGACGGCCAATTACAAGTTTGTCTGGGGGCTGCAACTTGCGGGAGCATACACCTATATTACCGATTATAATAAGAAAAATGGATATAACCTGTCATGGCTGCGTCCACATAGCGCCAAGTTAAGTGCCGTATATTCAAAGAAATGGGGAAAGACGACAGAAACGTTGTCACTCTACACCAACTGGGTGTCGGCTCTCTCTACCTACACTTACAAAAGTAATAAAGATGAGCAGACAGGTAAAAGCGTTGAGAGCTTCACGCGAGAAGATTTTGAAGCACGCACTATCTGTTCGCTCAACTTGCGCTCGCAATTACCCCATGGCATTACTATCGGTGTCATGATTGATAATTTGCTGAACTATAAGGACAAAGCTGTTGATTCAGGATTACAATATCCACAAAATGGTCGTACTTATGTTGCTACGATTTCTATTAATATTGCAGATATGCTCAAGCTATAATTATATTAGAACATAATGAAAAAGAAAATTATCATTGCCGCTATTACAATAATAGTCATCATTTTGGCAACATGGGGATGGAATCATTGGTTCTCACGTACCCGTATTGCATTTGTAAATTATCAAGCCATTGAACTTGCTCAAATTAGTCGCGCCAACGACAATGGAATGATTAAGATAGAAAATTTAAGTGCAGAAAATCTTGACGAGCTCAACAAGTACGACATGGTGTTTGTGCAAGCCATGGGGTTGAAACTTACTGGTGAACAGCGCAAGCTCATCACGACGGCTGCCCCAAAGGGGGTTCCCATACTAAGTACGATGATTACAACTCCCGAAAACGATTTTACGACCATTGACCAGGTTAGTGCTGACACCTTGCGGCTGTACCTGGGAAACGGTGGACGACAAAACTATCGTAATCTCGCCTTGTATGTACGCAAATACATTGATGCTAAAATCTTTAGGGCTCCAACACCACAACCTGTGGTAGAACATATACTTGGGCTGTTGCATCATCGTCCGAAAACAGAGGATAAGGCTGCCGATGATTTGCAGTTTAACTCTGTAAACGAATACAATGCTTATTTAAAAAAACAAGGGTTGTGGCACGAAGGCGCACCGGCAATAGTGGTCATGGGTCCGATGGGCGAACCAACCTCGTTGATTGAACGATTGGAAGAAACAGGAAATAATGTTTATCCTGTTAACGACATTCGAAAATTTATAGACGAGGGACATGCTGACAGCATTCCTCTGCGTGCAGTTATCAATATGGCACATGGACGAGTTGGTGATAACTTGGTAGCTTTCTTGCAGCAAAAGAACATTCCCTTGTTCGCTCCGCTCAACGTAAACCAACCTGAGAAGGATTGGCGTAATGACAAACAGGGAATGATGGGGGGATTTTTATCGCAAAGCGTAACTATGCCAGAGATAGATGGAGCTATCCGTCCGTTTGCTCTTTTCGCCCATTATAAGGGAAAAGACGGTCTTGATTATGTAGATGCGATACCCGACAGATTGAACACTTTTGTGAAAACGGTAAACAATTATATTCGTTTGAAAAATATACCAAACAGCAAAAAACGTGTTGCCATTTATTATTACAAGGGGCCTGGCCAAAATGCCTTAACAGCAAGTGGTATGGACGTCTGCTCTTCATTGTTCAATTTGCTCACCACCATGAAGCAACAGGGGTATAACGTGCAAGGTCTTCCGTCATCTGCAGATGGACTTGAAAAACTCATTCAACAGCAAGGAGCGGTTTTGGGTACATATGCCAAAGGTGCCATCACTCATTTCATTCACACAGGGCATCCTGCGCTGGTAAATAAAGAGGAATATGATAAATGGGTAAAGGCTTCTATCGTTGGTGAGAAATATAAGGAAATAGTAGAGAAGAATGGAGAATTTCCCGGTAATTACTTAGCGACAGACAAAGGCGAATTGGCTATACCGCGCATACAGTTGGGCAATATTGTTCTCATGCCTCAACTTGCTGTTAGCACGGAGGGTAATTCTTTCAAGATTGTACACGGAACAGATGTGGCTCCATCTCATGCTTTCATCGCATCTTATTTGTGGATGCAACATGCCTTTAAGGCCGACGTGTTGGTGCATTTTGGCACACATGGCAGCATGGAGTTTACGCCAAAAAAGCAAATTGCCTTGAGCAATGAAGATTGGCCCGATAGATTAGTGGGGTCAATTCCTCATATATATATATACACAGTTGGCAATGTTGGCGAGGGAGTCATCGCCAAACGCCGTTCGTATGCTTGCTTGCAAACCTATCTTACACAGCCTTATATGAAGAATGACGTACGCACTATGTACAAGGCATTATTGGATAAAATGGATGTGTATCATACTAAAGTGGCTAAAAAACTTCCTGGTATAACGGAAACAGCCTTGCAAGTGAAGGCGATGGTTGTGAAAATGGGCATTCACCGCGACTTGCAATTAGATGCGAACCTTATGCGGCCGTACAATGAAGAGCAGATGCAACAGGTAGACAACTTTATTGAAGAATTGGCAACCGAAAAGATCGGTGGGCATTTGTACACGTTGGGAGTATCTTATGATACCCAAGGCTTGCACTCTACGGTTATGGCTATGTGTGCCGATCCTATTGCATATGCGCAATTCGCAGTAGACAAGCAAAAGGGGAGAGCGTCTGATGTCATGATGAAACAACGTTCTTTGTTCGTACAACGTTATCTTTACCCTGCTCAGAAGTTAGTAGATAAACTTCTTGCAAACCCTTCTCTTGGCAATCCAAAAATGGTGTGCCAAGTATTAGGTATCGCTCC
This sequence comes from Bacteroidales bacterium KA00344, assembly GCA_001552765.1. Taxonomy (GTDB): domain Bacteria; phylum Bacteroidota; class Bacteroidia; order Bacteroidales; family Bacteroidaceae; genus Prevotella. Next base: position 11,586 of record KQ959460.1, read on the forward strand.
AGCCGAATTGCAAAAAGCACATCATCTTTGCGAGGCACTTAATGCGCCATCCAGTATGATGGCTATGATGCAAGGCATGAGTAAAAAGTCACCGATGGCTAAAGGCATGAAAAAGAACATGAATTCCATGAAAGGAAATATGCCAAAAGGAATGGGAATGGGTGGCATGAGAATGCAAAAGCCTTCGTTCTCATCTCATGAAAAGGATTTCGCGTTTGCTGTTATAGAAGCCGAACGAACAATTATGAATGTGGTGAAATACCGCAAATTACTGATACAAAGCCCCGCAATGGAATTGAAAAGCATTCTTAATGCAATGAATGGTGGGTATATATCACCCTCACCGGGTGGCGATCCCGTGACGAATCCTAACACATTGCCAACAGGGCGTAACATGTATAGCATTAATGCCGAAACAACTCCCAGCGAAGCTGCATGGGAACAAGGTAAACAACTGGCAGAAAACACCATTGCCCTGTATCGGCAACATCACCATGACAGCATTCCAAGAAAAGTGAGCTTTACGCTTTGGAGTAGTGAGTTTATTGAAACACAAGGCGCATCTGTTGCACAGATTTTATACCTTTTGGGGGTAGAACCCGTTCGTGACTTCTTTGGACGCATATCAGACATCAAGCTTATTCCGTCAAAAGAGTTAGGACGTCCGCGCATAGATGTTGTTGTACAAACCTCCGGACAGTTGCGAGACTTAGCCGCATCACGTTTATTCTTAATCAACAGGGCTGTCGAAATGGCCGCCGCTGCTCATGATGATAAGTATGAGAACATGGTAAGCGAGGGAGTAAAGGAGACCGAGCGAGTGCTGACAGAGAAAGGTGTTTCACCAAAAGAAGCACGAAGCATGGCTGCACGACGAGTATTTGGCGGAGTAAATGGCAGTTATGGCACCAACATACAGTCGATGGTAATGAGTAGCGACCAATGGGAAAACCGTTCAGAGATAGCGGATACCTATCTTAATAATATGGGAGCTTTCTATGGTGATGACAAAGAGTGGGAGGATTTTAAACAATATGCCTTCGAAGCTGCTCTTACTCGTACGGACGTCATCGTTCAACCGCGACAAAGTAACTTATGGGGAGCATTAAGTTTAGACCATGTTTATGAGTTTATGGGCGGGCTCAACATAGCCGTCACCAAGGCAACAGGCAAAGAACCCGATGCTTACATTAGTGATATGCGCAATCATTACAATATGCGTATGCAAGATTTAAAAGAGGCGGTGGGCATAGAGAGCCGGACTACCATCTTCAATCCTGCTTACATCAAAGAGCATATCAAGAGCGGAAAAGAGGGTGCTGATGAGTTTGCCAAAACCATACAAAACACTTTTGGTTGGAACGTGATGCGTACCAACGTGATTGACCAACAGTTTTGGGATAAAATTTATCAAGTTTACATCAAAGACGAATATAAAGTAGGAATACAGAAGTATTTTGAACAAAAAAATCCTGCAGCTCTTGAAGAGATAACGGCCGTGATGCTGGAAGGCGCGCGCAAAGGTATGTGGAAACCTACGCACGAACAAATAAAGACCTTGGCTTCGCGGCACATGGACTTAGTGAACCGCTTTAAACCCTCATGCTCAGGATTTGTGTGTAACAATAATAAACTCCGTCAGTTTATCGCGAAGGAGGGAGCAGACAATGCCGTTCAACAGCAACAATATCTCCGAAACATTAATCAGATAAGAGAGAAGGCTACTGATGGCAAACAGGGGATGACCATGAAGAAGGAAACTCTGTCTGACAACCAGAATACTACCTCTGACTCCGTAAACGGTACGGTTATTATCATTGTCGTACTTATTGCTATAATTGCTGTTGCATTCATTGTGCGACGCAATCGTAAAATGCGATAAAAATGAAGGAAGGCTGTTTCTGAAAAATACCATCTTATGAGTAAATGTGATTATATGAGGGTACATCTTGATTTAAAAAACATGTTAAAAATTCATCATAGATAATTTTCAGAATCAGCAAAGAGCAAAAAAAATAAACAATGAAATTGATAAAATGGTTACTGTCATAGCTATTCTTATGTTATTGGTTTGCTTCAATTTTCTATTGAAGCAAACCTTTGGAACGTGGAAAGGAATTGCAGTATACACCATGCTCATAGCAGTGTTTACGATAAGTACATGGAAAATCGCCATTAACCAATCGCGTACGCATATAGCCGAATGGTTAGCTTCTGAGACGATTATGCAAAATATGGCTGTCATACTCTCAGTAGACATTATTGTCCAATTGCTTTTTTGTATGGTTGCAGCGCGGGAAAAGACAAAGATGCCACAGGCTGCTACGTTTCGTCAAGAAATATATTACGCTATATTACAATGGTGGCCAGGCTTTGCAATCTTTCCTGTTGTTTTTGCCATGCTGGTTGAGTGCATCTTTGGCTTGCCCGGCCTCTCGTTCTCGCTCATAGCATATGTATTGGCGGCAGTATTTGTCGTATCCATACCATTGCTCACTTTTCTGTTGCGAAGACTTTTAGGCGATAGAGACGTACGCTTAGAAATGCTTTTCCTTTCAAATTTAATCGTGGCAATGATTGCCGTCGTGGCAACGGTTCGGGTATCAACGCCACAAAATAGCAATTCGCCAGTTAATTGGTTCGCTACGGCTGGAGTGACTTTGTTGCTTGCACTGGGCGTTTTCTTAGGGGCATTGATACGTTACATTAAAATAAAATAGGACATTGATAAATACATGATTGTAAAAACATCTTGATTGAAAACTAAATAAAAACAAATATGACTTATATTTCAGATTTTCTTTTTTGGATTACCACAGGACTTTTAATTCCTGTCATCGTAATTTTATTGTTGCTCTTTATCCGAGCATTACTTTTGTTAGGGACATTCTTCGGACAGTATCTTGGCATGCGACATACGGTGCGTGTCATTGAAAAGCATTTCGACACTCTTACCGTCGATGGATTGCCCAGTCTCAAAGAGCAGCTGCCTACGCAAAGAACGTCGCCTCTTTTGGTTTACGCGCATCGCATATTAGATGCGAAAGGAAGCGAGCAACACATTGAGAGGTTGCTTTCACAATTTGAAATAGATTATAATAAAGAGATAGGCGCGCCTGCCTTGTTGGCTAAATTAGGCCCACAGTTGGGACTTATGGGAACGCTTATTCCCATGGGACCTGCTCTTGTGGGATTGTCAACAGGCGACATTGCTTCTATGGCGTACAATATGCAAGTGGCTTTTGCCACAACCGTCGTAGGATTATTCTCGGCTGGCGTAGGCATGATAACAATGCAGGTTAAGCGGCGTTGGTTCATGCAGCAGCGCACGCAATTAGAGTTCTTGGCAGATTTAATCTTAGAAAACAAGGAGAGGGTATGAGAAGACGTCGCCGTTATGCATCATCTTCAAACGATGAAGATTTTAATCCCATGAGTGTGGTGGGCAATCTGTTTGACGTGTCTATGGTCTTTGCCGTGGCTCTCATGGTGGCATTGGTAACACGGTACAAGATGCCAGAGATGTTCAGCAGTCAGGATTTTACGATGGTAAAAAATCCAGGTAAGGAAAATATGGAGATTATTACCAAAAAAGGTAAAAAAATAGAGCGTTATACACCGTCCAACGATAAAAGTAATGCCGATGGTTCCAGAGGGAAAAAAATAGGAATAGCCTACGAATTAGATAATGGACAGGTGATATATGTGCCCGAATGAGAACTACTCATGGAAAGTTTTGCAGTAAAAGAATGATTACCGTTATCAGTCACCTTGAATGCGCTGTCGTCAGAAATAGCGATCCCATCTTCGCAGCTGCTTCTTTTCATCGGCTGGGATTCAACCGAACCTCCGCACTCACTGGTGATAGTTACCTTCTTGTCATATAAGCTGCGCAGAATAGTTTCAACAGAAACATCCGAAGATTTCGTCAGTATTGGACACGGCTGGTCGTTGACCAGGAGATTACTCAAAGAAGAATGGCGTTTCGTGAATATAGAACTGAAATGCCAACTGGAAAGAAGTAAACCTTTGTACTGATTGACGCTCTTGCCGTTGATACGGTAATCCAAGTACTTGCCACTGTATGTTAGGGACAGTACGTCGCCTTTGGCAACGGTAAACTGCTTTTGTTCGTCCACTTTTCCTTTAACAATGACCGTAACTGTGGAACCGTTCACAGAGAAACCGAAGTCGGGAAGCCCGCCCAGCCTGATGACTGAACTCATACCTGCATGATAGACGGATGTCATGTCGCTGACACTCCACGAGAAAGTGGATTCAGGAAACTTACCGGGGGAGTTAGCATATGACTCTCCTTTATTTTCAGACATGTTGGCTGTGAGCACGGTACCTCCTGTCTGAATGACATCAACGTGGTAGATACCGGGAAGAAGTTTTTTGATGGTAGCGTGATCAGTAGTCATCAAGCCCGATTGCACAAGGGAGTCTGTAACTAGACCTGAAACAGATTCAGCACGTACCTCATAGCGATAGGATGGATTGCCGAAGAGAACTTTCACATCAATACTGCCGTCTGCCTGTGGCTTACTATCTATGCAGCTGGCTGGCTTTGGCGTCAAACGAGCGAAGACGCCATCATGATAGCCGAAGGTAAATACATCACTGCCGTTACCGTCAGTGTCAAAGAATACGTTATGGAAGATAAACTTACCTCTCTTGGCATCCTGTTCACTGCAACGATAAACACGTACCGTCTCGGGATCCCATTCGCACTTTCCCGTGCCATCAATCAGCAAAAGGGCATTGGATGCGTTTTTAACGAACTGCTTATCTTTCAGCAAATTCGTGGCGAGCTCAATAACATTACCTGTCACACCGAATCCACTGGCGAGAACGTCTCTGATTTCCAGACGATAGGCATTGTCAATGGGACGGATGAAAGCAATTCGCTTAACTTCGTTTTCAGGAATATCCACAGTATACTTCACATCGCCTTCGGCTGATATGATGAGATGGAGCGCATTGCCTGTCTTGCGGATAATCATTCTTTCTCCTACGTTGATGGCACATAGGGCTTCTGTCTGTGGAATGCCTTTGATGATGGAATATACTTTTCCGTCTCTTATGCGATAGCCGTATACCGTGATGCTCTTCGCTTCGTCCGTGAAGCCCACATCAAAAGGACTGAAAGGGCAAAGCATGGAAATGCTTCCGTCTGTCCCGACAAGGGGCTTGCTGTATGCTACGGCTGTCATGTCCTTGTCATTTTGTAGGAGCGAGGTGAAATGTCCGTCGCGCTCAAAGTAAAACCCACTGCCACCCCATACGGCCGTCGTGTCAGCCGTTTCGTGTATATTGGTGGATGTGAGCCACTTTCGGTTCATGACATGCCAAGAGGAATATTTCTCAGGTATGCCGATGGCGGTGTTAACCCCATTGTCACGCCAAATCATATAGGACCCGTCCGGAATGGGACTGCCATGTTCCTGCCCGATAACTAATAAGCGGGATTCGGAGGAAAGGTTATAGGGCTTGGACTTGTAATAAGTATCATGGAGGGAAGAATACAGAGGTGTTTCCTCATAAGAGGTCGTTGACACGGGCTGGAAAAGCAACTCAACATCCTCACGAGCGATGCCCGTTACGCGGTGATGGTATGCAGCATTAGCTGATGCATCCCAAATGAGATTGCCACGTGGATCAAGGTAGGAACCTTTCAGCGTGACGCCGTACTTTAAACCAAGGTAACTTTCAATTCTAAGCCGCTCAGTATTGGTGAGATGGCGAGAGAATACGATAGCTTCGGGGCTGTAGCCATCAAAGATATTATTGCCAATATCGGTGGTGCTGAAAGCATTTTTGAGATTGACATCCTGACCGTTACAGGTGGAACCAACAGAATAGAAACCTCCACATTTCTCACCCCATACAGAACGCACGGCCTTGTTAGCTTTGATATAGGATACTATCCTGAGGGCACTTTCCTCAAATGTTTCCGTGGCTGTGGTGTCCACACTACCGTAAAGAAGATCTTGTCCGTATTCTTTGCCGTAATCCAACGTACTCGTGCCACTGACACCAACAGCTTTGTCCTTGGACATTAGGACACCGCTACCGGGACGACCACTCAACGTATACAGCACGGCATCCTTTTTGGCATCCGCAGGTTTGTGACAAAAGAGTCCGATAACGGTCGCCTGACCCAATGAACTGTATTTCATCAGGGAAACCTTGGGAGCATTTACTTGGGAGAGGTTAAGGGCAGGGCGGAAGTTAAACGTGCGCACATGCTGCTGGGACTGTATAAATTCCTTTCCATATCGACCGCTCTGTTTGTCCAAGATTCGTGAACGCACGGTATCCCCGGCATAGTCCCTCCAGAAGTAATTGCCAGTTAAATCCGTGTTCATGGGTACCGTCATGTGCCAGAGCTCCGCACCGTCAACGCCACCTGGCGACTGGGCTTCCACATATAGCGGGAAAGATAGCAGGAATAGACATAAGGATAGGTAATAGTTTCTCATAAGCTATTGTGTTTAGTGTCTTTATTTTAGACTTTCAAATAGATCCTCAGGTAAGTCTTCAAAAAATCTTTCTTATATTACAGGAAAATATGACGAAAATATATAAAACCAAATTGTTTACAACAAATTGTTCAGCATCTTTTTTCTCTGATTTTCATAATTTTTCCAATTTTTCCAATTTCATATAGTGAAGTTTTCTATGAATTTCTTGAAATCCGTATACCTTCTTGTGAAAAATTTATATCTTTGCAAACAAGAATAAAGAGTTCTTTGAGGCATTGCAAAAGAAAGAAGGAGAAAGAAACTCGCTCGTTTCCAAGTCGTTCACCTTTTATTATTCTTATTTATGCTTTCCTTTTGTAATCAGCCGATTACATTCGCTTCTATTACTTTTATGCGGAAGTTTATTGATTTTAAATATTAAAATTCTGCGAACACTTTTGTCATAGAATTTATAAATATATGTGTCGCTCTATCCTAAGTCTACGACCGTAATGCCAGCACCACCAAACTGTACATGCTCGTCGGCATAATGAATTACATTCGGCTCCGAAGACAGATATTGACGGATGAGCTGTCGTAAGATTCCATTGCCCTTGCCGTGAAGAATTCTAACCCGAGACACACTCATCAAGATGGCATCGTCTATGAAATATTGAACAGCCTGCACAGCCTCGTCGCCCCGCATGCCTCGAACATCCAAATCCTGCTGAAAACCTTTCTTATGGTCATCTATCGTATTTTGGGTCATGTGTGAGACATTGTAGCTCTGCAGCTTTGCCTTCAGTTCGTCCATCTTAGTGGGCGTGGCAGCCTGTTCCGTTGTTCTCTCGTTCACACTTCCCGATGCTGCAAGTCTCAATCGCGACTTAGCCACCTTTGTCTTCATGCCACCCAAAACAACGGTAGCTACATTTCCCTCCAATGTATCTATGATGCCGGTTGAACTCAGCCCCTTGATGCGCACCTCGTCGCCAATGGTTAGTTCGTGTTTTTTACTTGTATCAGTGGGCTTAGATGCTGCTTCACGCAATGCATCTGCCGCTTTTTTCAAATCCTTTTCCTTGTTTTTCCTACGCTCTTCCTTACGCTTTTTCCGAGCTTGTATCTCTGCCACTTTTTTCTTAAAGTCGTCGTCACTCAAGATGCCGCTCTGCCATTTCTTACCTTTCCCCCACTCGTCTTGTTCTACATTCTTCTTAAATTCGTCGAGTTCCGCACGAACACGCCGGGTCTCCTCCTTTTCCGCCTGACTCTCACGAATTTCACGAATCACGTTTTCTATTTGTTTGTTGCTTTCTTTCAAGAGGTCTTCTGCCTCCCGTTTTGCGTCTGCCAATATTTTCTTTCGCAGAGTATCAACGTCTGTAATACCAGCCTCATAACGCTCTATATGCTTGTTTAGTTCTTTTTCCTGTTGATGCACCAACCTACGTTTCTGTTCCCAATATCGTTTATCGCGCACAATATCCTGTAAATATTTATCGCTCTGAATATAGTCTGTTCCCACCAACTCGGAAGCTTCGGCAATCACCTCCTCAGGCAATCCTATCTTGCGTGCAATTTCTATGGCAAACGAACTGCCCGGCCGCCCTATAGACAACTGGAACAACGGTTTCATTTCATGACGGTCATAGAGCATTGCCCCATTGACTACGCCATCATGATTATCGGCAAAATGTTTCAAGTTCTGATAATGAGTGGTGATAACGGCCCACGTCCCGCGTTTGCAAAATTGTCCCAAAACACTCTCGGCAATAGCACCACCAATTAGTGGCTCGGTACCCGTACCAAACTCATCAATCAAAATCAAAGTACCCTCCGAAGCCTGACGCATCATGTTTTTCATATTCAGAAGATGTGAAGAATAGGTGCTGAGGTCGTTTTCCAAACTCTGTTCATCACCGATATCTATCATCAAATCATCAAAAACGCCACAGCTGCTTCGTTCGCCAACAGGAATACTCAAGCCCATTTGCAACATATACTGAAGCAGCCCAACTGTCTTTAGGCACACCGATTTTCCACCGGCATTAGGCCCGGAAATAATCAGTATATGTTTTTCAGGCGTCAGCATAATGTCCAACGGAACGATTTGTTGTTTGTCTTTCAGATGCGCTTCAAGCAAAGGATGGCGGGCACGAATAAAATCTATATATGGGGACGCTTTCACCTCAGGTTCAAAAGCATTCATCTTAGAAGCCAGCTTGGCCTTGGCCTGAATCAAATCTATCTGTGCCAGAAAATGATAGGAATCAAGTATCTCTGCGGAATGAGGACGAATTCGGGCAGCCATTTTTGTAAGTATACGTACAATTTCATGGCGTTCTTCACTCTCCAATTCGCGAATTTTATTGTTGGCCTCGACTACTTCGGCAGGCTCAATAAACACGGTCTTTCCCGTTGCACTTTCATCATGGACAATGCCTGAAATTCGACGCTTTAAAGCAGGTGCAACGGGAATAACCAAACGGCCGTCACGCATGGTTGGCGCAGCATCCTTCTCAACAAGGCCCTCATTCTGAGCCGAATGTAGAATACCGTTCAATATACGAGAAATAGAGCCTTCTGTACGAGCCAACTCACGGCGAATAAGCAACAACTCCGGAGAAGCATTGTCACGTATATGCCCAAATTTATCGATAATCTGATTGATTTGCTGTATAAGTACGGGAAAGGTTGCCACGCCATCTGCCAAGTCGTGGAGTGCAGGGTAATACCATTTTTTCAACTCAATCTCCGACTCCATCGACATTTGTTCATCCTGTTCCTCAGATAGTTTCGCATGGTTGGGCAACTCATCTCCACGATATAAAAATTTAACCAAGTTTTCTATCGTACGAAGTGAACGCGACAGATTAAAGAGATCGTCTTCTTCCATCCATGTTCCTTCTAAACGTACCCGCTTCAAACTGTCACGAACATCAAAAAAGAAAACTAAAGGAAAATTCTCTTTCTCCTCCTCGACAATTCTCCTCATCTCACGAATTTGAGCCATCCACGTATTGACTGTCTCTGCGTCGGCAGAGAACTCCACTTTATCAACCAAGTCCCGGCCCAATGTAGACAAACATTCAGCTTTGAGTTTATCGCTGATTTCATCAAATCCAATTTTTTTTTCGAAATTATGGGGATATATCATATATACTCAATCTATTGAGTTACAAAATTACTCCTTTTTGATCTCCACAACACAACTGGATTTGTTAATAAAGTATAAAATACATAAAGTTATAAATTATGATCCATGAATTATGAATTAAATTATTTACCTTTGCACTCGCTTTCAACAAGCATCCACCCATATTCATTGGAGAGATGGTAGAGTGGTCGATTACAACGGTCTTGAAAACCGTCGCACTGAGAGGTGCCGGGGGTTCGAATCCCTCTCTCTCCGCAAACAAGGGTGTAAATCAACGGGTTACGTGATTTACACCTTTTATTACACCCAAAAAGTTTCTCGGTATTTCTTGTATGTTTTTTGTATCTGCTCATCAACCATGGTTTCGCTGGCAAACAACGCCTCATGCCATTCTTCAACCGATCCAACAAACCCGACCTTATCCTTGCCATCCAGTCGGCAGGAGTGTCAAGAGGACACAGCGGCTTCCGCAAGGGCAAGTCAGGCGAGAAGGTCGCCGAATCGGTAGAAGACCTCCTCGAACACCACACTGACGCTTTCGACACCCTCTACATCGGCTGCGAAAAGTTCCCCGTCCACGACATCGTAAATGTACCTGTAAGTGGTGTGATGTAAGCAACACTTTGTTTATCAAAACGGCAAGAGACTTACCATTCTTGCCGTTTTTCTTATTCTTTTTTGCGTATTTGATTTATTTCAGCTCGTAATAGTTCCGACTTTCAGAGAAAAACGCTATCTTTGCATTAAAAGCAAATCTTTTGACAATGAAGTTAAATCTAAATAGAATAAAAGTTGTGCTGATAGAACACAACAAAACAGGCAAATGGCTATCAGAAGAGTTGGGGGTAAACCCTGCTACTGTTTCTAAATGGTGTACCAACACCACTCAGCCAGACTTGTACACGTTAAAGAAAATGGCGGAGTTGTTACAAATAGATATAAAGGAGCTGATAAAATAATACGATTCAGGCAATGAAGAAATCAAACATAAGTCTCAAACTCATAGAATTAAGAAAGGCTAAAAAACTTTCATTAAATTCCGTATGTAAAGAGACTGGAATATCTATAGATGTACTTAAAGATATTGAGTCAAGTAAAGTCACTCCTTCGTGGGAACAAGTAAGAGAACTTGCCACCATATACGATTTTAGCGACGAATATCTGATATGTCTGCTGATTAGTGATGCAGCTGTCAAAATAGACATGAATGATATAGACACATCATGTTTAGTGGCAGAATCGCCTACTCAATATGGTCAACTTAGCCTGTTCGGCTATGAGGAATCATCGTTATACAAGCCATTTGGCTTAGAAAGCCGTAGATACATAGGCAACAAAACGAAGCTAACCGACTGGATAATGTACGTTATCCATACAGAAGCTCCAGATGCTAAGACTTTTTGCGACATCTTTGCTGGAACTGGTTCTGTTGCAAACCAAGCATTGAACACGTATAGCAAGGTCATCATAAACGATTTTCTTATTTCGAACAACACCATTTATAAAGGTTTTTTCGGGAAAGGAGAATGGGATAAGCAGAAGTTGTTTGACATTCTGGATTACTATAATTCAATTGATCCCGATTCGATAAGCGACAACTGGTTTTCCACAAACTATGGTGATAAATACTTTGCCATGAAAGTTGCCAAACTTATTGGTTTTATCAGACAGGATATTGAGGATAAGAAAAGTGAACTTACCGAGAAAGAATATAGCATCTTATTGGCATCTCTAATTTATAGCATTGACAGACTTGCAAACACCGTGGGACATTTCGATGCTTATATTAAGAAGAAGATTAACTATCAGCCCTTAAAGATGAGACTGATACAAGCAAAAAGTTGCTCAAACATAGAGATACATAAAGAGGATGCGAACCAATTAGCAAGGACTGTTTCGGCTGATGTTGTATATATGGACCCACCATATAACTCACGTCAGTATTGCAGATTCTACCATGTTTACGAAACTTTGATTAAGTGGGATGAACCAGAACTTTTTGGAGTAGCACTAAAGCCTGCTCCCGAAAACATGAGTGCATATTGTACGTCTAAAGCATATAGCTATTTCGAAGATATGGTTATGTCTTTAGATGCGAAATATTTGGTGGTCTCGTATAACAACACATATAACTCAAAAAGCAATTCCTCTGAGAATAAAATTCGACTAAGCCAAATCAAATACTTGCTTGATTGTTGCGGAACAACAACCGTATATGAACATAAGCACCAAGCATTCAATGCTGGCAAGACAGAGTTTGAAGACCATAAGGAATTTTTGTTCGTTACAAAAGTGGACAATGAAAAAAGAAGTAAATCGTTCTCCTCTCTTCTACGTTGGAGATAAATATAAGTTGATAAGTGAAATAAAAACATATTTCCCTCAATCCATAAATAGGTTCATTGAGCCGTTTGTGGGTGGAGGGTCTGTGTTTCTTAATATTGATGCAGAAGAATTCCTTTTGAACGATATTGATACAAATGTTATAGATATACATAAGTTCCTTTGTAGTTATAGCAAGAAGCCTAATGTATTCTTTGACAAACTCTTTACGTTGATTCAGAGTTATGGATTGTCATGCTCATACAAGGAAGATGTCATCCCCGTATCATTGAAAAAAAAATTCGTTAAAACATACTTTGCAAAGTATAACAAAGACAAATATATACAATTACGTTCAGACTATAACGATTCTGACCGCACAGATATGTTGATGTTATATGCTCTTCTTATATATGGTTTTAACCACATGATAAGGTTTAATGGCAAGAACGATTTTAATCTCCCAGTTGGAAATGTTGACTTTAACCAGAACGCATACAATGCTTTGGTGAGATACTTTTCACTAACACAGGCAAAGAAGCCAAAGTGGAAGAGTATGGATTTCCGTAGATTTTTTTCTCGCATAACTTGGCGAGAGGGAGATTTCGTATACCTTGACCCACCTTATCTTATAACCTTTAGTGAGTATAATAAATTGTGGAACGAAGATACAGAGCAAAGTTTACTTGCTTTACTTGATGAAATGTCAGGTAAAGGTATTAAATTCGCAATATCTAATGTAACACACTATAAAGGACGTACAAATGAGTTGTTTCTCGAATGGGCTAAGAAATATAATACTCACTCAATAAAAAGTAATTATATTAGCTTCCACGATAACACCATTAAGTCTTTCAATGAAGTATTAATAACAAATTACTGATATGCCAAGACTGTCTGAATACAAACCGCTCCTTTACACAACAACCGTACGCAACCCCGAACGGTATAAGGACTTTATACATCTGTTGAAAAAGTTCGATGGTCAAATTCTGACCGCTGATATTGTTGAACAATTTGAAAGAGAAACTTTCAAATGTGGACTTTATCGTCCTGTAAAACGTATTCCCGAATCTGCAAAGCAGAAGTGGGGTAATACGTCACCAGGAGATTTTGGTGAATACGCTCTTACCGATGAAGAAACCAAAGCCATTTTTGATGGTAATGATCCTCGTATTCACACAGATATCAAAGGTCATAAAGAAGCTGGATTCGAAAGAGGTTGGGAAAGCCGATTTGAAACACAGTTCAAGTTACTGAAAGTTCTTGGATTCGTCTATTATAACATGGGCGAACGTATTGAATTTTCAGAGACTGGTAATTTCCTTGCAGATACAGTTTCTATTACATACGATGACAACGGCACAGTTAATCGTGAGATTGTCAAACCTCAGAATGAGCAAATCGCCTTTATGCAAGCTTTTGCTAAACAGCAACGCTGTAATCCATTCATTAGAGAACTCAATGACAATATTCCACTTATCTTGTTGCTGCAAGTTATTCGTCTGTTGAATAGTGACCCTCAGTATAACAATTGCGGTATTTCATACAAAGAGATACCATTGCTCCTCTTTTGGAAGAATAACGATGCTAATGCTTTGTATCAAAGAATTAAACAACTGCGAGAAGAGTATGGATATTCTCCATCGCCAGAGGTTATCAATGATATTTGTGTTGATGAAATTCTTGGTGGATTTAAAGCGTTTAAGCTAAAGTCCGTTGTGTCTGAATACCCTGATGACTTTGTTCGCAAAATGCGAATGACAGGTCTTATCTCATTTCGTGGAGGTGGTAGATTCATCGACATCAACCACAATGAAGATGAAAAGATAGATTATATCATCTCAACATATTCTCATTATCAGAAATACGAGGAAGAAAGAAGCTATTTTGACTATATGGCTTCTGTTGACAAGGAATTACTTAACATTGAGGGTGTTGTCGTTTCGAAGAACGAAGCAGCAATAAAACTCACAGAGTGGACGCGTGTATATAACTGGGACGCAATAAAGGTCGAATTAGACCATCTCGCTAAGCGCACCTCGTCTAAGGATGAGACTTTGAAGTTTATTGATGCTCCATCGCGTCTTGAGTTCCTTACCGCCCTTGCCATCAAAACTCAGCTGCCACATGTAGAAGTTATTCCAAACTTCCCAATTGATGACACAGGACTTCCAACTTCGACGGCGGGAGGAGGTGTTGGCGACATTGAATGCGTAGAAGCTCCTAACGCAATCCTTGTGGAAGTCACGATGGCACAAGGACGGACACAAACCATGATGGAGGTATGGCCTATTGAACGACACTTGGTTGAATTCAAGGAAAAATACCAAGTACCGTCTCAGTGTGTGTTTGTCGCTCCCTCAATATTCAATGATACAGTAAGACAAATGGAGTTCGTTAAGTTCACAAACAACCTCATAATCCGTCCATACAAGATTGATGATTTCGTGTGGTATTTGGAGACCTCTCGAACATTGTATAAACAGACAGTATAATTAAATTCCATACAACAACACTATGCAAATAGAACGGTTAAAAGATATAATCCAGTCAGCCAATATGAATTTTCTATTTGGCTCTGGCTTGTCGCGTCCATATCTCTCTACTCTTGGAGAAATAGAGACATGGCTTACAGACTTGAACACAAGACCAGGCTTGAACGACGTTGAAAGAGATACATTACGCTGTTCTATTATCAATGAGTATTTACAAGGTGTCATACTTCCAAACCTTCAAGAAAAAATCAACGACGATTTAAAGGGGTATTATGACGAAACGATTGATAACTATGCCAGTTTCCTGCACAATATAGGTATCCTTTTACTACAAAGGCGCATGAACTTGTGTCACAAAACAGCAAACTTGTTTACAACCAACATCGACATGTTAATTGAAGCCGCTGTTAGGAAAACAAAACTAGAATTTAATGATGGATTTGCAGGAAGAAAACCTGCAATCTTTGACGAAGGAAATTTTTCAAAGATGCAATCAAAGGTTTCTATGCATCTTCAAAAGTTTCATGAAATTCCTACGGTCAACTATATCAAACTGCACGGATCAATAAATTGGAAATATGACGAGGCGATAGTTGCTGATGATGACTTAGACACTGTTAAAAAGGTGATGGATGCATTTGTATCCATCCCTTTCTTACTGAATGTGAGAAGTGAGAAGCAGAAAATCGCGAAAGAGAAAGGTGGACAGAGCCCGCTTTCTCCTTCAGACATAATGTCACATTTAATTTCTGAATTAAAAAAACATCTAAAAGATAATGAAATAGACCATTCATTATATTTGTCTGCGCTCAAAGCATATTCGGAAATCATAATGGTTAATCCAACAAAGAGTAAATTCCGTGAAACCGTAATGGATTTACCATTTTATGAGCTAATGAGATTATTTTCTAATGAGCTTGAAAAGCCAAATACGATTCTATTTGTGGGTGGATTTTCCTTTGCAGACGAACACTTGTCTAAAATCACTTTAAGAGCTGCAAATAACAATCCAACTCTACTGATAGTTGTCTTTGCCTACCAGCAAGCTGATAAAGTTCTTATTGAAAAGAATTTAAACATTGAAGAAGGTTGTCAGAACGGAAATATCTGTGTGTTGTGTCCTGAAGAATACAAGGAATGTTACTCTCAGATGAATGATATGAAAATTGATAACATCGATAGTTTGAAACATTTTGACTTAGCTTCAATTGATAAGTTTGTTTTTCAACCAATTGTTAGTTCCGTTTCATAATAGTACAATGATGCAAAACAGCAGTTTAGATTCAATTCTGCGTATTGGAGAGGTTTGGTCTGTTGATGGTCGAAGCGTAAGAATAAAAGTTGATGAGAATAAAAATGTATCTCATCTTCTTTACTGTGGTACTGTCATAAAAAATGTATCAGTTGGAGGTTTTGTGAAAATTTCCAAGGGCTACGTTCGTATTATTGCAAAGGTGGAAGGAGAACGGATAGCACTTGATAAGGATATTGATGAAGTATATCATTCTGGTCAAGATGTTTTAAGACGATATCTTGACGTTAAGCTACTTGGATATATTGATTGCAACAAGTATTATCAGGGAATAAAAGAGATGCCTTTGGTTGGCAACGAGTGTTCACTGATTGTTAAAACAGAATTCGAGTTAATACATAGTTTTGTGTCAGATAAGTCAAAAGCAATATGTATAGGTTCACTCTTGCTTGATGATGAACAAAATATAAACTTTGATATAAATAAACTCTTCGGAAGTCATATTGGTATCTTTGGCAATACTGGTAGTGGAAAGTCATATACATTAGCAAAAATCTACCACCAGCTATTTGAAAAGGTTCAAAACTATCATTCTTTCAGCAAAAATGCCAAGTTCTTATTGTTCGATTTCAATGGCGAGTATTCAGGAAAAAATACAATTACCAAAGAAAAAACTATTTTTAAGTTGAGTACTTCGGTTGCCGTTGAGAATACAAATCGAATTCCAATCTCACAATCTGAGATTGCCAAACCTGAGCTATTATCAATTTTGGCGAGTGCAACAGATAAAACTCAGCAACCATTCATCAAAAGGACTTTGCAACTCAGAGAATACATACAGAAAGCAGACAATGCATTAGATGCATTTCGAGGATTACTGAAGAAGGCTATTCGTGACACCCTAAAAATAGAAGATGGTGTTAAAGGCAATATCCTTCTAAGTTATCTATGTCAAATGTTAGAAAAGAACAAGGAAGAACATTTAGATTTACATGAGGGAATTGGATTTCATTCAGGCCAACATTGTTTTCTTGTAGAGGTTGCTGGGCGAATGGTGTATATGCATGATGCCGGATCAGAAAATATTTTGCCAAACTTACCTCTCTACAAATCTGCCGATGACTATAATTTTAGCGACAACTTTATTGCTGAGTTCATTGACTATATGTATTTGCAGTTGATTCTTGATGTCAATTCCAATCGAGCAATCAATGAACATATAGCTCCTGCAATAAACAAATTACGTGGAACGCAAAAAAGTTTTGATAAGATTTTCAATATCACAAATGATGAAAATGATAATCTATTTGATAAATCAAGTTTTGTTGTCATTGATATGAACTCTTGCAATACAGACATGAAAAAACTTGTTCCTCTAATAATTTCACTTGAAGTGTATAGAAAGCAAAAGGAGAAAAAAGCAGGAGCAAAAGAATCACTGAATATAATAATAGATGAAGCACATAACATTCTTTCTTATGAATCAACACGCGAAAGTGAGACTTGGAAGGATTACCGCTTAGAGGTGTTTGAAGAAATCATCAAAGAAGGACGTAAATTTGCAGTTTTCATGACACTTGCAAGTCAACGACCGTCAGATATTTCTCATACTATTATATCGCAACTTCACAACTATTTTATTCATAGACTTGTAAATCAAAGGGACATTGATATGATAGCGAACCATGTTTCGTACCTTGATAAATTATCTGTTGAACAACTTCCTGTCCTGCCACAAGGAGGTTGTGTGGTTGCAGGTGTTATGACTCAATTGCCAGTAATAATACAAGTTGCACCATTAAATAAGGAAGTTGCACCAAACAGTAGCACGATAAAATTAGTTGAAAGTTGGATGTCATAGCGTTTGTACGCAATTATTAACTTCATATTAAAGCAGACTTTGGATCCGCCCAGTGCAGAACCAAGGTCTGCTTTCTTTTTATCGATAGTTGCTTTGCTATGGCGGACACCTTCGCCCAGTGGTTGGCTATCGCCCATTGTCAATATGCCCGAGGGAGGAGGGAATGCGCCACCGTTTGGGGCTTGAAGCGGTAGGTGTAATCGACCTCGTGCAGTGGTTGGCGGTTGCCGGTATTCGTGCTTGCTGTGGGGCTACGACCGTGCAGCTTTGCCGTGGTGATGAACGGAGTCAAAGATTGTTCTTACGAGGGAGAGGGCTTGCTGAAAGGAAATGAGGGACTGAATTTTGCGAACAGAGGCTTATTTTCCCTTTACAAAGTTAGGTTGCTACCCTTGGTGAAAAATTAGACACGATTTCCTCTCAATATTTTTATAGATCTACACCTGTCTATGATCTAATGTACATGTAAGAGAAAATTACTAACACAGTCATAATGATTACTTACAAACGGTATTTTGCCCGATATTGTTCACTTTATGAGTATGGTTTAAGTGTTTTTGATAGTCTCTGATTTCCCTATTTTCTCTTATATTTCCCGCCATATCCCTTTCACTTGGTAGAACATTAAAAGCCCTCTAATTTTGCATCGTCAGAGCTGACTGAATGCCCTATGCGCAAGGGCAAGTTATTCATTTCAAAACAATTGAATTATGACGATAAACGAATTACTGGACAAGCCTGTTTGGCAGATGACTGGTGAAGAATTGCTTTTCCTTGCACGACACGGCAATATGTCCACGAATGGAGAAACGGCAAAGGCTTCCTCCAAAGTGAAAAAGCAGTATGTGTACGGCTTGGCAGGCATAGCACGTCTTTTCGGATGCAGCTTGCCCACAGCCAACCGTATCAAACAAAGTGGCAAAATCAATCGTGCCATTACGCAAGTAGGTCGCAAGATTATTGTTGACGCTGACCTTGCACTTGAATTGGCAGGACGAAAGACGGGAGGGCGAAGATGAACACGACTGATTATGAAAACATTTGGCAATCATCGCTTATCCATGTTACGGACGAGTTCTCGATTCCGCCTGTCGTTCTGCAGGCAGGTGAAGCTATTATAGGTACGCTGGGTAACTTCAGTGTGTCAACAGGAAAGGCGAAAGCCAAGAAGACTTTTAATGTGAGTGCCATCGTTGCAGCAGCCCTTGTCAATGGTCAAGTGCTGGAATATCGGGCTTCATTTCCCGAAAGTAAACGCAATATCCTTTACTTTGATACAGAACAAAGCCCCTACCATTGCCAACTCGTGATGCAACGCATTCTGCGATTGGCAGGACTACCGATAGACAGAGAACCCGAGCATTTGAAGTTCAGCCACCTCAGAGCCATTGCCGACCCTAATGAGCGCAGAGAAATCATTCGTTATGCCATCTACAACACGCCCAACGTGGGCTTGGTAGTCATTGATGGCATTCGTGATTTGATGCTCGACATCAACAATTCAACGGAGGCAACCAAGTTAGTAGGCGACCTAATGCAATGGACTAGCGAGCAAAACATCCACATTCAAACCGTCTTACACCTCAATAAAGGCGACGACAACGCGCGAGGGCATATCGGCACAGAACTCAACAACAAGGCAGAGACCGTCCTGCAAGTCACGAAGGACAGCACGCTGCCCGAGCGAAGCATCGTTGCCCCTGCCATCATTCGTTCCAAACCCTTCGACAAATTTGCTTTTCGGCTCAAGGAAATGGAAGATGAGGTGTGCATTCCCGAAGTCGATTCGACTTACACGGACAATGAACTCAAGCCCCATCGCCATTCATACCACGACCTAAGCGACACCGAACATCGTAAAGCATTGACACAAGCCTTTTCTTTGCGTGAAGTCTTGCCCTATGGTGAACTCATCGCAGTGCTCAAAAAGGCTTATACTGAGGTTGTAGGGCAATCTTATGGGCAAACCAAACTTAAAGAACTCTTGCAATTTCTGCTCAACAAAGGCATAGTGGTTAAGGAAGAACGAGGAAAATATCGGCTCAGCCAAGACCATCTACCCTAAAACCTTTGGTCGGTCGGACGCAGGCTATATATACCTGAACCAACCCGACCAAATAGAAATAAGTTTGGTCGGTCGCAAAGGGGTGCTTATAGTAGGCGACCGTCCGACCAAACAAAATCAACCAGCCTCCAAAAGAAAAAGGCTGAGAGTTATTCTTTTCAAACATCAAAATAAAATCACAATGGAAATACAAAATATCAAGCAAATCTCTATCACAGATTATTTGCAGCAACAGGGTTATTCACCTGCACGAGTACAAGGTATTCACTTTTGGTACTGCTCTCCGCTGCGCAACGAAAGTACACCATCATTCAAAGTAAATACAGAGCGTAATCAATGGTATGACTTTGGAACTGGCGAACATGGAGACATCATTGACCTTGTACGTACTTTACAGCATTGTACCATGTACGAAGCCATTGAATTGCTAATCAAGATAATTCTTAAAATACAACTCATTGAAAATAAAGAAGTTACCTTGTTTGTACAACTAAACTGGTAACGATTTGGAAACGAGCGAGCTACTTGGCTTCGCTGTTTTCTGCCTAACAAAGAACGCTTGTTATTCTGTTTGCAAAGATAATACTTTGTTACCGAATAGCAAGCGTTTTTGATGAGATATTCTTTATTATGCACTTTTTGTATGCTATGTTTATATTCCCCTTCCACGTTTCTTCTTTCTGTTAGCTTGGTATCTGAGTTTGCGCTGCCATGCAGCTTCGGTTAAGTCATTGCCTTGTGTACTTGGTGTAATCAAATCGACCAATCCTTCCACTGCTTCATCGGCTGCGCTAATGGCTGCATCTGCCATTGTACCGATAACCTGTGCAATCTGCGGAGTTTCTTTTGATGCTTGTGGTATGTATGAACGGCTTTTAGGTACAAGTTGGTAGCCTTTATCAGGTTGTTCTTCCTTTTCTATTGGCTCTTGTATCGTTTGGCGTGGTTTCTTCTGTTCTTCCTTGTTGGTTGCTTCAAAGTTCTTCTGCAAGGAATGGTAGCCGAACTCCCTGCCGATTTCGGAAGCCTTGAAGGATTGTCCTGCGTATGAGAATTTCAAGCCATAGACATTACCCTGCTTGTTCTTCATACGCTTTATAATAATGCCCTTCTTGTTCAATTCATAAAGGAACATGGAATGC
>KQ959460.1:32452-32678 GCA_001552765.1 Bacteroidales bacterium KA00344
AGTATCATAGACTTCTCCATACAGACTGATGCGGTTGGCGATGATGTGAATATGCCTATTGTCGGTGTCCTTGTGCGTTACTGCCACCCATTGGTGGTTGTCAAGTCCTATTCGTTTGGCAAACAAATGGGCTATCCGCATAAGTTCTGACACAGGTAGCTTTCTTTCGTCTTGTGGTGCGATACCGATTTCAATGCGGAGAAACTTGTTCCTGCAACGGCTGTTG
>KQ959461.1 GCA_001552765.1 Bacteroidales bacterium KA00344
ATGCAGGCAATTGGTATCAATACATCAATCAGCCTGCTCGCCGTATTGATTACCTGCCTTTTCATCACTCCCTTGCTGTTGTCGTTTGGCAAAGATAGAAAACCAACTGTCAACATGTCGAAGAGCTTTGAGGGCTATATTGGCAATCGGTTTGAGCAATTCGGGAGCTTTGTGATACGCCATCATCGGGGCATTGTCACGTTGTCGGTGGTGCTGACGATTTTCTGTGGCATCGGACTCTTCTTCATCGAGCCAGCGTTCGACATTGAGAAGACGATGGGGAGAAAAGTGCCTTACGTCAACAAATTCCTCAACCTTTGTGAAACGGAACTCGGCTCCATGTATGCTTACGATTTGATGATTACGCTGCCGCACGACAATGATGCCAAGAAACCAGAAAATCTACAGAAGCTCGACCAATTGTCAAAAATTGCTGACGGCTACAAGCTAACCAAACGTCACAACTCCATCACTGACATCGTGAAAGACATGAATTGCACGCTCAACGGAAACAAGCAGCAATTTTACACCATTCCCGACAATGCCGATATGGTGGCACAGTTGCTGTTGCTCTACGAAAACGCTGGCGGAACGGAGTCGGAATACTGGATGGACTACAACTATAAACGGCTAAGGCTACAAATAGAACTGAAAGACTACAACTCCAACGAAGCAGAAAAGGAAATGAACAACCTTCAGGCAGAGGCAAGCCGTCTCTTTCCCGATGCACACGTTTCGGTGGTGGGCAATCTTCCGCAATTCACCGTCATGCAGCAGTATGTGGAACGAGGACAGATGTGGTCGATGATGCTATCGGTATTGGTGATCGGCATCATCCTCGTTCTTATTTTTGGAAACTGGAAAGTGGGACTCGTAGGTATGATACCCAACATTGCCCCTGCCATTATCGTAGGTGGAATGATGGGCTGGCTCGGCTATCCACTCGATATAATGACCGCCTCGCTCATCCCAATGGTCTTGGGTATCGCAGTCGATGACACC
>KQ959462.1:0-17596 GCA_001552765.1 Bacteroidales bacterium KA00344
ACGCGGTGAGTTTCTGTACTCCCATGAGGAAATTTTCTCAAGGAATTTTGAGATGAATGATTCAAAAATCATAATTCAGAGTTGACTGACGCGGTGAATATCCGCGCCGTCAGGAGGAAAGTTTCTCAAGGAATTTTGCCATGAAAAATTCACAATTTTCAATTCATAACCAGTCGTTCGATACTGAAAAACAAGCCGAATGGCTCATTGTGAATTGAATATTGTGAATTGTGAATTACATTAGACTGTCATGATTTCCTGTTGCTTGGTATCCAGCAAATCATCTATTTTCTTGATATACTTATCATGGATTTTTTGCAATTCGTTCTCTGCATCCTTCTGCACATCCTCTGACAAGCCATCCTTGAGAGCCTTCTTGAACTTATCCTTGTATTCGGAGCGAATATTGCGAATCTGCACCTTCGATTGCTCGCCCATCTTGTTACACTGCTTCACAAGTTCCTTGCGACGCTCTTCCGTAGGCTGCGGCAAATGCAGAATAACCATCTCGCCATTGTTTTCAGGCGTAATACCCACATCGCTATCCATGATACCCTTCTCAATTTCAGCAATCTGCTTGCGATCCCATGGACGAATCGTGATTGTACGGGCATCTGCAATAGACACGGTGGCAACCTGATTCAAAGGTACTGACTCGCCATACGCATTGACACGAACACCGTCTACGATAGCAACGTTGGCACGACCGGCACGAACGCGGGCCAACTCCTCTTCCAAATACTTAGCGCCTTTGCTCATCTTGGCCTCAGCGCTTTTCAGGGTTTCCTTTACGTCTAACATATTTGTATAATATTATAATTCTTGTTTACAAATTTAACGATAATTTTCTGATGGTGCAACGATTTATCCAAAAAACACACTTCTTTCAATCTGTTACCAGCTTAAATGGCGGGACAACAGTGCTGCGATCTACTCCAAATAATGTTGGTCCACCTTATTAAAAGCGTCCAAATCGCGGCTGTCTATATCGATGACACCTTTCACATCACCATCCTGCCCTATGATGGGCACCACAATTTCCGACCGAGACAGACTGCTGCACGCGATATGACCGGGAAATTGCTCCACGTCGGGCACGATAACCGTCTCGCCCCGCTGCCATGCCACGCCACAAACTCCCTTTCCGTAACCTATGCGGAAGCACGCCACAGGGCCCTGAAACGGCCCCAACAGTAGTTCTTCGTCCTTTACGCTATAGAAGCCCACCCAGAAAAAACGTTCCGGGAAAGTGTCGTGCAAGGCCGCACTCACATTTGCCAGTACAGCCGTTACATCGCTCTCGCCCTCCACCAACGCTTCAATTTGTGTTACAAGCAGCCTATACTTCTCTTCCATCTTGATGTCGGTCATCTCCTATCGTTGTTTATTCAATTCTTCATCCACTTTGTTTGTCAGTTCCACAAACTGTTGCACTGTCAGCTGTTCGGGCCGCATGGTCATCATTTCATGAGTGAAAAATTCCGCCGTAGGCATTGTTTCTTTGGAGAAAAGCTGCTTGAGCGACACACGAAGCATCTTCCGGCGCTGGTTGAACACCGTCTTCACCACACGCTTGAACAATTTTTCGTCACAACCAAGATCGGTCACTGCATTGCGCGTCATACAGATAACGGCACTCTTCACCTTTGGCGGAGGATTGAAAACTCCCTCGCTTACCGTAAACAGATACTCCACATCGTACCACGCCTGCACAAGCACGCTCAATATGCCATAAGCCTTACAGCCTGGCTCAGAGGCCATACGCAAGGCCACCTCACGCTGAATCATACCCGTACAACAAGGTATCAAATCCTTGTTTTCAAGCATTTTAAAGAAAATCTGCGATGATATGTCATAAGGATAATTGCCCGTAAGTACAAATTGTCTGCCTCCGAATATCTCCCTGAGGTCCATCCTCAGGAAGTCTTCGCCTATGATATTGTCCTTCAGTTTAGGAAAATACTCATGCAAATAAGCCACACTTTCCGCATCGATCTCCACCGCCTTCACCTCGCGCGGCTTCTCCACAAGATACTGTGTCAGTACTCCCATGCCCGGACCTATCTCCAATACGGGTATCTCCGGGCAGGCATCCACCGTATCGGCAATGCGTTTGGCTACATTCAAATCGGTTAAGAAATGCTGACCTAAATTCTTTTTGGGCTTAACTTTGTTCATGCCGAGTGTTTATTTTAATGTCGCAAAAATACAAAAAATAAACTATAATTCAACAGACAACACCATGTTTTGCAAACAGATATAAAAAAGTAAAAGCTGAAACCGATTCATTCGATTCCAGCTTTCTTTTATATGATTAGCACCAAGTGCTTTGTTTTCTAAAAAAAGAGGGGCTTACTTTCTACCCTCAACCATGTTGTCCATAACGAGTGCCAATACTGAAGCACCTACGAAAGCAACAACTGCTAATGTAATAAATGTCATACTTGTCATTGTTTTTTCCTTTCTTTAATTTAACTTGTTATCCTAAATTGCCACCCTTTGTGGCTGTTATCTTGCGAATACTATCTTTTTCCTTAAGACGTTGCAAAGATAGGCATTATTTCTGTGCGCGCAAACAATTTCGGGTCAAGACCCTCAAAAAAGGCCGTTTTATTGACATCGGTCAATCCGTTTGACCTGCATCAAGCTCTTTTCAATGCTTTCTTCATCCATCGTCCCTTTTTCGGGGATTAAACCTTTAGTCTTATTGGCGGCACCGCAAACTTGAAGTCCGGCAGAACAGCAAACACAACAGGAAAGCATTCCGAACACAACATACCGACATGAGCGTCTGACCAATGCACCGAAAGTGCCCGCTTATCGTTCTATAAGTACTGATAACAATGTTCCCTACATAAAAAATAGTTTCC
Source organism: Bacteroidales bacterium KA00344 (assembly GCA_001552765.1). Classification (GTDB taxonomy): domain Bacteria; phylum Bacteroidota; class Bacteroidia; order Bacteroidales; family Bacteroidaceae; genus Prevotella. Next base: position 2,871 of record KQ959462.1, read on the forward strand.
GAAAACCATGTAAAAAATCTTACTTTTCTTTTGAATTTCAAGTGTTTTGCATTATCTTTGTGAATCGAATGAAGACTAAAAATACCTTCAGCCAAATATTCAAGATAGCCCTGTCGTTGTGTTTAGGCAGTGCCATCTTATATTGGATGTATCGTGATTTCGACTTCCAACGCATCGAATACGTGGTAACGCAGGAAATGAACTGGTGGTGGATGCTGCTTTCCTTCCCCTTCGGTATTCTGGCGCAGGCCTTTCGCGGTTGGCGATGGAGACAGGCTTTGGAGCCTTTGGGAGAGCATCCCCGAAGCACGGTGTCGGTCAATTCCATATTCCTGTCTTATGCCATGAGTCTTATCGTTCCCCGCATTGGCGAGTTTGCACGATGCGGCGTATTGAAGCGTTGGGACAACGTGCCTTTTCCCAAAGCCTTAGGCACAGTGGTGACCGAGCGTGCCATCGACTCCCTGTTGGTCATTATCATCATCGGAGTCACCCTCCTCACTCAGTTCACCGTATTCGACAAGTTCTTTCAAAAGACGGGAACCCGCATGGATGAGATACTGGCGGGTTTCACCTCTACGGGCTGGCTGGTGACCGCAGTCTGCGGTATAGCCGTGCTGCTGCTACTCTATTTCATCATACGACGGCTGTCTATATATAATAAAGTGAAAGATATGTTCAAAGGTTTGATACAAGGCGTAATGTCTGTGAAACATGTCAGAAACCTTCCTCTCTATATATTTTTTACCATAGCCATCTGGGGCAGCTACTTCCTGCACTATTATCTCACTTTCTTCTGCTTTGAAGCCACCTCCTCCCTCGACTTCGATTGTGCCCTCGTGACGTTTATCGTGGGCTCGATAGCAGTTATAGTCCCCACTCCAAACGGAGCCGGTCCCTGGCATTTTGCCGTAAAAACCATGCTGATACTTTATGGAGTGGCGTCCAACGACGCATTGTTCTTCGTGCTTATCGTGCACAGTGTACAGACCCTGTTGGTCATTCTGCTCGGCATCTACGCATGGCTGGCCCTCAACTTCACTAGCAGGAGAGGCATTTCCTCAAGCCCATTGCCAACAGGAGACGGACTATGAGTTGCTGCCGCAGAGGCTTATGCCCACAGCAACAACATGATTGACAAACAACAGAAACACAATACTAACTTTTAAATTTAATTTTTATGAGCGAAATCAAAGATTTGCAACCCGCCGCCATTTGGCGCAACTTTTATGCATTAACACAGATTCCACGTCCATCAGGACACCTGGAAAAGATACAGAAATATTTGCTCGACTTTGCCAAAGAAGTCGGTGTAGAGGCCTTCAAAGATGCTGCCGGCAATATCGTGATGCGCAAGCCCGCCACTCCGGGTTATGAAAACCGCAAGACCGTGCTGCTGCAGTCGCACATGGATATGGTGCCGCAGAAAGCTCCCGAAAGCACGCATAATTTTGAGACCGACCCCATTGAGACCTATATCGAAGACGGTTGGGTTCATGCCAAAGGCACAACGCTCGGAGCTGATAACGGGCTTGGGGTGGCCGCCATTCTGGGTGTCATGGAAGACAAAACGCTGAAACACGGCCCTGTAGAGGGTCTCATCACCGCCGACGAAGAGACGGGAATGTTTGGCGCCAATGATCTGCCTAAGGGCGAACTCTATGCTGACATTCTGATGAATCTCGACTCTGAGACATGGGGCAAGTTTGTTATCGGGTCGGCCGGCGGTGTAGATATCACGGCCACATTGGAATATAAAGATGTGGACAACGATCAGGAAACTGCCGTTAAAATCACGCTGCAAGGACTGCGGGGCGGACATTCCGGTCTGGAGATTCATGAAGGCAGAGCCAATGCCAACAAGGAGATGGTGCGCTTGGTACACAAGGCCATCGCCACGCTCGACGCCCGGTTGGCAAGTTGGCATGGCGGCAATATGCGCAACGCCATTCCCTTCAAGGCGGAAGTTGTTTTGGCACTGCCCAAGAGCAACGTGGAAGCACTGAAAAAACTCGCGGAAGACCAGCGTGCGGCCATCGAAGACCAATTCAAGACCATCGAGAAAAACGTGGAGCTGAGCGCCGAGGAGGTGGACAATCCACAGACACTGCTGCCCGTAGAGATTCAAGACAACCTCGTGGATGCCATCTATGCCTGCCATAATGGGGTGACGCGTATGATTCCCTCCTATCCCAGCGTGGTGGAAACATCGTCCAATCTGGCCATCATCGACATCGAAGACGGCAAGGCTGCTATCAAGATTCTTGCCCGTTCGAGCCGGGAAGACATGAAGGAATATATCGCCACGCAGCTGCAGAGCTGCTTCAACATGGCCGGCATGAAGGTTGAACTCAGTGGCAGCTATGGCGGCTGGGACCCCAATCCGGACAGCGAAGTGTTGAAAATGCTCATGAAGATCTACAAGGAACAGATTGGCAAGGATGCCATTATCCAAGTGGATCATGCCGGACTGGAATGTTCCATCATTCTCGCCAAGTATCCCAATCTTGACGTTGTGAGCTTCGGCCCGAACATCAGAAGCCCTCATACCGCCGGCGAACGATGCGAAGTGGCATCGGTTGAACCATTCTGGAAACTCCTCACAAAGGCTTTAGAGGAAGTACCCGAAAAGTAAATTCATAATCATCTCAATCATTTGGGGAGTCGAAAGAGTTGGACATATTAAGTCGTGTCCTACCTTTCAGCTCCCCAAATTATATTTCTGCCAAACTGTCTGTTCTGCAATTTCCCCCCACCGTCATTCCTCTGTCTGTAAAAAATAATAACCATTTTTCGGTGATTATTTTTTGACCAACCAGCGCAAAATGGGCTATGTTTTTATCGTAAACAACAGTCCGCGCAGCACGAAAACCGAAGGGATCTCGCGTTTTGCATCTAATCGTCGTGCGGATAAGGCTCAACGGCTACGCGGATAAGGCTCATTCGTGTGACGGTTAAAGCCTTCTTGCAATGCCGTTAGATATCCAATCGCAGGGAACAAAATTGAGTGTGCAAAGGCCTTTTTGCAAAACCAACTGATTATCAACAACCTACAAACTTCGTAAATTTAAGCGTATTTCAAACTAATGCACGATTGTTTTGGAATACGCAAATTCTGGAAGGGTGTTTGTAAAGAAAAAACAAGAGTGAGTTTTATTAAACTTTATAATAGATAGGTTGTAGCACATGATATTAAGAGATTATACAATGTTTGAAAAACATTTATGAATAATATTGTCCTTTCTGCTTTTTTAATTCCCTTTCGTTTGGCTCTGCCATTTATTTTAACTATCTTTGCAACATCTTTTCAATATTCATTTATTATATGGACGATTATCACGCGGAAAACAGTAAGCATTAACGTGAGGATTACACTCTAAGAGTTAGTCCCCACACACGTCTTATACATGGAGATTAACTACGATGAGAACATATTGGAACATTGAGAAAAATTTAAAGGCTATTCCCGAATGGAAGCCCAACTGCTGGGTGCAAGTAACATGTCCCACCGACGAAGACCAGCGCGAACTGGTTGAACGTTTTGACATTCCCGATTATTTCTTCAACGACATCAGCGATACCGACGAGCGCGCCCGTTACGAATATGACGACGGTTGGATGCTCATCATTCTGCGTATTCCGTACGTAAAGGAAATCAGGAGCCGCACACCCTACTCCACCGTGCCCCTCGGCATCATTCACAAGAAAGATGTGACCATCACTGTTTGTTTCTATGAAACCAACATGATGATTGATTTTGTGACCTTCCAACAAAAACGTGGTGTTGGATTTACGGATTACGTGGACATGACTTTCCGCCTCTTCCTGTCTAGTGCCGTATGGTATCTGAAACGTCTCAAGCAAATCAACCTGCTTATCGAAAAAGCCAAGCACAACTTGGACAGTGACGTGAACAATGAAAGCCTGATTGGCCTATCGCGCCTGCAAGACTCACTCACCTACTTCATTACCTCTATCCGTGGAAATGAAACCCTTCTGCAGAAACTGAAATTCAAACTGCAGGTGGACGAGCTGGACGCCGACCTGATAGAAGACGTGAATATCGAGATGACACAGGCACGCGAAACCACAAGCATATACTCTGACATTCTGGAGTCGACAATGTCCACCTATTCTGGTATTATCAACAACAACATGAATACCGTGATGCGTACGCTGACCTCAGTGAGCATCATCATGATGTCGGCCACATTCATTGCTTCGGTTTATGGAATGAACGTCATCAACGGATTGGAGGAAAGCAAGTGGGGATTTGTCATAACATTGGCCATATCGTCCATGGTAAGTGCACTGTGCTGGATAATACTGCGCCGCAAACAACTAATATAAACCACATTTATAAAAAAAGAAGCTTTTATTAGGGTTTTACGTTTTTTTTATATAAGTTTGCAAATTATAAATTTAATTATTGCAGGCCATGTTGGCTGACTACCAACCCTTTGTCAACAACATGACCATAGAAATTCCAAATCATCAACTAAAGACGGTTAAATGATGGACTCTCAAGACAACGCCCTGCAAGAGGGTATGGTAGACGAAGGTCAGAAGAAGGCCGAGCCTGTTTCTGAAGTACAGAATGTAGAAAGCAAGCCTGCTGAAGATGCCGAGCCTGCCGTAGAAGTGCCTGTTGAGGAGGAGATGAAAGCTCCGGAGGAGACTGAGGAGACTCCCCAAGAGGACGAAAAGAAGATTTACGCTTCAAAGCAAGAAGTGCTTGACCGCGTCAAAGAGATTGCCGCTAAAGAGGATAATCCCGACAAAAAGGAAGTTGATACGCTGAAATCTCTTTTCTACAAATTCCACATTGCAGAACGTGAACAACGCCAAAACGAATTCCTTGAGGCCGGAGGCGACCCTGAGAAATATCAGTTTGTGCCCGATGATGCCGAAGATGTGTTCAAGGCAGAGATGCAAATTATCAAGGAAAAGCGCGCTAAGGCATTCCAACAACAAGAAGCCGAAAAGGCTGAAAATCTGGAGAAGAAACTCGACATTATCGAGAAAATCAAGAATATGGCAACTTCTCCTGATGAAGCCAACAAATCTTTCAACGAGTTTAAGGCTCTCCAACAGGAGTTTAAGGAAATAAAAGCCGTACCGGCAGAAAAGGCCAACGAGGTGTGGCGTAACTACCAGCTCTATGTTGAGCAGTTCTATGACCTGCTCAATCTTAACCGCGAAGCACGCGAGTACGATTTCAAGAAAAACCTTGAAATGAAGACCAAACTGTGTGAAGCCGCAGAAAAGCTTGACGCAGAATCCGACGTAGTCAGCGCATTCCACCAACTGCAAGATCTGCACGCACAATACCGAGAGATCGGCCCGGTGGCCAAAGAGCAACGCGAAGCCATTTGGGCGCGTTTCAAGACTGCCAGCACAGTTATTAACAAGAAACACCAGCAACACTTCGAAGAGTTACGCAAGAACGAAGAAGATAACTTAGAAAAGAAAACCAAACTTTGCGAAAAGGCAGAAGCCATTGCTCAGGAAGAAAATAAAGGTCCCGGCGATTGGGAAAAACACACTAAGGAGATCATCGCTATTCAAGAGGAGTGGAAGACCATTGGCTTTGCTCCCAAAAAGATGAACACCAAGATCTTTGATCGTTTCCGTGCCATCTGCGATAATTTTTTCGAAGACAAAGCTGAATTTTTCAAGGATCTGAAAGAGCAATATGCAAAGAATGCCGAGAAGAAAAAGGATCTGGTAGAACAGGCAAAGGCTCTGGCAGACTCTACAGAATGGAAGTCTACAAGTGACAAGCTGATTGCCCTGCAAAAGGAATGGAAAACCATCGGCTATGTACCCAGAAAGTTAGGCAACCAACTGTGGGACGATTTTATCACGGCATGCAATAACTTCTTCGAGGCTCGCAATGCGGCCAATGCAGGCTCACGCAACGAGCAACATGACAACTTGGAGAAGAAACTAAGCATCATTGCCCAGCTCAAGGAGTTGGCCGAAAATGCAGCTGAGGACGCTCAGGAGAAAGTGCACGAACTGACAGACGAGTTCAACAAGGTGGGACACGTACCTTTCAAAGAAAAAGACAAAATATACAAGGAATATCACGATGTTCTCGACAAGATTTACGACGACCTTCATATATCGGTAGCCCGTCGCCGCTTAGACAACTTCAAGAATAATTTGAAGAATGTCGCAAAGCGCGGAGAGGACGCCCTCGACAATGAGCGTGGCCGCTTAGTTAGGCGTTACGATTTACTCAAACAAGAGATTACGACCTACGAGAACAACCTCGGTTTCCTCAACATTGCAAGCAAGAAAGGCAACAATCTTGTAGACGAAATGAATCGAAAAGTGCAGAAACTGAAAAATGAGGCTGAGCTTGTGCGCCAAAAGATTAAGACTATCGACAAGCAAAGCAGGGAAGAGTAAAACATCGCAAGAATCTCCTGCCCCTCATTAACTCCCATGATTTGCTTCATGAGGTAACGTCACAAACAACAACCCTCCCATTACGGCATTATAAAACGTGTTGGGAGGGGTTGTTGTTTTAAATACAAGACGTTTTCCGAGCTATAGTCAGAATAAAACTTTCATCATTGCAAATGGCTCATCACGTAATCTACCAGCTCCGGACACATACGTCTTGGACTTCGTGGGGCTGCCGAAAGCCCGTGTTCTCTCAAAAGCTCCAATGTCAAGGCAGGACAATTGAGTGACTTCAAAAACCCATACCTGACATATTTACTCTGTCTTCTACTTGCCAACCATTGATCGTAATACTGCTGAGCGATATAATAGGCACTATCGTTTACCGTATCCTTCACGTCCATCCCCACACGCGTGACCTCCAACATAAAGGTCAATCTGCTCTCAGGGGCAGTGGCATACAGAAATACAATATCGCCAACCTCGTATCGGTTGCGCATTTCCCAATCTATAAAGCCATAATCCCTTATGAAGTCGGCTACTCGGAAACGCTTGTGATTATACGCTCTTATCCAATAATTCATGCCATTTGCTGCAATTTATATCAGTTAAAAGCGAAGTTAATAAAATTATATCTAACTTTGTACCTACACTCGCATAAAAACAATTCACATGGCTACAGACCATATCGACCGCACCCAAGCATTTTTAGACAGTCTGCTCCGACTTGGCAATCAACTGAAAGCAGCCGAAAACCAACAGAAATTTTATATCAACCGGATGCTCGAACTCAAAAAGGATGGGCAAACCGATACAAAAGAATATGCCGACTTGGATGCCAAAACCAAATCGCTGCAGCAAATTATCGACAAATACCGCCCCATCTATCTTAAGCGTATGGAAATGGTTAAAGAGGCGACTGCCATAGCCAAGCGCAGACGTAACAAAAAGTAACACATAAAAATATCAAAACGAGGGAGCCCTCAAAAATGTGAACAACTGTCACGATTGCACCCATGTACTATCTCATCGTCATCAATACCGTCACATTGATGGCTTACATCATCGACAAAATCAAAGCCAAACGGCACGCTTGGCGCATCTCTGAAGCCACGCTTTTGGGGCTTGCCATCATTGGCGGATCTATTGGAGCACTGATAGGTATCTTCATAATCCGGCACAAGAGCCAACATCTCAAATTTAAGTTTGGCGTGCCTATCATTCTTGTTCTCCAAATCGTTGCATACACCTATCTTTATACCCATTGGAAACACTAACCAAGTTCTCTTTTCTTCTTGCTTTGTATGATAATTCTTCCCTTGCATCAAAAAGATGCAGGGGATGTGCATTTTATTTTTCGAAGTGCTGATAGTCTTTCACCGTACGCCACGCACCGCCCCAACGGAAACCATGTTTGATAAATAGCTTATAAAGCAGGTCGTTGCGGTCTATCTTATAAGGAAAAGAAGCCGAACGGTCGCAATATTTCAAAGCGTTGGAGGGTTGAACGGTCACCTTACCGTTCCGACCTTTACGATAGTATGGATTATACAGTGCATTGATATCTACCGCCATACCGCGTGCATGGGCTGACAGCTTGTTCGACCCTTTCACCGTTCGATAACAGAAGCACGTGGAATTATTGGCACGCATTGACCGCTCGTCCACAGCATCAAAATCGTCTATCAGTCGCATGCTCTGTATGGGGTATCGGTGCTGATACAGCTCCTTGAATATCGATATCAAATCATCGGCTATCAACTTGTTGCACACCATCTCGCCCATTCTGACACGTCCGTCGCCATCATAATGAAGCACCTGTATATAGCGCAAACTGCTACGCGGGATAGTGCATCCGGCCGGATATGACTTGCCCTGCATACGAGCAAATATTGCATCGGGGATGGGTTGCTGCGTAAACCACCTTTCCAACCCTGTGCACTCCACTTCTTCGGCACTCACTACGACACCGGCCTTCCATGCCTTTGACGTTGCGCGCACAGTCTGCGCACGTCCCGTCAGTCCGAACATGGCAATAACAAACACAGCTAATCCCACGATATATATTCTCTTTCTCGTCATTTTCGCTTTTCTATGAATACACCACAAATATATCACTTTTATCTCATTTCCCCAACATCCCTGACACAGAAAATATCAACGGCACCATTCTTCCTGCTTGTCAATGGCGATTAACGGAAGAAAAGCGCATTGCTTACGACAAACTTGAAAGTGCCTCAAAAATTAATAATCAAAGAGAAATAATGTATAGGGGATGACCATAATCGGAATAGTAGTACATCAGAAAACTGGAGGTTGTATAATTAGGATTCTGAATAAGTCCCGAATTGACCGACAGGACCAATTCGTGCAACGGATACCATTCGTATTTGGTGTTGCGCTTATCCGACAAGTCTACACTCTCATAAGACCATAAAGATGCTCACAATTTTCCTTGCACACCGTAGACATCCGTACAGTTTATGAGCCGTTTCATTTTCAACAGTATAACCAATCGACACAAGCTGCAGCCTCTGTGCGTTACGCTTAAACAAAAATATAAGGCTATGAAAACAAAAAACAATCTGCCGGAAACCAACAGATTGCTTCTTAGGTAAAGTTGGGATACCAGGATTCGAACCTGGAATGACAGGACCAGAATCTGTAGTGTTACCATTACACCATATCCCAATACAGTCCACAATACATCTCTGAATTGCGAGTGCAAAGATAGACGTTTTTTTTGAATGTGCAAAAAAATAAAAGAACTTTTTTCGCAAAAGAATATTTATTTTAATATTTTGGCTTGTTGTACGTTCCGAAAGAGTTTTCATAAAGTCTGAAAACAGCTTTTACAAGGAGACACACGATGCCCTTCAGAGTACTATTACACTGATATTTACTTCCTTAAAATAACAAATAATAACTTAAAAGACGCATTTTCTCAATTATTCAATGTAACTTTGCGCTATATATACTTTATAAAGAAAAAGGTGTAACTATTTCAAGATTTTCAATGACAGAAACAGCAAAACTCATTAAAACCATTACCAAAGGCATTCAAGAAAAGAAAGGTCGAGATATCACCATTGTAGACCTCAACCAAATAGAAGGAGCGATAACCGATTATTTTGTCATCTGTCAGGGAGGCTCTCCCAGTCAGGTGGAGGCTATTGCTGAATCTGTGGGCACAATATGCTCCAAAGAAATGCACGAAAAGCCTGTGGGCGTCAACGGATTGGGCAATAACCAATGGGTCGCCATTGATTTTGTAAACGTATTGGTACACATTTTCCAGCCGGAAACACGTGCTTTTTATAATCTTGAAGAGCTTTGGGAAGATGCTAAATTAACTAAAATACCCAACATTGACTAATCTTTGGCACATCGTTTGATGAGCAAGAGAATATAACAATCAAATATTCTACGATGGACAACAACAAAAGACAATCCCGAAATAATAACGACGACCAACCTAAGATGCCCAAGTTCAATATGAACTGGATATACATCATCATTGCGGTGTCGCTCGCATTGCTGTTCTTTACCGGAGGTGGCGAATCTCTCGCCAAAGGATCCGGAACAAGCAAGGAAGTACCCTATACGGATTTCAAGATCTACATCGACAAGGGATACGCCCAGAATGTTGTAATCAACAAGACTGACAACACGCTTCGCATGTATGTCAAGCCCAAGTTTATCCGCAACGTTTTCAAGCAATCGGCCAAACAAACAGGCAACAAACCCTATCTCACCGTACAGTTTGGCTCGGTGGACGAACTCGAAAAATATCTTACTGACCAACAACAGAAAGGAAAGATTACAGAATTCAGCTACAACAATGAGAAAGGAAGCGACCTTGTAACTATTCTGATCAACCTTTCTCCATTGATCTTTTTCTTCGTCCTGATTTTCTTTCTCAGTCGCCGCATGGGTGGCGGTGGAGCCGGAGGTGGCGTATTCAATGTGGGTAAGAGCAAGGCTAAACTCTTTGAAAAAGGCAACGAATTGGGCATCACCTTCAAGGATGTAGCCGGTCAGGAAGGCGCCAAACAAGAAGTACAGGAGATTGTGGAGTTTCTGAAGAATCCACAGAAATACACCGACTTGGGAGGAAAGATTCCTAAGGGCGCATTGCTTATCGGCCCTCCGGGAACGGGTAAGACGCTATTGGCCAAAGCCGTAGCCGGTGAAGCCGGTGTGCCGTTCTTCTCCATGTCGGGCTCCGACTTTGTGGAAATGTTTGTCGGCGTGGGAGCCAGCCGTGTGCGCGACGTCTTCGCCCAAGCCAAACAAAAGGCTCCTTGTATCATCTTTATAGACGAGATCGATGCAGTGGGGCGTGCCCGCTCCAAAAACCCTGCTATGGGCGGAAACGACGAACGTGAGAACACGCTCAACGCCCTGCTCACCGAGATGGACGGGTTTGGCACCAACTCCGGTGTCATCGTGCTGGCAGCCACCAACCGTGTAGATATGCTCGACAAGGCATTGCTGCGTGCCGGCCGTTTCGACCGACAGATCAGCGTAGACCTGCCCGACCTCACGGAGCGCAAGGCCATCTTCCAGGTGCATCTCAGACCGTTGAAAACCGACAACAGTCTTGACATCGACTATCTGGCTCGCCAGACTCCGGGATTCTCAGGAGCAGACATTGCCAACGTCTGCAACGAGGCCGCACTGATTGCCGCACGGCACGATAAACCTTGCGTAAGCAGGCAGGACTTCCTCGACGCGGTAGACCGCATTATCGGAGGACTTGAGAAAAAGACCAAGGTGATGACACAGGCCGAAAAACGGAGCATCGCCATCCACGAGGCCGGTCATGCCACCATCAGCTGGTTCTGCCAGCATGCCCACCCCTTGGTTAAGGTGACCATTGTGCCGCGTGGTCAGGCGCTCGGTGCAGCCTGGTACATGCCTGAGGAGCGTGTCATCACGACCAAGGAACAGATGCTCGACGAGATGTGTGCCCTCTTGGGTGGACGTGCGGCAGAGGAATTGTTCATCGGACACATCTCAACTGGTGCCATGAACGACTTGGAGCGTGCCACGAAAAGCGCCTACGGCATGGTGGCTTACGCCGGTATGAGCGACAAGCTGCCCAACATTTGTTATTACAACAATCAGGAATACCAGTTCCAACGCCCCTACAGCGAAACCACCGCTAAGGTGATGGATGACGAGGTATTGAAAATCATCAACGTCGAGTATGCTCGTGCCAAGCAGATACTGACAGAGCATAAGGATGGGCATAAACAATTAGCCGACTTGCTGTTTGCCAAGGAGGTGATCTTTGCAGAGGATGTGGAGAAAATCTTCGGCAAGCGTCCTTGGGTGAGTCGCACAGAAGAAATCTTACAGGAAAACAAAGCCCTTCAAGAGGCTCGCGAAAAGGCTGAAACTCCCAAGTTGGAGGATATGCCCGACATTGTGAAGCAGGCACAAGCTGAGCACGAAGCGGCACAGGCCAAGCACAAAGATGCACAGGTTGAACAATCTGAGCCAACACAAGTTGATCGAGAGTCTATAGAACACAAAACAGTACAAAAGAAGGAAACGGAAACAGAAACAGAGACAAAGACAAAGGCAGAAACAGATAAATAGAATCATAAAGGAGAGAAGTGGATACAGCCCCCTTCTCTCCATTCTCCTTTCTCCACTCTCTATTCTTAACTCTTCATTCTTCCCTTATTTTTATGAGCAAGAAACAAAAGAATTTTATCGTCAGGACCATCACCGGTGTATTGTTTGTAGCCATCATGGTGGCAGGCTTCCTCAATCCAAGGGCCATGATACTGTTGTTTACCATCATTACCGGGCTTGGTATCTGGGAATACTCCGGATTAGTCAACAATTACGCCGACAACGTACAGGTCAACAAATTCATCTCCACGGTAGCCGCTGTGTATCTGTTTTTGGCGGTTGCCGCCTGGCGAACTGGCATTGTTGGCAACTTCAGTGTGATGGTACCCTATATCCTTTCGATTATTTATTTGCTGATCACCGAATTGTACACCGGCAACAGCAATGCCATTAACAACTGGGCCTACACCATGCTCGGACAGATGGCCATAGCCTTTCCACTCGCTTTAATCAATATTCTTGCTTTTGAGATGGCCCCCGATGGCAGTGGCATCCGCTTCGACACCCTGCTCCCCCTGAGCGTTTTTATATTCCTATGGGTCAATGACACGGGTGCCTATTGCAGCGGATCGCTGTTTGGCAAACATAAGCTCTTTCCTCGCATCTCGCCCGCAAAGACGTGGGAGGGAAGCATCGGCGGAGGTATTCTGGTACTCATCGTGGCCGGAATCATTGGCTATCTGGCCAACAAGAGCGGCGACCCGCACACGCTGAATATCTATCAATGGATAGGTTTGGGAGTTGTGGTGTGCGTCTTCGGCACATGGGGAGACCTTGTGGAGAGCCTTTTCAAGCGCACGCTCGACATTAAAGACAGTGGTAACATCCTGCCCGGACACGGTGGCATACTCGACCGTTTCGATTCCAGTCTCATGGCTATTCCCGCTGCGGTGATATATCTTTATACCATCACAATGTTTTAATTCATAATTCACAATTCAGAATTCATAATTGGGCGGCACGCGCTTGTAATGCATAATTCACAATGCATAATGCATAATTGGGCGGCACCGTGTAGATTCATATGGAGAGCTATTCCCTGTGTAACTCTGTGTATTCTCCGTTACTCTACATTGTTCTGAATTACCTTGCATGATTCTGCATTATCCAACCTCCCTACTCTGTAAGCAGCAGCATTTTTACGTAAAAATAACGCCTAAAAAAGCAAGAAATAGCAGAATGATACTTTTATTTTGAGTTTCAAGTGGTTGTGGCTATCGTTGGCTTTAAGTGGCATAGACGAGGAAAAGCGAAAAACGCAGATTGATGAAATAGAAATGCTTTCAAATCATTACCTCGCAGAAACGCCCTAATAAGCATTTTTGAATGATATTCACGGAAACTCATTCTTTGAGATTTTTTCGTTTTCAGCCTTTAGCATAAAGAAAATGAGCCGTTCCTTGGAGGATTTGCGCCTCCAGCCACTGGGCGAGCCTCCGCAGTGTTTTCAATGGTATTAGATTTATTCTTGCCAAAATATTGTGTCCATAAAGACACAGCAAGGTATGTTTTGAGTTACTCAAAACCTTTCGAGTTACTCTCGAAAGCACTTGCCTGTCGGGGGAAACTTCTCCAAAGTCGAGTATCTGGACCAACCTATCGGTAAACAAAGAATTGCATATATGATGATAACATGATTTACTGATGTATAGATTTGTTGTCGTTGATATATGCATGTCATATGATAAAATGTTTTGCAAGGATAGAGTAGAAAGAGACCTGCATCTCTTTCTACTCTTATTCCTATGAACCTTTATTGGCATTTTACCAAGTGATAACCTTATCTACTATCTCTTGTTGCTCCATGCTACTTCTTCGCAGATAGATACGTGTTGTTTCAATGCTTTCATGTCCCATGAGGTCGGCAAGTAGAGCAATGTCATTGAATTTCTCCAAGAAATTCTTGGCATAGCGATGGCGGAACGAGTGAGGATAAACCACTTTCTCGTTCAAGCCATACCTCACGGCATGGTTTTTCAACTGCTGTGATATGCCTCTTGTGGTGATACGCTCGCCAAAGCGGTTTAGAAAGAGATAACCACTTGTACGGTTGACAGTTTGCAACCACTTTTCTGTTTCCATGCGCAGTGTCCTGGGGATATAGATACGGCGTATCTTACCACCCTTGGTGTAGATGTCGAAGTAGCCCGCCTGAACATGCTCTATCTTGATTTGCACAAGTTCGCTCACTCTTGCACCAGTGGCAGCCAAGAAGCGCACCACGAAGTACCACTCCAAGTTGTCTTCCCCTTTCAATTTGTTCTTCAAAAAGATGTAGTCGGCGTTGCTGATCACGTTTTCCAAATAAGAACGCTGCTGTACCTTGACCGACTTCAAACGTAGCTTCGTCTTACCCACGAACACAAGATACTTGTTCATCGCCTGAATACGGAGGTTTACCGTCTTGGGCTTGTAGGTCTCAATCAAGTAAGTCTTGTAAACCAACAAGTTTCTCTTGTTCAACACCTTGTGTCGAGAGCCAAACTCCTTCACGGCATACAGATATGCCGAAATTGTGTTCTTTGCCATATTGCCTTGGCTCAAGAACTCTTCAAATTTGTCTAATTCCATTTCTATTTGTTTATTAGTGAAGCATAAAGTTATCCTAATAAATAGATATGGATATGTTCTGTGAGTTCCCATTATGAGAAGATACTCGCCACAGG
>KQ959462.1:17696-99178 GCA_001552765.1 Bacteroidales bacterium KA00344
CCGTTTGAGATACCGCAAGGGTGGGAATGGTGCAGAGTTTCATCACTATTTCAAATAAATCCAAAGGTAGTAGCAAATGATAATATTTCCGCTGCTTTTATTCCTATGGAAGCTATTTCTGCAGGATATGGTTCTGAATTTAGATATTACGAGAAGAAATGGGGTGAAATCAAATCTGGTTACACAACTTTTGCCGATAATGATATCGCATTTGCAAAAATCACTCCATGTTTTCAAAATAGAAAATCTGCAATCTTTGAGGGATTGCCCAATGGTATAGGAGCAGGAACAACAGAGTTGAAAGTTCTACGAACATATGGCGATACCATAAACCGCTGGTTTGTTTTGTATTTTCTGGAGTCTCCATATTTTATTGACGAAGCGACATTCAAGGGTACAGCAAACCAACAACGTATAATTGTTGGATATTTGGAAAACAAATTATTCCCCATTCCACCATTATCGGAGCAAGAGCGTATAGTTGGTAAGATAAGGTTAGCAATGCCTATCATTGATAAATACTCAAAATCTCAGGAGCATTTAGACAAAATAAATGCAGAACTTAAAGTGTGTTTGAAAAAATCTATTCTACAGGAGGCAATCCAAGGAAAGCTCGTTCCGCAGATTGTAGGAGAAGGCACAGCCCAAGAATTGCTTGAACAGATAAAAGTGGAGAAACGAAAGCTCGTGAAAGAGGGCAAGTTAAAGAAGTCTGCCCTCAATGATTCCGTTATCTTCCGTGGTGACGATAACAAGTATTACGAGCAGGTAGGTAAAAGCTGTATTGATATAACAGATGAAATCCCGTTCGATTTGCCATGCAATTGGTGCTGGTGCAGATTTTCCAATATCGTATCTATGACTATTGGAAAAACGCCAGCAAGAAGTGAACAGGCATATTGGATAAATGGTAAATACAATTGGGTTTCAATATCAGATATGGTTGACGGAGGCATAATTTCTACTACAAAAGAAAAGGTTTCAGATTTGGCCGTCAAAGAAATTTTCTCTGCTCCAATCAGTGAAAAAGGGTCTCTTCTTATGAGCTTCAAACTAAGCATCGGTAAGACTTCAATTTTGGATATTGATGCTTATCACAACGAAGCAATTATAACAATACGTCCTATTATTGATAAAGAATATGCCATGAGGAATTACCTATTCAAAGTATTACCTCAAATTGCAAATTTTGGTGAATCGAAAGATGCAATTAAGGGTAAGACCTTGAATAGTAAAAGTTTGGGGAAATTACTAATACCTTTACCACCTTTGCAAGAGCAACAACGTATAATAGTACAAACGAATATGTTATCGAAGCAACTGCGATGATTGTTCAATCTTCTGAACTATTCTTCTCTGCTCTTGCAGTGGTGGTATGCCAATAATAAGACCATAGAACAGTTCCTTGTTAAGGTGCGGAATAGCTGCACCTTTCTTGGAATTGCGTAAAGTTTCTTTGTAGAACTGTATAAAAGCTAAAACATAAGGTTTGTACATAGAGGAATTTATCCATAGTTGCTTGAATGTACTACCCATATAGCCGTCTTGTGGTACGGTGAAAACCTCACCAGAGTTTTCACCGTCCACAAGCACGATATTATCACCTTTACACACAAATTTCCCTTGTTCAACAATCGTTTCTGGACTTTTACCACGTAAGTATTTTGCATTTAACAAGCATTGCTTGCCAGTGGTTTTTAAGCCGTCTGTAAGTTGGCAAACTGCATTTAATCGAGCAATAGACCAAGAACTTGGAAAGTCAAAAGGTAATTCAGTTTCAGAAACCTCGCTCCCTACCTGCTCATAATACTTGTTATCGTCACCACGGAAGATAACAGAGTCGTTGAGAGCAGACTTCTTTAGCCTGCCCTCTTTCACGAGTTTCAGCTTCTCCACTTTTATCTGTTCAAGCAATTCTTGGGCTGTGCCTTCTCCTACAATCTGCGGAACGAGCTTTCCTTGGATTGCCTCCTGTAAAAGACTCTTTTTAAGACTTTCCTTTATTGTTGTATTTAGTTCATCCAAATGTTTTTGAACTTTACTATATCTTTCTATTTGTGATAATAGTTCAACTAATTTTGCCACAATTCTTTTTTGTTCTGACAGAGGAGGGAAAGGCAAAAGCAAACTTTTCAATCGATTTGCCGAAAGTCCAGGCATTGCTGTACCAACTGATGCCAAATTGTTGCTTTCTTTCAATAGATAGATGAAATGGTATACATACTCACAGATACCATTAATACACGGACGTAATCTGTGAACATGGTTTTGAAGACACATATCATAATCTTCATTCCATATAGCAGAACGTCCATAACCAGCACCACCTTCACAAACGAGCAAATCTCCTTTCGTAGCCGAGCAAGTCTTGATTTCTTCGTCAGTGAAATTCATAACCTTTACATTGTCAAGGACAAAGTATCCCCAATATAGATTAGAGGTCGTTATGAACTTTTGTGGAGTTCCACCACCTTTGTTGCTACTGCTCTGTTGTTTACCACTTCCATGGTTAAAAATGTTGCCTATACGAGTCCATTCCCACCCTTGCGGTATCTCAAACGGCACTTCGTCGTCAATGCATTTCACCTCGCCTGTGGCGAGTATCTTCTCATAATGGGAATTGTCGTCACCACGGTAGATGACAGATGCGTTCTTGTCGCGCTTGATTTTCTTCTCCTTGATCAAGCGTTCTTTCTCTTGGCGAATCTTTTCAAGCAATACGCTTGCTGGCTCATCATTTGGATTTTGCGGTACAAGTTTTCCCTGTATTGCCCATTGTAATATGCTGTTCTTTAATTGTTTTCCGTTCATTGTTCTTGATACTACTTAAATTCGTCTACAACTTAGTGACGAATTAGTGAGACACCGTCTCACCTTTTACAATTCCTCCACATTCACATCAATCCCCAAGATACGCTGTATCTCTGCCAAGGTCTTGTCTATCTCATGGTCGAGAGCCTTGCGTTTCTTGAAATAATTGGCAAGCAGCTCAGCTGGAGGCAAAATCTCCTCATCCTCTTTCGGAAACTTGCACAAGTCGAAGTTACAATCAGAATCTATCAACTCTTGCACAGGATAGCAGCGTGATTTCTCGTCACCATCAGCAATGATAATTTCCTTGCGGTCGTTCCACCATTCACGGATAGGATTGCAATGCTCAGACTTCATGGATTTTGTCTTGGAGAAATGCTTGTAACCCTCTGGCATGTCGAGACGATAGAACCACGTTTCCTTTGTAGAGTAGCCCTCAGGAGCATCGTCTGCACTGGTATTGTCGAAAAACAAAATGTTTGTAGCAATCGAAGTGTAAGGTGCAAAGATACTGCCAGGCAAACGGATAATGGTGTGCAAGTTGAAATCTCTGAGTAACTTTGTTTTGATGGCAATCTTTGTATTGTCTGCACCAAACAGGAAACCGTCTGGCACAATGACCGCTGCACGACCATACTTCTTCAGCCGATACATGATGAGAACCATGAACAAGTCGGCGGTCTCGCTACTACGCATATCAGAAGGGAAATGTGACTTGACATCAGACTTCTCGCTGCCACCGTATGGAGGGTTCATCAATACAACATCGAACTTATCTTCATCCGTATAGTTTAGGACATCTTTTGTAAGTGAGTTGTCGTGATAAACCAATGGCGTGTCTATGCCATGCAGCAACAGATTTGTAACGCACAGCATATATGGAAATTGTTTCTTTTCAATGCCAAATACAGACTGATTGTACTCCCTACGGTCTTCCGCAGTCTTTACTTTTTTATCCAATTCGCCCAACCAACTCGTAATGAAACCTCCTGTACCACAGGCAAAGTCTGCCATCTTTTCGCCAATCTTCGGATTGACTATCTCTGCCATAAATTCGGTCAAGGCTCTTGGAGTGTAGAACTCACCAGACGAGCCTGCCGACTGCATTTCTTTAAGGATAGTCTCGTATATCTCACCAAAAGCGTGGCTTTCTTCGTAATCACCAAGGTTTAAGCCGTCAATCACATTAAGCACTTGGCGAAGCTGAACACCGTCTTTCATGTATTGGTTGGCATCTTCAAAGGTTGTCTTTACAATCGCTTGGCGGATAGGAGTATTTGGTGTAACCTCAATATTTTTGAGTTTAACAAACAAGGTGTTATTGACAAACGAAAGCAGATCATCACCCGTCAGGGCATTACCACTTCCGTCATCATGTGCCCAGTTACGCCAACGGCACTCTTCGGGAATGATAGACTTGTAATCGTCATCGTCCAACTCCCAGTCATTCTCTTTCTCGTCATAGACTTTCATAAACAGCATCCATGCCATCTGTTCTATGCGTTGCGCATCACCGTTGATACCGGCATCATTGCGCATGATATTACGTATTCGTTTTACGAAATTTGATAAACTCATATATTTTGTCTCACTTTGTGTATCTTTCTCGCCACGACATAGCTCAAGCAAGCTTGGCTCTGTTCGTTTGACTTATCGAAAAGTTTCTATTTATGCTATATTATAAATGTATTGTTCCAGTTCCTTTACAGCATCAAGATATCCTTGCTTGCCACCAAAGAACTTCACAATGTTTGCCTTTGAACCCAATTTGCGGAATGGGTCATTTTCAAGCACGGTAAGGCTTTCCAATTCAGACACGCCTTCCTTGGTGTACTTATCCAACAAGGCTTCAAGCACAAGTCGTGCCTGTTCACCATACTTGCTGAATATATCACGTTTCTTCACCTGTTCAGCACGCTCATGTCGTGTAAGTGTTTTCTTGCCGTAGGCTATATGACAGATGAAATCGAAATCATCCACATCATCCATGTCTTGGTCGTGCTTCAATGCAGCAAGGTCAATACCACTTTCTTTGAGCATTTCGGCAATGTCTGACTTTTTCTTGGTCTCTTGCCATTTAGAAGTGAAGGTGTCAATTGTTGCGTATGTGTCAACAATACTTTTCTTTGTATAGTCAGTAATACTTTCCGTGCGCAGCAACTTGCCGTTTGTATCATAGACAGAAACAACTTTGTTGATAACCATCACTTGACAACCATCCTTGGCAACAATCGGCTTCGGGCATGGCTCAGGATCGGGTTCTTTCACATCTTTAGGCTCGTCGTCTTCAGGAAGTACATACGGCTTAGGCTCTTTCTGCTTGGGCGGATAGTTCGGATCTATTTCAATCGGCCCGTCCCAATCTGGGTCTGCGAACAATCGTGTCACGTTGCGGAAGTCCATTACAGTGAAATATGTCTTTCCCTCCTTTTCACGAAGACGGGTGCCACGACCTATTATCTGCTTGAACTCTGTCATGGAGCCGATTTGTTGGTCAAGGACAATCAGTTTTGTCATTTTGCAGTCAACACCAGTCGAAAGCAACTTACTTGTTGTCGCTATGACCGGATATTTAGCCGAAACAGAAATAAAGTAATCCAATTTACTTTTTCCGTATTCATCACTACCTGTTATACGAACCACATAATCTGGATTTTTCTTGCACATGTCAGCATTAGCATTCGTCAAAGCCATGCGCATATATTCCGCGTGAGTCTCGTCAGCACAGAACACAATGGTCTTTGCCATACGGTCTGTTTTTTTCAGGTAGTTGGTTATTTCTTGCGCAACTTCCCTTATGCGGTCTTCTATGATTATGTTATAGTCGTAATCACTATTATTATAAATGCGGTCTTCTATCTCGTTGCCATGTATATCTTTTTGTCCCTTGGTCGGTCTCCACTCGTCACCGATGTTGGTTGTAATGTTGATTACCTTAAAAGGAGCAAGAAAGCCATCCTCTATGCCATTTTTGAGACTGTAAGTATATACAGGCTCACCAAAGTAACCAATACTCGACTGATACTTTGTTTCTTTTGGTGTGGCAGTCATACCAATATGAGTAGCCGAAGAAAAGTATTCCAATATATTACGCCAGTTGCTGTCATCCTTTGCACTACCTCTATGACACTCATCAACGATAACGAGGTCAAAGTAATCGGGATTTGGAAACAGCTCTTGGTAATTCTTGGCGTCGTTCTGCCCAATCAGCTGTTGGTAGAGTGCAAAAAACACTTGGTACGAACCCAATTCCTCCAAGTGGTTCTTATCTTTTGAGTAGTCTATCTTGTGTGTTACCTTTTCCAATGGCTTAAAGTCCTGCTGTATAGATTGGTCAACCAATATATTGCGGTCGGCAAGATACAACACTTTCTTTTTCAATCCACTTTTTAGCAAACGCCATACAATCTGAAAGGCTGTATATGTCTTGCCTGTACCTGTTGCCATGACAAGGAGCACACGGTTCTGTCCTTTCGCAATGGCATTAACTGTGCGGTTTACAGCATTGCGTTGATAATATCGTGGCGGAAAAATATTCTGGCCAGTGCAGAAAGGCTGCTCAATGACAGCTAACTCTTGCTCATTAAGTCCATTGCCATCGTTAGCCTCACTTTTGTATCTTTCGATAAGTTCTTCTTTTGTAGGAAATTCGTCCATGGCAAAAATGCGTTCCTTGCCAGTCAAAAAATCATGTTCTGCAAAGCCTTCACCATTAGAACTATATGCAAACTTCACATCAAGCATTTGGGCATAAGTCTTAGCTTGTTGCAAACCATGAGAAACGGAGTGGTTGGCATCCTTTGCCTCTACAATGGCTAAGGGTGTTGCCTTGTTTGCATAAAGCACGTAGTCGGCAAACTTCGGTCTCTCTCTATGCACAAGATTGCCATGAAGATTTATTTTACCATCCGTAAATTTAACCTTCTGTTCCATAAATATACTATCCTTTGACCACCCTTTGCTTGTAATGGCTTCATTGATATAGCGGAACTTGACATCCTCTTCTGTTAAATTTTTGCTTATGCCCATATTCAAATAATATTTTATTATCAGAAGTTCTACAACATACTTGCTAAGACAGGAAACTGCAAGCTCATTACAATCTTTCGTTCTCGTCCGTAATCAAATCCTTGAGGTCAACTTCTATCAGCCAAGTTTGCGAAATACCCCTGCCATCTAAGACCTCTTTTATCTTGTTTAGTTTCATAAACTCACCGAATTTTGCTGCTAATATACATTAAAATTTGCGATAATCACTATAAATCAAGCTGTTTTATATAAATTATTCCAAATATTGCGAGTTATTTCGTGTAGTTATTGTACCTCTGCATCAGAGAAGAGTTGTTTGACAGCAAACGTATGCATATTGCAGAAGTTGGAACTGTTGCCAAATCATTACCTCTTTTGAGATAAAAGACTCATAAATAGCTTATTTAAGCTATTCTGCAGATTTTAGCGTAATTTTACGTAAAAATAATTACCGTTTTTCTGTGATTATTTTCAGAGCATCTGGAGCAAAAAGGACTATGTTTTTACCTCCGTTGTCAGTTTGCGTCACATGAAAGCAGTCCGGTTTTTGTGTTTTGTGTTCTGCCGTATTATAACGAAGGCTTAATCACGATGCGATTAGGCCTTATCCGCCACCCGTCTAAGCCTCTTTCGCTCTGTGTTTAAGGCTCTTTCGGGATGCCGTTCGATATACAACCGCAGACGGATGAATTGGATGTATAAAAGCGTTTCGCCTAACACACTGATTATCAGAAAGCTACAAAACCTCCGCAAAAACAGCGTATTTCGGACGGAAGCGAAAGCGTTTTCAAATAAGCGAAATATAGAGGGGTGTTTGTCAATAAAAATACAAGTATCAAGTACTTCCTGAGGTATAGGACAACTATGTTTATTTTATAGCATATTTTTTAAGTTTGGCATCTTATTATTGAGTTTTTTACATACCTTTGCATCTGTTCAGCAGAACAATCAGCAATTTAAATTTAATTTAAAAAACATGAAAAAAGTCATTCTAAGTGCGTTGGTTTTGCTAACCACGCTTAGCGCCAATGCTCAGCAGGAAGCAGGGCGCATCACTGTTCAGCCTAAAGTGGGGCTCAATGTTGCCTCAGTAACAAAAGATGACGATTCAGATTCGAGAATCGGTCTTGCTGCAGGAGCCGAGATAGAATATCAGGTCACTGACATGGTGAGCCTTTCGGGCGGACTGCTCTATTCTATGCAGGGTGCCAAGGGAAAGTTAGGGGGTATCGATGGCACCATGAAACTTGACTACATCAACATCCCCATTCTGGCCAATGTCTATGTGGCTAAGGGCTTTGCCGTCAAACTGGGCTTGCAACCCGGATTTATGATCAATGATAAGATTAAGGTGTCGCAAAACGGTGTGAGTGCTGAAGTCAGTCTGGACAAGGCATTCAAGCAGGCCGGCATTGAGGCAACCATTAACAAGTTTGACCTTGCTATCCCGGTCGGAGTGTCTTATGAGTTCAGCAACTTTGTTGTAGATGCCCGCTACAACTGGGGTATGACCAAGATTGTGAAAGAATCGAACAGCAAGAACAGCGTGTTCCAAATTTCCGTAGGCTATAAGTTTGCGCTATGATAAAAGTTGTTGCTGATAAAACTGCATAATAACTGAACAGGCTCAAACCTTGACATGGGTTTGAGCCTGTTTTGACTGTAGGGGTTGTCGTGGACATACCTGTACGTACTACTGAAGCAGGGAGACCATGAGGCGCGCAGCCTTTTCAGGCGCTACAGCGTCGCCCAATCGGGTGCGAACATCGTCATAACCACGCAACATGACATCGCGGGCAGGCTGTCCGGGCAAGATTTTGCCAAGTTCTCCGGCAATGCTAGCCACGCCGAAACGGTCGGCAAAAAGTTCCGATACGATTTCGCGATCGGCAATGAGATTAACCAAACTGATGTAGTCGCATTGAAGTATATGGTCAAATCCCCATCGGAAAAGACGTGGGAGAGGCGTTTTATAGCACACCACTTGTGGCACATCGAACAATGCCGTTTCAAGCGTCGCCGTGCCGCTCGTAACCAAAGCTGCTGTAGAATGAGCCAATAAAGCGTAGGTCTCGTTGTCTACTTTCACCACATCGGTATCGTATAGGAATTGTTGATAATATTCATTTTCTATCGAAGGTGCTCCTGCCAACACCATCTGATAGTTAGACTGCTCATGGCAACAGGTGCGGGCAGCAGCTATCATCGCCGGAAGATTATCCTTGATTTCCTGCTTTCGACTCCCTGCAAGCAGGGCAATGATGCGTTTTTGCGGATTGATTCCATGTCGGGTGCAGAACATTTCCTTCGTCTCCCGGTATTCAGAAAAGAAATGGGTAACCTCCTCTGCCGTAGGGTTGCCCACGTAGTGGATTTTGTAATGATGTTTCTCCTCATAGAAAGGCACCTCAAAAGGCAGTATGGAAAACATCTCGCTAATGTAGCGTTTGATGGATTTGATGCGCCACTCCTTCCATGCCCATATCTTGGGAGAGATATAATAATAAACTGGGATGCGGGCGTTCTTGTGCAAGAACTTGGCTATTTTAAGATTGAAGCCCGGATAGTCTACAAGGATTACCACATCGGCGTGCCATTCCACAATATCGCGTTTGCACATCGCCATATTCCGGAAAATAGTGGGTAGATGCATCAACACGGGCAAAAAGCCCATATAAGCCAATTCCTTGTAGTGCTTGACGCGCGTTCCTCCGACGGCCGACATCAGGTCGCCGCCGAAGAAGCGGAATTCTGCCAAAGGGTCTTCTTTCTTTAAGCACTGCATCAACCGACTGGCGTGCAGGTCGCCCGATGCTTCGCCTACGATCAGGTAATACTTCATTTGTTCTCTGAGATTACAGGAATTCTACTTACAGCGTCGGGGCTGTGGCTTACAGTTTCCAGCCTTTCACCTCGTCCATAAACTCATACGCCGTCACATCAATATGGGTGGGCGTTATGGCCACATAGCCGTGATGGAGCGCCCACTGATCGGAGTCGGCAGCATCCGGCTCGTCGTTATGGTATTCGCCCACCACCCAATAGTAGTCGTAGCCGCGCGGATGATGTTCTTTCACAATCTCGTTGATCCATCGCCCTTTCGTCATGCGACACACCTTAACCCCCTCAAAAGTCTCACGGGCAGGGAAATTTACATTCAGGCAGATGCCCTTGGGCAACCCGTCGGTCAGCACACGGCGTATAATGTTCTGAATATAGGGACGGAGTGGCTCAAGGTTAGCATCTTCTTCATAATAGCAACTGGAAAAGGCCACCGACGGGATATACTTCATACAACCTTCCTTGGCAACACCCATTGTGCCACTGTAATGATTGTTCACCGAAGAATTATCACCATGATTTATACCGCTGATAATCAAATCGGGGCGACGCTCGGCACAAAGCTGGTCGAGCGCGAGCTTCACACAGTCTACCGGGGTGCCGCTGCACGACCACACTTCGGTGTCGCCCATGTTGTGGCGGGGCTTGAGACGCAGATAATCGGTGGCCGAAAATGCACACCCATATCCTGAACGGGCATGTTCCGGAGCCACCACAAGCACGTCGGCAAGGGGTTTCACAATGTCTACAAGTTTACGGATGCCGGGCGAATGATAGCCGTCATCATTTGAAATAAGTATTAAAGGTTTGTTATTTTCCATATCTATTTGTTTTTCCAAGAATTTTCCTTTACTCCTCTCAATTCCTTTTTGTTAACCCTACAAAAGTACGAAAAAAACCTTTAATTATCTTCTTTCTCGCATAAAATACCTATCTTTGCAATCTAAACTTATGTTGTTTCACGATGCAAATTTGCAGTCCCCCATCAGGGTTGCCATGGCGTTGTGACACAAGAAAACCAGACTATCAAAATGGCAAAAATCATAGCTTTGGCCAATCAAAAAGGCGGTGTGGGCAAAACCACTACCACCATCAATCTGGCTGCCTCGCTGGCCACGTTGGAAAAGTCAGTGCTTGTTGTAGATGCCGACCCACAGGCCAATGCGTCGAGCGGGCTCGGCGTAGACATCAGCGAGGTAGACTGTTCTATCTACGAATGTATCATCGACCACGCCGATGTGCGTGATGCCATATACACCACCGACATCGATGGGCTGGACATCATTCCAAGTCATATCGATCTGGTGGGCGCAGAAATAGAAATGTTGAACCTTGACAATCGCGAGAAGGTGATTAAGGGTATTCTCGACTCGATAAAAGACGAATACGATTATATCCTTATCGATTGTTCGCCGTCGCTCGGACTCATCACGGTAAATTCGCTCACAGCAGCCGATTCAGTGATTATTCCCGTGCAATGTGAATATTTTGCACTCGAAGGCATCAGCAAGTTGCTCAACACCATCAAGATTATCAAGAGTAAACTCAATCCGAGGCTCGAAATCGAAGGATTCCTGCTCACGATGTACGACTCCCGTCTACGTCTGGCCAACCAGATTTACGATGAAGTGAAGCGTCATTTCCAAGAGTTGGTGTTCAAAACCGTGATTCAGCGTAATGTGAAACTCTCGGAGAGCCCCAGTCACGGGTTGCCCGTTATTCTCTACGATGCCGACTCTACCGGCGCAAAGAATCACCTGGCACTGGGCAAGGAGATTATTATGAAGAACGAAAAACATTAAGCGTTGAGCTTTAGAGTTTTAAAAATAGACAGCACTGATATAAGGAATTAGAAGTTAGGAATGGCAGTTAAAAAGAAATACAATGCTTTGGGGCGCGGGCTCGATGCGCTCATATCTACAGAAGCCGTACGCACGCAAGGCTCTTCGACGATAAGCGAAATACCACTCGACCAAATAGAGCCTAATCCCGACCAACCCCGAAACCTCTTTAATGAAGAAGCTCTTGAGGAGTTGGCTCACAGCATCAGCGAGATAGGAATCATACAGCCCATCACCCTGCGGCAAGTTGCTGAAAACAAATTTCAGATTATTGCCGGAGAACGGCGATGGCGTGCTTCGCAACTGGCCGGGCTGAAAACCATCCCTGCCTATATCCGCACCATTAAGGATGAGAGCGTGATGGAGATGGCGCTCGTGGAAAACATACAGCGTGAAGACCTCAACCCCGTAGAAATTGCCTTAGCATACGAGCATCTGCTCGAAAGGTCGGGAATGACTCAGGAGAAGGTGTCGGAGCGTGTGGGGAAAAGCCGCACGGCCATCACCAACTATCTAAGGCTGCTCAAGCTACCGGCACAGGTGCAGATGTCGCTGCAAAAAAGAGAAATAGACATGGGACATGCCCGTGCACTGTTGGCAGTAGACAGTCCGTCGCTCCAGCTGAAACTATTTAAGGAAACACTGAAAAACGGATGGTCTGTGCGCAAGGTCGAGAAGATGGCACAGCATCTGAAAAATGGGGAAGACATAGAAACCGGCAAGAAGAAGATAATGGCTAAGACACAACTGCCGGAAGGATTCAATATTCTCAAAGAGCAATTGTCTGATTTCCTCAACACCAAAGTAACCCTATCCTGCAACAGCAGAGGCAAAGGCAAAATAAGTATCCCCTTCAACAACGAGGAAGAACTCGAACGGATCATGCACACGTTCGACAAACTCAAGGAACAACAATAAGTGAATACTCGTAACACAATATCGGCAAAGCTCTGTATCTTTGTTGGTTTGGCAACGCTTTCCATCACTTCCCAAGCTCAAAATAAGACAGAGAATCCATTGGACATTCCAATCGTCGAAGCAAACGATGCCACACTCACTCACGATACTATTCAGGCTATAGAGTTGATGCCGGCGGAGACCAAAGAAACTGTGTTGCTCTCGACAGCCGACAGCTTGTCCAAAGGCCATAAGCGAGATTGGGACACATGGCGCCCAAGTCCGAAGCGGGCTTTGTGGCTGGCATTGGTTTTACCAGGAGCAGGACAGATTTACAACCGAAAATTTTGGAAACTACCCATCTTCTACGGGGGCTTTGTAGGGTGTGCCTACGCCATGCGGTGGAATAATATGATGTATCGCGACTACAGTCAGGCATACCTCGACATTATGGATGATGACCCAAATACACAGAGTTATAACCAGTTTCTACACTTGGGCAATCAGATAACCAGCGAGAATATGGCACGCTGGCAAGAGATATTTCGCAAACGCAAAGACCGATACCGTCGTTGGAGAGACCTGAGTTTCTTCGTAATGGTTGGCGTCTATGCATTATCGGTGATTGATGCCTATGTTGATGCATCGTTGTCGGAGTTTGATATCTCGCCCGATTTGAGTATGAAAGTCTCACCAGCCGTGATCAATGGCAACATGGAGCGAAACCCCTTCAAAAGTTCTGCAATCGGCCTGCAATGCAGCCTGAACTTTTAAAGAAGGATTATCAAGGGGAGCAATGCATCTGACAAAAACAAAACGGGATGACGGAAGACTAACATTAGTAAAGGATTCAAGGCCATACACCTCACCCGTCTCTCCGCATCCAAAGGTAAACAACGAAAAGAACTATGATGAATTATAAAAAGATATTACTCGCAACAATCATATATGGAAGTGCCTGCACATTGCAAGCCCAAACAGAGAAGTCGATTACCGTAACAAGCGAAGACGGAAAACAGGAAGAGATTGATTTACCAGAATCGATGACTCAAGAGTTGGACAGTCTGATGAACCTTTATAATACAAAGGTTTATCTGAAGCCGGACCCCGACTGCAATATGCCGGACGAAAACCGCACATTCGCTAAATCGGTTTACAAAGAGCGTCTGGCTAAGCTGCCTACCATCATCGAAATGCCGTATAACGACATTGTACAGAAGTTCATTGACCGCTACAGCGGGGAACTTCGACACTCTGTGGCTTATATGTTGGGGGCTCAAAACTTCTATATGCCAATCTTTGAAGAAGCTCTGGAGAGTTACGGGCTTCCGCTCGAACTGAAATATCTGCCTGTCATTGAGTCCGCCCTCAACCCTAAAGCCGTGTCAAAGGCCGGTGCTACAGGACTGTGGCAGTTTATGTTGGCCACCGGCAAACGCTATGGGTTGGAAGTGAACTCGCTGATAGATGAGCGCAAGGATATTGTAAAATCAACGTATGCGGCCGCCCACTATCTAAGCGACCTCTATAAGATATACGGAGACTGGAATCTCGTGATTGCGGCATACAACTGCGGACCGGAAAAAATCAACAAGGGAATACGACGTTCGAAGGGCGAAAAAGATTATTGGAAAATATACCCCTACCTTCCACGCGAAACACGGGGATATGTTCCTGCATTCATCTCGGCCAACTATATCATGAACTATTATTGTGAACACAATATCTGTCCACTTTCTACCACCCTACCCGTAAAAACCGATACCGTGATGCTCAACCGCGACGTTCACTTTGAACAGGTAGCTCATGTTACGGGCATAGACGTAAGCCAGTTGGAAGACTTGAATCCGCAATATCGCAGAAACATTGTGAACGGGTACTCCAAACCGTCTTCGCTACGCATGCCGGAAGAAATTCTCAACGCCTTTATCGACAACGAAGACTCTATATACAACTACAACAGAGAAGACTATCTCACCAAGCGCCGGGAAGTAAGAATTGATGACGACGCAGAATATATTGTCAATAAAAACCAAGTTACTCGTGTGGCGAGCGATGGTTCAGGCGATGCCGGAAACGTGAAGTCGTCGAGGATATCAACCGTCAGAAGAAGCTCCGGACGAAACTCCGGACGAAACGCGCGCGCTTCAAGAAACAAACGGAGTTCCCGCAATCAACGGGCGAGAAGAGTTACCGTAAGAAGGGGAGACACCCTGAGTGAGATTGCAGCACGCAACAACACCACCGTTTCCAAACTGCGGAGGCTCAATGGCATCAAGGGGAACAACATCAGATCCGGAAAGAAAATTAGAGTGAGGTAGCGGAAGCGCTTTTACGCCTATTTATATCTATCACTATGGACGAACAAGAGCATAAGAAAAAGGATAGGGAAGCACTAGACAACGAGATGATTACGGCAGCTTTCGATCATTTACTGGAGACGTATCTGAACTCGAGACATCGCAAAAAGGTGGACATTATCACCAAGGCTTTCAACTTTGCACGACAAGCCCATAAAGGGGTGCGGCGGCTTTCGGGAGAGCCCTATATCCTCCACCCTATTGCCGTAGCACAGATTGCCTGTGAGGAAATGGGGCTGGGCTCCACAAGTATATGCTCTGCCCTACTCCATGACGTGGTGGAAGACACCGACTATACGGTCGAAGACATTCAAAACATCTTTGGTGACAAGATTGCACAAATCGTCGACGGTCTCACCAAAATCAGTGGAGGAATTTTCGGTGACCATGCTTCGGCCCAAGCTGAAAACTTCAAAAAACTGTTGCTCACCATGAGCGACGACATTCGGGTTATCCTGATTAAGATATGCGACCGCCTGCACAACATGCGCACCCTTGCCTCGCAGGCTCCCAACAAACAATACAAGATCGCCGGAGAAACGCTTTACATTTATGCTCCGCTTGCCAACAGGCTTGGCCTCAACAAGATAAAGACCGAACTCGAAGACCTCAGTTTCCGTTACGAACATCCGGAAGAGTATGCCGACATTGTGAACAAACTCTCGTTCACACAAGAGCAACGGAAAAAACTATTCGATGATTTCACCAACCCAATACGTGAGGCGCTCGACAAAATTGGTATCAAATACCATATCAAGGCACGTGTCAAGAGTCCATATTCTATATGGTGCAAGATGCAGAACAAACACGTCACTTTCGACGAAATCTATGACATCCTTGCTGTAAGAATCATTTTTACTCCACAGGATTGGGCTAACGAAATCAACGAATGCTTCCATATCTACGTCATCCTAAATCAAATCTATAAGAGCCATCCGGACCGATTCCGTGACTGGGTAAACCATCCCAAAGCCAATGGATACCAAGCCTTACACGCCACAATGATGTCGCGCAATGGGCAATGGATAGAAGTGCAAATCCGATCAGAACGAATGAATGAGATTGCCGAGCAAGGATTTGCGGCCCATTGGAAATATAAAGAAGGTAAAAAGAGAGACGACGACGAGGAACTTAACAACTGGTTGGGGACCATCAAGGAAATTCTCGACGACCCGCAGCCCGATGCTATGGACTTCCTCGACTCCATCAAGCTCAACCTGTTTTCCTCTGAAATATTTGTCTTCACGCCTAAGGGAGAGGTGAAAACCATGCCTTCGGGATGCACCGTACTCGACTTTGCATTCCGCATCCACACCGACTTGGGCAGCCACTGTATTGGTGCTAAAGTCAATCACAAGCTTGTTCCGCTCAGCCATAAACTGCAAAGCGGTGACCAAGTGGAGGTACTCACCTCCAAATCTCAGCGTGTTCAGCCGGGCTGGGTGAGCTTTGTGTCCACCGCTAAAGCTAAAAGCAAGATACAAGCCATCCTCCGACGCGATCGCAGAGAACTGCAAAAAAGGGGAGAAGGTATTCTGAATAACTGGTTGGAAAAGAATGGGTTGGAGCTCTCCACTTCCATTCTTGACCGTCTGTGCGATCTCCACAATGCCCAAAACCAAGATGCTCTATTGCTCTCCTTGGGTGAACGCGCCGTCATTCTCGGCGACAAGGATATGGAAGAACTTCATGGCAAGAAGCGAGATAGCGCCACTTCAGGATGGCGTAAGTTTGTTCCTTTCCTTGGAAAAGCCAAGAAAGAGAAAAACGGCGATCGCCTGCAGGCATCCCGAAAGGATTTGTTGGTTGTCGGAAAAGAATTCAACAAGAAACTTCCCTGTATCATCAGCGAGGAAACAATTGGTATGTATCTCTTCCCCAACTGCTGCCATCCCATTCCCGGCGATGATATTTTAGGATTTATCGACGGTAAAAACCGTGTAGAAATTCACAAGCGGTCATGCCCCGTAGCCAGTAAACTCAAATCGAGTTTCGGCCCCCGAATCCTCGACGCCAAGTGGAATATGCACAAAGAACTTTTCTTCGACGCAACCATAGAGATACATGGCATCGACCGCAAAGCCATGCTTTACGATGTCGCCGATATCATCTCCAACAAGATGAATGTCAATATCCATCGTGTGAACTTCACGGCAGACGAAGGCATATTCGGAGGCAAGATTGAAATTCGCGTACACGACCGCGATGAGGTGAAGCTGATTATGGAGAATCTCAAGAAAATAACCGATTTGAAAGAAGTGCTTCAAATTATGTAAAAATGAAACAAACTACGCTACTATTCCTACTTATTTTATCCTTTCTTTCACTACATGCCGCCAACAAATACGACAATCCCGACACCCTCTTCGTGGCTCGCGACGGCACCGCAGAGTTCCGAAACATAGATGATGCCATCGAGGTGTGCCGGGCATTCATGGAATACCACAAGGTAATCTATGTGAAAAAAGGCGTATATAAGGAAAAACTTATCATTCCCTCATGGCTCACCAACATCGAAATATGTGGTGAAGACCGTGACAATACCATCATAACCTACGATGATCATGCCAACATCAGACTCCCGAACAATGCCAAACCTATGGGCACTTTCCGCACCTACACTCTAAAGGTGGAAGGCTCCGACATCACCCTAAAGAATATCACCATCGAAAACAACGCCGCCAAACTCGGCCAGGCAGTGGCACTTCATACGGAGGGAGACCGATTAATATTCATCAACTGCCGTTTTCTGGGCAATCAAGACACCATCTATACAGGTGTTGGCGGCACACGGCTATATTTCAAAGACTGCTATATTGAGGGAACCACCGACTTTATTTTCGGTCCAAGCACTGCTTGGTTTGAAGGCTGCACCATTCGCAGCAAGGCCAACAGCTATATCACCGCTGCATCTACCCCTGCCAATCAGGCCTACGGTTACATTTTCAACCACTGCACACTCACCGCAGCCTCCGAAGCCACAGCCGTATATCTTGGACGTCCCTGGCGTCCCTACGCACACACGCTATTCATGAATTGCAACTTCGGCAATCACATCCGCCCCGAAGGATGGCACAACTGGAACAATCCGGCAAACGAGCAAACTGCCCGCTATCAGGAATATAACAATTCCGGCAAGGGCGCCAACAGCAACCGGAGGGTGTCGTGGAGCCATCAACTCAAGCCCAAAGACATGAAGGAGCTTACCCCTGAAAAGGTGTTTAAATTAAACTCCGACTGGCTCCCCATACGCTAAAATCACACATTTGCGATATTATAAGCATTAATTCTTACTTTTTATCATCGAAATGTATTGAACTAATGTTTTTTTTTTATACATTTGCACAATAACTATCTGAAACAAATCACAACAAACCAACTTACCCGTAGTTTACGGAAACAACTACAGACTATGCATGCTAAAACCTTATTAGCCATTGCTGCTATTGTACTTTGCAACACCTCAATGGCACAGACAAAATCCCCGGCATTCCCAGGAGCTGAGGGCAACGGAAGATACACCACAGGTGGCCGAGGCGGTCAAATCATACACGTAACGAATCTTAAAGAAAGTGGCACAGGTTCACTTCGTGATGCCGTCCAAGGCACCATGCCGAAGACCATCGTCTTCGACGTGGCAGGAGTCATTCCTTTGCAAAAAGACCTAACGATAGGAGCCAACACCACAATTCTTGGTCAAACTGCTCCCTATCCCGGCATCACGCTAAGGTATTATACGGTACAACCAAGCTCCAACAACATCATTCGATTTATCCGAGTGCGGCGAGGCGAGGAGAAAGACGTCAACGACGGGGCAGACGCGATATGGAATCGCAACCTCACCAACGTTATCCTCGACCACTGTTCCTTCTCATGGAGCATCGACGAGGTGGCCTCTTTCTACGACAACAACAACTTCAGCATGCAGTGGTGCACCGTTGGTGAGAGCCTCAACAACGCCGGACACGGCAAGGGAGCACACGGCTACGGAGGCATCTGGGGTGGCAAACTGGCCAGCTTCCATCACAACATGATTACCCATGTCAATAACAGGGCACCCCGTTTCAACGGTGCACGATACGACTGGACGGGCTACACCCAAAACACAGAGTACGACAAATACCAATGGGAGAACTCGTTGCAGGCCGAAAACGTAGACTTCCGCAACTGTCTCATCTTCGACTGGGGCGGAGGCGGATGTTATGGCGGCCCCGGCGGTGGCTATATCAATATGGTGAACAACTATTACAAAGCTACACCCGAAACCGGCAAAAAGAATCGCGTCACACAGGTTTCCATCGCCAATTCCGACACCTCTAATAACCCAAAATACATGGGCATGACCAGCCGCTATTACATCAACGGCAATTATGTTCATGGTTTCGGAGCCAATTACGACTGGCAAGGTGTGGCTTACGACAGTGACATCCAGTTCATCAACGGCGAACATTACACCCTCGACCCCTCACATTATTATGGAACAGCGGTAGAGTATGTCAGCAATGCAGCTGGAAAACCCTGCGTGAAAATCAAACTTGATCAGGCTAAGGCACCGGCCGGCACAGTGACCACTCATCGTGCCGAAACGGCCTACGAGAAGATTTTGAGTTATTGCGGTGCTTCTTTCTTCCGCGATGATGTGGATGCCCGCTACATGGAAGAAGCCAAGAATGGCAGATCAACCTACACCGGGTCGGTGACCAAAACGAAAGGACGCATCGACCGCGTTTCCGACGTCAACGGATATACCGAGAAAAACTTTCCCACCGGTAAACATGAAGACGGTTACGACACCGACAACGACGGCATACCCGACGCTTGGGAGATAGCTAATGGGCTCGATCCCAACAACCCTAACGATGCGATAGCCTACTCGCTCGACCCTAAAGACTATTACACTAACCTCGAAGTCTTTGCCAACTCCCTTGTGGAGGAGATTATGAAGAATGGCAATGCCGATGCCGAATCGTCCGTAAAGGAATACTACCCCTCCGTAAACAAAGCCGATGGTATAGAATATTACACCGGCAGAATGGTGAAGCTCACAGAAGAAGGCTCCACAGATCCCGAAACGCCCGCAACCGGAGAAGAGGGTACCATCACGTGGACCTTCAACGCAGGCCAGTCTTCACTGACAGCCGCAGCTGTACTGTCGGACAATATCAAGGACGGAATCGCGGCAACAACCCTGTCGCTTGGCAGCAATTTCGACGCAGCCAATGTCAGTACCAAGACTGTAAACGGCATTGTGGAAACAACACTCGTTCCGAACGAGAGACAGGCAGCAGCCGGTGAAAGCAACGCGCTCACTTTTACCGTCACACCGGCCCGCAATTGCGTCTTCCAACCCATCGGCGTATCTTTCACCATTTCCAGAATCGGAACAAACAACGGACTGTTCAACGTGACGTGGGAAACCAATTCCACTACCACCACACTCGACAGTGCGCTGAAGCCCAACCGTAACAATGCAGATGGTGGATGGTACACCTCGTACACCCAAACCATCACCGGCGTAACCGCGAGCGACGAGCCGGGCAGGCTGGTCATCAACTTGTATAATATGGCCAACGACAAGCAGTTTGGCATTGCCAACATCGTCGTCAAAGGTAAGATAGGAACAACCAACGGCATCAGCGACATCAATGCAAACTGCCGGCAGCCCGACATCTATTACAACCTTTCCGGCCAACGTGTAGACAAATCCTACAAGGGTATCATCATCTACAACGGCAAGAAATACCTTTCAAAATAAAACATCATTCATCTATTTACATTCAACAAACAACATTAAACATGAAATCAAATCTAAAACAATTCGCCCTGTTGTGGCTCCTGCTCATAGTGGCCGTCGCTGCCAAAGCCGGAAACGTGACCGCAATATGGGATTTCAAGACCATGGCGGCTGGCGCAGTCCACTATGAACGCAACGCAGGCACCGTAGCCTCAGACGTTGAGGGAGTGGAACTCACCGTCGATGCCACCAAAGGGAAATTGAAATCTCGTGGCTCCGATGCTCAATTCAATGCCGGCACCATTATCCGTATTCCCGTTAAGAGCACCAGAGACCATGTCTCTGTCATCTCTTATCCCGGTTGTCACAACTATACTGTTGGCGGAACAACTGCCGATGCCGACAGCGTGTGGCACAAAGCCACTACGCAGGAAGTTGCAAACGGATATGTAGAAGTGGTGGGCACGACCACTTCCTATCTCTACAAAATCCAAACCACATTTGTGTCTCCCCTGCAGGAAAAGAACCTTTACGATACCGACTTCACCGATTGGGGAGCTGTGAACTACGCTACGTTCAAGACAGACCCAACCGTTACTGCAGTGACAGAGGTCGTTGCCACCAAATACAGTCACGAGAATCTTACCTTCACCTATTGGGGAACAGGTTGTTTCCCGACAAAAGACGGCAAGAATATCGGTCAATCCGGTTATCTCATAGCCGGGAAATACAGCAATGAGGTGGCTGCAGAGCCATATATCGAGACCTCCACGCTGTCCAGCATCACCAAGATAGAGTTCTCACAATATGCCACCGGCAGCGATCGTGGGTGGAAGGTTTTTGCCAAAGGAGACGGCGATACCGACTGGCAGCTTATGAGCACCCAGCCTGTGAGCAAATCGCGCGAGGTGACGTCTACCACCGTAGACATCAACAAAACCAACGTAAAACTTCGTTTCGAAAACCTGGTTCCGAGTCAGAATGCCTACATGACCGAGCTTCACATCTATGGAAACGTAGACATGAGCCAAGCTCCGGCATTGGCAACATTCACCGCCAACGGCACCACCTATCAGGCTGCCGACGTGTTTGATCAGGACGAGGATGGCAATTTCTTCACCACCGTAGAAGTGTCCAAGACGGAAACGATGGTCGGTGCAGACAATCCCATTACGGCAACAGCTGAAAACGGCACCCTCGATGAGATTTCATACAAGCCGGTGCCCGGCACCGACAACGGCGGCAAACCGGCCGCTGATGTCACCATTCCGGTTGTGTTCAAGGGAGCCACCGCACAATACACCATTCATTTTGTGTGGAAACCCGACTTCACCGTGAACTATTACGACGCAGACGGCACAACCAAGGTGGCTTCACAGACCGTTGAGAAGGATGCTGCCATAGGAAAGCTGAACAACGGCAGCACCGTGAACGTGCCCGAAGGCAGCAAGTTCCGGGGCTGGCTGTTCAACCCTAAGGGCGACGAGAAAGCCAACAATGCCACTGTTGTGACCAACGAGAAACTCAATCTCTATGCTCTCGTAACCGATATTGAAGGTGACGAGGCCAACGAGCGCAATGTCTATGACCTTAAAAACAAATACTTCTACGTGGAAGACCATGAGGCCTTCGTACCCACGTCGACCTACAGTTACAACGGATCACAGCATGGTCTCTACCTTAAGCCGGGATCGGTGAAACTGCTCGTCGGTGGCAATGCTACTATCATCATTGAGGCTTGCATGTACAACAAGGCTCCCATGACGCTCACCGATGCCAGCGGCAATACGCTGGGCACCATCAATGTGCCAGAAAACGATAGTGAGAAAACCACCCTCAAATATACCGGAAAGGCTGGGGAACTCACCCTCTCGTTCGACGGCGAGATCTATCTCCACGCCCTCACCATCATCAACACGGGCATGGGCGACATCGCCAAAAACAGCGACGGCTACTATGTGGCCGAGCCCGGCAATGGCAACAGCTTCCTGAATATTCTCGACATCATCGAGGCCAACGAAGACGGAAGCAGTCGTGTAAAAATATTCCTGCCTGACGGGGTCTATGATTTGGGTCAAAAAGTGAAAACAGCATTCCCCGTAGACAATCTCTCCATCATCGGACAGAGCATGGACAACACCATTATCGTTACCGCTCCCGACTTCTCTATCGAGGGATTGGGGTCTGCTGATATGTTCAACAACGACAAGCAGAATATCTATTTTCAGGACATCTCTCTGAAAAACGCACTCGATTACTATAGCTCAAAAGGTGCGGGACGCGCAGCCGTGATACAGGATCGTGGCAACCGGACCATCTACAAGAACGTAAAGATGCTCTCTTACCAAGACACCTACTACAGCCAGAACACAGCCATGCAGAGCTATTTTGCCGACTGCGACATACACGGAACAGTAGACTTCATCTGTGGTGGCGGCGATGTGCGATTCCAAAACACCACCCTCTCGCTCGAAGGACGTAAGCAAGACGGCACCGGCGGACGCACCATCACGGCTCCCACTACGACCACCAACTTCGGTTACGTGTTTGACAGTTGTAAAATTGTTGACCTGGCCAACGGCAAGGGTGATTGGAACTTCGGCCGCACTTGGCAGAACGAACCCGTCTGCGTGTTCCTCAACACTACTTTGGATGCCAACGCCAAAGCTACGCTCATAGCGACACGATGGATCGAAAAGGGTATGAACAACAAAGACCCGAAGGTGTTTGGCGAGTATGGCACCAAGAACGAAAACGGTGATGATATTACTCCGGCAAGCAACAAGATCTCTTCCTACACGGTTAATCTGGAAACAGTTCTCTCGGAAACAGAAGCCGCTGCCTACGCCTACGACAAGATGTACACCGACTGGGATCCTCGTGCCTTGTCCGGTCAGCTGGCCATTGCCAGCGCAACCGTGAACGACGGAACACTTTCATGGGAGTCCGCCACGGGCGCAACAGCCTATGCCGTGTTCAAAAACAATGTGTTCCAAACCATGACCACCGAAACTACGTATAGCAATGCCGACAACTCCGCCACATGGAGCGTGCGCGCTGCCAACGAAATGGGCGGTTTCGGGGAGCCGACAGAGGCTACCGTCACCAATGGCATCAGCGCTGTAAACTCCGCCAAGACGGTAAGTACCACATACTATTCTCTGAACGGCATGAAGCTGAGCCATCCCCAAAAAGGAATAAACCTATGCGTCAATCGGCTCTCTGACGGAAAGGAAGTCACCGGAAAAGTGATGATCAAGTAATTTTCCGGAGTGCTCCCTGAGGTTTTAGGGGCATATTTCAAACAGATATACAAGGAGATACCCATTTTTGAGTATCTCCTTGTGCTTTCAGATGTAGCGTTTCCCTGCTTTCGATTTTTTGCAATGTAACATCACGAGACAAGCAGACAAAAACCGTGTGAAAAATACGGACAAACACCCTCGTATGCTGCGCGTATTTGAAAACAAATGAACGCTCGCTCGAAATACTCGAATTTTAATAGTTTTCGTAACTATTTGTCAATAAGCACGTTGCGACAGTATCGTAGTTTTTCTGAAATTTTCAGTGCTTATTACTCCTGCGATTAGGGCTTTGTGGCGATGCGACTGAAGCCTAAGCAGTGAGCGAATACTGTTTAACCGGCTCACGAGAAGGCCTTAGTCGCATCGCGACAAAGCCTTAACCGCGTTTACGAATGGTTTTCTTCACGCTGATATTACAGAAAAACGGCAAATATCCGGCTTTTTTGTTTCTATAATATAAGATTTTCCTGACCGTTTTCAAGTGAAGTTTTCCATACAATTCTGCGTCTAGCCTTTGTCTGCAACCCGCATTTCGGGCTTTCATCATTTATAGGTATTCTGCATAACCCCCATTTTTAGGTATTGCAGCATAAGCATGAATCTCTTATCTTTGCAACCATAAATATTAAACATCTAAACGATATATAAACAACAATGAAAAAGACAATTGTAGTTTACGGTTCTTCAACCGGAACGTGTGAGAGCATCGCACAAACCATTGGCAAGAAGTTGAACGCAGAGGTTATTGACGTGACAGATCTGACGACTGAGCAGCTCGAAGGCGCCGACAACATACTTCTGGGCACTTCTACATGGGGTGCAGGAGAGTTGCAGGACGATTGGTATGATGGACTGGAAGTGGTAAAAGAAGCCGACCTAACCGGCAAAAAAGTAGCCATCTTTGGTTGTGGCGACTCCGCCTCCTATTCTGACACTTTCTGCAATGGCGTGAAAGAACTGTTCGATACCGCCGGGGCTGTCGGCGCAACCATCGTTGGGCAAGTATCAACTGACGGCTATGAATTCGACGATTCCGAGGCAGTGGTAGACGGCGAATTTGTTGGGCTTCCCCTCGATGATATCAACGAAGACGACAAAACAGAGGAGCGCATCGACGCATGGCTTCCTACACTTGGATTCTAAACCGCAAACAGCAGTTGGGAAACACCCCTATCATTTCAAACACTATTCTATTTCTTCTTCTCAAATGTTCGAACTAATATATGTCTGATATGCCCATAGAGATGAAAGTTCTCATGAACCATATATACGAGTATCAGAAAGGTGTGCGCCAAATGGTGCTTTATACTTTCAACCGTCGTTATGCTGACTTTGCCATTAAACGATTGGCAAACCAAAGCATTGATTATATGGTGTGTCCGGCCGGTGAGCAGACCATCAACCTCTTCTTTGGATGCAAAGAATGTTTGGATGCCGTTCGCTTTGTTGTCAACAAGCCGTTGAACACGCTCTCGCCGGAGGAGGATTTCATGTTGGGGGCACTTTTAGGCTACGATATCCGCAGACAGTGTGAGCGCTACTGCAAGCGCAAGACTCGACGCGGAACATGCACAGGGTGCTGACGATAGCACTATAATAGAAAATAAACATCAAAAACCATAGATTTTACATATTGTTAAATAGGTAAGGGTGGGGATTGCAAATAATATAACATTATTCATGCCATGTATCTGAGTGTATCAGTTATTAGCTTTTCGACCCCACCTCAACATAAGTTCATAATGTTTTTGTATAATATGTATAAGCCACGCTGTGAAGCGCGGCTTTTATATTGATATAAAGCAGGGCTTTTGCGAGGCTAGGAAATGACAGTAAGAACGCTCTATGCAGACGATTCGTCAAGTCAAGACACATGAATGGCTATAGAGCAACTCTTTATATTTAATGACACATACAGGCTGTCACAAGCCGTAATGTACCAAAAACGGACTGTGCAAGAAAAGCATATTTGTAAATATATATCAAAACATAAAGCAGTTTCTTTTTCCATGAAAAAATAAAATTAGTATTTGAGCGCATATCAAAATGCAATTTTATAACAGTGGTTTTGGCCAAATTACGATCTCACACTTACTTTATGATAAAACATTCTTAATAATCTTGCAAAACGAAACTTAAGCGAACAACTTTACAAAATCATTGAAAACAGCAAAAAACCCTATAACAAATGTTAAAGTTAAACATTATTAACCACAATAAACCCTCATCAATTATATTATTTTATACATTTGTAATATAGGAATCTAAGCAACCGGAAAGACAGAGCAACTCCCCTGATTTTCATACAACATTGACAATTCCCCGAAGTATGGGCATGTGACGGCATTGTAACAGCCGTATAGTCGATGGCGCTTTATTTTGCAGAGAGACCTCTGCTGTGGTTGTTAAAAGGAATCGACACAAGCGTGAAACATGGATCACCACATCTTAAACTAAAACGATTAAACAATGGAAACAAACAAAAAATGCAGAGTAGAATCTGACCTTCTGGGCGAACTGCAGGTTCCCGCAGAAGCCTATTATGGCGTACAGACACAGCGCGCTATTAACAATTACAAAATATCCACCACCAAAATGAACGACTATCCCGATTTCATCATCGCCATGGCCTACGTCAAGAAAGCAGCTGCCATGGCTAATGGCGAATTGGGTGTGCTCAACAAGACAATTGCCGATGCCATTATGAAAGCTGCCGACGAAGTGATTGCCGGTAAGTTTTGGGATGATTTCCCTGTGGATATGATGCAGGGCGGAGCCGGAACATCCGTTAATATGAACGCTAATGAAGTGTTGGCCAACCGTGCGTTGGAAATCATGGGGTACGACAAGGGTGACTACCAACATTGTTATCCCAACGACCATGTGAATTGCGGACAATCGACCAACGATGCTTACCCAACGGCATTGCGTTATGCCATTGTGCGCATGAACAAGGGTTTGGTCAAGAGTTTGGAAGATCTGATTGCTGCTTTCCGCGCGAAAGGTGATGAATTTAAGGACGCCGTGAAAATGGGGCGCACCCAACTGCAAGATGCTGTACCGATGACTTCCGGTCAGGAATTTACGGCATTTGCAAATAATTTGCAGGAAGAGGTGGAGCATCTCGGATACAACGCGAAGTTGCTGCTGGGCATTAACATGGGCGCCACAGCCATTGGCACCGGATTGAATGCCGCTCCCGGATATGCCGACTTGGTTACCCAATATCTGTGCGACTATACAGATGAAGCGTTTAGGAAAGCGCCCGACATGATAGAAGCAACTCCCGATACGGGCGACTATGTGAGCTATTCAAGTGCTTTGAAGCGTTTGGCCGTTAAACTTTCTAAGATATGCAACGACCTCCGCCTCATGGCATCAGGTCCCCGTTGCGGTTTACACGAGATCAATCTGCCCGCTATGGCTCCCGGTTCTTCCATTATGCCGGGTAAGATAAACCCGGTGATTCCGGAATTGACCAATCAAGTTTGCTTCAAAGTGATAGGCAACGACACCACTGTAACGATGGCAGCCGAAGCCGGGCAGCTGCAGCTCAATGTCATGGAGCCGGTCATTGCCGAGTGTTTGTTCGAGAGTATCACGTGGCTCACGCGTGCCATGAACACGCTGAAAGACAAGTGCGTGAAAGGTATCACCGTCAATGCCGAGCACAATAAGCAGGTGGTGAAGCAATCTATAGGTATTGTTACCGCACTGAATCCCTACATCGGATACAAGAACAGCAGCAAAATCGCAAAGGAAGCCCTAGAGACGGGCAAATGCCTGCACGAGATTGTATTGGAAAAGAAGATGCTCAGCAAGGAGCAAGTAGAAGAAATTCTCGACCCTAAAAAGATGATATAATCGCTCAAAGGCATACTACAAATTCCGCGTTGCTCCCAATAGTTTAAGGAAGCAACGCGGAATTGTTTTGTGTCTCCAACCGATTATACCAAGCTGTCGAGGCGTTTCTTCAAGTCTTTCAGTTGTTCACGCACGTCTAAAAGGGTCTCTAAAACCTTTGCACTCCTATCCACCGTATCGCGGTTGTGGTGCATATATTTGCGCGCTGCAGCAATTTTGAAGCCTCGCACTTTGATAAGATTATAGATAACCTTAATGTCTTCAATATCCTTTTCAGTATATTGGCGCACCTTAGTGGAAGTCACAGTCTTAGGTTTGAGATTGGGAAATTCGGTCTCCCAATAACGCAGCGTACTTTCGTTCACGCCGATTATCTGTGCCACCTCCTTGATGGAATAGTAAAGTTTGGTGTTATAATTCTTATTCAGTGTCATCTGGTAGTGTTGTTTTTTATGCAGTTATGCAGTGGAAAGAGATATTGTGGACAAATGTCTGCATACTATTCCAGGTAGCAGGAATATTGACCTTAACTCTGCAAAAGACCTTATCCGAAAGTCTCTATTGCAAAGATAGCAAAAAGATTGAATAGATGCTGGTTTGTAATCGTTTATTTAAAAAAATTAAGAGAATGCGAATTATCCTTTCTCCGTAACCGCCTATATGCTTTCTTTTTAGTAACTTTGCACCAAATTAATAAAGAAGGTAAGTCTCTGCATGAATCAACTATCATGGCTGATCATCCTTTTTCACATCATAAGACATCGTTGTGGGAGGTTCAAATCCCACTATCCACATTGAAAGAAACAAAGATAAAAACAAAAATACAATGATGACAGCAAACGAAATTCGCGACTCTTACAAGAAGTTTTTTGAGTCGAAAGGTCACGTCATCGTCCCGTCTGCACCCATGGTGATTAAGGACGACCCCACGTTGATGTTTACAAACGCCGGTATGAACCAGTGGAAAGATATTATTTTGGGTACCAAAGAACCCGAACCGAGACGCCGCGCCGACTCGCAGAAGTGTCTGCGCGTGAGCGGTAAGCATAACGACTTGGAGGAAGTGGGGCGTGATACCTACCACCACACC
This sequence comes from Bacteroidales bacterium KA00344, assembly GCA_001552765.1. Classification (GTDB taxonomy): domain Bacteria; phylum Bacteroidota; class Bacteroidia; order Bacteroidales; family Bacteroidaceae; genus Prevotella. Next base: position 46,469 of record KQ959462.1, read on the forward strand.
ATGTTCGAGATGCTCGGAAACTGGAGCTTCGGCGATTACTTCAAGGAGAAAGCCATCGACTACGCGTGGGAATTCCTTGTGGATGTGTTGCATCTTGACCCGGCCGATCTGTACGTAACGGTGTTTGAAGGCTCGCCAGAGGAAAACATTGCACGTGACGAAGAAGCTGCCAAATATTGGAGCAAGCACCTGCCCGAAGACCATATCATCAACGGAAACAAGCACGACAACTTCTGGGAGATGGGCGACACAGGCCCTTGCGGCCCCTGCTCGGAGATTCACGTAGACTCTCGCCCTGCTGAGGAAAAGACCAAAAAGCCCGGTCGCGAACTGGTCAATAAGGACGACCCACAGGTGATTGAAATCTGGAACATCGTGTTTATGCAGTTCAATCGCAAGTCTGACGGCACATTGGAGCCATTGGCCATGAACGTCATCGATACCGGAATGGGCTTCGAACGTCTTGTACGCATGCTTCAAGGAAAGACCTCTAACTACGACACCGACATCTTCCAGCCCATCATCAAGGAAATAGAAATTCATTCGGGAAAGAAGTACGGCTTTACCATACCATCCGGAAAAGACGGCGAGCCGGTTGATAAGCAAGAGAAAATCGACATTGCCATGCGCGTCATTGCCGACCATCTGCGTACCGTTGCTTTCTCTATTGCCGACGGGCAACTGCCCGGAAACGCCAAGGCCGGCTATGTAATCCGACGTATTCTGCGTCGTGCCGTGCGCTATGCCTATACCTTTCTCGACCAGCGTAGCGCGTTCATGTACAAGCTCCTCCCCGTGTTGATACAGGAAATGGGCGCTACCTACCCGGAATTGCCAGCCCAACAGGAGCTAATCAGTCGGGTAATGAAGGAAGAAGAAGACAGTTTTCTCCGCACGTTGGAGAAGGGCATCCAGTTGCTCAACAGCGACATGGAGGCTCTCCGCAAGCAGAACAAGACACAACTCGACGGTGCTAATGCCTTCCGCCTGTTCGATACCTACGGCTTTCCACTCGACCTCACCGAACTAATATGCCGTGAACACGGACTCACCGTGGACGAAGCGGGATTCAATGCCGAAATGGCCAAACAGAAAGAACGCGCTCGCAATGCCGCCGCCGTAGAGAATGGCGACTGGGTAGTCGTGAAAGAGGGAGAGCAAGAATTCGTGGGTTATGATTACACCGAATACGAATGTAGCATCCTTCGTTACCGAAAGGTGACACAAAAGAAAATGAGTTTTTACGAGGTAGTGCTCGACTACACACCTTTCTATGGAGAGATGGGTGGACAGGTTGGCGACCAGGGCGTACTCGTGAATGAGGCAGAAACCGTCCACATCATCGATACCAAGCGCGAGAACAACCAAAGTATTCACATCGTCAAGTCGCTGCCCAAGGACGTTTCGGCCAAATTCATGGCGCGTGTAGACACTGATATGCGCACCGCAAGTGCTGCAAACCACACGGCAACCCACCTACTCGACTACGCTCTGAAGAAAGTTCTGGGTGACCATGTGGAGCAAAAAGGCTCCTACGTGAGTGCCGACACGCTGCGTTTCGACTTCGCTCACTTCCAGAAAACAACCGATGAGGAGTTGCGCGAGGTAGAGCGACTGGTCAATCGCCTGATTCGTGAAGATTACGCTATCGATGAACACCGTGAAACGCCCATTGAGGAGGCAAAAGCTATGGGAGCTGTTGCCCTCTTTGGCGAAAAGTATGGCGACAAGGTGCGTGTAGTACGCTTTGGACCAAGTTGTGAATTCTGCGGAGGCATCCACGCTAAGAGCACTGGAAGCATTGGCATGTTCAAGATTGTTTCCGAAAGCAGTGTTGCTGCCGGAGTACGCCGCATCGAAGCCATGACCGCCAAAAACTGCGAAGAGGCTATATATACTTTAGAAGATACCATTAAGTATATCAAAGGCGTGTTTAACAATTCCAAGAACCTAAAGGGTACGATCGAGAAGTTTATCGAGGAGAACAGCCAATTGAAGAAAGAAGTGGAGAGCTTCCGCTCACAGGCCGTAGACCGCATCGCTAAGAGCCTTGCCGACCGTGTGCAAAACATCAATGGCGTGAATGTAGTCAAGGCTGTGATACCGGCAGAGCCCGCATCGGCTAAAGACATCGTGTTCAAGATTCGCGAACTCCTGCCCAACAATCTCGTCTGCGTGCTTGGCTCTACTTACAACGACAAGCCCATGCTCTCCGTGATGCTCTCCGACGACATGGTGAAAGACCACCAACTCAATGCCGGTCAGATGGTGCGCGAGGCGGCCAAACTCATTCAGGGCGGCGGCGGCGGACAGCCATACTATGCCCAAGCCGGTGGAAAGAACAAGGACGGATTGTCGGTAGCCGTAGACAAAGTCATTGAACTTGCCGAGCTTTAAGCTCCGTCAGAGGCTCATGTCGGCTTCTACCGTTCACCCGGCAGGGGCCGACGTCCACAGCGTGCTTCACGATACGAAACCCTGAAGGGCATTAAACCGGAGGGAACAACGCCCTACACGGCGTTACGCCCAACCCTCTTGCCACTTTGCGGGGACTGACATCCCCAAATTATTACATGAAACGATAATATCCGTTAAAACCTAAACGGATATTATCGTTTTCTCATTACCTTTGCCGTTATCATGAATAAAATGTGGGCAATCGTCTTTTTCGCGCTGCCGCTCATAGGGGCAGCCTATAGTTTTTGGCGCATTTGGAACATCCTGCCTTTGCCAAACCTTTACAAAGGCATCGTTGTTGGCGTCCTGACAATACTGTTTTGCTGGTTTTTTGCCAATTTCATCATCTTCAATGTCGACCGTTGGCCCATGCCTTTGGCCCGTGCATCCTACGAGGTCGGCAACTCCACGCTCTTCATTTTGCTGTACACCGTGCTGCTGTTCCTGCTGTTGGACATTGGCCGACTGGCACATCTGGTACCCCAAAGTTTCATGTTCGACAGTTGGAAAGGCACTTTGACGGTCATCGGCATACTCGTCGGAGTGTTTACCTACGGTTATTTCAACTATCTGCACAAAGTGCGCGTGCCCATAGAGCTATCCACATCGAAAACTATAGAAGGTACTAAAAAAATCGTGATGGCGGCCGACCTGCACATAGGCTACCATAACAACCGCAAGGAACTCGCCACATGGATTGACAAGATCAACGCCGAAAGCCCCGACCTTATTCTTATTGGCGGTGACATCATCGACAGAAATATCAGGCCCATTCTTGAAGAAAACATGGCTGCGGAATTTCGAAGACTCAAGGCTCCCGTGTATGCCTGCTTGGGCAACCACGAATATTACAGTGGAGAGCAAGACGCCGAGAAATTCTACAAGGAGGCCAACATCAATCTCCTGACAGACCAAAGCGTCTGCGTGCAGGGCATCAACATCATCGGACGAGACGACCGAACAAATCTCCATCGCAAGTCGGTGAAGGCCCTCACCAGCGGTCTCGACATGAGCCGATACACCATTATGCTCGATCATCAGCCCTATCATTTGGAACAGGCGGAGCGAGCCGGCATCGATTTTCAATTGAGCGGACACACACATTACGGTCAGGTGTGGCCCATCAGCTGGATAGAGAACGCGATTTACGAGAAGGCCTACGGTATGCTGACCAAAGGAAACACCCACTATTACGTCACGAGCGGACTGGGCATATGGGGTGGCAAATTCCGCATCGGCACACAATCTGAGTATGTGGTGGCAACCCTCACCCAACAATAATCCACACCCTCCATGCAAGTAGACATTCACTGGATACGCACTTGGTTTGCCAAGTTTAACGCACAATATTTCGGCGGCGAGCTTCCCACGCCCTGCTTTCGTATCGGGCACGCCCGAACACAACTCGGCACCATGTCGTACAAGCGCAAACGCAGCTGGACATGCACCCAGTATTACGATTTCACCATCTCGTTGAGCAACTATTACGACCAACCAGAACATCGTTTTCAGAGCGTGCTCCTGCACGAGATGATACATCTTGCCATTGCCCACAGTGGTGTGAAAGACACTTCGCCACACGGCATCGTGTTTCGCGGCATGATGGAACGGCTCAACCGAGACGGGTGGGACATCCACGTGACGACCGCCACCAAAGGCATGGAAAAAGCATACACAGGGTCTAAAAACATCATCCGGCAGTATCTGGTGCTGGCACTTGAAATGACAGACGGACGGAGGTTTCTGTCGTCGGTCAATCCCAAATACGCCGCCACACTCCATCGGAAGCTGCCAACCCTCAAAGAGATAAACCGTTTTTCATGGTACACCACAGACGATCGATGGTTTGAAAATATGCCCAGAGTGCGCAGCTTTCGAGGCCGACGGGTGACCAAAGAAGTGTACGACGAGAAAGTGAAAACCATGACACCTTTCAGCTTTCCAACCTGACACCACCCCACCCCGATTTTCTACCTGTAAGATATAATTACCATTTTTCTGTAATTATTTTCAGACCATCCAGCGGAAAAAGGGCTATGTTTTTTTCCATCAAAATCAGTCCACACTACTCCAAAACAGCAAAGGCAATGCCGTTGCTGCCTTTTCGTCACACGGTTGAGCCTTATTCACCATGCGGTAAAGCCTTATTCGCTGTGCCGTTAAAGCCCTTCGGCTGTGCCGTTCGATACTAAAGGCAAGCGGAAAAACGGGCGTTTCAAGGGTGTATCTACGGAAAGCACTGACAATCAGCCACCTATAAAACTCCTCAAAAATCGCGAAATTCAGACAAAACTAAATTTATTTTGAAATACGCGAAGCATTAGAGCACTTTTGTAAAGAAAATTACCAACATCTCAAATGCCAACAGCCAATCAACCGGCAAATATGAAGTATGGAGTTGTGAAATAAACAATAATATCGCCGTAAAACCCATTCGTTTGCAATAATATTTGTAATTTTGCATACTATAATGTTGTTTTACGTGGCGATTTGTGTCGCTTGGCAGACAGGCATTGCTTTACAGATATGACCCGAACGTTTCACCATCAATTCACCTTGGGTTCCAAGTGTGGGGTAATTCTTTTTATCTCGCTGGCCATCTATTTATTTTGGATCAAATCAGCCATTACGGGATGTGTTTTCATCGCCCTCAGTGTGTTGGTTATTGAACGTGTGCTTCATTCCAAGTATGTGTTCAGCGAAGACACGCTCACCATCTATCGCGGTCGGTTTGCCAAGTCGAAAACCATCCGTCTGAACCGGATCAAGTCGTGTCGGCCCATCACAACCTCCTTTGGTCTGTCCCACTACCTGCTCCTCGAATATGACGAGGAGCGGTATGTTGCCGTAGAGCCCGAACAAGAGGCATCGTTCATCAAACATTTGCAAACAGCCCGCCGGTCGGTGCTTGCACAGGAAACCACGTTAAAAGACGACGAAGGATAATTCGGAGAAGGAATAATAAGAAGAGTAGTATGTTTCTCAGTCAGAAAATAAAATATATATATTGCTGCCTATGGTGTCTTCTTGTCGCAGTTCCCATACACGCACAATATGAAGAAGACGAAATTGTCGAAGACAGCGATACCATTACAACCGACTCCCTATGGGCCGACTCACTCATCATCCGAAACGACACACTGTCGTGGCCACAAAATGTTCAGGCCGAGATTGACCGGCTTCTTAAGCACGATATGTTCCAGACTTCACAGCTCGGACTCATGATATGGGATCTCGATGCCGACTCTGCCATCTATCGGTTCAACGAGCGACAACTGATGCGCCCAGCCTCAACGATGAAAGCCATCACTGCCATAACAGCTCTTGACCGTCTCGGCGGCAGCTACCAGTTTAAGACAGAGCTGTGTTATACAGGGCAGGTGGACGGATGTGTGCTCAATGGTGACGTTTACTGCGTGGGCGGATTCGATCCCCGATTCAATACCGACGATATGCGTGCGTTTGTGGAAGCCTTAAACAAGATGGGTATTGACACCATACGTGGCAACATTTATTCGGATAAATCGATGAAAGACGACAAGGCGTTTGGCGAGGGATGGTGCTGGGACGACGACAATCCGGTGCTCTCACCACTGCTCATCTCGCGTAAAGACCAGTTCATGGAACAATTCTATACGAAGTTGCGCCAAGGGAATATCTATCTCACAGGGGCTATCGGCGAGAAACGCAAGCCCCAAGAGGCCAACTGCATTGTGCGCCGCTTCCACACCATCGACCAAATCCTGATGCGCATGATGAAAGAAAGTGACAACCTCTATGCTGAAGCCATGTTCTATCAGCTGGCTGCCGCAACAGGCAACCGTCCGGCATCTGCCAAAAGCGCAAGGAGCGTCATCAGGCAGCTTGTGAACAAGTTAGGGCTTGACGGGTCGCGCTATCAGTTTGCCGACGGAAGCGGATTGTCGCTATACAACTATATAAGCGCAGAATTACTGACACGCCTTTTGCGTTATGCCCACAACAATGAAAATATCTACAACCACCTCCTGCCCTCGCTTCCCATCGCCGGGCAGGACGGAACGTTGAAACGGAGAATGCAGTCTCAGTTTACGCGTGGCAACGTCCGCGCCAAGACCGGGACAGTGACGGGAGTAAGTTCGCTATGTGGCTATCTCACCGCCACCAACGGGCATCACATCTGTTTCTGCATTATCAACCAAGGGGTGATGCATGGCAGGAACGGACGGAAATTCCAAGACAAAGTATGCTCAATACTGTGCAGCCCACAGTAATATTCACATATTAACAAAAAGAAAACTTATGGAAATTATCGTATCTTACATTGAGAGTTTAATTAAGATGTGCGGCCTTTCCGGCAATGCCATCACCTGGGTGCGTCACACCGTGATGATAGTCCTTGTGTTGGTTTTGGCATGGTTAGCCTACCAGCTCTGCCGTCGTATCTTCATTCCCATTGTAGAAAAAATCACGCACCGCACTGCTGCCAAATGGGATAACATCCTTCTTTGCCGCCCCGTTCTCCTGGCAGCGTGCAGCATCGTTCCGGCCCTCGTAGTATGGAAGCTGCTACCCATCGTTTTTTATGAACACCCCGTTGTTCAGGAAGTCTTCAACCGACTGACGGCCATCTACGCGACCATTGCTACGGTTAATCTGATAGTTGTCATCATCAACAGCCTGAAGCGGGCGCAAAGCGGCAACGGCACGAACATGCGCCAATACATCGTGTCGTTCTGTGGATTGTTGCAGGTTGTCGTGGTCTTCATTGCTGTTATTATAGTCATCTCTATCATCATCAATCGCAGCCCGCTCACCCTGCTGGCAGGACTTGGCGCAACATCCGCCATCCTGATGTTGGTCTTCAAAGACACCATCGAAGGATTGGTGGCCGGCATACGCCTCACCTCTGCCAATATGCTCCATGTGGGTGAGTGGATAACGGTGCCTTCGACAAATGCCGATGGTACGGTCATAGAGATGAATCTTACCACTGTCAAGGTGCAGAATTTCGACAACACCATCGTCACCGTATCGCCCACCACACTGGTCAATGGTTCCTTCCAAAACTGGAAAGGCATGCAAGCTGCCGGCGGACGACGCGTCACCCGCATTATTCTGTTTGACATCCGCAGCATCAGCTTCGTAGACGAAAGTCGCAAAGAAACCAATATAGCGCGCTATCGCCGGGCTATAGAAGACTATTTGCAAAACAATCCCGAAGTGAATAATCAGATGACTTGCATGGTGCGCCAGAAAGAAGCTACGCCAACCGGACTTCCGATAGAGCTGTATTTCTTCCTGAAAGACAAGGTGTGGGTGAACTACGAACACAATTTGGCCGACATCATGGAGTATGCCTATGCCATAGCCGGAGAATACGGTCTGAAAGTTTACCAGAACTTCCCGAAACAATAAGGCTCCGTAAAGGCTGAGGCCTACATTCGGAAAATGAACAGAGTCCCCCGCTCCGCACATAGTGCAAGGCACAAAGACGGTCGGGGGAACATACGAAAACGATTGAGCCGCGTGATGATGTACATCGCGCGGCTCAATCGTTTGGGTGCATTATACGGTTTACAATATCCCTATCTTGCAGCAGACTACTTGTGTGCCTTGTAATATTTCAGACCCGTTTGTACGTTCTTCACTAATGCGTTGCTTGAAAGCGTGGCACCACTCACAGCATCCACATTCATCTTCTCGGCCTTGGTGACCGTTTTTCCGGCAAAATTATTGAGTACAGCCTTTGCCTTAGCAAAGTATTTTGGAGTTTCCTGTGTTTTCAGAGCTTCTACCTTGACAACACGATTCTTCTCGATGTATATCTTTACCGGCGTCGTGCTCTTGTAGCCTCTTATGTTTTTAGTCAGCGTAGTGGTATTGACAACAGTTGTCGCGCCATTTTTCGTTATAACTCCATCGGCAGGCATAGCACTGATGAAAAATATCACCGCCAAGGCTGCAACAGATGATTTGATCATCATTTTCTTGTTCATATCCTTACTATTTTAATTGAGACTTATCATTATATGAGATGTATAAAGATAGCCGAAAGTTTAGTTATTGGCAGAGTCAAATTGTTTTTAACATTTAAACTTCTGCTTTTAACGTTTAAGACCTTGTGGAACATACCACCAAAGTTAGCCCACGCCCTTTCCTGTAGAAGGGGAAACCGGAACAACCTACACCAGTGTGGCCACAATTTCCTCACGGCTGCCGGGCAGCATATCTATCACCGGAATTTCGGGCATCGTATAACATCCGGGCTGCAGACGCATGGCAGCACGGGCAACATTGACCAACACCTGTGCGGTGAGGGCGGGATTGTTGATGCTCATGTTGAATTCCAAGCGTTGATTGGGTGTTGTGCCACTAACGCCCTTGCGCACGAGATTCACCCCATGCCCCATATCCTGAACATCTTTTACCGATGTCACGGCAAACACATGGGTCTCGTCGTGGGCAAAATAGGGATCGGCCTTAATTTCTGCTGTCACCTCTTCCAACTTGGCACCGTCTTCCAACTCCACGTAAACCATGCGGCGATGAATGCCCTCGCCCAACGGTATCGTCACGGAAAGCGCGTCTTTCACACCTTTCTTGCTCCGTGCGCACACACTGTGCCCCATCGACATACCCGGTCCGAAATTGGTGTACGTCAATCCTTTGGGGGCAAGGCTTTGCATCAGCACACGCACAATGGAGTCCGATCCGGGATCCCATCCGGCCGAAATCACGCTCACTCGTCCGGCCTGCTTGCAGTTTGCCATCTGTTTTGTGCGATAATCTAAAATAGAACTGTGGATATCGAAGCTGTCCACTGTGTTGATTCCCATGCCTACCAGCTTGGCCGCATACTCCGGACACATTCGCGTGGGCAGGGCAAGCAACGCTACGTCTATATCTTGCAGCTTCGTGATATCGTCCACCACTTTGTAAGGGGTCAGCTCCAAGGGCTTATCCTTGTCGCCCTGACGGCGAACGATGCCCACAATCTCAAAATCGGGTGCGGCCGCCAAAGCCTCTACAGCATAACGACCTATATTTCCATAGCCAACGACGGCTGTTCTGATTTTTTTCATTTCTTCTGTGATTTTGTTATTTATATTTACTTCTGGTTGCAAAAGTACACCATTCTCACGAAAAAATACATTATCTGACGTTTAAAATATAAAAAAAGTTTAGATGTGGCAACACGAAAGCTTTTCAAAGGAATAAAAAACAAAATGGAACACCAAGCAAGGGCATACCCCTCCTTTTTCAGTTTCTATACAATATGAGTATAAAACACACGTTATTACATTGTACTGTATATATACAAAGTTTAAACCACATGATAGAATATATTAAGGGTGAGCTTGTGGAGCTTTCACCCGCCTTGGCTGTTATAGAAGCCCATGGAGTTGGCTACGCACTTAGCATCTCGCTCAACACTTATGATGGTATTCAAGGCAAAAAGGAGGCTAAACTGTTTGTTCACGAGGCCATTCAGGCGGGAGGACGCGATGACAGCTATACGCTCTACGGCTTCGCCACCAAGCAGGAACGCGAGCTTTACCGGATGCTGATCAGCGTATCGGGCGTTGGGGCCAACACGGCACGCACCATGTTGTCATCGTTGTCGCCCAACGAACTTTGCACCGCCATTGCCAACGGCGACGAGAAACTCATCAAGAGCGTCAAGGGAATCGGCTTGAAAACCGCCCAGCGCGTCATCGTAGATCTGCGTGATAAAATCGTCAATTCGGGCATTGCCGACGAATTCCACGTTGGCACGCCATCCACTAAAACATCGGGCATCAACACCGCCGTGAGGGATGAAGCCGTATCAGCCATGACCATGTTGGGATTTTCTCCTGCTCCTGCGGCCAAAGTGGTAGCCGCCATCCTCACCGAACAGCCGGATATGGCAGTAGAAATGGTGGTGAAGGAAGCTTTGAAGCGAATCAAATAAAAAGATATGGAGTACGGTTGTTCATGTTCAACAACACCCCTACTCCTCGTGCATACCTATTTGTAACGAGCTGATGAAGCCTGAGGCAGTTCCTGCTTTAGGCTAAGTTGGGCTGCAAGCAAGTCTTATAAAAATGAAGATAAGGAAACATTACATCATCATATTGCTGATGCTGGGCATGACAATGGTCAGTTCCGCGGTCGTGCTTCCTTTCTTCCAAGTAGACCCTACGCAACAAAATCGTAAGACTGCAAACGCCGCCAAGCCTCCATCTCAACCCATTTTGGAAAATGGGGATGAAACTCCCGATTCGCTAATCAATCCCCGATGGAAGATTCAGCGTACCACCCCCATCACCTACGACGACCTCGAACAAAATGCAATGGACCTGAAACGTCCTGAGGGTTTGATGTATGAGGTGGTCTACAACGACACCATCGACCGCTATATTATAGGTACAAAGATTGGCTCCACCTATCTTGCGGCCCCCATTATGATGACCCCTGAGGAGTATATGAAATGGAGCGAGAAGCACGGGAGAGACGCATACTACCGCAGCAAGAACGACGAAATATACAAAACACAGGGCAAAGAGAAGTTCAGCTTCACCGATATGCACTTTGATCTCGGCCCGGCCGAAAAGATTTTCGGTCCCGGAGGCGTGCGCATCAAGACACAGGGAACGGCCGAACTAAAATTCGGGGCGACCTTCAAGAATATCGACAACCCCTCGATCCCCATCCGAAACCGCAAGGTAACCACGATGGATTTCGACGAAAAGATTAACCTTAACGTCAATGGTAAAGTAGGCGACAAGGTGAACATGAATCTCAACTACAACACCGACGCTACCTTCGACTTCGATACGCAGAACATGAAGTTGAAATATGACGGTAAAGAAGATGAGATTATTAAGCTGGTAGAAGGTGGAAATGTGTCGTTCCCCTCCAATTCGTCATTAATTCAAGGTGCCAGTAGTTTGTTCGGATTGCGCACCGATTTGCAGTTTGGCAAACTGAAACTGCAGCTTGTGGCCTCACAGAAAAAAAGCTCCTCGAAAAGCGTTTCCAGTCAAGGCGGAAAACAACTCACCCCCTTTGAAATCAGCGCGGCTGACTATGAGGAAAACCGCCACTTCTTCCTGTCTCAATACTTCCGCAACCATTACGACGACGGCATGAAGACCTTGCCCAACCTGACCACCGGGGTGAGCATCAATCGCGTGGAGATTTGGGTCACCAACAAGAACGGAACGACTACCAACACACGCAATATCGTGGCACTGACCGACCTCGCCGAAAGCAGCAACATCAGCAACTCGATGTGGACACCAAGCAGAACGAACGTGCCATCGAACACGGCCAACACCGAATACAGCACCATTGTAAACCAGTATGCCGATGCACGCTCTATAGACCAAGCGTCTACCGTGCTCGACGGTGCGGGGTTGGTTGGAGGTGTCGATTACGAAAAACTGCAGAGCGCAAGACTTCTCAACTCCTCCGAATACACCATAAACTCGGCTCTGGGTTATGTATCGTTGCGCAGTTCGCTGCAAACAGATCAGGTGTTGGCAGTAGCTTATGAATACACATACGGCGGGCAGACCTATCAGGTTGGTGAGTTTGCCAGCGACATTACCGATGTAAACCAGGCGCTTTTCGTCAAATCGCTGAAAAACACAAGCAATAATCCCATGCAGGGTAACTGGGATTTGATGATGAAAAACGTGTATTACCTAGCGTCATCCGTCGAGAAAGACAAGTTCCGCTTAGACGTAAAGTTCCAAAGCGACACCGCTGGGGTGTATCTTTCATACATTCCTGAGCAACAGGTGAAGAACCAGACGCTTATCAAAGTGCTTGGTGCCGACCGACTGGACAATAATAACAAGGCTCATCCCAACGGCTATTTCGACTTCGTGGAAGGTTACACCGTGAGCAACGGACGTGTATTTTTCCCCTCGGCAGAGCCTTTTGGTCGGTATCTCTACAATTATCTGACAAGCAAAGGAGTGAGTGCTGACAAGGCTCAGAAATACGCTTTTACCGAGCTATACGACTCCACCAAGACCATTGCCAAGCAAATTGCTGAGAAAGACAAGTATCTGTTGCAAGGTCAATATCGCGGAACATCAGCTAATGTCATCTCGCTTGGAACCTACAATGTACCGCAAGGGTCAGTGGTAGTCACTGCCGGCGGCGTGACACTGACCGAAGGCGCTGACTACTCGGTGGATTATAGTGCCGGCGAAGTCACTATTTTGAATCAGAGCATCATCGATGCCGGTACCTCCGTCAATGTGTCTTTGGAGAGCCAATCCGAGTATTCGCAAGAACGAAAGACCATGTTCGGCATGAACTGGGAATACGATTTCTCGAAGAATTTCCAAATGTCGGGTACTCTCCAACACCTTTCCGAACAGGCCCTTACCACCAAAGTGTCCATGGGTATGGAGCCACTGAACAACACAATATGGGGTCTCAATATCAATTGGAAGAAAGAAAGCCAATGGCTCACTAACATGCTCGACAAACTTCCTTTCCTCCATCTCACCCAACCCTCACAAATTTCGTTCACCGGAGAGTTTGCCCAGCTTCTCGCAGGACAAAGTCGTGGTGTGCAAGACAACGCCTCCTATCTTGATGATTTCGAAGGAACCACCGACAAAATGGACGTTTCTACACCTACCAACTGGATTCTTTCCAGTGTGCCTTCGATGTTTCCAGAGAGCCGGGACCGCACAGGACTAACCAGCGGCTTTAACCGTTCGCAGATGGCTTGGTACACCATAGACCCTCTTTTCACCCGACGCAGCAGCAGCCTGACACCCTCTCACATCAAGAGCGACCTTGATCAACTGAGCGACCCCTACGTGCGCGAGATATACGTACGTGACCTTTACCCACAGCGCGACCAGAGCAGCTACAGCGGCGCCACCTCCACACTGCCCATTCTCAACCTGGCCTACTATCCCAACGAGCGTGGCCCCTACAACTTTAACCCCGATCTTTCTCCCAACGGCATGCTCAACAATCCTCGCCAACATTGGGGAGGCATGATGCGCAAACTCGATACCAACGACTTTGAGGCCGCCAACATCGAATATATCGAGTTTTGGATGCTCGACCCCTTTATCAAAAGCAGCACTCAGCCCAATGCTTCGGAATACGGAGGAGACTTCTATATCAACCTCGGCGAAGTATCGGAAGACATTCTTCACGACGGCAAGAAGTTCTATGAGAGCGGTATGCCCGTAGACGGATCTACCAATTTCAGCTACACGCAATGGGGAAAAATTCCCGTACAAAGCACGGTTACCTACGCCTTTGCCACGACAAACGGAAGCCGAAAACTGCAAGACGTGGGTTACAACGGCCTGAACGACGGAGAGGAACAGCAGTTTGAAACCTACCAAGATTTTCTCAAACAGATACAAGGCAAAGTCAATGCAGCCGTGTGGGACTCCATTTGGGCTGACCCGGCAAACGACAATTACCACTATTTCCGTGGCTCCGACCTCGACCGCATGGAAGCCTCCATCCTTCGACGATACAAGTATATCAACAATCCACAAGGCAACTCGCCCGACAACGACAGCCGAACGGAGGGCTACGACACGTCGTATAAATCCACGCCCGATGCCGAAGACATCAACCAAGACTTTACACTCAACGAATACGAAAAATACTATCAATATCACGTTTCGGTGCGCCCGGAAGACCTTGTTGTGGGCAAGAACTTCATTGTAGACAAGCGCGAGACCAACCGCACGGCCCGAAACGGAAAGTCGCCCAAACTCACGTGGTATCTGTTCCGTATTCCCGTCAAAGAGTTTGAAAGTCGCAACGGCTCCATTTCCGACTTCAGCAGCATCCGTTTCATGCGAATGTTCCTCACAAACTTCGAGCATCCCGTTGTGATGCGATTTGCAAGTCTGGACCTCGTGCGTGGCACATGGCGTGTATATGAGCAGAATCTCGACAACTCTGCATCGACCGGCTCCATGACTACCGCGTCGGTGAGCATCGAGGAAAACAACGAAAAAACGCCCGTGAACTACATTTTACCACCGGGCATCAGCCGTGAACAAGACCCCACCCAGCCTCAACTCGTGCAGGCCAACGAGCAGGCACTCGACATCAATGTCAAAAACCTGTCGAGCGGAGAGTCGAAGGCTGTATATAAGAACACCACACACGACCTTCGTCAGTACAAACGGCTCCAAATGTTTGTCCACGCCAACGCCGACGAACAGAATATAACAAACCTGCAGGATGGCCAGCTGGCTGTGTTCATACGTCTCGGCTCCGACTACAAAAGCAACTATTACGAATACGAAATTCCCCTGAAACTTACTCCTCCGGGCCGCTACGACCGTATGTCGCGTGCCGACTGCATTGCCGTTTGGCCGGAAGAAAACATGCTCGACGTGCCCCTTTCGATATTCACCGCCTTAAAAAAGGAGCGCAACCAACAGAAAGGCCTTGGGCTGGCCTCCTACAATCGCCCCTACGAGGCCTACGACAGCGAACGTCCTCAAAACAAGATTACCGTGATGGGCAATCCGACTTTAGGCGAGGTGAAGACCATGATTATCGGTGTCAGAAACCTTTCGGCCGACACCAAAAGCGGTGAGGTGTGGGTCAATGAACTGCGACTGAAAGAGTTTAACAATTCCGGAGGGTGGGCCGCCAACGGCAACCTGAACGTACAGATGTCCGATCTCGGCACCATGAACGTGCAGGGACGGTATATCTCTCAAGGCTTTGGCGGACTGGAAGAAGGGGTGAACAGCCGTTCGAAAGACGACCGGAGCAACTTCTCTTTCATGACAAACGTTGAACTGGGGAAGTTCTTCCCCGACAAGACTAAAGTCTCAGCCCCATTGTATTACAGCGTAACCAAACAGGTGACATCCCCAAAATACAACCCCCTCGACACCGATATGGAGTTGAAAGACGCCTTGGACGGTGCGCCAACACGCGCCGAGCGAGATTCCATTGAGCGCATTGCCGTGACGAAAACCATCAACACCAACTTCTCTCTATCCAACGTGAAAGTGGGTATCCAAACCAAACGTCACCCCATGCCCTACGATCCGGCCAACTTCTCCTTCTTCTACAGCCACAGTCACACCCATAGCCAAGGCGAAACAACCGTCTACGAAAACGAAGACAACTGGCGGGGCGGCATGAACTACAGCTGGACTCCGGTGTACAGAGCATGGGAGCCGTTCAAGAAAGTCAAGGGAAAGAGCAAGTGGCTCGACTTTCCCAAGCGTATAGGTTTGAACTGGTTGCCACAAAACGTAAACTTCAACACGGAGATTACACGTTCCTACTACGAACTGCAAGAGCGCGACATGGAAGCCATGGAGAACGCCAACCTACCTTTGGTATTCGCCCAACAGTTCTTGTGGAATCGGGAATTCCAACTGCGTTGGGACTTCACGAAAAACCTTCACATGAATTTTCAGAGTGCCACTCATGCGGAAATTGAAGAGCCTTATACTCCCGTCAATAAAGATCTTTACCCCACCCAATACGAGGCATGGAAAGACTCGGTACGGAGAAGCATCCGACAGTTTGGAACGCCCCTCGATTATCAACAAAACTTTACGCTTTCATACCAACTTCCACTCAACCTGATCCCCATCTTCGACTGGATGAACAGCGACGCGACCTACAATGCCACCTATCATTGGCTCAGAGGTACCGACCTCGAAGACGGCACTTCTCTGGGCAACACCATACAAAACAACCGACAGCTCAACATCAACGGCTCGTTCGATTTTGTGCGTCTCTACAATCACAGTCCGTTCCTGAAAAAGGCCAACGAGCGTTTCGACAAGACACCAAGTCGCACGGAAATCAACAAGAAAAAGCAGGACAGGGAAAAATCCAGAGCTGAGAAGAAGAAACAGCAAGAGGCCGAAGCCAAAGCGCGCAAGCAGGCTATTGCCGATGGCAAAGACCCGGACGAGGCCGTTAAACAACTACGCGAAAACTACAGAAAGACTGCGGAGAAGCAAACTTCCCTCCCCAAGAACAAGCGCTCGTTTGAACAAGAGATAACGCTGAAGCCCGACACTACCATCGAAGTGAGTCACGGCAAAAAAACCAAACGCCTCATCGTTTCTGCGAAAACAGAGGACGGCAAGCGCCTGAAAATAAAATTCAAGAAGTTGGACGACAACAAAATACGCATCAAGAACAAGGTAGACTCGGCCACAAAGGTTAAAATCACCGTGACTCCGAAACCTGCACTCGATGACCAAAAATGGTATAAGACCGCCCAAGCCATTGCCCGTGTGGCGATGATGGTGCGCAGGGCCAGTATCTCCTATCGCAACCAATACTCCATGACGCTGCCGGGCTTCATGCCCAACATCGGCAACGCGTTCGGCCAGACCAACAACGCGAGAGCCAATGCCCTTGCTCCCGGTCTCGACTTCGCGTTCGGACTGATTGGCGACAGCTACATAGAGAAAGCCCGCAGAAACGACTGGTTGCTCATCAACGACAGCATTGCCACGCCGGCAACAACCAACCTGACGGAAGATCTGCAACTGCGCGCAACGCTCGAACCGGTTAAAAACTTGAAAATAGACCTCAATGCCAGCCGAACGATGACCACCGCCAAGAGCGTGCAGTATATGTATGTCGGCAACCCGACCACCCAAACCGGCACCTTCTCCATGACCACCATATCGGTGAAATCGGCTTTTGAGGGTATGGGCAACGCCAAAAATGGATTCAGAAGCACCACGTTTGAGAAGTTCTGCCATGCGCTCAACGGTTTCCGCCAACGCGTCGAGGCCCGTTATGCCGGCACCGTCTATCCACAGGGCACCAGTCTGGCCGGTGAAACGTTCGACGCGGCCAATGGCGGGGTGAACGCCTACAGTGCCGACGTGATGATTCCGACATTCCTGAACACCTATACCAGCATGGGCGGAAGCGGATTTGATATATTCCCCGCCCTCAAAAAACTCCTGCCCAACTGGACCATCCATTACAGCGGCCTTAGCAAACTGCCATGGTTTAGGGACATGTTTAAGAGCGTCAATATCAACCATAGCTACAAGAGCATCTTTGCCATAGGCTCCTATCAGAGCTACTCCACCTTCATGGAACTGATGGGACCGGGCATGGGATTCATTACCGACGCAACAAGCGGCTCTCCCATTCCCAACTCGATGTACAATATTTCTTCGGCCAGCATCAACGAATCGTTCTCGCCGCTATTGGGCATTGACGTGACCCTGCAAAACAACCTCACCGCTAAGATAGAGTATCGCCAGAGCAGGGTGCTCACCCTCTCCATGACGAGTATTCAGATGAACGAGGCCGTAAGCAAAGACTGGGTGATGGGCTTCGGCTACAAACTCAACAACTTCAACCTCTTCGGACGACGGAACAGACGAGTGGTGAGGAGCAACAACAAAAAGCAAAACGACAACAATCAGGACAATAATTCCAGGAACAACACACGCGGAGGGGTGAATCACAGCCTGAATCTCCGCCTCGACCTGTCGTATAGAAAACAAGCCAGCATCACTCGCGACATTGCCACAATCACATCGTCGGCAAGCAGTGGAAACACGGCTTTCAAGCTGTCTTTCATGGCCGACTACACGCTTTCCAAACTCATGTCGGTCAGCTTCTATCTTGACAGACAGACAAACACTCCCATATTGAGCAGCAGCAGCTATCCAACGACTATACAGGACTTTGGTCTCAGTTTGAAGTTCTCACTGACCCGCTGATTGCGCCACATCCCTTGCCCAGGCCCACGTATTCTTTACACCTCAGCGCATGAGAGCCTGCGTTACGTGCCCGGCATACCATCGTTATGCCTAAACATCTCACAAGACCCGCCATCAGCCCATCGGTGGCTTCCAAAGGCTATACCTTTGTATCTCGTTGAGTTTTTCGGGATGTAGCAAATCTTCTCCTCACATATCACGAAAAACTAACCAATTCGATGCAACTTTTCAATAAACACGTTCATCATCTCCACTGTTGATGTAAAATTTTCTTCACCATAAAACAGTGCTTTCATTTTTCTGTTCCAGGTTATTCTGCCTGCTTTTTCCGGGCCAAATTATCATTCCTTCCGGCTTTATTTCCCCAAAACCGACTCATTCAACTATGAAAGTGTTGCGGTTAATATCTAAAGGCGTGGCGGTGGCTATCTAACGGCCACACCGATAGGCCCGAACGAGATTGCGACTGAAGCCTAACCACACCTCGAATAAGCCTTAATCGCGCAGAGAATCATCATCCGTATTTTATAAAAGGAGTCCAAATATCGACATCCTTCTGACTATCAGAAAGTTGCACAAACGCGCCAAATTTTGAAGAATTCTGACCAATGAGCTTTCTGTTTTCAAATAAGCGAAATTTGAGAAGGTGTTTGTCAATATTTTTAGAAGCCTTATACAAGACTGAAAACGTCTACTCCTGATGCAAGCATCCATGTTGTTCGCCTGTCAAACTAACGAGCATTCTTAGTATCAAGCATTTAAATCATAGGGTCTGCTTTAAGATTATTTTGACAATTAAAGGCATCGTTTTCATTTTTTTTAGGTAAGTTTGCAAATAAACAATGCCTGATGTTATCATCATAGTAGCGATATGGGCCATCATGTTTATCGTGGCCTTTGTGTTCATCCCGTTGTGGCGACGACACCACGATGCGGAGAGCAGCCTCTATGCACGTACACAGGAAGACAATAAGCTCAGCGTGAGCAATGCCCTGAAAAAACTGAACTGCACACCCAAATGGGAGCGCAACCACGATGATCTCATTGCCCGCTACAATTATCAAAGCGGCCATTTCAACATTCGCCTGGAGAAAAACTCCCCCTATGTGCGACTGACATACCTGTTTTTCTTCGACACGGAACTTGACAACATTGAATTGGTACGCAACCTGTGCAACCAATGCAACCTCAACACCGAAACTTGTAGAATAGTCTACTCCGTGAACGCAGACAAAGGTACGGTAGACACTCACATTGTGAACGCCCTATTGCTGAACGACAGCAACGCGGAAGAGGTGATAGAACGGGCCATGCAAAATGTCTTCCGCTGGCAGCGCGTATTCGTGATGCGCTTCAAGGCATTCAAAGAAGCCGGCGACAAAGCCCCCAACCGCGATGCCGAGAAACGCGACGCGTCGTGGAAGCGCGAACTGTTTCTGCTCAGAGAACTGGAGATGATGCATCAGGAAGACGGACCGGAATGGCACAACAACGACTTGTCGCCTATTCAGCTGCGCCAACTGTTGGCTTCGGGCATGGGCCTTGCCGACATTGTGCCGGCCCAACTGACCATAACGTGCGACGGGAAAACCGAAGTGCTCGATGACGCAGACGCCATTCTCAACTACAACGTGTCGAAGCCACTGATACGAGACAATATATTCATACACCACTCGGCGGTGGCTCTCCTTACTTATTACGACCCGCACGACCCTGTGAAATTACGGCAGCTCACGCTGTGTTTCGGGCAGGAAGAGCAGACCGACGACACCCTCTACTATCGCATAACAATGGCATTGGCGCCTCTCTCGCTGAACGAAAACACAGAAGCTAACGAAATGCAGCGCCGAAAACTAATGAGCAGCGTGTTGCTGGGACACGACCTCACCCCTGTCGAGAAACGCCTGGCAGAGTTCAGATATGTGTGGAAAGAAGCAAGGGCCAAGTTGCGAAACGGACAAAACGACGACTTCACAGACGAAGAACGAATACTTTGTAACTTGCAAAACCCACAGCATGGACAGGTGTTGCTGCGCGGAAAGGCACTGTTCGAACAAAAGAGATTCTATGAGAGTGTGCTGGTTTTGGAAAACATGTTCTATCTGCTGCAATCATCTTTCGAAAAGATGGAAACATCCGCACGCAAGGCGTTCATCGAGTTGTGCTATCTGATTGGCTCATGCTATACCCATCTGAACCAATATTGCAAAGCCAGCTATTATCTCCAACTCACCCTGTCAGCCCATCGCATCACTTATATGCAGGCGTTCGTCAATTGTCTGGTCAATGGGCATGACTTTCGAGCCATGCTCTTCATCGACTCTTTTCTGCAGGAGCTGCAACCCATAGTGAATGGGGAACGGCTGGAGGAGGCCTCCGGAGAAATGTATGAATTCTTCGCGTTTATAGGATTTCTGAAACGCCGAAAAGCCTTTTTACTGGTAAGGGCGGAACGCTATGGCGAAGCAGAACAGATACTGAAACAACTGCTTGACGACCCGGCCAACAGTGACTATGCACTGAAAGAATTAGTCTATATTCAGAAGAAGAAACAGAAATAAGATGCCCTGCCGGCGGCAACAGCCCATTCTGAAGTCTCGGTGGCGGAGGCTTGCATTGTGCTTGCTGAGATGTAAAGAGAAAGATTTGAAAACATGACATACCTGCATTGGATTTGGGGAGTCGTCTATGGTCTGATTGTCATAGGCGTGATGATAAGGGTGCTGCTCGACAATCGGCAACCTGCAAAGACAATGGCATGGATATTGGTGTTGTGGTTTCTGCCTTTATTGGGGCTTGTGCTCTATATCTTCTTCGGACAAAACACCAGGAAAGAAAAGCTCATCAGTCAGGGCTCGCTCGACCAACTGACCAAGCGGGCAATGACAGAATTCGTGGAGCAGCGTGATCTCCGGCTGCCCAAGTCGCATCAGCCATTGATGCGGCTTTTCAGAAATCAGAACATGGCATTGCCGTTCAAAAACAATGAGGTGGAGATTTTTACCGACGGTTATGAATTTTTCCCAGCACTTTTACGTGAGATCGGTAAGGCAAAACACCACATACACATAGACATCTATATTTTTGCCGATGACGAATTGGGCAATCTGATTGCCGATACGCTGATTGACAAAGCACGTGAGGGCGTGGAAGTGCGTGTGATCTATGATGATGTGGGGTGTTGGAACGTGAAAAATGCCTTCTTTGAGCGTATGCGCGATGGCGGTGTAGACGTGCATGCCTTTATGCCGGTGAAATTCCCGGCCTTCACTTCTAAGGTGAATTACCGCAACCACCGCAAGCTCATAATCATTGACGGCAAGGTGGGATTTATCGGCGGCATGAACATTGCCACCCGCTATGTCAGAGGCACTAAAAAACAAGAGTGGCGAGATACCAATCTGATGGTGAGGGGCGGAGGCGTGTATGGCATTCAGCATGCCTTTTTGGTGGACTGGTATTTTGTTGACCGCACCCTGATTACCAACCGAGAATATTATCCCGACCAAGATTGGCACATCTCCAACGACTGTCTGGCCCAAGTAGTGACGAGCAGTCCCATCTCCCCCTGGCCCGACATTATGCAGGGCTATGTGCGCATACTCATCGAAGCCCGACGGTACGTCTATATGGAAAGTCCATACTTTTTGCCCTCCAAACCGGTGCTTTTCGCCATGCAAACGGCCGCGCTGGCAGGGGTGGATGTTAGGTTGATGATACCCATGAAAGGCGATTCGAAGATTGTGCAATGGGCAAGTATCTCGTATGTCATGGAAACCATAGAGGCCGGCGTGAAAGTTTATCTATACAAAGACGGGTTCAACCACTCGAAAATGCTGGTCAGCGACGACTGCATCTCTACCTGTGGCAGCACCAATATAGATGCACGGAGCTTTGAACACAACTTTGAATCGAATATATTTTTCTATGACAAGGGAATGGCACTGCGCATGAAAAAAATCTTCCTTGAAGACCAAAAACATTGCCTGCCGGTAGACGAGATGCTTAAAGCGAAACAACATTCATTCCTGAAACGGTTGAGAGGAAGCATATTAAGAATCGTAAGCCCATTGATGTAACCACCTTCTCACTCCTCTCTGATAAGGTACAAAATCCTCCCCAACAGTTCGCAGGAGCAGTCAAGCCAAAGACTGTTACTTGAATATGCTGAAGTTTACGCTCCCGTAGCTGCGGTGCTCCACAAAGTGTTCGTGGGTGGAAAAATCGTAATTCCGTCCATGTTCGAAAACGAAAACGCCATCCTCCTTCAACAACGCATATTGAAACACAAGGTCGGGAAGCGTTGCCAATTGTTCCAAAGCATAGGGAGGGTCGGCAAAAATAAAGTCAAACTGTTTGTGACAAGACTTTAGAAATCGGAAAACATCGCCCTTAACGAGGAAGTTTTCTGTAACACCGAGTTTCTGCATACATTGACCAATGAAGCGCGCATGGTCTCGATCGGCCTCAACACTCACCACAGACGCACACCCACGCGACAGTAATTCAAGCGATATGCTGCCTGTCCCGGCAAACAAATCGAGTGCGGAAGCATCAGCAAAGTCAATGTATCTATTCATCACGTTAAATATATTTTCCTTTGCAAAGTCTGTTGTAGGACGTGCCTTGAACGTTCGGGGCACATCAAAATGGCGCCCCTTATACTTTCCTGTTATAATTCTCATTGTCTCATTTACCTAAAAAATACAACTGCCGACGTTCCACACTCATGTGTCTTCATCCCAGATAGAGCGTCAGCAAGTCCATCGTGACGCCCTTGATGTTTGTCATTGGTGCTCGGTTGAAATCTGCAGAAGGATTGATGGCACTCGTTTTCCGGATATGAAGGAGCAGCTGTTCCATCAGCATCTCGCGCTCAACAATGTCGCCGGAGAGATAAAGTTCGTCTTTCTGCTGGTCGAGTGCAAGCTCTTTCCACACGAAAAGGATGAAATAGAGCGCGTCCTTGCCATGCTTAACATCATATCGATTGCTGAAAACGAAACGGTTGCGCTCAAAGCTGAACAACTCCAACTGATGATCATGAAAGTGGGCAAACAGTTTCCGACGAATACCAATGAAGCTGCGCTGGTGCATATATCGCCACACAGGAAGCATCAAGGCCGTGAACTTGACGTCCGAATAATGGTCTTCCACAACAAGTTTCAAATCCTTATTCACCGCAAACAATGCTACCGCCTTGAGGTCGGGCAGGACGTTGCTCATAACGACACATCCCTCCGTGTCAGGATAACTATGCCTATAAAGTGTTTCGCTGTCCTGCTCATGATATTCTTCGATGGGGAGCAACAACACGGGGGCATTGACCAAAACACGTGCACGGGTGGTGGGATGAAGCAACAATTCTTCCGTCTTGAAAGCTTCACGCAGATTGGCTGATATAGACACGCCGCTCTTAATGGTGTATGGGCTGAACGCTACTTGCTCTTCCAATCCCTTATCGGCTATTGCAAACGCTAATGAGCCCTTGCTCACACGGATTGTCATTCGGGGGGACTTGTTGTAATTCATAATTCAAAATTCATAATTCATAATTGGCAAAGCACCCGGCTTATGCAGTTCATGTTATCGGGCTTATGGCTTTATGATAGAGGTTTACATGCTTTGTGATGGGGTTTCTGTGGCTTGGTAACAGGGCATTTGTGGCTCTGTGATGGGGATTTTGCAGTTTTATGATAGGAGGTTTGCAGTTTTGTGGCAGATGATTTCCTACTTCCTGACAAATGGATTTCTGATTGATGTCATCGGCATGGCTGAGAAATTCTATCCACTTGACTGAGTTTTGGCCTCTCGATCTCACTTCTCACAACCTTATTCCCAATTGCCAACATTGCCGTTGAACGCTACAACGTCACCAATTTTCAAACCGGGAAACTGTCCGGAAGCAACAGCTTTCTCGATGAGTTCTGCAATGGAATTGGCATCAAGTCCCTGCAAATATTCCTCGTAACCCGCACTACACTCCATAAGCGGAACATGACGCCCACTCTTACCAATAGCCGACGAAACTGCGAGTGCAAACGGTTTATTGTCGGAAAAAGGTATATACTTCAGCGAGTCGGCAAGCAATCCCACTTTGACAAGGGTGTCGAGGCTTCCCGTATAGGTGGCATGTGCGGTTTTATACGCCTCTTCCGCCACACGGATTTTTACCAGATACTGTTTCACGACCATCTCTCTCATGGCCCGTTCCTTCTCAAACCGGAGCGGACGATAGACGCTCAAGAAACAGAGTACCGCCAAAACCAGTACACAACCTGCAAGGAGATAATTATTTCTGGCATTGAACTTCATATCTCACGTTTTATTATTATCTTTGTCTCTTAGGCAAGACGGATTAGCATTGCAAAGATACTAAAAACCCAATAGATAACGACGGTTATCCCTTGTCTTTTAACAAAAAAGTATTTACCACCAATATTTCACAACGAAATGACCCAAGCAGAGTTCATCGATTATATCAAACAAGACTTCGGTTTTGAGCCTACGTCCGACCAACAGAAAGGCATGGAGACCTTCGCCCGCTTTCTTGCCGACCGCAATGACCGTGTAGTGATGATACTTCGAGGCTCCGCCGGAACGGGAAAAACCTCCCTTGCCGGTGCAATGGTGCGCACACTCCATCGTCTGGGACAAAAACTCACACTGATGGCTCCTACCGGACGTGCGGCCAAAGTGTTTTCTCTCAACAGTGGTATGCCCGCCTACACCATACACCGGCGTATCTATCGCGAGCAAGCCTATCAGGGATTGGACGGCCAGTTCAATCTCAACAACAACCGTTATCGCAATATGTTGTTTGTGGTAGACGAGGCTTCGATGGTGAGCAGCTTCCCAACGGGCGAGAGTTCGTTCGGTTCAGGGAGCCTACTCGACGACCTCATGCAATATGTGTACAGTGGCGACAACTGCCGTCTGATGCTCATCGGCGACTGCGCCCAGTTGCCACCGGTGGGCGAAGAAGAAGCTCCGGCACTGAGTTCGGACATGCTCGAAGGCTACGGCATGAAGGTTTACCAATGCGATTTGGACGAAGTGCTGAGACAAAGTCAGGACTCAGGCATACTCTACAATGCCACATTGATACGCCAACTGATTACGCACGACGAAACCACCCTGCTTCCCCAAATCGATTTCAACGGATTTGCCGACATCAAAGTGATGCCGGGCAACGAACTCATCGACAGTCTCGGCACAAGCTATCGGCAGACCGGAATAGACGAAACCATAGTAGTGACACGGTCAAACAAGCGTGCAAACATTTACAATCAGGGCATCCGAAACATGGTACTCGACCGGGAGGAGATACTCTGTACGGGAGATATGCTGATGATTGTACGCAACAATTACTTCTGGACAGAGCAAATATCGAAAGAAAAACAACCGGCAGACGCCAACATCCCTTCCTTTCTTGCCAACGGCGACCGGGCGAAGGTGCTGAGAATACGCAACGAACGCGAGTTCTATGGCTTCCGATTTGCCGACGTATGGCTACAGTTCCCCGACTACGACAACTTCGAAATGCAGGTGACCATTACCATGGACTCGCTCATCAACGATGCTCCCGCACTGACCAGAGAACAACACGAGGAACTATATAATAAGGTAATGGAAGATTATGCCGATCTCCCCACCAAGCCGGAACGGATGAAAGCACTGCGTAAGGACATCTATTTCAACGCCCTGCAAGTGAAGTTCGCCTATGCCGTTACCTGTCACAAGGCTCAGGGCGGACAATGGCAGCATGTCTATGTAGACCAAGGTTACATGACCGACGAGATGCTCACCCCAAACTATATTCACTGGCTGTACACCGCCTTTACGCGGGCCACTGACAAGCTTTTCCTTGTCAATTGGCCCCAAAACCAAGTAAAGCAGCATACGGAAGAACAACAGCCGTGACACTTCCAAGCATCAAAAATCGTTGAAACCGCATTACTGGCCCGTATCACGGCATTATATGGAATAATGCAAAACTATATAATGATGTTGTTGCCCAGCTGTTTGGCCAGCTTGTTGCGGATTTCCTGCATATCCTGATACTCTGTCATAAGCTTTTTCAACTGCTCCGCATCATCTGCCGAATGTTTAATTTGCTCCATCAAATCCTTAAGATGATGCTCCACATAATCCATCCGAAAATCCAGCAACAAGTGCTCAGTCTGTTGCCGCAAGGCCTCTATCTCGTCTTCTTCATGCTGGCGACGATCTTCCTCATCTATAAACATTTCCTCTTTTTCCGCTGACAGATGATAATAATCCGATGCCATCTTGTTGGCAATCTGACTGATCCGAATATCGTCATGATGGATAAAGTAAGGCTCTGCCTTGAAATCGGGCTTGTCACTCAGCTGCACGGCTTCGGCGAGAATATCGTTGAACAGGGATTCCTGAAACCGCAAACCATCGGCTTCAAGATTATAATGTATATATTGCGCAACCGTGAGGTTGTAGACATTGCCGTCCTCGCCCTCCACATTTTCAAAGATTACACGTTCGCCATGACGCACCACCATCTGCGTGAGCATTCTTTCCACCTTGCTCGCCTGCTGCATGGGTGTTGCGATACGAATGGGTTGCACGTCTCGCCCGGTCTCCGGGGTTAGACCTTGTTCCTCCTCATCCTGTCCCATCGGTGTTTTTCTGTTGCGTCTTCTGCGGATAAACGTGTTCATCTGGCTGATGAGCGACCGCTCGTTGATACCCATGCGCAGGGAACAATCGTGAATATAGGTATCGCGCAGAATTTGATTCTGCACCATCGAAATAGATTCCACGATGGAATTGATGGCCTCCGCGCGCTTTGTCGGGTCGGTCTCTCCCTTCAGCAACAAGTCGGTCTTGAACTGTATGAAATCGCTCTGATGCTGCTCTATATATTCCCGAAATTCTGTCACCGTATGTGCTCTGGCAAACTCATCAGGGTCTTTGCCTTCGGGCAGGAGCAACACTTTGAGATTCATGCCTTCCGACAGCAACATATCCGTACCTTTCATGGCCGCATGGATTCCCGCTTCATCACTGTCGTAAATAAGCGTAATGTTCGATGTAAACCGATGAAGCATGTGTATTTGATGAAAGCTCAGGGCCGTGCCGGAGTTGGCCACGACATTCTCTATGCCACACTGATGCATGGCAATCACGTCGGCCTGTCCCTCTACCATGAAAACATTGTCCTCCTTGGCAATTGCCTTCTTGGCTTGCCAAATGCCATACAATTCGCGGTCCTTGTAATAAATGTCGCTTGCCGGAGAGTTCACATACTTCTGATTCACCCCCTTGCTGCGACTGTCCAGCACACGGGCCGTGAACCCCACCACCTTACCGCTGACACTTATCCACGGGAATATCACGCGCCCGGCATAGCGGTCGATAAGTTCGCCCCGGTCGTTCTTGTAACAGATACCCGTGGCAAGCAGAAACTCCTCTTTATATCCCTGCTGCAATGCCGTGCGTGCCAGAGCTGTACGGTCGTTCAGGTCATAGCCGAGTTGGAATTTCTTGATGACGTCATCGCGAAAGCCGCGACTCCGAAAATACTTCATCCCAATAGCCACTCCATCCGCATTGTTGTGCAAAAGATCCTCAAAATATTTGCAAGCCCACTCATTGACAATAAACATCGACTCGCGCTGGCTCTGCTCCTCCTTTTCCTCATCGGTGAGTTCGCGCTCCCTGATCTCAATGTGGTATTTGTTGGCCAGCCATCTGAGCGCCTCAGGATAGGTCATCTGCTCGTGTTCCATCACAAAGTTCACGGGCGTTCCGCCCTTTCCGCAACCAAAGCAATGACACGTTCCACGTGCAGGAGACACAAAAAACGAAGGTGTCTTCTCGTTGTGAAACGGGCAAAGCCCCTTGTAGTTGGCCCCGGCTTTCTTCAGGGTCACAAATTCTGACACCACCTCCACTATATTGGCGGTATCCTTGATTTTCTCTACGGTTTGTCTGTCTATCATAAAAATAAACGGTTTGAGGGAGAGGTTGAAGTAGTTACGTACAGCGAGCGCTATCGTGTCCCGACTTTAAACGAAGCTGTTTGTCCTGTTTCGCCTTAGCCTTTACACCAACTTTGCTACTCTCATGCAAAGATAAGGCTTTTTATCTATAGTGAGCGTTTAAAAAAACAAAAATATAACGGCATGATCACTCCACCCACCGCCCTACTCCACGGTTTCTCTTCATTCTTCCATCTCCCCGCTTCCCTTTATAAAATATTATTACCGTTTTTCGGTCATTATTTTCTGAGCAACCAGCGTAAAAAGGGCTATGTTTCCGCCCTCATTCCCCATTTGTTTGACCTAAAAACTGCACTGTTTGTGGAGATCGTACCCTGCCATATTATGGCGGAGCCTTAACGGCGGTATGAATAAGCCTTAGTCGCAAGACGGTTAGGCTTCAATCGCTCTGCGGTTAAGGCTTATCCGCAATGCCATTCGATATGTAATCGCAGACGAACGGATTGAAGGCGCAAAAGCAGAAAAACGCAACCAGTTGATTATAAACACATTACGAACTATCGTAAAAATCGCGAATTTCGGACGGAAGCAAAATTATTTTGAAATACGCGAAGTATACGGGGGTGTTTGTAAAGAAAAATACAGATATGCAGTATCCCCAAAAACTATCACAATGTAATTACCGCAGGCTATGACAAACACCATGTAAACCCGATGGTTGTTTTTAGATGTTTTGTTTGGTCAAGAAGCAAATAATTTGTATTTTTGCCATAATTAACGACACTTCAAATTTATACATAAATACATGAAACTAAAAATCGTTGTACTTGCCAAGCAAGTGCCAGACACGAGAAATGTGGGTAAAGACGCCATGACGGCTCAAGGCACCGTAAACCGTGCCGCCCTGCCCGCTATCTTCAACCCTGAAGACCTGAACGCCCTGGAACAAGCACTCCGACTCAAGGACCAAAACCCCGGCTCTACGGTTGGTATTCTCACGATGGGACCACCCCGAGCAAGCGAAATTATCCGTCAGGGGCTATATCGGGGAGCCGATACCGGCTGGTTGCTCACCGACCGAAAGTTTGCCGGTGCCGACACCTTAGCCACATCGTATGCGCTCTCGATGGCCATTCGTAAAATAGGAAAGGTAGATATTATTCTGGGTGGACGCCAGGCCATAGACGGCGACACGGCGCAGGTGGGACCACAAGTGGCTCAAAAGCTCGGCCTCAACCAAGTGACCTACGCAGAAGAAATCATCAAGATAGAAGATGGCAAGGCTACGATTCGCCGACACATTGACGGCGGCGTGGAAACGGTTGCCGCACCGCTCCCGGTGCTCATCACCGTGAACGGAACGGCTGCGCCGGCACGCCCCTGCAATGCCAAACTCGTGATGAAATACAAGTACGCCACCTGCCCTATGGAACGCAAGGGCGACGAGCCTTGGGCCGCGCTGTATGAGTCGAGGCCCTATCTCACCCTCAACCAATGGAGCGTGGAAGACGTAGACGGCGACGAGGCTCAATGTGGGCTGTCGGGCTCGCCTACCAAAGTGAAAGCCGTGCAGAACATTGTGTTCCAAGCCAAAGAGAGCAAGACCCTCACGGACAGTGATGCCGACATTGAGGAATTGATGAAAGAACTCATCAACGAAAAAATTATTGGTTAATTAAGATTGGCCTTTGAGCCACCTATAAAAGATGAACAACGTATTTGTATATTGCGAAATAGAAGAAACAACCGTGAAGGAAGTTTCTCAAGAATTGCTGACTAAGGGTCGCAGACTGGCCCAACAACTCGGCGTACAGCTTCACGCCGTAGTTGCCGGGACGGGCATCAAGGGTAAAGTGGAGAGCCAGATCCTCCCTTACGGTGTGGACAAGCTCTTCGTGTTCGACGCGGAAGGACTGTTCCCCTATACTTCCGCCCCCCATACGGACATCCTTGTAAACCTCTTTAAAGAAGAAAAACCTCAAATCTGTCTCATGGGTGCGACCGTCATCGGGCGCGATCTCGGCCCACGAGTTTCGTCGTCGCTGACGTCAGGACTTACTGCCGACTGCACGCAGTTAGAGATTGGAGACTACGAAGACAAAAAGAGCGGCAAACTCTATAAGGACCTGCTGTTCCAGATTCGTCCCGCCTTTGGTGGGAACATTGTCGCCACCATCGTCAATCCTGACCACCGCCCTCAGATGGCTACCGTGCGTTCGGGTGTGATGCTGCGCGAGATTCTCGACGAAAACTACAAGGGCGAAGTGGTTTATCCGGATGTTGCCCAATATGTTTCCGAGACCAGTTATGCGGTAAAAGTCATTGACCGCCATGTGGAAAAAGCCATGAACAACCTCAAGGCCTCTCCCATTGTTGTGGCCGGAGGTTACGGAATGGGGTCGAAAGAAGCTTTCTCCATGCTCTACGATCTGGCCGACGTGCTCCACGCGGAGGTTGGCGCGAGCCGTGCTGCCGTAGACGCAGGCTGGCTGGATAACGAGCGTCAGGTGGGACAGACCGGCATCACCGTTCACCCCAAAGTGTATTTCGCCTTTGGAATATCCGGCCAAATTCAGCATATCGCAGGTATGCAGGACGCAGGCATCATCATCGCCGTGAACAACGACCCGGACGCGCCTATCAACGCCATCGCCGATTATGTGATTCGGGGTAACGTCGAGGAGGTGATTCCCAAGATGATAAAATATTACAAACAGAATAGTAAATAACAATCAAGCAGGAAAAATGACGGGAATGAAAGCATAGGGACTGTCAGTTTGGAGCAATCCGAACCACATCCGGCTTTGCTACTTTGATGCTGTGATACCCTCATGCCTTGATTCTCAAAACAAAATAAGTATTATGTCTAATTACTATACAGACCATCCCGAAATTGGATTCCAACTCAATCATCCATTGATGAAGAGGATTGTGGAACTCAAGGAACGCAACTATGCCGACCAAGAGAAGTTCGAAGATGCCCCCGTAAACTTTGAGGATGCCATCGAAAACTACAAACGATTGCTCGAAATCACCGGCGACATCACGGCCAACATCATTGAGCCCAACTCTGAAAGTGTGGACTTGGAGGGGCCGCATCTTGAAAACGGGCGTATGCTTTATGCGAGCAAGACCTTAGAAAACCTTGAGGCCACGCGCCAAGCCGGGCTTTGGGGTGTTTCCATGCCACGACAATATGGCGGACTAAATATCCCCATCACCATCTTTTCTATGATGTCTGAAATGGTGGCCACAGCCGACTCCGGTTTCCAGAACATTTGGAGCCTTCAAAGTTGCATTGATACTTTGTATGAGTTTGGCTCCGAAGAGCAGATGCAGAAATACATTCCCCGCGTATCTGCCGGCGAGACGATGTCGATGGACTTGACCGAGCCGGATGCCGGCTCCGACCTGCAGCGTGTGATGCTGAAAGCTACGCAAGACGAGGACGGCACCTGGCGGCTCAACGGTGTGAAACGATTTATCACCAATGGCGACTCTGACATTCATCTCGTTTTGGCTCGGTCGGAAGCCGGGACCAAAGACGGGCGTGGGCTCTCCATGTTTATCTACGACAAGCGCGACGGTGGAGTTACCGTGCGCCACATCGAAAACAAACTTGGTATTCACGGCAGTCCTACCTGCGAACTGGTGTATAAAAACGCCAAAGCCGAACTATGCGGCGACCGTCGGATGGGACTTATCAAATACGTTATGAGCTTGATGAACGGTGCCCGGCTGGGAATCGCCGCGCAATCCGTAGGTCTGGCACAGGAGGCTTACACTCAAGCTGTTGACTACGCCAAAGCCCGCGTGCAGTTCGGAAAGAAGATTGCCACCTTCCCCGCTGTCTATGACATGCTCTCCCGAATGAAGGCCAAACTCGATGCAGGGCGTGCCATTCTCTACCAGACATCACGCTATGTAGACATTTACAAAACCTTGGAAGACATTTCCCGCGAGCGCAAGCTCACGCCTGAGGAGCGCAAGGAGATGAAAACCTACAGCCGACTGGCCGATGCGCTCACGCCTCTGAGCAAGGGTATGATCTCAGAATATGCCAATCAGAATGCCTACGACTGTATATCCGTTCATGGCGGCTCCGGCTTCATTATGGAATACAAGAGCCAGCGGCTCTACCGCGACGCCCGTATCTTCTCTATCTATGAAGGCACGACACAGTTGCAGGTGGTAGCTGCCATACGCTACATCACGAACGGAACCTATCTCAACATCATCAATGAGATGTTGGGCGAAGAAGTTTCTGAAGAATTGAAGCCCTATAAGGAGCGCATCGAAAAGTGCGTGAAACTTTATGAAGAGGCCATTGAAAAAGTAAAGGCTGAAGACTGTCAGGAAGCTCACGACTTCCTCGGACGTCGTCTGTACAACATGACGGGCGACATCGTGATGGCACTCTTGCTCATCAACGACGCGTCTAAGGCACCTGAACTCTACGCCAAGAGCGCGAAAGTCTTTACCAGACTGGCCGAAGAGGAAATCATTGGGCACGCCGCATTTATCCAAGCGTTTGTCATCGACGATCTGAAAGACTGCCGTCTCATCTCGGAAACAGAGGAATAGTGAGATCGGAACGACATACACACAGCCTCGTCCACGCTTTTGGTGGGTGGGGCTGTTTTCGAAAATCAAGCCCAAAATTAGGCAAATAACACATCAACACCCCTTGTACAAAGGATAACAGAAACATAAGGTAATATGAAATCACTCCGGGAAATTTATCGAATTGGCAAAGGACCGTCGTCAAGCCACACGATGGGACCACAAAAAGCCGCACAGGCCTATCTTGCCAAACACCCTGAAGCCAAGAGCTTTCGGGTAACACTCTATGGCAGTCTGGCCGCAACGGGCAAGGGACACATGACTGATGTTGCCATCGAAGACGTGCTCAGCCCCATTGCTCCGGTTGAAATTGTTTGGAAACCAAGCGAGTTTCTTGCTTTCCATCCTAATGCCATGAAGTTTGAAACCGACAAGGGGGATCCATGGACTGTGTACAGCGTGGGTGGAGGAGCCATTTCAGAGGGCCCGAATCCCACAGGGTTGATGCCGGTAAGTGGAGATATTTACGATCTCACCTCTCTTAAAGACATTCAGAACTGGTGCGACACCCATGGACGAGCATATTGGGAATACGTTGATAAATGTGAGGATCCGTCGATATGGGACTATTTGCAGGAAGTATGGGAAACCATGCAAGCTGCCGTAGAACGAGGCATCGACAGGGAAGGAGTACTGCCCGGTCCGCTCAACCTTCAACGCAAAGCCTCCACCTATTACATCAAGGCCAAGGGGTACAAACAAAGCCTACAGACGCGCGGTTTGGTCTATGCATACGCTCTGGCCGTAAGCGAGGAAAACGCTTCAGGCGGTATCATTGTTACCGCTCCGACCTGCGGCGCCAGCGGTGTAATCCCCGCCGTGCTCTATCACCTTTCCCGAGGTCATAACTTTTCAGACCAAAAGATACTCCATGCCCTTGCCACAGCCGGCTTGATTGGCAATGTTGTGAAAGAAAACGCATCCATTTCCGGAGCTGATGTGGGTTGTCAGGGAGAGGTTGGTGTAGCTTGTGCTATGGCTTCTGCGGCCGCCTGCCAGTTGTTTGGAGGCAGTCCGTCACAAATAGAATATGCTGCAGAGATGGGATTGGAACATCATTTAGGCATGACTTGTGACCCCATCTGCGGATTGGTACAGATTCCCTGCATAGAGCGCAACGCCTTTGCAGCCACTCGAGCCCTTGATTCGAACCTCTATGCATCGTTCAGCGACGGCATGCACCGGGTGCATTTCGACCATGTAGTGGAAGTAATGATGCAGACAGGACACGACATTCCTTCGCTTTACAAGGAGACTTCGGAAGGCGGATTAGCAAAAGGATCAGGCTATTTCTTCTCTCCCGAAGAGATGTAAACAGCCATTTTTCCATATCATTCAAGAGATTAAGCGAATCCTTTAAGACATTATGCGAAAGATATTCCTTTTTGTTTTCATGGTGGTTATCACCGCTTGGGTGTCCACTTCCTGCCGTATGGCACCTTCCACAGACCTTGGCGACACTGTGGAAGCTAAATATTTCGAGCCGTATGACAGTACCAAACACAAAACAACAAGGCAACAGGCACACCCCGTTCCTATCCAAGACAGTCTGGATATCTACGTCATCGGACCGGCTTCAACATCCGATCGCGTTCAGCTTTTGAGCTATCCGAGCCGTCGTGACACAATGGTTTATGTCAAAGGAAGACATATCAAGGTGGTAGGTAATGCCGACTTCTACCATGTGGTACGGGCAAAGTTCTGGATTTCAGAGGCCGGAGACACACTGGTCACTCGCTTGGAGGAAATCAAAGACATTGTCCCAGACCAAGAAGAAGCAACGAAAGCGGACCGCAATAAGGAGTAATCCTTAACCGCCCATTATAAAATTAAGGACTAAACGAAGTAAAGTAAAAGAAAAAACAAAGTAAAAGAAAAGTCTACCCAAACTAAAATGACGGTTTACACGAAATCGTCTTTTCTGTAAACCTTTATTTGTTTTTTGTACTATTCTAATCCAACGACTGCCCAAACACACCTCATGATTCAGGGCACACGATATTGTTGTCGGTATAAATGCGGTATAATCCCTTAAAGAGCAAGAACTCATCATATATCACTTCGTGCCGACAGATAGGGCTTATCAAATGCGCAAGGCCACCCGTCATCACAACAGTGACTTCCGACTTCAGTTCATCCATAATTCTATTTACCAGTCCGTCTATCATCGAAGCACTGCCATAGGTTGCTCCACTCTGCATACACTCCGCAGTGTTTTTTCCTATCAGATGGTCCGGCGCACACAAAGGAACCTCCGACAACTGTGAAGCATGACCGCAAAGGGCATCGAAAGATGTACGGACACCGGGAATAATCATCCCACCAATAAAACGTCCTTCCCGATCCACAACATTGACTGTGGTCGCCGTACCCATATCAATAATCACAAGGGGAGATGGAAAACGGCTTATGGCACCAATGGCATCGGCGATCCGATCGTGCCCCACCCGCTCAGGATATTCTACACAAATCTCCATCCCAAGCTTGAGTCTATCATCGCCCATGACCATGATCTCAACTCCCGTAACCTGCAAAACCACTTCACAAACAGCTTGCGTCAGTTCCGGAACGACAGACGAGAGGATGCCACCCCTAAACTCCGGATAGTCCTTTCGCAACTCCCGAAGCGTCGTTTTGACACTTGCGAGTGTTCCGAACTTACCTTCTCCCAGCGCAGTTGCTATCCGCGCCGAGTCCAACACCTGGCCATCCGCCATCACACCAACAACAATATTGGAGTTTCCTATATCAATTACGAGTATTTGATTCATTCCAAAGAGGCTGCAGGCTGCAGCTTATTTGTGCTTTCCATGATCGTGTCCAGAATCAGTGATGCCGTCTCGTCCTTGCTGCAAAGAGGCAGTTCTTTAACCCCATCCGTCATGATGATGGTCACCTGATTCGTGTCTACACCAAACCCAGTGTTCTCCGAAGCTATCGTGTTGGCACATATCATATCCACATTTTTCCTCATCAGTTTCTCTCGCGAATGGGCGATCAGATTCTCTGTTTCCATCGAAAAACCAACCACACATTGCCCCTTCCGCTTGTTTGTTCCCAGATATTGAAGGATATCTTTGGTGCGTATCAGCGGCAAGTTGAGCTCGCCATCGTCCTTCTTCATCTTCTGCTGATGATAGCTTCCGGGCGTATAATCGGCCACAGCACTGCACATCACGACGATGTCATACCCATCACTTATCCGTGTCACCGTCTCAAACATTTCCTCCGCAGTAACTACAGGAATCGTTTCAACGCCTACAAAAGGCTTCAACTCCACCGGACCGGACACAAGCGTAACCTCTGCTCCACGCAGCTTTGCCATCTTCGCGATGGCATATCCCATCTTGCCCGAAGAATGATTTGTGATATATCTCACGGGATCGATGCTCTCCTGCGTCGGCCCTGCCGTAACCAGCACTCTCCGCCCCTGCATATCATGAGGCTTGGCAATATGCTTCAACACATACTGCAAAATCAATCCTTCCGATGGCAGCTTTCCACAGCCCACGTCTCCACAAGCCAATCGCCCGGCATCGGGAGGTATCACCTCTACACCATAACGTGTCAGCTTTTCCAGATTATCCTGCAATATAGGATTCTGCCACATATTCGTATTCATCGCTGGAGCCACGAGTTTAGGACATTGGCAAGCCATAAACGTCGTGGTGAGCATATCGTCACAAATGCCATTGGCTATTTTTCCAATGACATTGGCCGTTGCCGGAGCAACCAACATGATGTCGGCCTTCTTTGCCAACGACACGTGTTTGACATCAAAATTAAAATTACGATCAAACGTATCGACGGCACACTTTCTCGATGTAAGCGTCTCAAAGGTCATGGGGGCAATAAACAGACTGGCATTCTTTGTCATAACCACCAGCACTTCCGCATGCTGCTTCACAAGCATCGAAGCCAGATTAGCCATCTTATAAGCAGCAATGCTGCCCGTCACACCCAGTATTACCGTTTTTCCACTTAACATTTCTTTCTCCGTTTATTCCTGATCCTTGAGAAGACCGTGCTTCTCATAGTTTGTCCGTCGTGTTATCTTGTTTTGCTCATCAACAAACACCACTTGGGGGTGGTGTGCTGCAGCTTCCTCCGCCGTCATGTTGGCGTACGCCATGATGATCACCTTGTCGCCCACGTCCACACAGTGAGCCGCCGCACCATTCAAGCAAATGATGCCCGATCCGGCCTCTCCCGCGATGGCATAGGTAGCCAATCGCTTACCGTTGTCCACGTCGGCAATCTCCACCCGCTCATATTCCACGATGCCGGCAGCCTCCATCAGTTCGCTGTCGATGGTGATGCTGCCCACATAATTGAGGTCGGCCTGTGTCACCACCGCCCTGTGTATCTTGGATTTCAGCAGTGTTATTTCCATATAAAATTGTCTATCAGTCGGGTTTTGCCAATATACACGGCAATGGCCACAAGCGTTTCTCCTTCTATCGTCTCCACGCGCTGCACGTTGTTCAGGTCTACCACCTCCACATAATCCACGCGTGCCAGCGGCTCCGTCTGTAAGCTGTCGCTGATGATTTTGATAATGGTCGAGGCGTTGCGCTCACCGTTTTCCACAGCCGTCTGTCCAAGTTTGAGACTCTTCGACAAGATAAGCGCAGCCCGACGCTCCTCTGCACTGAGATAGGTGTTGCGGCTCGACTTGGCCAGTCCGTCGGCTTCGCGAACAATAGGACAAGCTATAATCTCAAGGTCAAAGTTGAGATCGCGAACAAAACGGCGCACAGTGGCCAACTGCTGGGCATCTTTCTGCCCAAAATAGGCACGGTCAGGACCAACGATGTTAAACAGTTTACTCACCACCGTACACACTCCCCTGAAATGACCGGCGCGCCGTGCACCGCAGAGCAGCTCCGTAGTCTCAGTGGTATCTACAAAGGTGGTAAAATGAGTCGGGTACATCTCCGACGGATCGGGGTTGAAAATAAGGTCTCCGCCCATCGCTTCCACCGCAGCCATATCATGATTTAAATCTCGCGGATAAGCCTCCAAATCTTCCGACGGGCCAAACTGAATAGGGTTTACAAACACGGAAACCACCGTTCGGTCGTTGTCAGCAACCGACTTTGCTATAAGGCTCTGATGCCCTTCGTGCAGGAATCCCATCGTCGGAACAAGTCCCACGCTCAATCCTTCCTTGCGCCATCCTTTTACAATCTTGCGAACTTCTTGAATCGTCTTTACAACTTGCATTTTCTTGTATATTTATTTTTCTCGTCTATACGGACGATGTTTTTTCACCTATTTAATACAACGACTTGAGCACATCATCACTGATGGCAAAAGTATGTTCCTTAGCGGGAAAATCCTGACGCTCGCAGTCTTCCTTGTATTGCTTGAACGCAGCCAGCATCGTGTCGTGAAGGTTGGCATATTTCTTCACAAATTTGGGCGTGAATCCATTGGTGTAACCCAGCATATCCTGATACACCAACACCTGTCCGTCACAATATTTGCCCGCGCCGATACCTATCGTCAACGGCGATACCTGTTCGGTAATCATCTTTGCCAGTGCCTCTGGCACACATTCCAATGTGATGGCAAACACGCCCGCAGCCTCCAACGCCCGTGCGTCTTCCATGAGTTGCTGAGCCTTGTCGCTCGATTTTCCCTGCACCTTGTAGCCACCCAACGTGTTGAACGACTGCGGTGTAAGTCCGATATGTCCCACTACGGGAATCCCGGCTTCCACAATGGCCTGCACGCGATCGGCATAACGCACACCGCCCTCAAGTTTCACGGCCTGACAGTTGGTCTCTTTCATGATTCGTCCCGCATTTTTCACAGCATCGTAGACTGATGTTTGGTAAGACATGAAAGGCATATCAATCACCACAAAAGCCTGTTTGGCCCCACGACAAACCGCCTTGCCGTGATGGATCATATCGTCTACCGTCACTGCGAGTGTGTTGTCATAACCCAACATGACGTTGCCCAACGAGTCGCCGACAAGAATCATGTCTATGCCCGCCTCGTCGATGGTGCAGGCTGTGTGATAATCGTATGCGGTGAGCATACTCAAGCGTCGCACTCCTTTCTGCGACAGAAAATAATCTGCTGTATTCTTCATTCTACCTCTTACATAGTCATCTCACGAAGTCCCTCTCCGCAAATGAGAAAGATTCTGAGTTGCAAAGGTATAAAGAAACTCCGGAAATCTCAATGATATATCGTTTTTTTATCCATCTCGCTACCGCCGATGCAACTTTATGCAACATTGTTTCGAGACCAGTTCAATGCTCTGTTCGTCGAAAACAACCTGCAACATTCCTCTCCATCGCAAGTGTGAATGAAAGACAAACCGAGCTTGGGAACTGCATTTCAAAGATGGCGTGAAAGGCTCATTCGGGCCAACTCAAATCTATGTTTCTTCTCTTTAATCAGTCCCTTGCGGCTGTCTTCAGCTCTCAAGTATAACAATGTTTGTAAAATATGATTACCATTTTCAGACGAATATTTTCTCGTCATTTAGCACAAAAAGGGCTATGTTTTTGCCTCGAAATTCATACGGCGCAACTCCAAAACGCCTCAATCTGCATGTCTCTTATTCCGCCACGTCATGGCAAAGCCCCAACCGCGGTATGATTAAGCCCTAACGGGCATGCGACTAAGGCTCATCCGCACTGCGGTTAAATCCTTCTCGCACCGCCGTTGAATACTCAATCGCAGAGGGTAAAAGAATAGGCAAACCGGCCTCGTTTCAGAACACCCTGATTATCAACCAACTACAAACCAGCGCAAATTTGACGAATTTCAGACGAAAGCAAAGTTGTTTTGAAATACGCGAAACCTGAAGGGGTGTTTGTAAAGATATATCTTAGTCTATAACAATGCTTTTGCAAACTGTCGTCAGCCGGTATATTTTTGCAAAAAACATTGATATTCAGCTTGTATTATGGTCCGAAATTTTAATATTTTTGCTATCTTTGCACTATCATCATTTCACTTTTACGAACGATTAACTATAAATTATGAATAAGAAAACACTTGTACTCTCTCTTTGTGTAGCGTTCTCTTCCACACTGTTGGCGCAGACTCGCACCGGCGGCATTTCGATGGAGATGC
Source organism: Bacteroidales bacterium KA00344 (assembly GCA_001552765.1). Lineage (GTDB taxonomy): Bacteria > Bacteroidota > Bacteroidia > Bacteroidales > Bacteroidaceae > Prevotella. The sequence goes on from KQ959462.1 coordinate 86,334, forward strand.
TCCGACAGATTGAAAATGCCCAGAGCAGCAACCCTGCCAACAAGGCTCTGGCCAATGCCATTGCCTCTAACAAAATTGACGATTTGGCCAAAAACTGCAAAAATCTTGGCCAGATCGACACCTACTTCAACGTGGAAACACCCAAGCAAAGCATCCACGACCAGCAAAGTTCCGGGCGCTGCTGGATGTTTTCGGGGCTGAATGTGCTTCGTGCCAATTTTGCCAAAGCGCATGACGACTCCCTGAAGGTGGAATATTCACAGTCGTATCTGTTTTTCTACGACCAGTTGGAGAAGGCCAACCTGATGCTTCAGGGGGTTGTGGACTGCGCCGGGAAGCCTATAGACGACACGCGTGTGCAGTTCTTCTTCCGCCACCCTATCAGCGATGGTGGAACGTTCTGTGGGGTGGCCGACCTCGCAGACAAATACGGACTTGTACCCATGAGCGTGATGCCCGAAACGTTTTCGAGCGATAACACGTCACAGATGCAGAAGATGATTTCGTCGAAACTGCGCGAATTTGGCCTCGAACTTCGTCAAATGGTGAGCGAAGGCAAGAAAGCCAATGTCATCAATCGGCGCAAAACGGAAATGCTCGGCACCATCTACCACATGCTCACGCTCACCATTGGCGAGCCCGTGAAAGAATTTACCTATGTTTTCCGCGATAAGAACGGGAAACCTATAGGCGAGGCCCGAAAATACACGCCTAAGGAATTTTACGAGGAAACGGTGTCCGGCCCAATCACGGGAACGTTTATCATGTTGATGAACGACCCCAGACGCCCCTATCACAAAACCTACGAAGTGGAGCTTGACCGCCATACCTATGATGGGCAAAACTGGAAATATCTCAATCTTCCCATGGAGGAGATTGCCAAGATAGCCATTGCCTCGCTGAAGGACGGGCGCAAGATGTATTCCAGCTATGACGTGGGCAAACAGCTCGACCGCAAGCGCGGCTATCTGGACGTGGACAACTATGACTATGGCTCACTTTTCGGAACAACGTTTGGCATGAACAAGGCCGAACGCATCATGACCTTCGACAGCGGCTCCACCCATGCCATGACACTCACGGCAGTGGATTTGGACGCGGAGGGCAAGCCGCTGAAATGGAAAGTAGAAAACAGTTGGGGGCCGACCTACGGGCAGAACGGATGCCTCATCATGACCAACCGCTGGTTTAATGAGTATATGTTCAGGCTCGTAGTCAATAAGAAATATGTCTCGAAAGAGATTTTAAGGGAGTTCGACCAGAAGCCGACAATGGTTGTTCCGGAAGATCCTTTGTTCATGGGTGACAGCATGTAATGTGTTTCCTTGCATTTTTGATGACGGTTTTCACAGTCGTGGAACTAAACTGTGAAAATCTGTTTGACACTATCGATAATGGCTTGAAGCAGGACGAGGAGTTTCTGCCCGCTTCAAGTCATCATTGGACACCCTATCGGTATTGGCGCAAACTGAACCGCATCGGGCAGGAAATTCTGTCGTGTGGTGTGCTCGGTACGGATGAGGTGATGCCCGACATCGTGGCGCTGACGGAAGTGGAAAACGACTCGGTGATGCGCGACCTCACCAAGCGTTCACTGCTTCGGCAGGCCGGTTACGACTATATCGTGACCGATGGACCCGACCAACGCGGCATCAATGTGGCCCTGCTTTATTCTCCTTTCAGTTTTCGACTGCTCAATTCTCGCTCCATTTCCATTCCCAAACTGCGCGATTTCCGACCGACGCGGGACATTCTCTACGCTTCGGGCGAAATTATCACGGGTGACACGCTGCACGTTTTTGTGCTCCATGCACCCAGCCGCTCCGGCGGTGAGAGGGCAACCAGACCCTATCGGCTGCATGTGGCCCGGCAGCTTGGCATGGCTATCGACTCAGTTCGAGCCGTTGCGACGCATCCGAGAATCATCATTGCCGGCGATTTCAATGATTACGCGAACGATGCTTCCCTTCAATTCTTGGTGGCCAAAAACTTTGTGGATGTATCGGCCGAGGCGTTGGGCTTACATGGCGCCAAGGGGACCTATCGCTATCATGGCGACTGGGGCAGTCTGGACCATATCTTGTGTAACGACCGGATGGCAGCCCACCTTGTGAGATGTCATATCAATGACGCCCCGTTCCTGTTGGAGGAGGATAAGAAATATGGTGGCATGAAACCCCGTCGAACATATCTCGGTCCGCGCTATCTCGGCGGTTTCAGCGACCATCTGCCTTTGGTGGCGGTGTTCGAATGGGATAAGGAAACAACAAAACATTGAAACCTTTGGCGGGTTTCACACGTTTTGCGACGCACTGTAGAACATGTCCAACTTTTCTTGTCGGCGTGCCTGCCGTATATAATGGCCCAAAACAGAGAGCGAAATAATAGTGACGTATGCCAGCATGAGCTGCCAAGTGTTGATGTGGATATGCTCGATACTCGCTCCGGGAAGTGCCGACAGCCGGTCGAGTGAGGTGTTGAGCAATCCGGATATATATACAATCCCCGTGACAATGGCTTCCTGAACAACCGGCAAAGGAGTGGTGAGAAGCATCAGCACGGCTCCATAGAGTATCAAGGTGGCTGCCGGAATGACCACAAAATTGGTGAGAATGAAGTAGCAGGAAAACCGCCCGAAATAATAAGCCACCAATGGTGCCGTTCCGATTTGGGCCGACAGCGATATTGCTGTGAGCCCCCACAACCAACGGGCAATGGCGTTCTGAAGTGGCAAAGCATGATAAATCGTGCGATAATAAATCAGTATGGAAGCCACAGCCATGAATGACATTTGAAAGCCAATATCCCACAGATTCAGCGGATTGACGACAAGCATCATCAACGCGGCAAAGGCCAGGGTGTTGATGGAAGCGCGTTGTCGCCCCAAAACAATGCACACCGAGTAGACACTGAGCATCGTTGCCGAGCGAATGGCACTTGCGGGCATTCCCACGATAACCACATATACCCATATTGCGGTGAGAATCAGAGCCTGAGAGAGCCATTTCCATTTTCTCAATCCACCAAGCAGGAGTGTCAGAAAGGCGTAGACGATGCCAAGATGAAGTCCCGAAAGCGCAAGCACATGAGAGGCTCCGGATATGGAGTAATGTTCTTTTAAGGTTTTCGAAAGGTGACTTTTGTCTCCCAGTGTCATGGCAGCCACCACTGCATATTGTTCACTGTCGAGGCCGAACAGCCTGTAACGCTCTAAAAATGTTTGCCTGAGTTTCAGCGCCCTGAGCCTTACGCGTTCGAATCGAGACAGAGGCGCGGTGCTCACGGCGGCTTTCTGCCAACTGCGATAATAGATGAAGGTTTGCGCCGCAAAGCCGTGTGTGCGGAGCCATCCGGCATAATCGAAGTTGCTTGTGGTGTAAAAGTTTTGAGGCGTTTCAAATGTCGACCTTGCCTCAATACCGTCGCCAAGGTGCAGTCGCTGCCAGCGTTTGGCAACGCCATCCTTCAACAGTGAGGCCTTCACCTTTATCGGCGTGTTGAGTGGCTGTGTTCCGATGTGGGTAATGGTCAGGTCGCACCGAATGGTTTTTCCCCTTTCTTCCGGCTCACTCATCACAATGGCTTGATAACGGGGACTTGTTCCCCTTAAGGATGTGTCCAACCGACCGTTGCTGTGCACAGTGAGCGTGATGCCCAACAACATGGTGCACGCCATGATGCACACTCCTTGTCCTGCCGTATGCTTTGTCCCCAATGCCAGCCCCGTTGCCAACACGGCAACCGTCAGGCTCAACCACAGTCCCAAAGGCAAACTACCGCCCCACGCATCTCCCACGATGATGCCGATGATAAACATCAACGTGATGCGCAACAAAGGATAGCGATTGAGTGCCCTGCCTGTGATCATATCGCAAATATACTGTTTTTCTGCTCACATTCCAACGCTTTTTTTTACAAATTTCATCATTTTGCGCCACAACATTCGATTCTGGCTGTCATCAATCTCAGACCTTTGCAGCCTGCAATCGACCCGACTTGTCTGAGCAACAGGATTACCCGATTGCTCCGTTACACGCATATCAAACCAACTTATGGTCAGAATGATACGGCAAACAGACTTTTATGTAGATAAAAAACCTTACCTTTGTGAGTGAACAACGCATCGAATTGGTATATGGAGCAAAACAAAGAACTTAGGAACGCGTGGGATTTCGTGGAGCATACAGGCACGAGTATTTTCCTCACGGGCAAAGCCGGAACGGGCAAAACGACATTCTTGAAAGCCGTGAAGGAACATTCTTCGAAGCGGATGATCGTTGTTGCGCCGACAGGTGTGGCCGCCATCAATGCCGGTGGCGTGACCATTCATTCCTTTTTCCAGCTTCCACTGACGCCCTATGTGCCCGGAACGTCGATACGAGACCGCTATGATTTCGGCAAGGAGAAACGTAGAATCATCCGGACGCTCGACATGGTTGTCATCGACGAAATATCAATGGTGAGGAGCGATTTGCTCGATGCCATCGACTTTGTATTGCGTCGATACCGAGACCAAACACAGCCTTTTGGTGGCGTGCAGCTCCTGATGATTGGTGATTTGCAACAGCTTACGCCGGTGGTAACGCCGCAAGATGAAGAAATTTTGCGCCCCTATTACGATACACCCTACTTTTTCGGAAGCAAGGCGCTGCGGCAAATCAGCTATGTGACGATACAGCTGACGCACGTTTACCGCCAGCAGGACCAGACGTTTATCGACATTCTGAATCACGTTCGCGATGGCAAACTGCTGCCCGAAGATATTACCAAACTCAACGAAAGGTATAAACCGGCGTTCATTCCCAAGGCGGAGGACGGTTATATACGGCTCACCACGCATAATCGTATGGCCGACCGATACAACGAAACTGAACTTGGGAAGCTACCGGGGCAGCGTTTTGTCTACAAGGCAGAGATTAAAGACCAATTTCCGGAGTACAGCTACCCTGCCGACGTAGAGTTGGAATTGAAACAGGGAGCGCAGGTGATGTTTATCAAAAACGACGCATCGGGCGCACGCCGCTACTACAACGGTCGCATCGGGCGGGTGGTGAGCATCGGCAAGGACACCATCGAGGTGTTGTGTGCCGGCGACAGGGAGTCTATCAAGGTGGAGCCGCAGGAATGGGAAAATACCAAATATGTTATCAACGAACAGACGAAAGTCATTGAGCCGCAAGTGCAGGGAGTGTTCAGGCAATATCCCCTGCGGTTGGCATGGGCCATCACCATACATAAAAGTCAAGGTCTGACGTTTGAACACGCCATCATCGATGCCGGTTTTTCATTTGCATCAGGACAGGTGTATGTGGCCCTGAGCCGATGCAAGAGCCTTGAAGGGCTTGTGTTGGCCTCGCCGATAGGAGAAAGCAACATCATCAATGACTCTCGCGTGACCGACTACATCTCGCATCAGCAGGAGGCGGCAGAGCGAAGCATCAGGGAGTTGCCCAACCTGAAAGAGGAATATTTCAGATACCAATTGCTCGACTTGTTCGACTTCTCAACACTGATGGCAGCAGAACAGATGGTGCACCGCACACTGTTAGAATATTTCAGGGGATTTCAATCGCTCACCAATCTGCACGGACAAACGGTCGGCAAGCTAAAGCAACAGGTGATGGATGTGGCCTACAAATGGCAGGGGGTGATTCGCGCAACACCGGTAGAGGAACTGCACGACGAGCAATTTCTTGACCGTGTGAAACGCAGTGCAAGTTATTTTCTGGATGCCATAGAGGGCAATTTGAAACGATTGTTGGAACTCACCAAAACCGCCAAAAGCAAAAATGCCAGAGGCGTGGAGCTGATGGAGGAACGCTATAAGGAGTTGTGGCTGAACTATTTGGCCAAAAACAGACTGCTCCGCAGGATGGAAGAGGAAACATTTGATGTGCCAACCTACATGATGGCTAAGCAGGAAGCCATGCTCGACGCAATGGATGTAGTGAATCCCGGCGGAGGAAATTCCCGTCTGCGCCGGAGAAGAAAAGCCACAGGGTCTCCTTTTTCAAATACAGCTGCGGATGGCTCTGAAAAGCGAGAGCGGGAAAAGAAAAAGGTCAAGAAGGGGGCAACCTATGCTGCCAGTTACAAGATGTGTATGGACGGCAACAGCCCTGAAGCTATAGCCAAGGAGCGCGGACTGACTGTTGGCACGATTTACAGCCATTTGGCACGCTTCGTGAAAACCGGAGAACTGTCGGCTGACAAAGTGATCGACGCTTCAAAGGTGAAGGCCATACGCCATGCCATCAGCCAGCTGCCCGAAGGAGCAACGATAAAAGAGGTCAAGGCGATATGCCGTGCAGACATTACCTGGAACGAAATTAGATTGATGATGCAAGGCTAAGAGTGGCAGGAACTGTATAATATAATGTGGTGAGGGGCAGAATTTCTGCTGAGAAAGAAGCATTTTTCAACTTCCATGAATATGCAAGGAACTTGAAAATCTCTTGCAACTCCGAAAATAAAACATTATCTTTGCAAGGTTATTCTAAGGGAATATCAATGGACCAAAACAAATACGAACTGTTAAGTCAAATCCAATATCCTGCCGACCTTAGAAAGTTGAGCATCGACCAACTGCCGGAGGTATGTCGGGAACTTCGTGAAGATATTATCGACGAGGTGTCCGTCAATCCCGGACACTTTGGTTCGAGTTTAGGTGTTGTGGAGCTTACAGTAGCTTTGCACTATGTCTTCGACACTCCTGAAGACCGCATTGTGTGGGACGTTGGGCATCAGGCTTACGGTCACAAAATATTGACCGGGCGGCGCGAACAGTTTTCAACAAACAGAAAGCTGAATGGCATACGCCCCTTTCCCACCCCTTTGGAAAGCGAATACGACACCTTTACCTGCGGCCATGCCTCGAACAGCATCTCGGCCGCACTCGGTATGGCGGTAGCCGCAAAGAAAAACGGACACGACAATCGCCATGTAGTGGCGGTCATCGGAGACGGTTCGATGAGTGGAGGACTGGCTTTTGAGGGTATCAACAATGTCAGCTCCACCCCCAACAACTTGCTGATTATCCTCAACGACAACGATATGTCTATCGACCGTGCTGTGGGTGGTATGGAAAAATACCTGCTGCAACTCGACACCAACGAAACCTATAACAAACTGCGATTCAAGGCATCGCAATGGTTACGCTCTAAAGGCTACCTTAACGAAAACCGACGGAAGGGCATCATCAGACTGAACAACGCCATCAAAAGTGTCATCAGCCATCAGCAAAATATCTTTGAAGGCATGAACATCCGATACTTCGGACCATTTGATGGGCACAATGTTCGAGAAGTAGTGAGGGTTCTCAGGCAGATTAAAGACATGAAAGGGCCTAAGCTTTTGCATCTGCATACCATCAAGGGCAAAGGCTATGGACCTGCGGAAAAAGCCGCTACCGTGTGGCACGCACCGGGAAAATTCGACCCCAAAACCGGTGAACGCATCATCTCGGAAACCACCAACGAACCGCCCAAGTACCAAGTTGTCTTCGGCAAGACGCTGTTGGAATTGGCCAAGCAAAATCCCAAGATTGTAGGCGTGACGCCCGCCATGCCTACGGGATGCTCCATGAACATCATGATGAAAGAGATGCCCTGTCGCACTTTCGACGTAGGAATTGCCGAAGGTCACGCCGTGACATTCTCAGGCGGTATGGCCAAAGACGGGCTTATCCCTTTCTGCAATATCTACAGTTCGTTCTCACAACGCGCCTACGACAATATTATCCACGACCTGGCCATTCTCAATCTGCCGGTTGTGCTGTGCTTTGACAGAGCCGGACTGGTGGGCGAGGACGGGCCAACCCATCATGGAGCATTCGACCTGGCTGCCCTGCGCCCCATCCCCAACCTCACCATATCGTCGCCCATGAACGAATGTGAACTGCGTAAACTGATGTACACGGCACAGCTGCCTGGCAAGGGAACGTTTGTCATACGTTATCCGCGCGGGCGGGGAGTGATGAAAGACTGGGAGTGTCCGTTAGAGGAGATTGCCGTTGGAACGGGCAGGAAACTGAGGGACGGAGAGGATGTGGCCGTGCTTACACTTGGCCCGATAGGCAATTTGGCACAGCAAGCCATCGAACAAGCGGGCATTTCTGCGGCTCATTATGATATGCGCTTCCTTAAACCGATGGATGAACGTCTCTTGGAGGAAATAGGACAGCATTTCAAACACATCGTTACCATAGAAGACGGAGTGCGCACAGGAGGACTGGGATCGGCCGTACTGGAATGGATGAACGACCATGAATACCAGCCTAAGATAGTGAGAATCGGGCTGCCGGACACTCGGTTTGTGGAACACGGAACAGTTGACCAATTATATAAACTCTGTGGAATGGATGTAGAATCGATTAAAAAGACGATTCTGCAACTTGTGAAATCATAACTAAAGATATGAAAATAATCATCACCGGAGCCTACGGCATCGGTACTTACCTTGCCCGACTGCTTTCCCGTAACAAAGAAGAACTCACCATTATCGATGATGACGAGGAGCGGTTGGCCACGATTGGGTCTGACTATGACCTGCTAACCATGCACGGGTCGCCCACAAGCGTCAAAACACTAAAAGAAGCCGGCGTGGGCGATGCTGACCTTTTTATCGCCCTCACACCCTATGAGGACGAAAATATAAACAGCTGCATCATTGCTCATGCGCTTCATGCCAAGAAAACCGTAGCCCAAGTGAATGATGCCGAATATCTGGAGCCGGCTATCCACCAAATGTATAAGGAGTTGGGGGTGGACGAGTTGATTTATCCGGAAACACTTGCAGCACGTGATATTATCAACGGTCTCAAGATGTCGTGGGTACGACAGCGATGGGATGTGCACGACGGTGCACTCGTCATGCTTGGCATCAAACTGCGCGAAAATTGCGAAATTCTAAACCAACCCCTTAAAAATCTCTGTGGCCCCGATGACCCTTATCACATCGTAGCCATTAAAAGGGGAAACGAAACGATAATACCCGATGGTAATGATCAGCTCGAATGTTTCGACCTGGCCTACTTTATGACCACCCGAGACTACATACCCTATATCCGCAAAATTGTCGGCAAGGAGAATTATGTAGACGTCAAGAACGTGATGTTTATGGGAGGCGGCACAACTGCAGTAAAAGCATTGCAAACAATTCCCAAATATATGGATGCCAAAGTGTTTGAGATAGATCCTGAGCGTTGTGAGGAACTCAATCAAATTCTTGACAGCAACACACTTGTTATTCATGCGGATGCCCGTGACGTATCACAGCTCAACGACGAGGGAATCAGGAACACTCAGGCATTCGTTGCCCTCACAGGTAACGCTGAAGCTAACATTCTGACATGTCTCGCAGCAAAGCGTCTCGGCGTGAGAAAGACAGTTGCCATGATCGAAAACCCCGATTACGTGAATATGGCCGAGAGTCTTGACATTGGAACGATTATCAACAAGAGATCCATTGCTGCCAGTCGTATATATCAACTGATGCTCGACGCCGATGTGATGAACGTCACCTTCCTGATGTCGGCCAATGCCGACGCAGCCGAATTTATTCCAAAAGAAGGGGCTAAAGTGACCAAGAAAGCCGTAAAAGACTTAGGATTGCCAAAAGGCATTACCATTGGCGGCATTGTGAGAAACGGGGAGGGAATGCTCGTTTCGGGCAACACGAAGATAGAAGCAGGTGATTCTGTGGTGGTGTTCTGTCATAATATACACTTGAAAAAAATAGAAAAATTCTTTAATTAGTGATTAATTTTCGCATCATATATAAGGTTTTAGGGGCCCTTCTCTTCATAGAGGTCACGCTGATGGCGTGGTGTCTGCTTATGGCACTGTATTTTGGAGAAGACGATATATTGACTTTCACCATTTCTCTCATCATTACCCTCTTGGGAGGTATACTGTTGAGATTTTTAGGTCGAAATGCCGAGAACCGGCTTTCACGCCGAGACTCATTTCTTGTGGTGACACTGGCATGGATCGTGTTCTCCATCTTCGGCACCATACCATTCCTCATAGGCGGTTATTTGCATAGCTTCACCGATGCTTTTTTTGAAAACATGTCGGGGTTTACCACAACGGGAGCCACCATCTTCGATGACGTTGAAGCCCTGCCTCACGGCATACTTTTCTGGCGATCACTTACGCAATGGATTGGCGGACTGGGGATTGTGTTCTTCACCGTAGCTCTGTTGCCATCGCTTGTAAACGGTAGCACCAAGGTGTTTGCAGCCGAATCTACAGGTCCTATCAAAACCAAGCTCCATCCTAAATTGTCTATGGGAGCCCGCTGGATATGGATAGTCTACCTGTTTATCACCTTTGCCTGCATGGGCAGCTATATGCTCTTTGGCATGGATTGGTTTGAAGGCATCAATTTTGCCATGACATCCGCCGCCACCGGAGGCTTCTCCATCTATAACAACAGTACAGAGTTCTTCCATTCACCGGCCATAGAGTACACCACAACTTTCTTTTGTTTCCTATCAGGCGTAAACTTTACATTGCTCTATTTCTCGGCAGCGAAATTCAAATTCAAAGAGCTTTGGAAAAACTCTGAATTCCAATTTTACTGTATTATCATCCTCGCATTCACAGTTTTCATTATGGTTGAGCTTATCACGAGAAACCATTATGACGTTGAACGCGCCTTCCGCTCCGGACTTTTTCAGGTTGTCTCATTCATAACTACAACAGGACTTTTCAACGATGACGCAGGGCAATGGCCACACGTCACATGGGTTGTCTTGTCCATATGTATGTTTTTTGGAGCTTGTTCCGGCAGTACCAGTGGCGGACTAAAGTGTGCACGAGGCGTGATGCTACTCAAAGTCATCCGAAATGAACTACGCCAGAGGCTGCATCCCAATGCGGTACTGCCTCTCAAAGTGAACAGCATCAATATTCCCAACTCCCAACGCGTATCCTTGTTGGCTTTTCTCGTCACCTATCTTCTGCTGTTGCTGCTCGTGTCCTTTGTCATGATTGCTACAGGAATCGACAACGTCAATGCCATCACAATATGTCTAAGCTGCATGGCTAACGTCGGACCGACTTTAGGATTAGAAATTGGGCCAACAATGTCATGGAGTCTTTTACCCGACTACGCCAAATGGTTTTGTTCCATTATGATGCTTATCGGGCGTTTGGAAATATTCACGGTCATCGTGATTCTCACCCCATCATTCTGGACCAAAAACTAAAAAGGGTAATCGAAGATACACTATGTATTCCATTCCGCTATATCTCTGACAGCGCGTTTTCAGCAAACATTAAGCCCCGCTATAGTTTTTCTACCATAGCGGGGCTTGCTGTTTCTATATTGCAGAAAATCTCCTAACAGGCCTGTTTACACACATCATCACCCGGACTTGCGTCTTTTTCCTTTATGAGGAAACAGAGATCCTGCTTTGTCGAAAAAGGAAATTACTTATCCATATGTTCCTTTATCGCATTCATAATCGGCTTTTCGAGTTCCTCACAGAGTTCCGGATTATCACGAAGAATATCTATCGATGCATCGCGCCCCTGTGCCAACTTGGAGTTGTTGTAACTATACCAGCTTCCATTCTTCTGTATAATGTTATACTCCACACCCAAATCGAGAATCTCGCCAATCTTGTTGATACCCACTCCATACAAAACGTCGAACTCGGCACGGCGGAATGGTGGAGCCACTTTGTTCTTAACCACCTTCACCTTAGTAAGGTTGCCAAAAACGTTGTCGCCGTCTTTCAAAGCCGTTGACTTACGGATATCCAAGCGAACACTGGCATAAAACTTCAAGGCATTACCACCGGTCGTTGTCTCCGGACTGCCAAACGAAATGCCTATTTTTTCTCGCAACTGATTAATAAAGATGCAGCAAGTGTTGGTTTTGGCAATCGTAGACGTCAGTTTGCGCAAAGCCTGGCTCATCAATCGAGCCTGCAAACCAACCACAGAATCGCCCATTTCACCCTCAATCTCCTTCTTTGGAGTCAAAGCGGCTACCGAGTCGATAACCAAAATATCAACAGCCGAACTGCTGATCAGCTGATCCGCAATCTGCAATGCCTGTTCGCCATTGTCGGGTTGAGAAATCCACAGGTTGTCTACATCCACGCCAAGCTTTTGCGCATAGAAACGATCGAAAGCATGTTCGGCATCGATGAAAGCAGCAATCCCCCCCATTTTCTGAGCCTCAGCAATGGCATGAATGGCCAATGTGGTCTTTCCGGAAGATTCCGGACCATAAATCTCAACAATCCTCCCGCGTGGATAACCGCCCACGCCCAAAGCTACGTCCAGACCGATAGAACCTGTAGGAATAACGTCGATAGCTTCTATATTCTCATCGCCCATACGCATGATGGAGCCCTTGCCAAAGTCTTTCTCTATCTTCGACATGGCAGCCTGCAACGCTTTCAGCTTTGCTGCTTTTTCTTCATTCTTGCCTGCCTGCTTCCCCGCGGCCTGCGCTTCTTCTGATTTAGCCATATATAAATTAAGTATTAACCGTCTCCTCCCCTTGCCAATAGTAGATATTTCAGATGATTATCCTTGATTAGCAGTAAAAGAGTGACTTTATTTATAGTTGTTTATTATCGTGATTTGCCCATTTCCACTTATGGAGAGTCTGTAGGAGATTACAATTCCAAATCGCCGTCAAACTCTTCGTGCCAAGGCAATCCCTGTTTTCCGATTACCTCCAAGAACGGGTCCGGATTGAAATCTTCAACGTTCCAGACACCGGGCTTTTTCCACAGTCCCTTGAAGAACATCATGGCACCCGCCATAGCCGGCACACCCGTCGTATAGCTCACGCCTTGCATACCTGTCTCGTTATAGGCATCC
>KQ959462.1:99278-126890 GCA_001552765.1 Bacteroidales bacterium KA00344
CGTATAGCTCACGCCTTGCATACCCGTCTCGTTATAGGCATCCTGATGCTTACAGTTGTTATAGATGTAATAAGTGCGTTCCCTTCCGTCCTTGATGCCACGAATACGACAGCCTATCGAGGTCTCTCCGTCGTAGTTCTCACCCAGATCCTGCGGATTGGGCAACACCGCCTTCAAAAACTGCAAGGGTACGATATTCACCTTTACCGTCTTCCCGGATCCATCGGCCAGAGGTGCTTCATACTCCACATTGTCAATGCGGCTCATGCCAAGATTCTGTATGCAATCCAAATAGGTGAGGTATTGCTGTCCAAAGGTCATCCAGAAACGCGCGCGCTTGATGGTTGGATAGTTCTTCACCAAGCTCTCCAGTTCCTCATGGTGCATCAGATAGCTGTCGCGAGGACCAATGTTCGGATAGGTAATGTCTTGATGAACAGCCAGCGGGTCGGTCTCAATCCACTTTCCGTCTTCATAGTAAAGCCCCTTCTGGGTGATTTCGCGAATATTGATTTCAGGATTGAAGTTGGTGGCGAAAGCCTTGTGATGATTTCCGGCATTGCAGTCTACAATGTCAAGATAATGTATCTCGTCAAAATGATGCTTGGCTGCATACGCCGTGAAAGCCTGCGAAACACCGGGATCGAAGCCGCATCCAAGAATTGCCGTCAGGCCAGCCTTCTCAAACTTTTCCTTGTAAGCCCACTGCCAGCTGTACTCAAAGTGGGCCTCATCTCTTGGCTCATAATTGGCCGTGTCGAGGTAGTTGCAGCCGCAAGCCAAACAAGCCTCCATAATCGTAAGGTCTTGATAAGGCAGCGCAAGATTGATCACCAATTCGGGTTTGTAGCTGCTGAAGAGTTCTTTCAATTGTTCTACATCGTCAGCATCAACGCCGGCCGTCTTGATGTCCATCTTGTAGCCTTGGGCATGGATGTCTGCCACCAGTTTGTCACATTTTTCCTTGCGACGACTGGCAATCATAAACTCCTTGAATACATCCTGATTTTGGACTATCTTGAATGCGCAAACAGTGGCAACACCACCGGCACCAATCATGAGAACTCGCCCTTTATTCTCCTGAGAAAGGGACTTTTCAGCTACCGTCGCTTTTGTAGCCATGCTATCTTTCTGCAATCCATTCATTTTATTCTGTATTTTATTTATTATTTATTCTGTATTTGTCAAGCCCTCCGGACTTAGCCTTCCGACAAGTTAAATGGTCACGTTGTCTATCATCCCAGCCTACACGGTTATTTTATCTCCTCTGCTCTGATGCCCATCGCATTCATGAGCGAATAGCCGAGAATTTCCTGACGGAAGTTACCGCCTGTCATAGGTTGCATGGCAAACACCGTGATGTGTTTGTCTTCCGGAGCTTTTCGAAGCGCATGACGAATCTCATCATAGATATTTCCCTCCTCACTGTTAGGAATAATCATCAGTCGTTTCACATTCTTGTGGTCCATCATGGTCTTAACAACATCGAGGATGTATTCATCCTTCGACACCATCTCTCCAACGGCATACGAATTAACGAGAAACTCACCCAAATGATCATCCTTGAAAGCCCGTGCATTAAGCTCCGTCTCAAAGTCGGAAGGCCTGAAATTGTCCAGCCTCCGACTCTTGCCGTCACAAACCAACACCACTTGGGTTTCGTGCATTTTCCCGTCCTCGCGCAGTCCACCGTCCAAAGTTATATTCACGGCCCACTGACCGAAGTCTGCCGGCGGGATGGCACGACCTATCATCCGCTCAAACTGCACGGCAAGTTGAAATGCGACATAGTCAATATAATCTGCATCGGCTATGATTACATTTTCGCTCATCCGCACATTGTTTGTATCTTGCAAATTCATATTGCAAAGATAACTTTTTATTTTCATTATCACAAGGGAATAGACAAAAAACAAATGGCTACCAAAGACACCCTGCCGACATGAAAATTCCATCGAAGACACACTCTGTCACAGCGCCATAAGGAGCAGGGGGATTTCCCACAGTCTTCTCGTTCCGCAGGGACGACTGCACAGCATTTTCTCCACACTTACGCTCATGCTTATTCCCAACCGATTATCCGGCAACCATCACAACTGCCCGTCTGAGCAACAATTCCCATACCCGGCAACCCAACCCGAATTCCATTGCGGGCCGAGCACCTTCTGCTGATCTCAAAGTCGTATTCTGAGCATCAGGCCCATGCATCCGATTGTTTATGAAGAGTATTTTGAGAGAAAAACATCCGCATTGGGCGGTATTTGATTATCTAAAAGATAAGCTCACAACCTGACCAGCAACCAATCTCGGAGTATAATTGCATGGTTGCAACTCTCATTCTTGGCACCGTAAAGAAGGGTAACGTCACCGTCCCGCAAAAGTTTCCGGATATGCTCTGCAAAGGAAAGTGCTTCCGGATTTCCATCAAGTTCTATCCGATACCGCACAGCGAACTCCTCGTAGTTCTCCTCTTGATGGCCAAACCATTTGCGTAGGTTTGTTGAAGGCGCCACGAGTTTATTCCACTCGTCTACCCCAGCCTTCTCTTTTGAAAGGCCTCTCGGCCAAAGACGGTCTATCAGAATGCGATAACCGTCACCATCATCGGCTGCGAGATAAACACGTTTGATCTTCAGTTCATTCATAAACTATCCTCATCTTTTATTACCTTGCCGTTTTAATAGACCAACCACAACAACAAAACGGGCTGGCGGATGTAAAATTACACAATATTTTTAAAATGTCAAACAAAAAACAATACAATGCATGGAGAGTCACAATATTGGTACAATATCCTATGGCGACACGATGCCGAGCAGGCGCGCTTGGTTCTTTCTGACAACCAAAACAGCTGATGAACAATACTAATTTAGCCTTGTCTGACACCTATTTTTAACCATTTCCCCAATTGCAAAGCACAATTGACGTGTATTTTAGTCGATGACCTTAATATTTTTTTATAACTTTGCAACACTCTGATTTCAACAGTTTCTCATAGTAGAAACGGAGTATTTAATAATCATAACAAAGTACAAATGTCGACTTTAACTATTGCAATCATCATTACTTTTTGTATCGGCTATCTTTTTATAGCTATTGAAAGTGTGACCAAAATTAACAAGGCTGCCATCTCGCTCCTGATGTTTGTGGCGTGCTGGACCCTTTTCATGTTCTCTCCCGAAACCTATATTCAAGGTTTCTCCGGTCAGGAACTGATCAATGAAGTCAGCTCCGTCATCGAACGCCATCTAGGCAACACCTCGACAACGCTCTTCTTCCTCATGGGCGCCATGACCATTGTGGAAATTGTCGACCAAAACGGAGGATTCAATTGGGTACGCTCGGCCTTGCAAACAAAATCCAAACGGGCCTTGATGTGGCGAATTGCCCTCATGACCTTTGTCCTATCGCCCGTTCTCGACAACCTGACTACTACTATCGTCATGGTGATGATATTGCGCAAATTGATACACGACCACAAAGATCGCATGATTTATGCTTCGATCGTCATCATTGCAGCCAACTCGGGCGGAGCTTTCTCGCCCATCGGTGACGTGACCACCATTATGCTCTGGAATAAAGGCGTAATCACTGCCATGGGCGTGATTTCAGAGCTTCTCATTCCGTCAATCGTCTCCATGATTGTGCCGGCATTTATCATGCAATATATGCTGAAAGGGCACATTGATGACGTCAGGGAACTGACCACACCGAGTGATTACAAAGTACACGACTTCTCCGGCAATCAGCGCAAAGCTGTGTTTGCTATCGGTGTGGGTGGTCTCCTATTTGTACCTATATTCAAGGGCATCACCAACCTGCCTCCGTTTATTGGCATTCTGCTCGTACTGAGCGTACTATGGGTCATCACAGAGGTATTCTACCGCAGCCAACACCATTGCAAGGAACGTGAGGGAACGATGAAGCGTGTGTCCAACCTGCTGCGCAATATCGACATGTCCACCATGATGTTTTTCCTCGGCATCCTCATGGCTGTGGCCTGTTTGGAGGAGACAGGCGTGCTCACCGCGCTGGGCGAAGGGCTCAACGTGGCATTCAATGGCAACCATTATGCCGTGACAGGAGTTATTGGAGTACTCTCAAGCATTGTCGACAATGTGCCCCTTGTGGCCGGATGTATGGGCATGTATCCCGTTGAAGTGGCAGGAGACATGGCCGTAGATGGCATTTTCTGGCAGCTGCTGGCCTACTGTGCAGGCGTTGGCGGGTCGATTCTCATCATTGGCTCTGCTCCGGGAGTGGTAGTGATGGGACTCGAAAAAATAACGTTCGGATGGTATCTGAAGCATATCGCTTGGATTGCCTTTATAGGATACATTCTGGGCATTCTCGCCTATTGGGTTGTCCGCACCTACATTTTCACGGTTCCCCTGTAGAAACGCAGGCTTGCCCCCGCTCACACCGTTGCAGCATGGACCTGTAAAATGCTCTGTCGGTTGCAGAGACGGGGCAAGTTCACCTCTGTACGTAAATTTTGCAAATATAATTGCATTGGGGGAGTTGAATATCCGCCCTTGAGAAAAACAACGCAATAGACTTTGGGAATGAAGGTAAAAGTGTTACCTTTGCAGCCGTTTCCGCTACCTTCGAACCTATGGAGCAGAAATAAGAACTGACAACATAACAAAAACAACAGATAATCATGTCGTCTTTAACTATTGCAATCATCATTGCTTTTTGTATCGGCTATCTTTTCATAGCCATTGAAAGTGTGACCAAAGTTAATAAGGCTGCCATCTCGCTCCTGATGTTTGTAGCGTGCTGGACCCTTTTCATGATCTCTCCCGAAACCTATATTCAAGGTTTCTCCGGTCAGGAACTGATCAATGAAGTCAGCTCCGTCATCGAACGCCATCTAGGCAACACCGCCACTACCCTGTTCTTCCTCATGGGCGCCATGACCATTGTAGAAATTGTCGACCAAAACGGCGGCTTCAACTGGGTACGCTCTGTGATGAAGACCAAAACCAAGCGTGCCCTGCTCTGGCGCATCGCTTTTATGACGTTTTTCCTCTCGGCCATTCTCGATAACCTGACGACGACCATCGTGATGATTATGATTCTGCGCAAACTCGTGCAAGACCATAAGGACCGTCTCGTCTATGCTTCGCTCGTCATCATAGCGGCCAACTCCGGAGGAGCGTTTTCTCCCATCGGCGACGTGACCACCATCATGCTCTGGAACAAAGGTGTCATCACCGCACTGGGCGTGATTTCCGAAATTTTCATCCCCTCTGTCGTATCGATGGTGGTGCCGGCATTGATCATGCAATATATGCTCAAGGGTGACCTCAGTGACAACGACGAAGTTGCAACGCAGAGCCACACGAAGGCACTCGACTTCACAAGCCGCCAGCGCAAGGCCGTATTTGTCATCGGTGTGGGCGGTCTGATGTTCGTTCCCGTGTTCAAGAGCATCACTCACCTGCCCCCCTTCGTAGGCATTCTGCTCGTGCTGAGTGTGCTCTGGACTACCACAGAGGTGTTCTATCACAACCTTTCCCATGACAAAGACGGCGAAGGCACCAGGAAGCGTGTCAGCAATTTGCTGCACAACATCGATATGTCTACCATTCTCTTCTTCCTCGGTATTCTCATGGCCGTAGCTTGTCTGGAAGAGATTGGCGTGCTCACCACGTTGGGCGACAGTCTAAACACGGCTTTCAACGATAATCACTATGCTGTGACCGGAATCATCGGTGTGCTGTCGAGCATCGTCGACAACGTTCCGCTTGTAGCCGGATGCATGGGTATGTATCCGGTGGCTCCTGCCGGCGACATGGCCGTAGACGGCATTTTCTGGCAGTTGCTGGCCTACTGTGCAGGCGTGGGAGGCTCCATGCTCATCATTGGCTCGGCAGCAGGCGTGATTGTGATGGGACTCGAAAAGATCACCTTCGGATGGTATATGAAACACATCAGCTGGATAGCTTTCGTGGGCTACATCATCGGTATATTCAGCTATTGGGTTATACGCAATTTCATTGTCACCACACCGCTGTAATCTCTGCACTGTCAAGACTACATCCCTACCCTTTGCAAGGCTCCCGGCATGAGTATCCGGGAGCCTTCTTATTTTCACCATTCACATCCTGCCCTCGTTTCAGAGCGGCTTCCCTCACGACGAACACCGCCAAGGCGCTATCGGCGACATCTTGCGCCGTGTAAGTCGGATTATCCAAGCATTTTCTCCTTTTTCATTTTTTTGCTGGGTAACATCTGTCACGCATCATCGTAAACCACGAATAACGGCAAACGTGAAATATAAAAATAAAGGAAAAATATTGAGGAAACTTTACGGGATAACTGTACATATTGTCAATATTTGTTCACTTTGAAAGGCCCTTTCATGTTTTGTGTTACAGCTTTCCGCAGGCCTTTTTTCATCATAAAATTCCATGTGCCGTCCCTCAAAACGACCGTTGGAACACTCCGGAATTTACTTTTCTCTGCCGATAAGGCCTAATGGCTCTGCGGCTGAGCCTTAATCGAAGTCCGAATACGCCCTCACCGTCTCGCGATTAAAGCCTAACCGCAACGCCATTAGATATCTATTCGCAAGGTTCCACATCCTGTGATTTTATGGTTCAAGCCCGGCACATAAGCAAATTGCTGATTGCCAGACCCTTAGAAAGCATACCCAAATTTCGCGTATTTCGAGCCAACGGCTTTCGATTTTAGAATACGCGAAAACCGGGAAGACTTTTGTAATTATTTTTAACCGCTATTTTACCGTTTGGTAAGGGGCGAAAAAATATGCCTTAGAATGCATAGAGCCAGCTGCACACCATCGAAGTGTGAGCCTACGCATGCTAAGGCATATTCAAAGAATATAAAATTAGGTTGAACTATCGTCAGCCACAAGCTGCATCAAACCAGCGAAATGCCCTCACCGGTAAACGTTATAAGATGTCGCTTGTACAGGTCGCCCAAAGCCTTTTTATAGGTTTTCTTGCTGACATGAAACTGCCGTTTAATGGCCTCTGCATCGCTCTTGTCTCCTAACGCGCAACTGCCTCCATTGTCATGCAACCATTGCAGAAGGGTTTCTGCAAAGTCAAGGGTGTGTTGATGGCCGGTGGGTTGCAGACTGATGTCTATTTTTCCGTCGGGTCTGATTTTCTGTACATATCCCTGTAGCCGGTCTCCTGTATGAACATATTGAAATATCTGGTCCTGATAAATCAAACCTGCATACCTGTTTTCGATAATCACCTTGAAGCCCAAGTCGCTTTTCTGCCACACCAACAGCTCCACAGGAATATTCTTCCGCTGCTTTCTGAAAAGTTCACGGCGGTGCTCCTCTGAATCTTCATTAATGTCTATCAGGAATTTATCGATTTTTGCGGAGGAAACGATACGGTAGCTTTCCTCATCAACATACAGATAGACAATGTAGCTATCGCCAATCTCCATGCGTTTTCTTTGCTCGCGGAACGGGCAAAACACATCTTTCATCAGTCCCCAATCGAGAAAGGCGCCATATTCGTTCACCCAATTTACCTTGAGATAGGCAAAGTCGCCAACCTTGGCCAACGGCACTTCCAACGTGGCTATAGGACGCTCCTCTTGGTCCAAATAGACGAAGCAGCGAACATCATCGCCCTCCTTCAGACCTTCGGGCACATATTTCTGGGGCATCAATATTTCTCCGTCCTGTCCGCCATCGAGATAGATGCCAAAGATTTCCTTTCCACCAAAAGAATGAGGATTGGGACGTTCTGCCACCTTTACCATCTTGAGCGTATTATAATCTCCTAACTTGATTTTTGTCATACTTTGATATTTTTTTATAGTCTTGGTATATGAAGTGGTCAAAAACAACCGTATGTACCGGAGCAACCTACAATGACCGTCTATTTCTTGTCCAAAGAAGATTCAGCCATCTGCTGCCCGGCAGGATGGTCTGCGATTGCCTCCGCGTGGGCAGTTTCGTCCTGTGGCGCATCTGTCAGCAGCCCATCTTTCATGTGAATGGTACGGTCGGTAAGGGATGCAAGCGATTCATCGTGAGTGACGATGACAAAAGTTTGTCCGAACTTGTCGCGCAAGTCGAAAAAGAGTTGATGCAGTTCGGCCTTATTCTTCGAGTCCAGACTGCCGGATGGCTCGTCCGCAAGAATGACGGAAGGATTGTTCACTAATGCCCGTGCCACTGCCACGCGCTGTTTTTCTCCACCCGAAAGCTCGTTAGGCTTATGCTTTGCCCTATCGCTAAGCCCCATGAAACTAAGCATTTCTTCAGCACGCGCCTTGGCATCCCTGCGTCCCATACCAGCTATAAAGGCCGGAATCATGATGTTTTCCAATGCTGTGAACTCCGGCAAGAGTTGGTGGAACTGAAACACGAAGCCGAGCTTCTGATTACGGAACATTGAGATTTTTCTGCTCGACAAACGTCCTACATCCACACCATCTACAATCACAGTGCCGCTGTCGGGCCTGTCTAACGTGCCGATGATTTGAAGCAGGGTTGTCTTGCCGGCACCCGATGGGCCAACGATAGACACTACTTCACCCTTGTCTATATGTAAATCTATGCCCTTGAGTACCTGCAAGGTGCCAAAGGACTTTTTGATGCCTTGAACGTCAATCATATACTGTTTGGTTTTTATTGTTCTATATCATGACACCGCCGTCGTTTCAGATGTTCAGTTTGTTCTTTATCCAGTTGTGCAAAGCTTCGTAAGCCGACATCTCTTCCGTGTGTTGCGGCGCGGCAAATGTCATCGTTAATAATTCGTCATCACCATATTGATCCGGAAATATAATCATCAGGTTCTTTCCCGAAAAATATCTTGTCAGTTCGTCAGGTAGTCTGTCCAGCGCATTCTTATACGACACTGTTCCCTTTCGTGCTGTTACGACAACGAAAAGGTGGTCCTTGGATATGGTGGAAGCCAGCTTGGGCATCTCGTTCCAATGCTCCATGCTGATATATTCCGCCCGAATTTCAGCGTGTTTGTTTTTGATATACTCCCGGATCATCTGCAATGTGTCCATGCGTCCATGAAACTGAATACGACATTCCAGTATCTTTGTGACCCTGGCCAGACGCTCCAGCCAACGATAAAAGCCCGGCTCATATTGGGCACGAGACGGAACAGCTACCTGTATGCGGCGCAACGTGGCGAGCGGATAGTGTATGCGGGTCATGATGATTTGCCGATTCAACCCGTTGAACAGGCTCTGATGGAACTGCCCCCAGAATCTCGGAGAAACATTGGCATGATTATGCATACCTATGAGTATCTCGGAGGCATCAAACTCCTTGAAAGCGTGCTTGATGCCATTGGCTATATTGGCTGCCACCCTGACTTGTGTCTGCATGAGTACATCAGAACCCGAAGCATAGTGGCTCACTTGTTCCAACAACTTGCGTCCACGCTCCTGATTCGTCCGCATCTTCTCATCGTCATAGACGACATTCAAGGCAACGAGCCCACGATTCAGTTTAGGATTTCGCATCATCATTCCAAGATGCACCAGTCTGTTGGCGTATTCCGGATATTTTACAGGGATTAATATCCGCTCATCATCCTTATCCGTTTCGTCCGGAGCAAATTCCTTGTCTCGCAGCGTAATCCTTCGGGCTGCGTGTTCTGTGATGATAGATGAGATGATACAGGTGAACAAAATCATAAGTACCACCCCATTGAGCATACCTTCATCGACCAATGGTTCTCCCTGAGCATTCCCAAACGTCATGCCCACCATCACCATCGCTATGGCACCGGCAGCATGGGCAGAGGTTAGTCCGAACATCATGTGACCGGAAACCAAAGGCAAACGAAACATGAAACTCGACAGATAGGCGGCAATGGCCTTACCCAATGTGCCGAATAAAAATATACAGAGCGCTATCCAAATAATATTGCCCCCCTGAAACAACAGCCTGACATTGATGAGCATTCCCACTCCAATCAGGAAATAAGGGATGAAAAGTGCGTTGCCTATGAATTCTATGCGATTCATCAAAGGCGAAACACGGGGTACGTATCGGTTGAGGATAAGTCCGGAGAAGAACGCACCAAAGATACCCTCCAGTCCCACCAAACCTGCCAGTGCAGCCCCAAGAAACATCTCTGAGAGAATGAAGATGAACTGCATCACCGCATCACTGTATCTTCGCAGAAACCATCGCGTAAGTCGGGGTATGAAAAACAGCAAGGCACCGCAATAAAACACTAATTTTAAAACAAACCACAGCCAAAAGCCCCAGCTTGCACCGCCTTGATGAGAAGCGACGATTCCTGCAAGTAAGACCAGGGCTATAAACAATGTTACCATTGATGCCCCGACGCTTAGCGTGACACTCGGCTTGCTCTGCAGACCATAGCGCATCACTATAGGATAGGCCACCAAAGTGTTTGAAGACATGATGCAACCCAATAACAATGCCGCAATAGGTGCATAACCTAATAAGCCGATGCCCATATAATAAGTGAGTACAAAGGGGAAACAGAATGTTAACAGCCCGAAAAGGATGGCACGGTTTTTATTTTTCTTCAAACCGTCCATATCCATCTCCAAGGAGGCAAGAAACATAATGTAATAAAGCCCCACCCGACCAAAAAGTTCGAAAGAAGCATCACGAGCCAGTATATTCAAGCCATACTGCCCAATAAGGACGCCTGCCAACACCATTCCAATAATATGAGGAATACGAAGTTTGCCCATGATGATAGGAGCAAACAAAATGATGAGCAATACCACGAAAAAAATAAGCGTGGGGTCGGTTATTGGAAAATATGATGCAATATGCTCCATTAGCTTGTATATTTCATGCAAAGTTAGCAATTATTTTCTAATCCATTGCGAAATTAGCTTCGTTTGTAAACATAAAATTGGAGAAATCTTTCATTATGTGCATCGATGTCAATGAAAAATAGTAATTTTGCAACAGAAAGTTATTCATTGATAAAGTTTTATAACATGAGAGTAGCAATTGTTGGAGCAAGCGGTGCAGTAGGTCAGGAAATCCTGAATATTCTTGCTGAGCGCAATTTTCCATTAGACGATTTGGTGTTGTTTGGTTCCGAACGTAGTGCCGGAAAGAAATACAACTTTAAAGGAAAGGAATATGAAGTAAAACTGTTGCAACATAACGACGACTTCAAAGACGTAGACATTGTCTTTACATCAGCCGGAGCAGGTATCAGTAAAGAATATGTAGAGACCATCACCAAGTTTGGTGCGGTGATGATTGACAACTCAAGTGCATTCCGTATGGATAAAGATGTGCCATTGGTTGTTCCTGAAATCAATGCGGAAGATGCCCTGAATTGTCCTCGTGGCGTGATTGCCAACCCCAACTGTACCACGATTATGATGGTCGTAGTGCTCAACCCCATTGAAAAGCTTTCGCATATCAAGAAGGTGCACGTATCCAGCTATCAGAGTGCCAGCGGTGCCGGTGCAACTGCCATGAAGGAACTCGAACAACAATATAAGGAGATGGTGGAAGATGGAAAGGTCAGCACCATTAACAAGTTCCCTCATCAGTTGGCTTACAATGTCATTCCCCAAATAGATAAAATGATGGAGAACGACTATACAAAGGAGGAAATGAAAATGTATGAGGAAACCAGAAAAATCATGCATTCGGATATTCGAACCTCTGCCACGTGCGTTCGTGTAAGCTCACTGCGGTCTCACTCTGAAAGTGTATGGTTTGAGACGAAGGAGCAAATCAGTGTTGAGCAAATCAGAGAAGCATTGAAAAATGCGCCGGGTGTTACACTGGTTGATGATCCTCAGAATTATGTTTATCCTATGCCATTGGAAAGTGCCGGCAAGGATAACATCTTTGTGGGACGCGTTAGGAAAGACCTTGCAGACGACAATGGTAACACACTATGGCTGACCGGTGACCAGATTCGTAAGGGAGCAGCACTAAACGCTATCCAAATAGGTGAGTACCTAATTAAGTCGGGTAACATCAAATAAATTTCTATCTTATCAATACTTCGTATCTATAAGATATCAACAAGGCCGATAGCAGCAGCTGTCGGCCTTTTCTTGTAGTAACCTATATCACATCCTGAATAGAAAACTTGCTGTCGCACAACTCTTGTACTCCTTTCTTCAGTTCTATATACACCTTGTTTTCATTTCTCATATTTCAACAAAAGCAAAAAAGGGATCACTGGATTAACTCGTTACAGCTGAAGATTTTTTTTATCACTTCCTGACACTTTCTATAAATTCTATATCATCTATATTAACTCAACTCCCTCAGTGTAACAGACATTACTCCTTCGATAGGGGATAAAACAACACTCCGACAATGTGACAACTACACTCCGACAATGTAATAAACTGCATATTTATATGTAATGACTTCCTCATCTCCTATTTCTGTAAATAGAAAATAAAAGGGCATCATCCCAAATGGACGATGCCCTTCTAAAACTTATATCATTATCTTTCTGATATGAAAGAAAACTGATTATACTAAATTACTCAACAACCTGAACTGTTGCACGACGGTTGAATGAGATTGGTGAAAGATCATCAACGCCACCCTTACCTACAGTAGAGATATTGCTACGGTCTACACCGAGCTTAACGAGTTCGTCAGCTACAGTTGCTGCACGACCCTCAGACAGGCGCTGGTTGATTTCTGCATTACCTGTTGCGCTGTCAGCATAACCAGTTACAGCCAGCTTGCTGCCATTCTCTTTAGCATACTTAGCAACAGCCTGTACGTTTACGAGATCCTTCTGAGAAGCAATGTTTGTACGGTTGATGTTAAAGAATACAGATACTGGTGTTGTAACAAACTCCTTAACAGCCTTAGGAGCCTCAGGCTTCGGCTGGTTAGCCAGCAAGTTCTTCAGACGAGCGTTCTCTGCATTAGCATCGTTGAGCTGTGCGTTAAGAGCGTCGATCTGGCTCTGAGAGAGAGCCTTGATTGCGTCAACATCTGGCACCTTGTCCCATGTAGCCTTACCCAAGTTGAAGGTCAAACCAACTTCTGCGTAGATGTCGTTGTCCTTGTCTTCCCAACCACGGTTGTGATGTATTTTGCTTAAAGCGGTTCCCTCAACTAACGTGAAGTCTTCCTCCATACGGTTCCAACCTGCCTCAAGATAGAAGTTAGCATGTTTACCCAAACGCCATGTAGACTGAATACCAGCACTCAGCTGCATAGCATAAAGGTTAGCGCTCATATTACGAGAAACGCCACCACCCATGAAAGGAATTACGTTCCAAACACGGTTAGGATTGTAACCACAGAGAAGATTGCTCAAGTTGAACATGATGTGCTCATTCAAAATCCACATGTCAAACTTGTTGTATACGCCAGTTTGCTTATCCATGCTCTTACCCTGCCAAGCCTGGAATTTGGTACGGAGACCGAGACCAGGTGTAAACCACTTTCCTATAGCGGCAGAAGCACCAAAAGTACGACGTTCCTTTGAGAGCAAACCGATTCCCTTGTGGAAGTCGCGACCATGCTCTTCGTCTGGGTACCAAGCGTGCCAGTCACCACCCAACTGAATAAACCAATTACTCCAAAAAGAGTTTGTTGCAACGCTGTACTTCTGTACAGGGTCTGAGTCCTGAGCAAATGCGCCTACGGACATACCGGCAATAGCCAGTGTCATTAATAACTTTTTCATAATCTATTATCTTAATGAACTAATATATGTAAATCTTTTAACTTTATTCTTGTACACTATTCGGACACAAAGTTAATAATATTTTTTAATAATTAGCACTTTTTGTTGAAGAATTTTTCGAAAAATTAAAGAAACTCTGCTTTGTAACAGCTTTGAAAACGATATTTCCTATCTATTACCTTTATTATACTGTGAATTATCCTAACATTAGTTCTATTTTCTCCTGTTTTAATATATATAAAATAGTTTTACCATCCGGCGTGTAATTAACATTCGAGCAAATAAACAATCCGTTAATGATTCCTTCCATCTCTTCGTTTGACAACACCTGCCCGTAAGGAACTGCTGCAGCTCGCGCCATACTTAGTGCTAAAGAATCATTTATAGCATCAACATCAGCTACACCTTTTTCTTGGACAGACCCAATCATGTCGTGAACCAATTGCAACACATTTATTCCTTCCAAACCTTCCGGTATGGCATAGACAGCATAGGTATTATCTCCCAAATCCGTCAGTTCAAACCCCATGGATTTAATTTCTTCACGAACAGATTGAAATATTGTGTTTTCCTGAACAGAAAGTTCCATTGTTTCCGGAAAAAGCACCTTCTGGGAATGTATCTTACGAGCAACAAGCTGTTCCCTATATTGTTCGAAAAGCATCCGGACATGAGCACGGTGCTGGTCGATGATCATCAATCCTGACTTTACAGCCGTCATAATATACTTTCCCTTATATTGATAATGGCTTGGAGACTTCTCATCTATCAAACTTCCCCCAACATCTCCCGGCCCAGTAAATAAAGTTCCACCGACAGGAGCACTCTCTGTCTTCAAACCTTCATACAGCTGCTCCCACTGTTCGGGAACTTGAGAATGAACGATTGGAGCCTCATCCAATCCTCCTTTCACCTTACTACGGTGTTCATGACTTCTCTCATTGGAATTGAACGGATTGTATTGAGGGGTCAAGTTCATTCTAGGCAACTGAGTACTCTGCTCCGAGTCGAATACCGGAATATCGGGTTTTCCCTCAGTATCGAAGTCAATGGAAGTAATATCATTAAATCTGCCTATGGCATCCTTAACCGAAGCAAACAGAATCTGCCATATCGCCTGTTCGTTTTCAAATTTTATCTCAGTCTTCGTGGGATGGATATTCACATCTATATCCTTGGGATCTACATCAAAATAAAGAAAATACGGCACCTGTGTTCCTTGTGGAATAAGGCGTTCAAAGACCTGCATCACTGCCTTATGAAAATAAGGGTGGCGCATATACCTACCATTCACAAAGAAATACTGACTCACACCCCTTTTCTTTGCAGACTCGGGTTTACCCACAAACCCGCCAAGCCCACACACTGACGTTTCCACGTTTACAGGCAAAAGATCCTGATTTATACGTTTGCCGAAGATATCAACGATGCGCTGGCGTAACCCTCCCGCACGCAGATTATACATCTCTGAGCCATTGCTATGGAATGTAAATGCTATCTTAGGATACACCAACGCAATACGCTCAAACGCCGTAATGATATGATTTAGTTCTGTTGTGTTCGATTTCAGGAATTTCCGGCGGGCTGGCACATTGTAAAACAGATTGTCAACCTTAAAATTAGATCCTACGGGGCAGGCACAAGGCTCCTGACCTGTAAACTTAGAGCCGGCAATAGACAGTTGCGTGCCAATATCCTCTCCATTCGTACGAGTCTTCAGTTCGATGTGTGAAACTGCAGCAATGGATGCCAGAGCCTCCCCCCGAAATCCCATCGTATGCAGATTGAAGAGGTCATCTGCCATACGAATCTTTGACGTGGCATGGCGCTCAAACGAAAGACGGGCATCAGTTTCCGACATTCCCTTGCCATCGTCTATCACCTGTATGGATGTCCGTCCGGCATCAACAACAAGGACATTGATTTGCTGAGCACCAGCGTCCACTGCATTCTCCACCAATTCCTTTATCACAGAGGCAGGACGTTGTATCACCTCACCTGCTGCAATCTGGTTGGCTACTATATCCGGCAAAAGTTGTATCACATCACTCATAATATCAATAGCAGAACTAAAATAAATAAAACGAATAACATAACGACCGTCGTCAAAACCGACATAAATACCCTGCGCTGACTCCGGTGCTTCCTCCGAAAGTTGTCCTTTAAACTCAAGACATACTCCACGTCAGCATCTTTCCGGTCCACTTCCTCTCCCAACTCTCTTCTCGCTCGTTGTTCTAAGCGCTGCAAACGGGTCTTGCGCTCGTCACTGTAAATCGGCTCATGATGAAACGGGCGTGGTTTTCGTGTTTGGAAAAGCAGATTCATCCTATTCCTCCTTCTTTGGCTCCTCCGCCGGAGAGGCCTCTGTTTGAGCAGTAATCCTTTGTAATGGCGCTTCGTGCCGAACAATTTTTTTCATCTCCGTACCCTGAGTCTTGCCACGCCAATTGAAGACATCATCTTTGTCCACAGGCCGAATATAATCAAACCACGCAAAGTTCTCCAGCTTAAACCTTGTGGGAGGAATTTGCGTCATTGGATAAAGTGTCCCTTCGGCTTTGGGCATCCATATTCGTTCCAATCTGCGTTCAGGCGACATATACATCCTCATCGTGTCTGTCTCCGTATAGTTCAAACCTATAAGTGTGCTGTCTTTGTCGTCTATAGGATAATAGATAGCCTGCACATTTCTCACGGCGTCACTTCGGCGAATATTTCCATCTACAAAATACGCGTACATATTTCTTGATGAAATTTGATTGTAATGCGTACTGTCAGGCAGCATTTCCACAGACAATGCCTGTCCCAGCACGTGCGCCTCACGCACGGTGGAGTCATTCATGTACACCTTAATCTCCTCACCCAACAGTTGTCGTCCCACATTCCACACTATGGGATCCTTATACATGGTCATGCAAGAATCCTTGGAATTGAAAACCAGTGAGTCGCACACCGCCTGCAGATCCGCACGGTAGGCACGCACCTTAGCATAGCAGTGCACCTTGCGAAACACCGAATCGGTATTGATGTTGAACGTCTCTACCCGCAAAGTGTCGGCGTGCATATACAGAGAGTCCTTCTGTGAGAAGTCGATTGCCAGCGCCTTTTTAGTGGCGTAACCCCGTCCTGTCTTTTCATTATACTCGGCTTCTCCACATGTAAGCATATTCTTGTTCTTGTTGTCAATATAAATCACGTTGCCGAATCCCCGATTTTGTCCTGTCTCACTATTATAGAATAAGGTGTCGGCGGTAATGGTCTTCTCCTCATCCACTATCGTTGAACGTCCATACATTTCCGCTTCATCTTTTTTCGTATTGAAAAAAGCATCTGTAGTTGTAATCGTACTGTTTTTGTTCCTGATAATCGACGGTCCGACCTTGCCCCGCCCCTTATCAGTCGTATATTGCCCTACAACATGAGCACGGGAATTACGCGTGTCATAATACAATGTATCTGTAGAAACACGGTTTTCGGGGGTCTGCAACTGAACATCCAGATTGAATCGAGCCATGCGGGTATTCGTGTGATATTCTCCCCAATCCGAACTGAGTTTGTTCTTGCCGTCAATCAGTCGGCCACCATTAAAGAAATAGGCATATTCATACAGTCGGTCATAATTCAGACTGTCTGTGTACAGGGTCTGGCCACGATGCTTCAACACCACATTCCGGCGAGCCTCCAACATCTGCGCCTGTCCATCATACCACGCACGATCGCAGACCAACGACAAAGTATCACCCTGCCGAAACCGCACATGGCCAAAGGCCCGCACTGAGTTGGAGGCTTGGTAGAAATAAGCACTATCGCAATTCAGAAAGGCTCCCTTGTGCCTGAACGCCACATTGCCTTTCACAATCTGCGCACTGGGGTTTGGTCCGTAGAGGTCGTATTTCAGTTCATCGGAGTGAAGCAGATAGACACGCTCGTCCTGTGTTTTCTTTTTTCTGTCCTTTCGTCCGGTGGCATTCAGTACGGCAAGGACAAAGAGGCATAGAATCATCGTCAAGATAACTCTATGCCCTATGTTCAATCCCCTGTTACTATTTCGTGATGTCATTTATTCCAACCTTGGTACTGAAAATCACAATCTTTATACCTGTCGTTCATTCGAACATAGGTCTGTTTTATCTTGTTCACCACCCACTCGTTGATGGTTTTTTCTCGCTCTTTGTTCAGCACAATATCTTTCATCACTTGGAAGTCCTCCGTTATCGTTGCCTTGTGCCCTTCAATGCGATTCTTCAGCTTAGCTATCACAACCACCGTCTTACCTTTGCTATTCACCATTTGAAACGGTTGCGAGATGTTTCCCACCTTCATCGTGTCCACCACGCGGGCAATCTCCGTCGGCAGTTCTCTCATCTGGAATCGGGAGGTCATGCCGTCGGCCGTAGAATTAGACATCAAACCACGATTATTCCGGGTGTCCTTGTCATCCGATAAGAACGCCGCACCCTCTTCAAAAGTGAATGTCCCCTTGTCAATCTCTGTTCTTATGGAGTCGAGTTGATTGGATGCCGCACTGATTTCACTTGGAGAAACCTTCGGCTTCAGCAAAATATGACGACATTTTATCTTATCCCCACGCTTGTCTATCAACTGTATAATATGGTATCCAAACTCTGTCTCTACAATTTTTGAAATCTTCTTGGGATCGGTTAGGTTGAAAGCTACATTGGCAAATGCAGGATCGAGCAGTCCCCGACCAATATAATCCATCTCGCCTCCCAAACGTGCAGAGCCCGGATCCTCAGAATACAGGCGAGCCAATGTGGCAAACGTGGTTTCCCCATTAGTCACGCGTTCGGTGTATTCTCTCAACAGACCTTTCACCCTGTTAATTTCTTCCTGTTTTATTTTCGGCTCACGTGCTATGATCTGTACTTCCACTTCCGTCGGAACAAACGGTATGCTGTCCTCTGGCAAAGTCCGGAAATAAGAACGCACGTCGGCCGGAGACACCTTGATATTTTCTGCCAGCTTATGCCTCATCTTTTGGATAAGCTGTTGGTTCTTAAAGTCATCGTGTAGCGAAGCACGTATTTCATTAATGCTCTGCTTTCGATACTCCTCCAGCTTTTCCTGTCCTCCGGCAGCCTCTATCCATCTTTTGATTTGCTGGTCCACCCCTTGCGCAATATCCGACTCGGCAACCTCTATAGAGTCTATGGCTGCTTGGTGAAGAAACAGTTTCTGCACCGCCAGTTGTTCCGGAATCGTGCAATCAGGATTTCCTCCCCAATGCACGCCTTCAGCCATGCCCTGCACGCGCATCATCTCAATATCGGAGCGCAATATAGGCTCATCGCCGACAACCCAAACTACCTCGTCTATGATGCTACCTTCAGGAATTTCTACTTCCACCACCTTAGCGGAATCCTCGGTCGTAACAGTGTCTTTAGACAACTGCCCGTGCAAGCGTCCCGCCACACCGGCACTTACCATAGCCATTACTCCAATCGGCAGCACTATTACTGCAGCTATTGCGATATGTCTTATTTTCATATTTTATTGTCTTAATGCTTATTTACCGTCTTGAGCACATTTTCATCAATCGTCACTTCATATTTTTTGCGAAGCGCATCCACCCATTGTTTTTCCAAATATTCTTGATAATCAGTCACCACCAACGCCCTGACATCGGCCATTTCCTTCGGTGCCTTCAGCTTCTTGCCATACACAGCCATATACGGATAGTCTTTCATGGGTGTCACTGTTGTGTCTGTCTTAAATATCTTTCGGTCTACCAATGCATTGTCGCCTTTCTTAAAGATGCCCTTCTCCACACGGATCCGGAGCACCGAGTCAGCATTGAAGGTCTTGCGGAGTTGTTCTGCCCAAGCATCAAACGCTATTCTCTTCACCGTCTTTTTCACCGCCTTGATGTCCGATTCTTCTCGCGTGTAATAGGCTA
This sequence comes from Bacteroidales bacterium KA00344, assembly GCA_001552765.1. Lineage (GTDB taxonomy): Bacteria > Bacteroidota > Bacteroidia > Bacteroidales > Bacteroidaceae > Prevotella. The sequence continues at coordinate 118,848 of KQ959462.1, forward strand.
TACCCTTAAAGCGAGGCTCTTCCCATCTATAGTTTTTCTTGTGTTTTTTGAAGAAGGCTTCCAGTGCCGCCTCGTCTTTCTGCGCCTTCTCCCAAACCGTGCGGTTGCTTATTTCGTAAAGCAGCAAACCGTCATGATATTCCTGAATCAAGTACTTCAGGCTGGGATCCTTCTCTTCCATTTCCGTCCTTTTGGCTTTGAGCAATGCTGCAGGCGTCATTGCCTTCTGCTTGGACAAAGTGTCGAGCTTTTCGTTGATGATCTGCTCGCGCAGTCCGCGCTGGTCTATATATTTTAAGATAGCTTCTCGCTGACTGTCGTAACTATAAAAGTTCTGATGTCCTTTCTTCAGCACGATGTGCCATCCTGCAGCAGTGGTAAACGGCTTACTCATTTCACCGTCTTTCAAGTTCCACGCCTGCTCCTCAAACTCTCTCAGTGTCTGTCCCTTGACAATCAAGGGCAACTCCCCACCCTTGCTTGCCGAAACCGGGTCCTGCGACACCTGTTTGGCCAATGTCGCAAAATCGGCTCCGTTTTTCAAGGCGTTATAGATAGAGTCTATCCTGAGCTTGGCCTGTCTGTTTTCATCGGCCGTAGCCTGCTGTTTCATGACAATGAGAATATGGGCCACCTTCACCATTCCCCCGTTGTTGTCTACCTGCTGTTGGGCTTGGGTGTAGATGCGCTTTGCCTCACGCTCCACATCCTCGTCGGTTATCATTGCAGGACGGATTTGCTGGTCACGATAGCCTGCAAACTCCTGCTGAAACGACATCAGGGTGTCGAGCCTGGCCTCTTTGGCAGCTTCCACCTTGAGCTTATAGTTGATGAAAAGGTCTACATATTCATCCACGCTCTTCTTGTCGATCACACCCTCAGCATTGTTCTTGTTATAGGAGTACTCAAACTCTGAACGTAGCACAGGATTTCCGTTGATGGTCATCACCACCGGATCTGCATTCTGGGCAAAAGACAAGGAGCCACACAGCAACATGGCACCCAACAACAATTTTGCTTTCATGTCAAGTTTGTACGTATTAATAAATGTATGCGAGCAAGGAAGATGCTGCACGGAAATGCAGTTTCTCCTCACTCGTATGGCGTTTTCTATTCGTGTCTCGAATAGTTCGGAGCTTCACTCGTAATCGTGATGTCGTGCGGATGGTTTTCCTGCACACCGGCATTGGTGATACGGGCAAATTTGGCATCATGTAGAAGTTCTATGTTCTTAGCTCCGCAATACCCCATTCCGGATCGCAAACCACCAACCAACTGATAGATTACCTCCTGAACTGTTCCCTTGTAAGGCACACGACCGGCAATTCCTTCCGGCACCAGTTTCTTCACGTCGCTCGTATCGCCTTGGAAATAACGATCCCTCGACCCGTTTTTCTGTCCCATAGCCTCCAAAGAACCCATGCCTCGGTAGCTCTTGAACTTACGGCCGTTATAGATAATCGTCTCGCCCGGAGATTCCTCTGTTCCGGCAACAAGCGAGCCTACCATCACACAACTGCCACCGGCAGCCAAGGCCTTAACAATATCGCCCGAATAGCGCAATCCGCCATCGGCAATGAGTGGCACATCGGTACCTTTCAGCGCGGAGAACACATCATAAACAGCACTCAGCTGGGGCATTCCCACGCCGGCCACAATACGCGTGGTGCATATAGAGCCCGGCCCTATGCCCACTTTCACGGCATCGGCACCGTTGTCTACCAAATATCTGGCAGCCTCGCCGGTAGCGATATTGCCCACCACTACATCTACATTGGGGAAAGCTGCCTTCACATCGTGCAGTTTCTCCACAACACCCTTTGAATGACCGTGAGCCGTATCGATGACAATAGCATCGACGCCGGCATTAACCAATGCCTGTGCACGGTCGAGCGTATCTGTAGTGACGCCCACACCGGCAGCCACGCGCAAACGACCCTTCTCATCCTTGCAGGCCATAGGTTTGTCTTTGGCTTTGGTAATATCCTTGTAGGTAATCAAACCGATCAGTCGGTTGTCAGCATCTACGACCGGCAGCTTTTCAATTTTATGTTCCTGCAATATCTGGGCAGCAGCAGTCAGGTCGGTCTGCTGATGGGTTGTCACCAAATTTTCCGACGTCATCACCTCGTCCACCGTCTTGTCCAGTCGGCGCTCAAAACGAAGGTCGCGATTGGTAACGATTCCAACAAGGCAATTATCCTCGTCCACTACAGGAATACCTCCGATATGATAGTCGTGCATCATCTGCAGTGCGTCGCGGACAGTGCGGCCACGCTGAATGGTCACCGGGTCGTAAATCATACCGTTCTCGGCACGCTTCACGATGGCTACCTGACGGGCCTGCTCCTCTATCGTCATGTTTTTGTGAATCACTCCTATACCACCTTCACGAGCAATGGCGATGGCCATCGACGACTCGGTTACGGTATCCATAGCCGCAGTTACGAAAGGTACGTTCAGCTCGATATGGCGAGAGAATCTCGATTTCAACACAACCTCTTTGGGCAAAACTTCAGAATAAGCAGGAATAAGCAGGACGTCGTCGAAAGTCAGACCGTCCATCACAATTCTGTCTGCAACAAATGATGACATAAAATGCTGGTTTAAAAATTTATTGCGTGCAAATATAGCAATATTTTCGCACATACGGATTGTCTTTCACGAATTTATTAGGTAGTTTAATGCAATTTAACGGCGGTTTTCATATATGAAGCTCAGGTTGGCTGCAATAATTGCTTTCCGATGAAACCGAACAGTTTGGATAACCCTATTTTTCTTTACAAACACCCTCGTAGGTTTCGCGTATTTCAAAACGACTTTGCTTTCGTCTGAAATATCGCAAAATTTACGAAAATCGCAATCCGTTGATAATCAGAGATTTCCAAAACAACGGCTTTATGTGCATCATTTGGTCATTCACGGTTGAGTATCTAACGGCAATGTGAAAAGGGCTTAGTCGCAGTGCGAATGAGCTTTAGTCGCATGATCGTTAAGGCTTAACCATACCGCGATTAAGGCTCCGCCATGCGTATGCTAAAATACAAAAAGGAAAAAACTACTGTTTTTACGTTTCGTGAGCAAGTTTCAACGACCGAAACATAGCTCTTTTTGCGCTAAAAGCACAGAAAATAATTGCCGAAAAACAGTAATCTAATTTTACATATAAACGTTTTGAAATTCATAATTCACAATTCATAATTCATAATTTGGCTGCGCGTTGCAATATTTACCTATGCATTAAATTTGCATTAACAATTTCAGCTTTACACGGCGCAGCCAAATTATGAATTATGAATTGTGAATTATGAATTACTAAAACTCTGCGTTCTTCGGTGTGCGTGCAAACGGGATGACGTCGCGAATGTTTTGCATACCGGTAACGAAAAGGATGAGACGTTCGAAGCCCAATCCAAATCCGGCGTGAGGACACGAGCCGTACTTGCGGGTGTCGAGATACCATTCGTAATTGCTCTCATCCATACCGCGAGCTTTGATTTCTTTTACGAGCTTGTCGAGATTTTCCTCACGGACAGAGCCGCCGATAATCTCGCCAATGCGCGGGAAGAGAACATCTGTACCCTGCATGGTCTTTTCGTCTTCGTTACGCTTCATGTAGAACGCCTTGATTTCCGCAGGATAGTTGGTCATGATCACCGGACGCTTGAAGTGGTGCTCCACGAGGTAACGCTCGTGTTCGCTGCTCAGGTCCATGCCCCAACCCGTGATGGGGAATTCAAACTTATGACCATTGTCGACCGCCTTCTGCAGAATGTCAATTCCCTCAGTGTAAGTCAGACGGACAAAGTCCTCCCGCACAACAGACTCCAGTGTCTGAATCAGATTCTTATCTATCATCTTATTGAGGAATTCGAGGTCATCCCGACAGTTGTCGAGTGCCCATCGCACACAATATTTGATGAAATCTTCTTCCAAATCCATCAGTTCTGCCTGGTCCATGAAAGCCACTTCCGGCTCAATCATCCAAAACTCGGCCAAATGGCGAGGCGTGTTGCTGTTCTCGGCACGGAAGGTAGGACCAAAGGTATAAATAGCGCCCAGAGCCGTTGCACCAAGTTCGCCTTCGAGTTGTCCGCTTACGGTGAGGCTGGTCTTCTTGCCAAAGAAGTCCTTGTCGTATTCCACTTTTCCGCTCTTGGCCACACGGTCGAGATCGAGCGTGGTTACCTGAAACATCTCTCCGGCTCCCTCTGCATCGCTGGCTGTGATGAGTGGAGAATGGAAATAGTAGAAGCCGTGATCGTGGAAATATTTATGTATAGCGATGGCCATGTGGTGGCGAATGCGGAACACGGCACCGAAAGTGTTGGTGCGCAGACGCAGGTGACCGTATTGGCGCATATACTCAAAACTCTGTCCTTTTTTTTGCATGGGATAGTCGCTGGGACACAGTCCGTAAATTTCAATTTCCTTTGCCTGCACCTCACAAGTCTGCCCCTTACCCTGGCTTTCCACCAGCGTACCTGTGGCACGGATGCACGCCCCCGTAGTGATGTGCTTCAATTCTTCAGCGGCAACGGATGTTGGGTCTACCACAATCTGTATGTTCTTGATGGTAGAGCCGTCGTTCAAAGCAATGAAGTCTACTGCTTTGCTGCTTCGATGCGAGCGCACCCATCCCTTAACCGTGATGTCCTGTCCAAAGTCGGTGATGCGCAGTGCATCGATAACTTTTGTTCTTTTCATGATGATATGATATTTTGATAGAAGATAGGGGCATTGGGTAGGATTTATAGAAGTCTATAATAATGGTATAGAACACCATCAAGCTCCCACAATTTCCCTATCTTCCTACTGTTCTTTATTCGTACATTCCACTTCTAAGCATCTCCACCTCTCGCTCTGTGAGGAATCGCCAATCGCCCCGACGGAGATTCTTCTTCGTAAGTCCGGCAAAAAGCACACGGTCGAGACGTGTAACACGATAGCCTAAAGCTTCGAAGATACGGCGCACAATGCGATTTTTACCACTGTGAATCTCGATGCCTACCTGCGACTTGTCATGCTCATCAGCATATTCAACGGCATCTGCGTGAATTTCGCCATCCTCCAACTCGATGCCCTCTGCTATCTTCTGCAGGTCTTCAATGGCAACATTCTTGTCAAGGAATACGTGATATACCTTCTTCTTCAGAAATTTAGGATGGGTCAGCTTGCTTGCCATGTCGCCATCGTTGGTCAATAGCAGCACGCCAGTGGTATTTCGATCGAGACGTCCTACGGGATAGATGCGCTCCGGACAGGCATCTTTCACAAGGTCCATCACGGTCTTGCGCTGTTGTGGATCGTCGCTTGTCGTAACAAATCCTTTGGGCTTATTCAACAGCACGTACACTTTCTTTTCCAGCGTTACAACCTGATCATGGAACTTCACCTCATCACTGCGCAACACCTTGGTACCCAATTCGGTAACCACCTCCCCATTTACACTAACCACGCCGGACTGAATGTACTCGTCGGCCTCACGGCGAGAGCATATACCGGCATTGGCCAAAAATTTATTCAAACGCAGCGGCTCATTCGGATCAATGTTTTCTTCCTGGTATTCGATGCGCTTCTTCATGTTATATTTGGCATTGGGATCATAGTCCTGCCGACCGTAACCGCGCGGTTGATAACCACCCGAACGTCCGTAGCCACGCGGTTGATAACCGCCCTCCTGATTATTGTTATTATAACGGGGACGATAACCGCCCGGACGAGGTTGATAGCCACCCTCCTGATTATTGTTATTATAACGGGGGCGATAACCACCCGGACGAGGCTGATAGTCGCCCTCCTGATTATTGTTATTATAGCGGGGACGATAACCACCCGGACGAGGCTGATAGCCGCCCTCTTGATTATTGTTGTTATAACGGGGACGATAACCACCCGGACGAGGCTGATAGCCGCCCTCTTGATTATTGTTGTTATAACGGGGACGATAGCCACCCGGACGAGACTGATAACCGCCCTTCTGATTGTTGTAACGAGGACGGTAACCGCCTTGGCGCTGGCCGTAGCCACGTGACTGATAATTGTTGTTATATGATGTGCGGTCTTGGTCGTCGCCTTCACTTTGGAGGCTGGTGCCAAAACCTTCAGGACGGAATCCGCCCTCTTCCTGATTACTGCTTCTATTAGTACTATAAGCACGCTGCGTATGGATGCGCGGACGCTGTGACCTTACATTTTCTCCACGGTAGTCGTTCTGATAATCTGAAGTACGACCATAGCCTTCACGGCCTTCTTCATTATTATGATTCTGCTCCTGTGTCGGCTCCTGAATCTTATCTAATTCTTCTGACATATTTTCTCTTTTTTTAGCCTCTCGGCCAGGGTTAATAAATTAAATGATAAACTGAATGATTAAAATAAATGATAATGTTATAATATAAAAATTGTATTTATTTGTTTATAATAAATTTGTATTTATTTGGCTGCTTCTCAATTATGTCTATTTCACAATGACATCACCATCGTTTCATTAGACTCCCGTGTAGTTGTGTGGCGTGATGGCCATCAATTCGGCTTTCACATCATCACTGACGTTTAATGTTTGTATGAATTCATGAATTGTCTGTTCTGTCATTTTTTGATTGGTACGGGTCAGGGCTTTCAGTGCTTCATACGGGTGCGGATAGCCTTCCCGACGCAATATAGTCTGGATAGCCTCAGCTACGACCGCCCACGTGTTTTCAAGATCCTCCTCCAACTTCTCCTGATGGAGAATCAACTTCCTAAGTCCCTTCAGAGTACTCTGAATAGCTATGATGCTATGCCCCATTGGCACACCAACATTACGCAGCACGGTGGAGTCGGTAAGATCACGTTGTAGACGGCTCACAGGCAGCTTGCTCGCCAAGAACTGCAATATAGCATTCGAAATGCCGAGATTACCTTCACTATTCTCATAATCAATTGGATTTACCTTGTGCGGCATGGCACTCGACCCCACCTCTCCTGCCTTGATCTTCTGTTTGAAATAGTCCATAGAGATATACATCCAGAAGTCGCGGTCGAGGTCTATAATGATTGTATTGATACGACGGATACCGTCGAATATGGCACCCAGATTGTCGTAATTGCTGATCTGTGTGGTCCACTGCTCACGTTCCAATCCCAATTTCTCCGCTACAAACCGATTGGCAAATGACTGCCAATCTATCTCCGGATAGGCAACGTGATGGGCATTAAAGTTACCGGTAGCACCACCAAACTTGGCGCTAATCTTCACCTTCTTCAATTCAGAAAGCTGTTCGGTCAGACGATACACATAAACCATGACTTCCTTACCCAATCGGGTTGGAGATGCAGGCTGCCCATGGGTCTTAGCCAGCATAGGCACATCTTTCCACTCCTCAGCATATTGTTGCAACTGAGCAATGAGTTCCTCCACTTGCGGATAGAACACCTCTGCGAGGGCTTCCTTGATAGACAAAGGAACACTCGTGTTGTTGATATCCTGCGAGGTGAGACCAAAATGGATGAATTCCTTGTATGCATCGAGTCCGCCTATCTTATCAAACTCCTCCTTGATGAAGTATTCCACAGCCTTTACGTCGTGATTGGTCACCTTCTCAATGTCCTTCACACGCTGCGCCTCCTCCTCGTCGAAGTTGCGATAGATGTTGCGGAGGGACTCGAAAAGGTTGTGGTCGAATTTTGACAGTTGTGGCAACGGAATCTCACACAGCGTAATGAAATATTCTATCTCTACGCGTATACGATATTTAATGAGTGCAAATTCGGAAAAATAACCGGCCAAGGATGCCGTTTTGCTTCTATAACGTCCATCAATTGGCGAGATGGCTGTCAAAAAATCTAAATTCATATTTTAATACGTATTATCTGTTTTGCAAAAATACGAATTTTAATTCACACGGGGTGCAATGTCTGTTGAAATATTTGGTAAATATTAGTTAATTATATTTGCTGCTGCGATCTGCAACATTTGTCCTCTCAAAAAGAAAAAAATCTCACAACCTCCACGGCTGCAAGATCTCTTTGGTGGGCGTTGACGGATTCGAACCGCCGACC
>KQ959462.1:126990-127543 GCA_001552765.1 Bacteroidales bacterium KA00344
GATGCTCTAAACCAGCTGAGCTAAACGCCCTTTAAAAATTCCCCGCAGCCCCGAAAGACCACAGGGAAACACCCCTAAGTGGGCGTTGACGGATTCGAACCGCCGACCCTCTGCTTGTAAGGCAGATGCTCTAAACCAGCTGAGCTAAACGCCCGATTATCTCGGATTGCGGGTGCAAAGATACAATGAATATTTTTCCCCTCCAAATTTTTATTGATATTTTTTAAGAGAAGGACCTAAAAATGTTTTTAGAGGTGTGGCACACTTGCCGTAACGGGGCGCAGTAGTAAAAGTATATAGGTTTATTTTGTTGTCGAGACTAATCCATTGATACAACAAATGTCCATATATTCATTTCCGGAGGTAATAACCAAGCATAACCTAGGGACGTTCGGAGGTGTGTGTTCGCTTCAGAGTAGAGAAAGCATGTTCACACACTTTTGGAGTTATCTTGAAGAATCCTGCTTAATCCGGAACGCAGGTTTTGAAAAATCAGAAACTGTCAATTATTTGAACAAACAGGCCTCTCAAATTCGTTTATTTAAAAATAAGT
>KQ959462.1:127643-128013 GCA_001552765.1 Bacteroidales bacterium KA00344
AATACGCAAAAATTGCGATAGTTTGTAAACACTTGATTGTCAGTGGTTTTGAAAAATCAGCCTTTGTTTTCCTATTTTTCCGCCTGCGATTAAGTATCTAACGGCATGACGACAAGGCTCTAACTGCAGTGTGATTGAGGTTCTTCCGCGCTGCCGATAAGGCCTAACCATGCTATGAGAAGGCCTCAATCGCAGCAGCCTTGCGATTTTTGGGATTGCTCTGCCCTATTTTGACGAAAAAACATAGCCCTTTTTGCGCTGGATGACTCGAAAATAATGTTCAAAAAACGGTAAGAATATTTTATAAAATGAAGAACGAAGAATATAAATTAAAGTGTAGATGTAACAGCCCTCAAAAGTTTACACAAAA
>KQ959463.1:0-1010 GCA_001552765.1 Bacteroidales bacterium KA00344
TGCTCTTTTAAGTTTTACCGGACAGCAATAAAAAATGAATATACGAGAATGCTTCGCCACTTTATACTCCAGATTGAATGTGAAAAACTCAAGTTTTCAACACCAAACAAGAGTTTTATAAAATGATTGACTAATTTTGCACTTGCTGGTTGACTCTACGTAGGGGGATTTTCCACCCTATAAGATTATAATACTACAAAAATGAAGAACTATATATATATATTCATTATAATGTGTCTTTTGTCATGTTGTACTTATTTTAAATGTGATGAGAAAAAGAATATCACGAAAAAAAATAAGGATTTTAACACTACAAAAAAACTGACAAATGAATCATTTTCGGACTTTATCACTCAATTTCATAGAGATTCTGTGTTTCAGATACAAAGAATCGCTCAAGAGGTTACAGGATTTAATTCAGACTACGAAGAATCTTCAATAGAAGACGAAACTGATTCTATAACAAATTTTTCTTGGGGAAAAGGTGATTTAATATATTATTTAAATAGTGCCAACAAAGCAATAAATAATTCGATGTATACAGTATCATATAAATTAGATTCAGAAGATAGTGCAACGGAAAAAATCTATATACCTCAAAGTAGTTGTTTCTACATACTGGCTTTCTCTAAAATCAATGGTCATTGGTATTTGTCTGAATTTGTTTATAATGAAATGTAGTGGAGGGTCGTTTTTTTTATAATAAATCAAGGATTAAGGTTTTGCAAGTTATAGATCTTACATCTAAAATAAATAAAGAAATAAAAGAATCAGGCGGTAATGCTTCAGATCGGGAGTTATTGTAATAATCATCTGATTATCAATATGATTTTTAAAAGATTAGGCGTAAAGGCGGGGAAGTATTCTCTGCCTTTTGCTATATTTGTAGTCGAAAACAATGAAAAATGAATATACGAGAACGATTCGGCACTTTATGCTATAGATTGGAAGTGGAAACTCAAGTTTTCAACACCAAACACGAGTTTTATTAAAGGATTGACTAATTTTGC
>KQ959463.1:1110-2114 GCA_001552765.1 Bacteroidales bacterium KA00344
CTAATTTTGCACTTGCTGGTTGACTCTATGATTATATAAATTCGGTTGGAAAGATATGATTTCGGAGAGATATAATGGAAAGTTGTTACCTCATACTTCTTCTGCAAAGGAGCGAGGCATAAAAAGTATTAATTCAAATCATCTTCATTTACAAGGATTTAGTCCTAATCTAAAAATGATAGAGTATAAAAATGCTCTGCCAGAGGTTATTGTTATTGGAAAACGAATACAAAAATGAGACAATTCTTACTTATTCTTTGTCTATTCCTATCATCTCCCTTGTTTATCAAGGGAGATGAGGAATTTGTTGCCATTCTATATTTACATAATGGACAATATGTATCCTCTGATAGTGTATACACGTTTTATAATTTAGATGGGACTTATTTTGATAGTTTGAAATCAAGAGAGGGTAATGAGCCAACATGTTCGAGAATAGCAAAAGGCGATGTAGTTTCATACTATCCAAACGTAATGATTTATGTTTTCTTTTGCAAGTTGTTGCACGATGATAAAGTTCTTGTAAGAGTTGGCGAACAATGGAAAAAATTAAGCACTAATGCGCCCTATTCCATACTGTCAATGAAAGAATATCTTTTATCTTTAGATATCTTATTAAAGGTTAACGATATAGTGTATCATGGAAAAGAAAAAATAAAAATAAAAATAAAAAAGGAAATGATACGCCATATTATAGATGTAAGGGGAGATTACATTGCAATAAAGATTGATAAGAAGAAAATGTGGTTTCGTTGGAAAAAGAATTGTATGGTTCTTCCTGATCGACTAATATACGAATAAACAATGGTAGTGTTCCAAATTGGCAATTATCAAAATAATTATCTGATTATCAATGTGATTTTTAAAAGATTAAGCATAAAAGCAGGGATAAATTCTCTGTCTTTTGCTATATTTGTAGTCCAAAACAAGGAAAAATGAATATACGAGAACGCTTCGGTACTTTATGCTCCAGGTTGGAAGTGAAAAACTCAAGTTTTCAACAC
>KQ959464.1:0-1290 GCA_001552765.1 Bacteroidales bacterium KA00344
TTTGTGTAAACTTTTGAGGGCTGTTACACATGCACATCAATTCCGATGTAAATCTTTTGTCCTTTGAAAGAAATTTTGTTTCTTTGCATATCGGTACGGTTCTAATTGTTTGTCATTTGTCGTTTGCACTACAAATATACAATCCAATTATTATCGTACCAACTTTTTCCTTGCAGACTATGAAAAACACCGCGGTGGTTTGCCATGCGGCCGGAGGCGCGAAGCCTCCGAAGAGCGGCATCCGACTTGTCTCCGTGTGTTAGCCTTTGCAAACATAGTAACTTATTGGTTAATGAGTTCGCGCCATCCCGCCGTATTATAACGTATATATTCAGACAAAGCCTGTTTTGCCTCTTCTTTGCGGATTTCTGCACTTGATACAATCTCTCCGATGATTGTTACCCATGTGGAAGAGGAAAGCCGAAAGAATAGGGATGAAACATTTGTTTGTATTTGTGGATAGACTTTTTGCATTTGGTCAATATATTCTTTACTTATTGCAATTTGTTTTTCGATAAAATTTTCACGGAAAGCCTCCAAAGAAGTACCTTTTGATTCAAAGAGCAATAACTTTAATTCTTCTTTATACAAGAAAATTATTTTAAGCGTTTCTCTTAGTAAATCCTTTTGACCTTGCATAGAGAAATCAAGTTGGTCTATTTTGTTATGTTCTATGTGATAGGAGGACATTCTTTCATCCAAGACAGCAAGTAAAGGTCTAAGAACTGCATAAAAAATATCATCTTTTGTTTTAAAATAATTATATATATTGCCTAAGACAACTCCTGATTTTGCAGAAATTGTTCGCATCGACGTTTTTCTAAAGCCATTATTAATAAATTCTCTTCGGGCAGCTATGACAATTCTACTTCGTACATCTTCTTTTAATATTTTCATTGCTATTTTATTAACGGACGTTATTTGATTTTGTTCGTAAAAAAAAACGTACCGTCTTTGTTAGACAGTACGTTCCTTTTATAATTGCCTTTATGCGGCAGTGTGATATTTTTATCATTAATTCGATTTTGGATGCAAAGGTATAGGAATAATCCTATACATGCAATACTTATTAATAGGTATTTTAAAATCGAATTATGATACTAAACTCAAATGGGCTTAAAATAATAATTCTCTTCCAGCATCTTCTCCAAGTCCGACACCTTATAGAGTATCTTCCCCGCGAACTGCGTGTAGGGAATAATCTTCCTGTCCCGATAGTCCTGCAAGGTACGGGGACTGATATACAGCTGCTCGCATACATCCTTGCCTGTCAGGAAATGCTCACCGCCA
>KQ959464.1:1390-2312 GCA_001552765.1 Bacteroidales bacterium KA00344
CTGTTCACTCCTTCAAGTGCGGACAGCACCACCTGCATATCATCCGCTTCCATGTTCAAATCTCTTACCTGTTCCATAATCTTCGTGTCTATTTGTTGATTTTAGTTTTTCCCGTTTCAGCTTTCTCCGTTTTGGTTTGGAGTAACTGCTCCACGTCCTCACGCTTGTAATAGCACTTATGCCCGATTTGGGCAAAGGGCAACACACCTGTATCCCGATAGTGCTGCAAGGTGCGCTTGCTGATATTAAGCAGCCTGCACACATCACCGTTGTGCAGCCAATCGGTATGCTTGCTTTGTTCTCCAAATGCCTTATGGCAGGTCTCAGCAAGGCTAAGTATCTCATTTCTGAGCCTTGTCCAATTTGAATCCGTAATGATAAAATATCCCATAATTCTATTGTTGTTTTGTTTGTAATTCTGTCTTATTGGTATTGACAATACCTTTGCCTGTTTTGCGTATCATCGCACGTTTATGTCTGCAAAAGTATGATGAGTTTATCATACTTCAAAGCAGCAGGGAACAGCAGGGAAATATCGGGAACTTCAAGGAAAAAGACAATGCATTTTATCAGCAGCCGTTTGCACCTTCTTACCCTATTTTTTTTCTTTCACCGTCCGTTGGGTACAAAGATATGGTGCTGTATCTCCTATTCAATCGTTTTTCGCCCAAGTGGCAGCTTGTGACACTCTTGGTGTGGACAAACGCTACCCTATTTCTGTGCTGATTCTATCGTTTGTAATATCGGTGTAGAATACTGCAAACATGTGCAAAGGGGTATACTTCTACCTCTATCTTTCCTTGCTATTTTATCCCCTGTTTTGATTTAATTCGGGCTTAAATCAGTTATTTCTTTTCCTGTCTCCTCAAAAATCCGTGCGAACTTTATTGCGAATGAACGCAACATTATGCAAGCACTCTCC
>KQ959464.1:2412-2616 GCA_001552765.1 Bacteroidales bacterium KA00344
CAAGCACTCTCCGAATGCTTGGAACTTTCCAGTTCTCTTCATAACTTCACTCTCGGAAACCAAACCAAGCATATAATGAAGAAGAATGCAGATAAAGGCAATTCAGTGGGCGAAAATAATACGCCCAAGCAAAGGGAGACTTCCTCCAAAAACGGTGAGATAGAAGCTTATCTTTCCTCTTATTATGAGTTCAGATACAACACG
>KQ959465.1:0-669 GCA_001552765.1 Bacteroidales bacterium KA00344
TGGTGATATGTAGCCAATCCTCGTCCTTGAGCTTGATGAGATTGGAAATCTGCCCATAGAACCTTCCTGTATGTTGGAGAATGGCAATGGCTTCTCTCTCATTGTCTGTCATCTTGGGAACGGCTGTTACTTCTCCGTTAAGGAGTATTTCCCGACAATAATCGGAGAATTTCCGTCCCGTGCTTTCCGCCCTTGATTTGATACGTTTCTTCTCTTCACTGGTACATCTTATCTTGATGAACTCCGTTTTGTTCATCCGCTGTTCTTCTTTATCCAGTTGCTGCCATCGGGCAGCTTTTCCTTTGTATCTTTTCATATAAGTTTCTTTGAAAGTTAATCATTGCAGATGATTCGTTGTTACTTAATTCCCGAACACTGACCGATGAGAACGGAGTGATTACGGTCTAATCTCCCCGACAGTCTGACGAGGGGAGCAAGAGCAGTTTGTGGGTACAAACTGACGTCTTGCAATATCAGCTAACGAGACGTTTACGCACAAGGCGTTTTGTAGTTGAAAAGTGAATGCCGTGCATTCTGTGTTTAACTGCGTTCGTGGTGTTCCCATCATTCAGTATGTTTGACAAATGTCTTTTGTTATGTTCTCTAAAAAAAGGTTGATGGTTTTGAGTGGAATAATAGCCCCTTTTCCCAAAAGTCCTCGCCCCCTTT
>KQ959465.1:769-1597 GCA_001552765.1 Bacteroidales bacterium KA00344
GCTGCCCCTGTCGCCTAACCTGCGCACGATGAAGTCGGCATGCTCCTGCGTTTCTCGGCTCAGATAGACAGCCTTTCGGTTGCTCAGTTTTGTCGGAACAAGGTAGGCTTGCTTGTAGGCTTCAAGCGTTTCCTTTCTCATCTTGGCACTGATGCGTCTTTGAACGGTTGCGTTCTCTGTATGCTGCGCAGGTTCAGAGTGCGTAGTGTTCTCTGTGTCCTGCTTGTTTGGGTCTTGAGTAAGTCTGGCTCTCCTTGCCCGAAGTTCGGCTATAAGATGTTCAGACGGACCTTCAATTTGGTTGAGTCCTAAATATTGCTTGGTGGAGTGGATGATATTCTCCATCCCCTCGTTACTGACTTTTTTCTTGTCCATATTATTATCTCATTTTATGTTTGACTTGTTTTGATTTCATGTTTTGATTTTGTTCTTTAACCGACATCCGTGTCCGTTCCTGCACTTTCTGCTGCTCCTGCTTACGCATACGGCTGACATGAAACTCGTTGAGGTCTTTGAAATCCTTGTAGTGTATGCTCATGTCCTCAACATGAAAACCTGCCCCTGCAAACTCCTGTACAGCTCTCCGCCCTGCATCGTCATTATCAAGAAAGGTACGAATGAAAGATATTCCCTGCGCATTCATATACCGAATTGCTTTGGCGGTATTGCTCACGGAGTTTAGCACAATACAGGCATTTGTTACTTCTTCTTTCATTGAAAGAAAAGAAAGAAAATCCATAAATCCCTCAAACAAGCAAGTTGGCTGTATTTGGTTTATTATCTTGTCGGTGAATATAGGAGTAATGTCCTTCGGAGCTATCGTTCCCT
>KQ959466.1:0-655 GCA_001552765.1 Bacteroidales bacterium KA00344
TCTTACCATTTGTGCAAAAGTCCCATTGTGTGCCATTAGTTCATCGGGTGTACCCTGTTCCATGACCGTTCCGCCCGAGAGTACAATGATGTGGTCGGCACCCAATACGGTGCGCATGCGGTGCGCAATGATAATGACGGTCTTGTTGCGCACCAGTTCGGAGATACCAGCCTGAATCTTTGTCTCGTTCTCGGCATCAAGGCTGGCGGTTGCTTCGTCTAAGAGTATCACAGGAGCATCTTTTAAGAGCGCACGGGCTATGGAGATACGCTGCCGCTCCCCACCCGAAAGGGTTTCTCCATTTTCGCCAATCACTGTGTCGTAGCCTTGTGGCATACGACGGATGAAGTCATCGCACTGTGCCAATCGTGCCACACGGCGCACTTGCTCATCGGTGGCATCGCGCTTTCCTATGCGTATGTTGTCGGCAACGGAGGCATTGAAAAGCATCACGTCTTGAAACACTACGGCATAGTTTTTAAGCAACGTCTCTGGTTCTATGTTAGAGATGTCGTGTCCACCCAGCGTTATTTTACCACTATTGATGTCCCAAAAACGTGCAGCGAGTTTGGCGGTGGTACTCTTGCCACCACCTGATGGACCAACGAGTGCCGTTATCTCGCCCTGTCGGGCAGTGAATGAAACATTGTGAAGC
>KQ959466.1:755-1044 GCA_001552765.1 Bacteroidales bacterium KA00344
GTGATTGCATACTTCAAGAATAGGATTATAGACCATTGCCGAGACAAGGAGGAACGCCAGATAGACGAACACCGACACGTCGCCACGCTGAAGCATCCATGCGCCTACAACGATGACGGTAGGCATGCCCAATTTAAGCAATACAGCAGAGATATTGACAAACGCACCTGTCAAGAGTTCACCAGCAACAAGTCCTTTTTCCAATATTTTTAATCGCTGGTCGAACCGCTGGTTATATTCGTCCTCGCCATTGTACGATTTGATTTCCTGCACACACTCCAGTCCTTCC
>KQ959467.1 GCA_001552765.1 Bacteroidales bacterium KA00344
AATTTATAATAGTGTTGCGGAATTAAGGTAAACTAAATAAAAAACAATGCGAATGAATAAAATATTAATCATTAGGAACCTTTGCTCAATATTAAGAGCAAACCTTCCGTTGACAAGTATATTAATTACAGGATTCTTGGCTATATTATCGTTAATTTCATGCAGCGAAGATAGTGAACCCGAGAGTAATATTTTTGATGTCCAATATTCTGTTGATTCGATAGGACAGGTAACAACTATTGAGCACATTATTGGTAAATCAAAGTTGGATGAATCACAAATACAAGTGAAAGATAATAGTGTTTTAACCATTGAAAGAAAAGGCGATGGATTTCACTACATTATCCCTCAACATGTGGGTTATACTCAAATTTTAGTGAATGCTAACGATAAAAGCTATAAAATTATAATCAGAGTCCTGAGCGAAGGATGTGAGAGTTGGGAAATAAGAAATGTTGTTTCTCAAATCATTTGCTCTTATGATGTGAAGAATAGTATCTTGGATGATCTTAACAAAAGAGATCTATTCTCTGGGATTCAAAAAGGTGATAAACTTCATTTTAATACCGATCCTCGCAATGTCGAAATTTGGTATGAAAAATACTATGGGGAAAAGAACGAGAATAATCCCAATTTTTTGATATTTTCTTATGATCAGAGCTTGCCCAATTACCTCTTTACCGAAAGACGAAATGCCCAAAGATCACAACGTATGTCGTTTGTTCTGACAAGAAAGGACTATAATAAGAATGATAATTCCTACGATAAAGAAGGTTTTTTCAGATATAATCCAACTCTCATTTATCAAGAGTTATATGGGAAAGATAAGGTTCAGCAAATAGTCATTGATTACAAGGTTAAAAATATATATAATCCCTAATATTAGAATGTTAAGAGCATCTATCACAAAAATAACAAGAAGTTTATAAAAGTGCAAACAAAAATAAAGAATAAACATGTGTAGAGTCAAATTGCTCCATGATTGAATATAATCCCCCAAAAGGAGTGAGTCTCTCAG
>KQ959468.1 GCA_001552765.1 Bacteroidales bacterium KA00344
TCTTACAAAGGTACGCTGCATTGATTTGGAGAAGGCAAAGCCTTTCCTCAAATGTATCAGCTATGAGGTAAGGGGCAGGTGCTATCAAGCCATCGGCTTTGCCAATCAATCAGGAGGGTATGAACTTCGGGATAATGGTTTGTTCAAGGGAACGATAGCTCCGAAGGATATTACTCTGATATTTACGGACAAACAGACAGAACACGCAATAGACAAGCCACTGCCTGTATGCGTGTTTGAGGGATTTGTGGATTTCCTTTCTTTCCTTTCAATGAAAGAAGAAATAACGAGTGTCTGTCTTGTGCTAAACTCGGTGAGCAATGTGGCAAGGACTGTCCGCTGTCTGAACGACCGACATCTGACCCATATCCGTGCCTTCCTTGATAATGACGATGCAGGGCGGAGAGCTGTACAGGAGTTTGCAGGGGCAGGTTTTCATGTTGAGGACATGAGCATACACTACAAGGATTTCAAAGACCTCAACGAGTTTCATGTCAGCCGTATGCGTAAGCAGGAGCAGCAGAAAGTGCAGGAACGGACACGGATGTCGGTTAAAGAACAAAATCAAAACATGAAATCAAAACAAGTCAAACATAAAATGAGATAAAAACATGGAAAAGCAAAAAGTCAGTAATGGGGGAATGGAGAATACCATCCATTCCGCCAAGCAATATTTAGGACTAAACCAAATTGAAAGTCCGTCTGAACATATCATTGCTGAACTTCGTGCAAGGAGAGCCAGACTTACTCAAGACCCAAACAAGCAGGACACAGAGAATACTGCGCACTCTGAGCCTGCACGGCATACAGAGAATGCAACCGTTCAAAGGCGCATCAGCTCAAAAATGAGGAAGAAAACATTCGAAGCCTACAAGCAAGCCTATCTTGTGCCGACTAAGTTAAACAATCGCAAGGCGGTCTATCTGAGCAGGGAAACACAGGAACGTGCCGACTTCATTGTGCGTAGATTAGGCGACAGGGGCAGCAACCTTTCAAGCTTTGTTGAGAACATTGTGCGTCAGCATCTGGAGGAATATGGTGAGGACATAGAGAAGTGGAGAAAGCTGTGAGGCACAGGAAAAGGGTGAGGGCTTTCTTGAGAAAGAGCAACTATTCCACTTAAAGCCATCATCCCTTTTCAGGGTATATGACCACAGATATTTGCCAAACATACTGAATGGTGAGAACACCACGAACACAGTTAAACGTAGAATGCACAGCATACACTTTCAAGCAGCAAAATGCCTTGTGCGTAAACGTTTCGTTAGCTGATATTGCAAGACGTCAGTTTGTACCCACAAACTGCTCTTGCTCCCCTCGTCAGACTGTCGGGGAGATTAGACCGTAATCACTCCGTTCTCATCGGTCAGCATTCAGGAATTAAGGTAATAAATCATCTACAATGATAAACTTTCAAGAAAACTTATATGAACAGATATAAAGGAAAAGCTGCCCGATGGCAGCAACAGGATAAAGAAGAACAGCGGATGAACAAAACGGAGTTCATCAAGGTAAGATGTACCAGTGAAGAGAAGAAGCGTATCAAATCAAGGGCGGAAAGCACGGGACGTAAGTTTTCCGATTACTGCCGTGAGATACTCCTAAATGGAGAGGTGGCAGCCGTTCCTAAGATGACCGACAATGAAAAGGAAGCCATTGCCATTCTCCAGCATACAGG